>NZ_LT607413.1:2400000-3065000 GCF_900091495.1 Micromonospora echinospora | reverse complement strand
CGATGACCTTGCCCTTGGCACCCTTGTCCTTGCCGGCGATGACGACGACCGTGTCGCCCTTCTTGACCTTCACGGTCACAACACCTCCGGCGCGAGAGAGATGATCTTCATGAACCGCTTGTCCCGCAGCTCCCGACCGACCGGGCCGAAGATACGGGTACCGCGCGGGTCCCCACCGTCCTTGATGATGACGGCGGCGTTCTCGTCGAAGCGGATGTACGAGCCGTCCGGCCGCCGCCTCTCCTTGGCGGTGCGGACGACGACGGCCTTGACGACGTCGCCCTTCTTCACACCGGCGCCCGGGATCGCGTCCTTGACGGTGGCCACGATGACGTCGCCGATGCTCGCGTAGCGCCGACCGGAGCCACCGAGAACGCGGATGCACAGGATCTCCCGGGCACCCGTGTTGTCGGCGACGCGCAGTCGCGACTCCTGCTGAATCACGTCTATCTCCTATGTCTGCCGGTTCTCCGGCCGCTGAACGCGGCCGGAGCCTGGCGGAACCTTGCGCCCGACTGCCGCCGGGCGAGCTCGAGCCTTCGCTACTTGGCCTTTTCCAGGATTTCCACGATCCGCCACCGCTTGGTGGCCGACAGCGGCCGGGTCTCCATGATCAGAACCCGGTCGCCGATGCCGGCGGCGTTCTGCTCGTCGTGCACCTTCAGCTTGCTGGTACGGCGCATGATCTTGCCGTACAGCGCGTGCTTGACCCGGTCCTCGACCTCGACGACGACGGTCTTGTCCATCTTGTCGCTGACCACGAGGCCCTCACGGACCTTGCGGCGAGCCCGCACGGTGGCGGTGGTGTTCTCGGTCTCGCTCATGATGCAGTCACCTCAGTCGGCGCGGCCGAGAGCCCCAGCTCGCGCTCACGCATGATCGTGTAGATCCGGGCGATCTCCCGACGGATGACCTGGAGCCGCCGGTTGTTGTCGAGCTGACCGGTGGCGGCCTGAACGCGGAGGTTGAACAGCTCCGCCTTGGCCTCCCGCAGCTTCGTGACCAGCTCCTCTTCGGAGAGCTCACGCAGCTCGGCGGCCTTAACGCCCGCTGCCATCAGGATTCACCCACTTCGCGCGTCACAATGCGGCACTTCATCGGGAGCTTGTGGATCGCGCGACGCATCGCCTCTCGCGCGATCTGCTCGTTGGGGAAGGACATCTCGAAGAGGACCCGCCCCGGCTTCACGTTGGCCACCCACCACTCGGGCGAACCCTTACCGGAACCCATCCGGGTTTCCGCCGGCTTCTTGGTCAGCGCCTGGTCCGGGAAGATGGTGATCCAGACCTTGCCGCCACGCTTGATGTGGCGGGTCATCGCGATACGAGCCGACTCGATCTGCCGGTTGGTGACGTACGCCGGCTCCAGAGCCTGGATCCCGAACTCGCCGAACACCACCCGGTTACCACCCTTGGACGCGCCGCTGCGGTCCGGGTGGTGCGGCTTGCGGAAGCCCTTCGGGGGCTTGCGCGGCATCAGCATCTGTCAGCCCTCCTGCTGCGTTTCTGCCGCGGCGGCGACGGCGGAAGCATCCACCTGCTCGCCACTCGGCGTCTCGGCCTGCTGCGCGACGGTGGTCGCGGCGGCCCGGCCGGCCTCGGTGCCACCGGAGGTCGTGCCGGCGGAACCGGAGCGACCACGGCGCGGACGGTCGGGACGGTCGCCACGCTCACGACGCGGGCGGGACGGGGCCTCGGCCGGGGCCTCCCGGCCCGGAACCGCGTCGCCCTTGTAGATCCAGACCTTCACGCCGATCCGGCCGAAGGTGGTACGGGCCTCGAAGAAGCCGTACTCGATGTTGGCCCGCAGCGTGTGCAGCGGAACCCGGCCCTCGCGGTAGAACTCGGTCCGGCTCATCTCGGCGCCGCCGAGCCGGCCCGAGACCTGGACCCGGATGCCCTTGCAGACCGGGTTCTTCATCGCGGACTGCATGGCCTTACGCATCGCCCGACGGAAGCTGACCCGGCTGGAGAGCTGCTCGGCCACGCCCTGCGCGACGAGCTGCGCGTCCGACTCGGGGCTCTTCACCTCGATGATGTTGAGCTGCACCTGCTTGCCGGTGAGCTTCTCCAGCTCCCCCCGGATCCGGTCGGCCTCGGCGCCCTTACGGCCGATGACGATGCCCGGACGGGCGGTGTGGATGTCGACCCGGACCCGGTCGCGGGTGCGCTCGATGTCGACCTTGGAGATGCCGGCCCGCTCCAGCCCCTTGGACATCATGCGGCGGATCTTGACGTCCTCGCCGATGTAGTCCTTGTAGAGCTTGTCCGCGAACCAGCGGGACTTCCAGTCGGTCGAGATGCCGAGCCGGAACCCGTGCGGGTGAACCTTCTGACCCATTACTCGGCGCCCTCCGTCTTGCTCTGCGTCTCAGCCGGCTCGGCCTGCTTCGCCGGGGCCGCCTTCTTCGCCGAAGACTTCTTCGGCGCGGCCGGCGCGACCGCCTCGACCGCCACCGTGATGTGGCACGTGCGCTTGCGGATCCGGTACGCCCGGCCCTGCGCCCGCGGCCGGAACCGCTTCATGGTCGGGCCCTCGTCGACGAACGCCTCGCTGACGAGCAGCGCGTCGGGGTCCAGCCGCTCGTTGTTCTCCGCGTTGGCGATCGCGCTCGCGAGCACCTTGTACACCTGCTCGCTCGCAGCCTGCGGCGCGAACTGCAGCACCGTGAGCGCCTCCTTCGCGGGCAGGCCGCGGACGAGGTTGACCACCCGGCGCGCCTTCATCGGCGAGATGCGCACGTGCCGCGCAATCGCCCGCGCGCCCGGAAGCACCGGAGCGTCGCCCTTTCCTGGCATCGCTGTAACCCCTTGTTCCTCTATCCGTGGCTCGCCTAGCGGCGGCGGCTCTTGCGGTCGTCCTTCTCGTGACCCTTGAACGTGCGGGTCAGCGCGAACTCGCCGAGCTTGTGCCCGACCATCGCCTCGGTGACGAACACCGGGACGTGCTTGCGTCCGTCGTGCACGGCGATCGTGTGTCCCAGCATCTCCGGGATGATCGTCGAGCGCCGCGACCAGGTCTTGATGACGTTCTTCGAGCCCTTCTCGTTCTGCACTTCCACCTTCTTGAGCAGGTGGTCGTCGATGAACGGGCCCTTCTTCAGGCTGCGAGGCATCTTCTATCTCCCTCAGCCGCGCTTACGCGTGGCGTAGCGGCGGCGGACGATCAGCCGGTCGCTCGGCTGGCCCTTACGGCGGGTACGGCCCTCGGGCTTACCCTTCGGGTTGACCGGGTGGCGACCACCGGAGGTCTTACCCTCACCACCACCGTGCGGGTGGTCCACCGGGTTCATCGCCACACCACGGACGGTCGGGCGCTTGCCCTTCCACCGCATCCGGCCGGCCTTGCCCCAGTTGATGTTCGACTGGTCGGCGTTGCCGATCTCGCCGACGCTCGCGCGGCAGCGGACGTCGACCCGCCGGATCTCACCGGACGGCATCCGGAGGGTGGCGTACGCGCCCTCCCGGCCCAGCAGCTGGATGCCGACGCCGGCCGAACGGGCCAGCTTGGCCCCGCCGCCCGGACGCAGCTCCACGCTGTGGATGGTGGTACCGACCGGGATGTTCCGCAGCGGCAGGTTGTTGCCCGGCTTGATGTCCGCGCCGGGACCCGACTCGACGGTGTCGCCCTGCTTCAGGTCCTTCGGCGCGAGGATGTAGCGCTTCTCGCCGTCGGCGTAGTGCAGCAGCGCGATGCGCGCGGTGCGGTTCGGGTCGTACTCGATGTGGGCGACCTTCGCCGGCACGCCGTCCTTGTCGACCCGCTTGAAGTCGATCAGACGGTACTGCCGCTTGTGTCCGCCACCCTGGTGCCGGGCGGTGATCCGGCCGTGGGCGTTCCGACCGCCCTTCTTCGGCAGCGGAGCCAGCAGCGACTTCTCCGGCGTCGACCGGGTGATCTCGGCGAAGTCGGCGACACTGGAGCCACGCCGGCCCGGCGTCGTCGGCTTGTACTTACGGATAGCCATTGTCTACACCCCTCAGCTGACCGGGCCGCCGAAGGCCTCGATACGGTCACCGTCAGCCAGCTTCACCATCGCCCGCTTGGTGGCCTTGCGCTGGCCGAAGCCGGTCTTGGTGCGCTTGCGCTTGCCCTCGCGGTTGAGCGTGTTGACCGTCAGGACGCGGACGTTGAAGATCTGCTGGATAGCGATCTTGATCTCGGTCTTGTTGGCGTCCGGGTGCACCAGGAAGGTGTACCAGTTGCGGTTCAGCTCGCTGTAGCTCTTCTCCGAGACGACCGGCGCCACGATGATGTCGCGCGGGTCGGCGATCGTGCTCACTTGCCACCCTCCTCGGTGGTCTCGGCGGGCACGCCGAGGAACTCGTCCAGGGCGCCCTTGGTGAAGACCACGTCGTCGGCCACCAGCACGTCGTACGTGTTGAGCTGGCCGGCCTCGATCAGGTGCACCCGCGGCTCGTTGCGCAGCGACACCCAGTTCAGCTCGTCGGTGCTGCTCAGCACGACCAGGACCCGCCGGGCCTCGGTCAGCTTCGCCAGCGTGGCCAGGGCCGCCTTGGTGGACGGCTTCTCGCCGGAGACGAACGCCTCGACGACGTGCACCTGGCCGGCGCGGGCCCGGTCGGAGAGGGCCCCGCGCAGCGCGGCGGCCTTCATCTTCTTGGGGGTCCGCTGGCTGTAGTCGCGCGGCACCGGGCCGTGCACCACACCACCGCCGGCGAACTGCGGCGCCCGGGTCGAACCCTGGCGGGCGCGGCCGGTGCCCTTCTGCTTGTACGGCTTCTTGCCGCCACCGGAGACCTCGCCGCGGGTCTTCGTCTTGTGCGTGCCCTGGCGGGCGGCCGCGAGCTGGGCCACCACCACCTGGTGCATCAGCGCGACGTTGGCCTGCACGTCGAAGATGTCTGCCGGGAGCTCGACGGAGCCCTTCTTGGTGCCGTCGACGGTGAGCACGTCAACCGTGGTCACTTCGCCGCACCGCCCTTCTTCGCCTTGGCCTTGGCCGCGGTACGGACCAGGACCAGCGCGCCCTTGGGGCCGGGGATGGCGCCACGGACGAGCAGGAGGTTGTTCTCGGTGTCGACCGCCTGGACGGTCAGGTTCTGGACGGTGTAGCGCACGCCACCCATCCGGCCGGCCATCCGGGTGCCCTTGAAGACGCGACCCGGGGTGGCGCAGGCGCCGATCGAGCCGGGCGAGCGGTGCTTGCGCTCGACACCGTGGCTGGCCCGCAGACCGTGGAAGCCGTGCCGCTTCATCGGGCCGGCGTAGCCCTTGCCCTTGGTCTTGCCGGTCACGTCGATCGAGGCGCCCGGGGCGAACTCGGAGACGGTGACCTCCTGGCCGAGGGCGTACTCGGCGGCGTCGATGGTGCGCAGCTCGACGATGTGCCGGCGCGGCGCCACCTCGGCCTTCGCGTAGTGGCCGCTGATCGGCTTCTTGACCTTGCGCGGGTCGATCGCGCCGTAGGCCAGCTGGATGGCCGAGTAACCGTCCTTCTCGGCGCTACGAACCTGGCTGACGACGCACGGGCCGGCCTGCACCACGGTCACCGGGACAACCTTGTTGTTGTCCCAGACCTGGGTCATGCCGAGCTTTGCGCCCAGGATCCCCTTTACTTGCCTGTCCATTTGTCCGGTCCCTACAGCTTGATCTCGATGTCGACGCCAGCCGGCAGGTCGAGGCGCATGAGCGAGTCGACCGTCTTGGGGGTCGGGTCGATGATGTCGATCAGCCGCTTGTGCGTACGCATCTCGAAGTGCTCGCGCGAGTCCTTGTACTTGTGCGGCGAGCGGATAACGCAGAAACGGTTGATCTCCGTGGGCAGCGGCACCGGGCCCGCGACCTGCGCCCCGGTGCGCGTCACCGTCTCGACGATCTTCCGAGCCGAGGAGTCGACGACCTCGTGGTCATAGGCCTTGAGCCGGATGCGGATCTTCTGTCCCGCCATGGTGGCTTCTGTTCCTTCTCTCGATGCCGCTGTGTTGCGGGCGCCTGCACCGGCTGGCACAGGCCCACTTCCGCCGACCCCCGCGGTCGGGCGTGTCGCGCCCTCGGGCCAGGCTCCGCCCCGGAAGGCCGGAGCGATACTGACCGCACGGTGGGTCAAGGCGCCGATCGCACTACCGCGACCTGAACGCCGTGCGAGGGTGGTTGACGGCAGGCCGCCAACCACCCTACGCCCGACTGTTCTCTCACCCGGAGGTTCGGCGAAATCCGAACGCAGGCGACGAACTGTCGTTACGCAACCTGACTAGTATGCCGCACGACCGGCGGCGGGTCTAATCGGGGTTACCCAGCTCACTTGATGATCTTGGTGACGCGACCAGCGCCGACCGTACGGCCACCCTCCCGGATCGCGAACTTGAGGTTGTCCTCCATCGCGATGGGCTGGATCAGCTTCACGGTCATCGTGGTGTTGTCGCCCGGCATGACCATCTCGGTGCCCTCGGGCAGCGTGACGACGCCGGTGACGTCCGTGGTCCGGAAGTAGAACTGCGGACGGTAGTTCTGGAAGAACGGGGTGTGCCGTCCACCCTCCTCCTTGGAGAGGATGTAGACGGTCGCCTCGAACTCCGTGTGCGGGGTCGAGGTGCCCGGCTTGACGACCACCATGCCGCGCTCGACGTCCTCGCGCTTGATACCCCGCAGCAGCAGACCGACGTTCTCGCCCGCGCGGGCCTCGTCGAGCAGCTTGCGGAACATCTCGATACCGGTGCAGACCGTCTTCATCGACTTCTCCTTGATGCCGACGATCTCCACCTCCTCGTTCGGCTTGAGGACGCCGCGCTCCGCGCGACCGGTGACGACGGTGCCACGACCGGTGATCGTGAAGACGTCCTCGATCGGCATCAGGAACGGCTTCTCGGTCTCACGCTCCGGCTGCGGGATCGCGGTGTCGACCGCGTTCATCAGCTCCAGGAGCTTCTCGGTCCACACGGGGTCACCCTCGAGGGCCTTGAGCGCCGAGACCTGGACGACCGGCAGGTCGTCACCCGGGTACTCCTGGTTCGAGAGCAGCTCACGAACCTCGAGCTCGACGAGCTCCAGGAGCTCCTCGTCGTCGACCATGTCGCTCTTGTTGAGCGCCACGACGATGTACGGCACGCCGACCTGGCGGGCCAGCAGCACGTGCTCGCGGGTCTGCGGCATCGGGCCGTCGGTCGCCGCGACCACCAGGATCGCGCCGTCCATCTGCGCGGCACCGGTGATCATGTTCTTGATGTAGTCGGCGTGCCCGGGGCAGTCGACGTGCGCGTAGTGCCGGTTCTCGGTCTGGTACTCGACGTGCGCGATCGAGATCGTGATGCCCCGGGCCTTCTCCTCCGGCGCCTTGTCGATCTCGTCGAACGGCGTGTACGGGTTGAGGTCCGGGTACTGGTCGTGCAGGACCTTCGTGATGGCCGCCGTCAGCGTCGTCTTACCGTGGTCGATGTGACCAATGGTGCCGATGTTGACGTGCGGCTTAGTCCGCTCGAACTTCGCCTTCGCCACTGGTGTCCTCCTGTGGACTTCTTGGTTCGTACGCCCCGGCGCGCCGTTGTAGCGCTTAGGACTCTGTCGACAGCCTTTCCGACCGTACGGCCGGAGAGCTTGTGGGACTTGCGGCGGTGAAGCCTACAGGCCCGGTCTCATGCAGCCCCGCGGAGGCCGCAGGCGAGAAACTACTCGCCCGTGGCCTTCGCGATGATCTCCTTCGCCACGCTGGCCGGAACCTCGGCGTAGGAGTCGAACTGCATGCTGTAGCTAGCCCGGCCCTGGGTCTTCGACCGCAGGTCGCCGACGTAGCCGAACATCTCCGACAACGGCACCAGAGCCCGGACGACGCGGGCGCCGCTGCGCTCCTCCATCGCCTGGATGATGCCGCGGCGGGAGTTGAGGTCGCCGATGACGTCACCCATGTTCTCCTCCGGAGTGGTGACCTCAACGGCCATCATCGGCTCGAGGAGAGCGGGATCGGCCTTGCGGGCCGCCTCCTTCATCGCCATCGAGCCGGCGATCTTGAATGCCATTTCCGACGAGTCGACCTCGTGGTACTGGCCGTCCACCAGGGTGAGCTTGACGCCCACCAGGGGGAAGCCGGCGAGGATGCCGAACTGCATGGCGTCCTGCGCACCCGCGTCCACCGACGGGATGAACTCCCGGGGGATACGGCCACCGGTCACGGCGTTGGCGAACTCGTAGGTCGGGGCGTCGTTGCCCAGCGGCAGCGGCTCCAGGCTGATGATCACCCGGGCGTACTGGCCGGAACCACCGGTCTGCTTCTTGTGGGTGTACTCGACCTTCTCCACCTTGCGGCGGATGGTCTCGCGGTACGCCACCTGCGGCTTGCCGATGTTCGCCTCGACGTTGAACTCGCGGCGCATCCGGTCGACCAGGATGTCCAGGTGCAGCTCGCCCATGCCGGAGATGACCGTCTGACCGGTCTGGTCGTCGAGCTTGACCCGGAAGGTCGGGTCCTCCTCGGCGAGCCGCTGGATGGCGGTGCTGAGCTTCTCCTGGTCGGCCTTGGTCTTCGGCTCGATGGCGACCTCGATGACCGGCTCCGGGAAGGTCATCGACTCCAGGATGACCGGGTTCGCCGGGTCGCAGAGCGTGTCACCGGTGGTGGTCTGCTTCAGACCCTGCACCGCGATGATGTCGCCAGCCTGGGCCGAGCTGCGCTCTTCCCGCTTGTTGGCGTGCATCTGGTAGATCTTGCCGATCCGCTCCTTGCGGTCCTTGGTGGAGTTGACCACCTGGGAGCCGGACTCGAGCGTGCCGGAGTAGATCCGCACGTAGGTGAGCTTGCCGAGGTGCTTGTCCGTCTGGATCTTGAACGCCAGCGCGGAGAACGGCTCCGCCTTCGACGGCTTCCGCTGCAGCGGGGTCTCACCGTCGGTCGCGGTGCCCTCGATGGCCGGGATGTCCAGCGGCGACGGCAGGTAAGCGACCACCGCGTCGAGCATCGGCTGGATGCCCTTGTTCTTGAAGGCGGTACCGGTGAGGACCGGGTTGGCCTTGCCGCCGATGGTGGCCCGGCGGATGGCGGCCTTGACCTCCTCGACGGAGATCTCCTCGCCCTCCAGGTACTTCTCCATGACCGCGTCGTCGACGTCGGCCAGGGTCTCCATCAGCTTCTCGCGCCACTCGGCGGCGGAGTCGGCGAGGTCCGCCGGGATCTCCTCGACCGCGTAGTCCTCACCCTTCTGGGTCTCGCCGCGCCAGGTGAGCGCACGCATCTCGACCAGGTCGACCACGCCGATGAAGTCGCTCTCGGCACCGATCGGGATCTGGAGCACCAGCGGGGTGGCGTTGAGCCGGTCGATCATCATCTGCACGCAGCGGAAGAAGTCGGCACCGGTCCGGTCGAGCTTGTTGACGAAGCACATCCGGGGGACGTTGTACTTGTCGGCCTGACGCCAGACGTTCTCCGTCTGCGGCTCCACACCGGCGACACCGTCGTAAACGGCCACCGCACCGTCCAGCACCCGCAGCGACCGCTCGACCTCGACCGTGAAGTCGACGTGGCCGGGCGTGTCGATGATCTGGATCGTGTGGCCCTTCCACTCACACTTGGTGGCGGCGGAGGTGATGGTGATCCCCCGCTCCTGCTCCTGCTCCATCCAGTCCATGACGGCGGCGCCCTCGTGGACCTCACCGATCTTGTACGTGATGCCGGTGTAGAACAGGATCCGCTCGGTGGTCGTGGTCTTACCGGCATCGATGTGCGCCATGATGCCGATGTTGCGTACGTTGGCGAGCGCGTCTGCGGCGGCCACTTCAATCCCTACTTATCGTCGTCTCGACTCAACTGGTGGCGGTTCCGGTGCCCCGGAGGGCACCGGAACCTGATGTGTTACCAGCGGTAGTGCGCGAAGGCCTTGTTGGACTCGGCCATCTTGTGCGTGTCCTCACGCCGCTTCACGGCGGCGCCGAGGCCGTTGCTGGCGTCCAGCAGCTCGTTCATCAGCCGCTCGACCATGGTCTTCTCGCGCCGGGCGCGGGAGTAGGTCACCAGCCAACGCAGGCCCAGGGTGGTCGCCCGCGCCGGACGCACCTCGACCGGGACCTGGTAGGTGGCGCCACCGACCCGGCGGCTGCGCACCTCGAGGGTCGGCTTGACGTTGTCCATCGCCCGCTTCAGGGTGACGACGGGGTCGGTGCCGGACTTCTCGCGGCAGCCCTCCAGGGCCGCGTACACGATGCGCTCGGCGAGCTGGCGCTTGCCGCGCAGCAGGATCTTGTTCACGAGCTGGGTGACCAGCGGCGAGTTGTACACCGGGTCAGCGACCAGCGGCCGCCGCGGAGCGGGTCCCTTACGGGGCATCTCAGCTCTTCTCCTTCTTCGCGCCGTAGCGGCTGCGCGCCTGCTTGCGGTTCCGGACGCCCTGGGTGTCCAGCGATCCGCGGACGATCTTGTAACGCACGCCGGGGAGGTCCTTCACCCGGCCGCCACGGACGAGCACGATCGAGTGCTCCTGCAGGTTGTGACCCACGCCCGGGATGTAGGCGGTCACCTCGATCTGGCTGCTGAGCTTGACACGAGCGACCTTGCGCAGCGCCGAGTTCGGCTTCTTGGGGGTAGTGGTGTACACGCGGGTGCACACGCCACGGCGCTGGGGGGAACCCTTCAACGCCGGGGTCTTGGTCTTACTCGTCTTGGCCTGGCGGCCCTTGCGGACCAGCTGCTGGATCGTGGGCACCGGGTTTCTCCGCTCCCTTCGGCCGCGTCACGCGACCGCGCCGTCTGCTCGTAGTCGCCCTGATGGACGACTCTCCTACATTCCGACCAGGGCCACCTCTCGGAGGTCCCGGCACCCGCGGTCGGGCGTGTCGCTCAACTCACGGTTTCCGGTGCCGACGCGCGCGCCGCACCGGGTGTGTCCCTGGCACACGGTCGCCCGCTCGCCAGGTGTTGTGGCTCTGTGGTGCTGCTGCCCAACGACCGGGTCGCCGGATCCAGCGCACGCACGAGTTGCCCGGGCTGGCCGGGCACAAGGGGAAAGAGTACCTACCACAAGCGTGCAGGTCAAAACGGGGTGGTCCGGTAGGAATGCGTACCCGCTCCCCCGGCTCCCGACGACCTGCCCGTCCGCGTCGGGCATCTACGGGTAACAAGTGTAACGGCTACCCCGCGTCCCGGCCCGGCGACCCCGCACCGGCCTCAGGCGAACTGGACGAGCACCGCCACACCGAGCCCGAGCAGGCTGAGCGCCAGCCCGGTCGCGCCACAGCTGATCCCCGCGACGGCCAGCCCCCGGCCGGTGAACCGGACCCCCGGCGGCACCACCGGCCGGCGGATCTGCCGGGCCCCGAGCAGGCCGGCGGCCACCGCCCCGGCCCCGGTCAGCACACCCAGCAGGGTGAACGCTCCGGCGGCCCACGCCCCCCAGCCTCCGGCGGCACCGGCCAGGCCGAAGCAGCCGACCACCAGGGAGACCAGGATCGAGATGATGCCGGCGACCAGCGAGCCCACCGCGAGGCCGGAGGTGACCGGGGGCACCTCCAGGTGGGCCACGCCGAACGGCGTACCGGGGACGGGGTCGATCCGCTTGGGCGGCAGCACCGCCTCCCGGGGCGGCGGCGGCACGGGCCGGCCCGGATGCCCGACCGGGCCCGGCGGTGGAAACGGCGAGGGGAACGGCCCGCCGACAGGACCGGGGTGCGCCGGAGCCGGCCCCGGAGCCACACCACTCCCCACGGGGGCGGCGTCGACCCCAACCGACGGCGGGACCGGAGCCGCGGCCGACCGGTCGGCGGCCGGCGTCCCGGCGGGCGGGACGGGGACCGGGGCGGCTTCCGGGGCCGCCGTCAGCGGAACCGGGGCCGGGCTGCCGGAGGGGTCGGCTCCCGGGGTCGCCGGCGGGACGGGGACCGGCCCGGCGGCGGGATCGGAGGTCAGGGCCGCTGGGGCGGAGGCAGGGCTGGCAGAGGGGCCGGCGTCGGGAGTCACCGCCGGCTGCGCCGGGGCGTCCGCCGACGGCTGCACCGGTTCGGTCAATGGGTCCTCCTGTCGACGGGCACCGGCCACCGCCGCGCGGCGGGTACCGGGCTCAGGCTACCGCCGGGACGCCGCCCGGCACGGCCGGGTCAGTTGACGTTCGGGGCGAAGTCCTGGGAGTAGGGCGCCTCCGCGAGCCGGACCAGGCCGTACACCACGGCGAGCACCACGGTCACCGTGGCCAGACCCAGACCGATCCAGGCCAGCCGCTCCCCCTGGCGCAGCCAGGCCCCGCCGGTCAGGAAACCCCCCGAGGCGTACGCCTCCCGGCGGGCCTGCCGGGAAAGTTGCAGTGCCACGGTCGCCGGCACGACACCGCCGAGGAAGAGGCCGGTCAGCGCGGCGATCAGCCCGAGGGCGAACACCGCCCGGGCCTTCGTCGAGCGGGCCGGGTCAGGGTCGAGCGGATGGCGCAGGCCCTGACGCACGGCGGGTGACTGCCCGGGCGCCGTCGTCATGCCCTCCATCATGCCCCGACCCGCCCGTCGGGGTGTCGGCGGAGGCCGACGCCCCGGTACGCGACGAGGCCCCCGGCGGGTGCCGGGGGCCTCGTCGTGGCACTACTAGCGGTACGACCCGAAGTCGAAGTCGTCCAGCGGCACCGCCTGGCCGCTGGCCGGCCCGAAGCCGTAGTCGGTCTCCGGGTAGCCGGTCATCGAGTAGACCTTGGCCTTCGCCTCCTCGGTCGGCTCCACCCGGACGTTGCGGTACTTGCTGATGCCCGTACCGGCCGGGATGAGCTTACCGATGATCACGTTCTCCTTCAGGCCGATCAGCGAGTCGCTGCGGGCGTGGATCGCCGCGTCCGTCAGCACCCGGGTGGTCTCCTGGAAGGAGGCCGCCGACAGCCACGAGTCGGTGACCAGCGACGCCTTGGTGATACCCATCAGCACCGGACGTCCGGCGGCGGGCTCGCCGCCCTCGGAGACGAGTCGGCGGTTCTCCGACTCGAACAGCGCCCGGTCGACCAGCACACCCGGCAGGAACTCGGTCGAGCCGGAGTCGATGACCGTCACCCGCTTGAGCATCTGGCGGATGATGATCTCGATGTGCTTGTCGTGGATGAGCACACCCTGCGAGCGGTAGACCTCCTGGACCTCCTGGGTCAGGTGGACCTGGACCGCGCGCGGGCCGAGGATACGCAGCAGCTCGTGCGGGTCGATGGTGCCCTCGGTGAGCTTCTCGCCGACCTCGACGTGGCCCCCGTCGTGCACGCCCGGCCGCAGCCGGACCCGCTTCGAGATCTTGTCGTAGACGATCTCGTCGCTGCCGTCGTCCGGGATCACGATGATCTTCCGCGAACGCTCGCCGTCCTCGATCCGGATCCGGCCGGGGGTGTCGGCGATCGGCGCCTTGCCCTTCGGGACCCGGGCCTCGAAGATCTCCGTGACACGCGGCAGACCCTGGGTGATGTCCTCACCCGCGACACCACCGGTGTGGAAGGTACGCATGGTCAGCTGCGTACCCGGCTCACCGATGGACTGGGCGGCGATGATGCCGACGGCCTCGCCGATGTCCACCGTCTTGCCGGTGGGCAGCGACCGCCCGTAGCAGGCACCGCAGACGCCCAGCTTCGACTCGCAGGTGAGCACGCTGCGCACCCGGACGTTCTCCACCCCGGCGGCGACGATCTTGTCGACCAGGATCGAGTTCAGGTCTGCGCCCCGCTCGACGACGATGGTGCCGTCCGGCCCCTTGATGTCGTCGGCCAGGGTCCGGGCGTGCACGCCGGTCTCGGCGTGCTCGTGCACCACCAGCGTGCCGTCGATCCGCTCGCCGACCTGCATCGGGATCGCCCGGTCGGTGCCGCAGTCCTCCTCGCGGATGATGACGTCCTGCGAGACGTCCACCAGACGACGGGTCAGGTAACCCGAGTCGGCGGTCCGCAGCGCGGTGTCCGCCAGACCCTTCCGGGCGCCGTGCGTGGAGATGAAGTACTCCAGTACGGACAGACCCTCCCGGTAGCTCGACTTGATCGGCCGGGGGATGATCTCGCCCTTCGGGTTGGCCACCAGGCCACGGATCGCGGCGATCTGCCGGAGCTGGAGCAGGTTACCGCGGGCACCCGAGTGGATCATCTTCCACAGCGGGTTCTCCCGGGGCAGCGAGGTCTCCAGGTTCTTGGCGACCTCGTTGGTGGCCTTGGTCCAGATCTCGATGAGCTCGCCGCGGCGCTCCTCACCGGTCATGAGGCCACGCTGGTACTGCTTGTCGATCCGGTCGGCTTCCTTCTCGTACCGGGCCAGGATCTCCTGCTTGCTCGGCGGGGTGACGACGTCCTCCATGCCGATGGTCACGCCGGACCAGGTGGCCCAGTGGAAACCGGCCTCCTTGAGCCCGTCGAGGGTGGCCGCGAGGGCCACCTTCGGGAACCGCTCGGCGAGGTCGTTGACGATCGCCGAGAGCTGCCCCTTGCGCACCTCGTAGTTCACGAAGCGGTAGCCGACCGGCATGGTCTCGTTGAACAGCACCCGGCCGAGGGTGGTGTCGACGATCAGCGGCTCGCCCTCGACCCAGCCCTCCGGCGCGACCCACGGCTCGGCCCCGGCGCCGTTGTCGACATCGGTGACGCCGCGCAGCCGGATCCGCACCGGCGACTGGAGGTGCAGCTCACCGTTGTCGAAGGCCATCCGCGCCTCGGCGTCCGAGCTGAACGCCCGACCCTCGCCCTTGCCACCCGGGGTGTAGTGGGTGAGGTGGTACAGACCGATGATCATGTCCTGGGTGGGCATGGTCACCGGCTTGCCGTCGGCCGGCTTGAGGATGTTGTTCGACGACAGCATCAGGATCCGCGCCTCGGCCTGCGCCTCGGCGGAGAGCGGCACGTGCACCGCCATCTGGTCACCGTCGAAGTCGGCGTTGAACGCGGTGCAGACCAGCGGGTGGATCTGGATGGCCTTGCCCTCGACGAGCTGCGGCTCGAACGCCTGGATGCCCAGTCGGTGCAGGGTGGGCGCCCGGTTGAGCAGCACCGGGTGCTCGCCGATGACCTCTTCCAGCACGTCCCACACGACCGGCCGCTGCCGCTCGACCATCCGCTTCGCGGACTTGATGTTCTGCGCGTGGTTGAGGTCGACCAGCCGCTTCATCACGAACGGCTTGAACAGCTCCAGCGCCATCTGCTTGGGCAGGCCGCACTGGTGCAGCTTCAGCTTCGGGCCGACGACGATGACGGAACGGCCGGAGTAGTCGACCCGCTTACCGAGCAGGTTCTGCCGGAACCGGCCCTGCTTGCCCTTGAGCATGTCGGAGAGCGACTTCAGCGGCCGGTTGCCCGGACCGGTGACCGGACGACCGCGACGGCCGTTGTCGAACAGCGCGTCGACGGCCTCCTGGAGCATCCGCTTCTCGTTGTTGACGATGATCTCGGGCGCGCCGAGGTCGATCAGTCGCTTGAGGCGGTTGTTCCGGTTGATCACCCGGCGGTACAGGTCGTTCAGGTCGGAGGTCGCGAAGCGGCCACCGTCGAGCTGCACCATCGGCCGCAGGTCCGGCGGGATCACCGGGACGCAGTCGAGCACCATGCCGAGCGGCGAGTTGCGGGTGTTCAGGAACGCGGCGACGACCTTGAGGCGCTTGAGCGCCCGGATCTTCCGCTGCCCCTTGCCGGAGCGGATGATCTCGCGGAGGTTCTCGGCCTCGGCGTCGAGGTCCATGTTCTGGACCAGCGCCTTGATCGCCTCGGCGCCCATGCCGCCGGTGAAGTACTCGCCGAACCGGTCCCGCAGCTCGCGGTAGAGCAGCTCGTCGGTGACCAGCTGCTTCGGCTCCAGCTTGCGGAAGGTGTCGAGCACCTCGTCCAGACGGTCGATCTCGCGCTGGGCCCGGTCGCGGATCTGGCGCATCTCGCGCTCTCCGCCCTCCTTGACCTTGCGCCGGACGTCCGCCTTGGCACCCTCGGCCTCCAGCTCGGCCAGGTCGGCCTCGAGCTTGGCGGCCCGCTTCTCGATCTCCGAGTCGCGGCTGTTCTCCGACTGCCGCTTCTCGGCGAGGATCTCGTTCTCGATGGTGGAGAGGTCACGGTGACGCGACTCGGCGTCCACGCTCGTCACCACGTACGAGGCGAAGTAAATGATCTTCTCGAGGTCCTTGGGGGCGAGGTCCAGCAGGTAGCCCAGCCGGCTCGGCACGCCCTTGAAGTACCAGATGTGGGTCACCGGGGCGGCCAGCTCGATGTGCCCCATGCGCTCACGACGCACCTTGGAGCGGGTCACCTCGACGCCGCAGCGCTCACAGATGATGCCCTTGAACCGGACCCGCTTGTACTTGCCGCAGTAGCACTCCCAGTCCCGCTGAGGACCGAAGATCTTCTCGCAGAAGAGCCCGTCCTTCTCCGGCTTCAGGGTGCGGTAGTTGATCGTCTCAGGCTTCTTGACCTCGCCGTGGGACCACTGCCGGATGTCGTCGGCGGTAGCGAGGCCGATGCGCAGCTCGTCGAAGAAGTTGACGTCGAGCACTTGGTTATCCCTCACATCAAGTCAGCTCGGTTGATGGTTCGGCGGATCGGGTGCGGCGGCGGGCTCACGCCGCCGCACCCGGCCCGATCAGACTTCGTCGACGCTGCTCACACCCTCGTTGGGACGGCGGGAGAGGTCGATGCCGAGTTCCTCCGCCGCCCGGAACACCTCGTCGTCGGTCTCGCGCATCTCCAGGGCCACACCGTCGGAGGAGAGCACCTCGACGTTGAGGCAGAGCGACTGGAGCTCCTTGAGCAGGACCTTGAACGACTCCGGGATGCCCGGTTCGGGGATGTTCTCGCCCTTGACGATCGCCTCGTAGACCTTCACCCGGCCCAGGACGTCGTCGGACTTGATGGTCAGCAGCTCCTGGAGCGCGTAGGCCGCGCCGTAGGCCTGCATGGCCCAGCACTCCATCTCACCGAACCGCTGGCCACCGAACTGCGCCTTACCACCCAGCGGCTGCTGCGTGATCATCGAGTACGGGCCGGTCGACCGAGCGTGGATCTTGTCGTCGACCAGGTGGTTCAGCTTGAGGATGTAGATGTAGCCGACCGCGATCGGGTCCGGCAGCGGCTCGCCGGAACGACCGTCGAACAGCTGCGCCTTGCCACTGGACCCGATCAGCTGCTTGCCGTCCCGGTTGGGCAGGGTCGACGCGAGCAGACCGGAGATCTCCTCCTCGCGGGCACCGTCGAAGACCGGGGTGGCCACGTTGGTGTCCGGCTCGGCCTCGGCGGCCTCGATCGAACGCAGCGCCCGCTTCCAGTCGGCGTCGTCGCCCTGGACGTTCCAGCCGGTCTTGGCGACCCAGCCGAGGTGGGTCTCCAGGACCTGACCGATGTTCATCCGGCCCGGCACACCGAGCGGGTTGAGCACGATGTCGACCGGGGTGCCGTCCTCCAGGAACGGCATGTCCTCGACCGGCAGGATCTTGGAGATGACGCCCTTGTTGCCGTGGCGGCCGGCGAGCTTGTCGCCGTCCTGGATCTTCCGCTTCTGGGCGACGTAGACCCGGACCAGCTCGTTGACGCCCGGCGGCAGCTCGTCGCCGTCCTCGCGGGAGAAGGTCCGGACGCCGATGACCGTGCCGGTCTCGCCGTGCGGCACCTTCAGCGAGGTGTCCCGGACCTCGCGCGCCTTCTCACCGAAGATCGCGCGGAGCAGCCGCTCCTCCGGGGTCAGCTCGGTCTCGCCCTTCGGGGTGACCTTGCCGACCAGGATGTCGCCGGGGACGACCTCGGCGCCGATCCGGATGATGCCGCGCTCGTCGAGGTCGGCGAGCATCTCCTCGCTGACGTTCGGGATGTCGCGGGTGATTTCCTCCGGGCCGAGCTTGGTGTCCCGGGCGTCGACCTCGTGCTCCTCGATGTGGATCGAGGTGAGCACGTCCTGCTGCACGAGGCGCTGCGACAGGATGATCGCGTCCTCGTAGTTGTGGCCCTCCCAGGTCATGAACGCCACGAGCAGGTTGCGCCCGAGCGCCATCTCGCCCTCGTCGGTGCACGGACCGTCGGCGATGACCTGGCCGGCCTCGACGCGGTCGCCCTCGAAGACCACCGGCTTCTGGTTGACGCAGGAGCCGGCGTTGGAGCGGCGGAACTTGTGCAGCAGGTACGTCCGGCGGTGGCCGTCGTCCTGGTGGATGGTGATGTAGTCGGCGCAGAGGTCCTCGATCACACCGCCGACCTCGGCCACCACGACGTCACCGGCGTCGACCGCGGCACGGTACTCCATGCCGGTGCCGACCAGCGGCGACTCCGCCTTGACCAGCGGCACGGCCTGACGCTGCATGTTCGCGCCCATCAGGGCCCGGTTGGCGTCGTCGTGCTCGAGGAACGGGATCATCGCGGTCGCGACCGAGGTCATCTGCCGCGGCGAGACGTCCATGTAGTCCACGGCCGACGGCGCGACGTCCTCGGTCTCGCCGCCCTTACGGCGGACCAGGACCCGGTCCTCGGCGAAGGTGCCGTCGGCCAGCAACGGCGCGTTCGCCTGGGCCTTGACGAACCGGTCCTCCTCGTCCGCGGTCAGGTAGTCGATCTGGTCGGTGACCCGACCGTCGACGACCTTCCGGTACGGCGTCTCGATGAAGCCGAACGGGTTGACCCGGGCGAAGGTGGAGAGCGCGCCGATCAGGCCGATGTTCGGGCCTTCCGGCGTCTCGATCGGGCACATCCGGCCGTAGTGCGACGGGTGCACGTCCCGGACCTCGAAGCCGGCCCGCTCCCGGGACAGACCACCCGGGCCGAGCGCGCTCAGCCGGCGCCGGTGGGTCAGGCCCGCCAGCGGGTTGGTCTGGTCCATGAACTGGGACAGCTGCGACGTGCCGAAGAACTCCTTGATCGCCGCCACCACCGGGCGGATGTTGATCAGGGTCTGCGGCGTGATCGCCTCGACGTCCTGGGTGGTCATCCGCTCGCGGACGACCCGCTCCATGCGGGAGAGGCCGACCCGGACCTGGTTCTGGATCAGCTCGCCGACGGTACGCAGGCGACGGTTGCCGAAGTGGTCGATGTCGTCGGCCTCGTAGCCCTCCTCACCGGCGTGCAGCCGGCAGAGGTACTCCACGGTGGCGACGATGTCGTCCTCGGTCAGCGTGCCGGTGGTGATCGGCACCTGGACTTCGAGCTTCTTGTTGAACTTGTACCGACCGACCTTGGCGACGTCGTACCGCTTCGGGTTGAAGAAGAGGTTGTCGAGCAGGGTCTGGGCGTTCTCCCGGGTCGGCGGCTCGCCAGGGCGCAGCTTCCGGTAGATGTCCAACAACGCCTCGTCCTGGCCGGCGATGTGGTCCTTCTCCAGGGTGGTCATCATCAGCTCGGACCAGCCGAACCGCTCGCGGATCTGCTCGGCCGACCAACCGATCGCCTTGAGCAGGACGGTGACGGCCTGCCGGCGCTTACGGTCGATCCGGACACCCACGGTGTCGCGCTTGTCGATGTCGAACTCCAGCCAGGCACCCCGGCTCGGGATGACCTTGACGCTGGAGAGGTCGCGGTCGGAGGTCTTGTCCGGCTGCTTGTCGAAGTAGACGCCCGGCGACCGGACGAGCTGGCTGACGACCACACGCTCGGTGCCGTTGATGATGAAGGTGCCCTTCGGCGTCATCATCGGGAAGTCACCCATGAACACCGTCTGGCTCTTGATCTCGCCGGTGGTGTTGTTGGTGAACTCCGCGGTCACGAAGAGCGGCGCGCAGTAGGTCAGGTCCTTCTCCTTGCACTCCTCGATCGAGGCCTTCACCTCGTCGAAGCGCGGCGCCGAGAAGGAGAGCGACATGGTGCCGGAGAAGTCCTCAATGGGACTGATCTCGTCGAGAATCTCCGCGAGACCCGAGCGTGCGTGCGGGTCGTCAGCCGACCGGCCCTGCCAGGCCTCGTTGCCGACGAGCCAGTCGAAGGACTCGTTCTGGATGGCGAGGAGGTTGGGGACCTCGAGATGTTCGGTGATCCTGCCGAATGAGACACGGCGGGGAGCGAAAGCGCTCGACGTACGACTGGTCTTCGCAGGGCGGGAAGCTGCCAAGATGCGTCCTTCCGAGGACCGGTGCTGCAGAACGGCTGGTACGCGTGCACTCCAATGACCCCACCAGAAACACCCATAATTGGACATTCCGAGCAGGGGTCGAGATCGGAAGGCAGCGCAAACTAGCAGTGTAGCCGAAAGGCTAACCGCTGTCCAGCCCACCCCGCAGGTCGCCGCGGAACGTGCCTCGGGACCCCCCGAAACGGGGTCTACCGGGCCGCTCGGAACGCGGCGCTCCCGCTGGACCACCCGGTCTGCTGCGGCATGGTGCCGCCGCAGCCCTTACCCCGGGCGTGGCCGTCGCAAGCGTGGAAGGTCTTGCAGGTGTCAGCGTGCCTGCCCGGGCAGGGTCGCGTCAAGGGCTGATCACCTTCCGGAGCCCTCTTTCCCACCGCCGTGCGACCGCCCGACACCGCTGCGTCACCGGGCACCGGAGCCAAAGCCCAGCTCACCCGCATTGCCATCAGGTGACCGAACGGCGACGGGCGGTGATCCCGTGCTGGGATCACCGCCCGTCATGTGCTGTCGTGTGCCTCAGCTCACGTGAACCGGGGCACCGTCGAGGCACTCAGGTCACTTGAGGGTGACCTTGGCGCCCTCACCCTCGAGCTTGGCCTTGGCCTTCTCGGCGGTCTCCTTGTTGACCTTCTCCAGGATGGCCTTCGGGGCGCCCTCGACGGCGTCCTTGGCCTCCTTCAGGCCCAGGCCGGTCAGCTCACGCACGACCTTGATGACCTGGATCTTCTTGCCACCGTCGGCCTCGAGGACGACGTCGAACTCGTCCTTCTCCGGCTCGGCCTCGGCGGCCGCGCCGCCACCGGCCGGGCCGGCGACCATCATCGCGGCCGGGGCCGCGGCGGTGACCTCGAAGGTCTCCTCGAACTGCTTCACGAACTCGGAGAGCTCGATCAGCGTCATCTCCTTGAACGCGTCGAGCAGCTCGTCGGTGCTGAGCTTCGCCATGGCTGGCGTCCTTTCCTAATCTACGGAAGATCGAACCGGGGTGCCGGGAGGCCGTCAGGCCGCCTCGGCGCCCTCCTTCTCGCGCTTGTCCTGCAGAGCAGCCGCCAGACGGGCGGTCTTCGACAGCGGGGCCTGGAACAGGGCCGCGGCCTTGCTCAGGTTGCCCTTCATCGCGCCGGCCAGCTTGGCCAGCAGCACCTCACGGGACTCCAGGTCGGCGAGCTTCGTGACCTCGGCCGCGGAGATGGCCTTGCCCTCGAAGACACCGCCCTTGATGACGAGCTTCGGGTTGGCCTTCGCGAAGTCGCGAAGCCCCTTCGCCGCCTCGACGACGTCGCCCGAAACGAAAGTCAGCGCGGTAGGACCGGAGAACAGCTCGTCGAGGCCGCTGATGCCAGCGTCCGTCGCGGCGCGCTTGGCCAGCGTGTTCTTGGCGACCGTGTAGGTGGTCTCCCGGCCCAGCGAACGCCGCAGCTGGGTCAGCTGGGCGACCGTGAGGCCGCGGTACTCGGTCAGCACGGTGGCGCCGGCGCCCCGGAACTGCTCGGTCAGCTCGGCGACGGCCGTGGCCTTGTCGGCCCGGATCGGCTTGTCCGCCATGTCCCTCCTCTCTCGTTGCGCCAGGCTGGTCACCAACGAAGCCGGAAGGCGTCGGTGGTGGCGGAGGAATCGCGGGTAACGAGAAAAGCCCCGGCGCAGGGCGCACGGGGCGAGGGCCGGCAGATCAGGACGCAGTCGGCGGACCACGTGCCAACGAACCGGTTTTCGCTTGCCGCCCTACGCGGGTCGCCCGTCATTCGCGGGACCTTCGACCGTGCCTGAGCACGGTGACCAGCGGTCTCTGGGTGGTACCTCATCCAAATTACTCTGGATAACACCGGAAGACTACGCGACCCCTCCCCCACCGCCAAATCGGCCCGGCGTGGGCTCGGTCACCCCGGCGGCCTCAGCCCCGCAGCCGGCGACGCCAGGCGTAGCCGGCCAGCACCACCCCGCTCCAGAGCACCGCCCAACCCGTGAGCAGGAGCGCCGCCGGCATCGCCACCCCGGCCGCGGTGGCCCGCGCGGTCGGCATCACCGGCGGCGCGAGCCACGGCAGCGCCGAGCCGGAACGACCGAACACCACCGCGACGACCGAACCGACGGCGAGCACCGCCACGCTGTACCCGGTGCTGCCGACGCAGGCGCGACTGGCCAGCGCGCCGAGCGCCACGGCGGCCGGCACGGCGATCAGGTGGGCCCAGAGTCCCAGCGCGATCCCCACCGGCAGGGGCCGGTCGTCGGCGGCCACCGGGCCGGCCAGCCCGCCCAGCGGCCACGGAAGCAGCAACGCCAACGCCACCGTGCCGAGCGCCACCACCGTGGCGGCGACCAGACCGGCCACCTGCTCCCGGCGACGGCTGCCGACCGTCACCAACGCCATCCGGCGCTGCACGTCCGGCTCCACGTCCAGCAGCAGCTTGGTCTGCCAGGCCAGCACCGGGAAGAGGACCACCGCCGAGACGCCGTACGCCTCGGCCGGCTGGGCGCGGCCCCCGCCGTAGAGGACCCCGAGCACGACCAGGCCGGCGAGCAGGGGCGCGAGAATCCGGCCGGTACGCAGGAAGCCCGCCAGCCGCAGCCGGACCAACGCGGTCACCGGGCCACCCCGTCCGGGACAGTGGTGCCGTCCGCCGGTCGGCGCGGCCCCACCCCGGCATCCGACCCCACCCCGACGTCCGGCACCGGGGCGTCGACCGTCGCCCGGTTGCCGTCGCCGGCCGCCCCGTCGTCCGGCTCGACCACGTCCCCCGTCGGCCCGGCGTCGGGCGTCGTCCCGGCTCCGGTCGTCGGCAGGCACTCACGCCCCGCTTCCGGGCCGTCCCCGGCCGGTTCAGGCGTGCGTACCCGCAGGATCTGGTGGCCGGCGGCGCGCAACCGGGCGACGGTGCCGGTGACCCGCGCGGCGGGCACCGCCACCTCGACCACGACCATGCCCTCCGACTCGCCGGCGCGCTCGGTCACCGTGCCGTCGGCGACCGTCCAGTGTCGCGCTCCGGGCAGCCGGAGCGTCTCGTTGCGGTGGTCGCTGACCAGGACCCGACCGCCGGCGGCGAGCACCTCGTCGACCACCAGCGGCACCAGGTCGCGGGCGGCGGCGTCCAGCCCCTCCCAGGGCTCGTCGAGCACCAGCAGGCCGGGCAGCCGGAGCATCGCCTGCGCCAGGCCCACCTTCTGCGCCGTCCCTTTCGACAGGTCGGTCAGGCGAACCCGCCGGAAGCCGGCGATGCCCAGCCGGGACGTCCACTCGTCGACCGCCCGGTCCGCCTCGGCGGCGGACAGCCCGGCGACCCGGGCCATCGCGGTGAGGTAGTACGCCACGGTGAAGGGCTGGTCGGCGGGGAACCGCTCCGGCACCCAGCCGACGTGTCGGGGGCGGTCGACGACCCGGCCACGGGTGGGACGGAGCACCCCGGCCGCCACCTGGAGCAGGGTGGACTTGCCGGCTCCGTTGCGGCCGAGCACGACGGCCACCTCGCCCGGCTCGACCTGTGCGTTCGCCTGCCGCAGCACCCACGGGCCCCGCCGGTGGTAGCGCACCGAGACGTTCTCCAGCCGCATGCCGACGAGCCTGCCACAGAAGACACGAATCGGGGCGCCGCCACCAACGGTGGCGACGCCCCGATCGGGTGTTCGTCAGCCCTCGGCCGAGGCCTCGTGCAGGTTCTTCACCAGGTTCGGGTCGACCGGAACGCCCGGGCCCATCGTGGTGGTGAGGGTGACCTTCTTGAGGTACTTGCCCTTGGCAGCCGACGGCTTGACCCGCAGCACCTCGTCGAGGACGGCCGCGTAGTTGTCGATCAGCTGCGTCTCCGAGAAGGACGCCTTGCCGATGATCAGGTGCAGGTTCGAGTGCTTGTCCACCCGGAAGGCGATCTTGCCGCCCTTGATGTCCGTGACGGCCTTGGCGACGTCCATGGTCACCGTGCCCGTCTTCGGGTTCGGCATGAGACCGCGCGGGCCCAGGATCCGCGCGATCCGGCCGATCTTGGCCATCTGGTCCGGCGTGGCGATGGCCGCGTCGAAGTCCAGCCAGCCCTCCTGGATCCGGGCGACCAGCTCGTCGGTGCCCACCTCGTCGGCACCGGCGCCGGCGGCCTCCTCGGCCTTTGCGCCGGCGGCGAAGACGATCACGCGGGCGGTCTTGCCGGTGCCGTGCGGCAGGTTGACCGTGCCCCGGACCATCTGGTCCGCCTTCCGCGGGTCGACGCCGAGGCGCATGGCGACCTCGACCGTGGCGTCGAACTTGACGGCGGCGGTCTCCTTGGCGAGCTTGACCGCCTCGGCCGGGGTGTACAGCTTCGACCGGTCGATGACCTCGGCGGCCTTGCGGTAGCTCTTGCTGCGCTGCATGTTCTGACTACTCCTGTGGTCTCTGGCGGGCGCCGTGCATCGTGCGCCCTCCCACGAACGGGTCTGGTGTCGGGTCGCCGAGGTCAGTCGTTGACGATGATGCCCATCGACCGGGCGGTGCCGGCGATGATCTTCTCAGCCTGGTCGATGTCGTTGGCGTTGAGGTCGGCCATCTTCTTCTCGGCGATCTCGCGCAGCTGGGCACGGGTGACCGAGCCGACCTTGTCCTTCTGCGGCACGCCGGAACCCTTCTGCACGCCGGCGGCCTTGATCAGCAGCCGGGCGGCGGGCGGGGTCTTCAGCACGAAGGTGAAGGACCGGTCCTCGTACACGCTGATCTGGGCGGGGACGATGTCGCCCCGCTGCGACTCGGTCTGCGCGTTGTAGGTCTTGCAGAACTCCATGATGTTCACGCCGTGCTGGCCGAGCGCGGGGCCGACCGGCGGCGCCGGAGTGGCCTGGCCCGCCGGCAGCTGAAGCGTGAACGTCTTGACGAGCTTCTTCTTCGGAGGCATGTCTCTTCCTGGGGCTTGGAACGGGAAAAGTGATGCTGGCGCGTCCCGTTCGATGCGCGCACGGTCAGCACGACAGAGCGGGGCGACGTTCTAGGGTAGCGCAGGCCGCCGTCACCCCGTGCGGCGAGGGCCGGCGACGGGGTACGGCACGGGGCGGCGGGCCATTGCCCACCGCCCCGGACGCCGCGTCAGATCTTGGTGACCTGGTTGAAGTTCAGCTCCACCGGGGTCTCCCGGCCGAAGATCGACACCAGCACCTTGAGCTTCTGCTGGTCGGCGTTGATCTCGCTGATCGTGGCCGGCAGCGAGGCGAACGCGCCGTCGGTGACGGTGACCGAGTCGCCGACCTCGAAGTCGAGGACCTTGACCTCGGGCTTCGCCTTCTTCTGCTCGGTCTCCACCGCCGGGGCCAGCCACTTCAGCACCTCGTCGAGGGAGAGCGGGGCCGGGCGGTCGGCCCGGTCGGTCGCCCCCACGAAGCCGGTGACGCCCGGGGTGTTGCGGACGCAGGAGTACGACTCCGGGGTGAGCTCCATCCGGACCAGGATGTAGCCCGGGAAGACCTTGTTCTGGACCTGGAGGCGCTTGCCGTTCTTGACCTCGACCTCTTCCCGGGTCGGCACCTCGACCTGGTAGATGTAGTCCTCCATGTCGAGGGACGTGATCCGGGTCTCGAGGTTGGTCTTGACCTTGTTCTCGTAGCCCGCGTAGGAGTGCACCACGTACCAGTCGCCCGGCGCGTAACGCAGCTTCTGCCGCAGCTCGGCAACCGGGTCGAAGTCCTCCTCGGGGGCCGGCTCGGTCAGCGCGAACTCCGGCTCGCTGGCGGCCTCGACCGACTCGTCACCCGCCGCCGTCACCACCGAGGACTGCTCGTCCGCGGGTCCGGCGGTCTCGTCGTACTCAGGCACGCTCGCTCACTTCCGTCACTATCGCTTGGTCAGCTGGATCCGCCGAAGACCACCAGCGCACCCTTGGCGAACACGAAGTCGAGTCCGACGACGAGCGCGGTGACCACCGTCACGAACGCGACCACCACCGCGGTGTAGGTCAGCAGCTCCTTACGGGTCGGCCAGATGACCTTACGCAGCTCGGCCACGACCTCGCGGATGAACCGCGCGAAGCGTCCGAACAACCCGACCTTGTCGTCCGACTTGGTCCTCGGCTTACTGTCGGCCGAGTCGGCCTTGGTCCGCGACCGGGTCGCGGTCCCGCCCCGGGAGACCGGCTCCTCCGCGTCGTTGGCGTCCTCGTCGTCGGCGACGCTCTCGACGGTCTCGTCGTCGAGACGGTCGTCGCCGGCGTCCTCGCCGCGGCGCTTGTTGTCGGCCACTTCGCCCTCCGTCGCGGATGTCGGGTCGCACGTTGTCGGACGTGCGCGGCGCTGGTCACGCCGGCCGGACCAACCGTCCCGCGACGGGCCGCGGCCGGCGGATCAGCCGAAGGGCCCGATGCCTCGGAGCCATCCTGCCGATGCCACCACCGCGGGCCGAACGCCGCCGGCAGGCGGCGCAGCCCACGAAACGGTCAGGCCTGAGGCGCAGGGGTGACAGGACTTGAACCTGCAGCCTGCGGTTTTGGAGACCGCTGCTCTGCCAATTGAGCTACACCCCTGTGCGGCATCGCTCACCCCGCACCGACACGCAGGACGGTGCAGGGGTCACTTGCCCCACGGCGGACCAGTGTACGGGTAGTGGGTCGACTTTCCCAACCGGTCTGCCCCTGGCGGGTCGAAACGCAGGTCAGCGGGGTGCGCGGATGGTCGCCCGGGCCTGGGCGAGGACCTTCTCGCCGTTGCAGGTGGCGGTCAGGTCGAGGCGGGTGAGCCCGTCCTCGGTAATCTCCCGCACCTTCGCGGTGACCTCGATCTCGGCGCCCTCGTCGTCGTCCGGCACGACCACCGGACGGGTGAAGCGGACGTTGTAGTCGACCACCGCGTCCGGCGCGCCGGCCCACTCGGTGACCGCCCGCCCGACCAGCGCCATGGTGAACATCCCGTGCGCGATCACCCCGGGCAGTCCCACGCCGGTGGCGAAGCGGTCGCTCCAGTGGATGGGGTTGAAGTCGCCGGAGGCGCCCGCGTAGCGGACCAGGTCCGCCCGGGTGATCCGGTACGTCTGGGCGGGCAGCTCGATCCGGGCCTTCCCCGTGTCGGTCACCGTGTCCATCTCAGTCCTCCCCGCGCACGACGAGCTTCGTCCAGACGGTGACCACGGGCTCGTCGGCCACCGTGGAGACCTCGGTCCGGATGGTCAGGAAGCCGTGCCCGCCCCGGTTGTCGATCGCCTCGACGTGGTTGACGCAGACCAGCTCGTCCCCGGCGGCCACCGGGCGGGTGTAGGCGAAACGCTGGTCGCCGTGGACGACCCGGCTGTAGTCGACCCCCAGGTCCGGGTCGTCGACGATCTGGCGGCTCGCCGCCATGGTGATCGTCACCGGGAAGGTCGGCGGGGCGACCACGTCGCGGTGGCCGAGGGCCCGGGCGGCCTCCGGGTCGTGGTAGGCCGGGTCGGTGGCGCCGATCGCCGTGGCGAACTCACGGATCTTCTCTCGGCCCACCTGGTAGGAGGCGGTCGGCGGGTAGCTCCGGCCGACGAAGGACGGGTCCAGTGACATGCGGAGAACCTACACGGACGAAAAACGCCGATCCGGCGCGCACGGGCGAAAGCCGTGCGCGCCGGATCGGCGTCGGAAGCTGAGTGGACCGGCCGGCGGAACCGGCCGCCGGGTCAGCGGGTCTCGCGGTGGACGGTGTGCTTGCCGTCCCGGGGGCAGAACTTCTTCAGCTCGATGCGGTCCGGGTCGTTACGGCGGTTCTTGCGCGTGATGTAGTTGCGCTCCTTGCACTCCACACACGCCAAAGTGATCTTCGGCCGGACATCGGTAGCCTTCGCCACGGCGGAGTGCCTTCCTCGCTAAGGATCAACTACGGCGTAGTAGCCTACGCGCTGACTACGCGGACACGCAAAGTGGGCGCCATTGGCGCCCGTTCACCGGCCACCGGACATCGGCCCGGAGGACGAGAGTAGCGGTGGCCGGACTTGAACCGGCGACACAGCGATTATGAGCCGCTTGCTCTGCCATCTGAGCTACACCGCCGCAGGCGGGTCCAGCCGGACCCTCTGAGCCCCCTTACGGAATCGAACCGTAGACCTTCTCCTTACCATGGAGACGCTCTGCCGACTGAGCTAAGGGGGCCTACCCGATCACCCCGGAGGGCGTCGCGCAGGGGTAACAGTACACGGCGGAGCCCGGGAGGTGAAATCGGATCCCCCCATCCCCGCCGCGACGGGCATCGGCGCAGGTCAGGGCACTACACGGAGACGGCGTACGTCCGCGGTGGGCAGCGACTCGACCTCCGCCTGGGCCCCGAACCACGCCTCCAGCCGCTCGTACGGCAGGGGACGGCTGAACAGGAAACCCTGGCCGATGTCGCAGCCGATGTCCTGGAGCAGTTCCAGGGTCAGCTCGCTCTCCACCCCCTCGGCCACCACCGCCAGGCCGAACTGCTGGGAGAGGGTCACCACGGCGTTGACTATCGCCAGGTCGCCCGGATCGGTCGCCATGCCCTGGACGAAGGAGCGGTCCACCTTCACCTCGTGCACCGGCAGCCGGCGCAGGTAGGCCAGGGAGAAGGAACCGGTGCCGAAGTCGTCCACCGACAGGCGGACACCGAGGTCACGCAGACGGCGCAGGGTCGGGATCGGGCGGTCGGTGCCGTCCAGGACCCCGGTCTCCCTGATCTCGAAGGTGAGGCGCTGCGGCGGCACGCCGTACTCGTCCAGCAGCTCGCGCACCTGGTCGGGGAAGTGCCGGTCGGTGAGCGTACGCGCGGAGAGGTTGACCGCGACGGAGAGCGGCTGCTCGGCGTGCGTCCAGTCCCGGCTGCGCCGCAGCCCCTCCCGGAGCACCAGTTCGGTGAGCCGGCCGAGCTGGCCGGTGTGCTCGGCCACCGCGACGAAGTCCTCCGGCGTGACCGAGCCGTGCGCCGGGTGCTCCCAGCGGGCCAGGCACTCCACCCCGACCAGTCGCCGGTCGCGCAGGGTCACCTTGGGTTGGAAGTAGACCTCGACCCCGCCCTCTTCGAGGGCCTGTCGCAGGTCACCGGCGATGCCGAGACGGCGTAGCGACCGGGACTCCAGCGCCGGGTGGAACAGCTGGATGCTGCCCGGCATGGACTTCGCCGCGGTCGCCGCCAACTCCACCCGTTGCAGCAGGGTCGCCGCGTCGCTGCCGTGGTCCGGGTGGACGGCGACCCCGACCGCGGTATCCACGTCCAGGGTGAGCGGCTCGAAGACCATCTCGTCGCGGATCTGCTCGCGCAGCCGCGTGGCCAACTCCAGGGCCGCGTCGGCGCTCTCCACCCGGAGGGTGAGCAGGAACTCGTCCCCACCGAGCCGGCCGACCAGGGCCGACGAGGGGGCCGACGCGCGCAGCCGCTCGGCGACCTCGGCGAGGACCTTGTCCCCGGCGGCGTGGCCGAGGGACTCGTTGACCTGGCGCAGCCCGTCGACGTCGAAGAGGAGGACGGCCACCACCTCACCCGGGGCACGGATCCGGACCGCCTCGCCGAGCGCGTCGGCGATCCGCCGCCGGTTCGGCAGCTTGGTCAGCCCGTCGTGGTACGCGTCGTGCCGGAGCCGGTCGACCAGCCGGGAGTTCTCCAGGGCGACCGCGGCGTGCGCGGCCACCGTCTCGAAGACGGGGATGTCGTCCGGGGTGAAGTGGCCGGCGTCGCTGAGCCGGTTGACCACCTCGAGCGTGCCGATCACCGCCTGGCCCGAGCGCAGCGGCACGGTGATGACGTCCTTCACGCCGCTGCCGCGCAGGGCGGCCCCCAGACGGTCGTCCCCGTCGAGGCGGGCGCCCCAGACCAGGGTCCGCCGTTCCCGGCGGGCCTCCTCCCGCACCACCACCGGGGTGGGGGCGACGTCGAGCAGACCCGGGGTGTCCACCCGGGCGGTGAGCATGACCTCGGAGTGCCGGCCCTGGGCGGGCAGCCAGAGCGTGGCGTACTCGGCCTGCATGAGCTTGCGGATCCGGGCGAGCAGGACGTCGATCAGGGTGCCGTCCTGGCCGCTGGCGGTCATCGCCCGGGTCAGCTCGTACATGTCACCGAGGGTGCGGTGCTGGCGGAAGAACTGCGCGTAGGAGCGGTAAACCAGGACCACCGCGAACGCCAGCACCGCGATGAGCACCAGTGCCCACCAGGTGGTCTCGATCGCGATCAGGACCACCAGGCCCATGACCACGTTTATCCCCGACGTCAGCAGGGGCGCACCGGCGGTGCGGACCACCTCCCGCCCGGCCTGCCAGCCGTGCATCAGGGAGATCACCCCGCCGACCGCCGCCAGCGAGGCCAGGGTGTGCACGCTGACCGCGCCGAACAGGGACAGCCAGGTGTGTGGGCCCACGCCCTCCAGCGGCGGCAGCGCGACCAGCACCAGGCCGGCCAGCGACACCGAGGCGCCGGCCTTGGAGACGTTGAACCAGAGCTTGGTGGGCGAGATCCGGCGGCGGAACTGGACGATCAGCACCGCCGCCACGCTCAACGCGACCACCGTCAGCGGCGGCAGCCAGAAGAAGGCGAGAACCAGCGGGATCTCGTTGATCGTGAAGGTGAGTCCCTGCCGGCGGATGACGAAGTGCAGCACCTGCGTGCCGGCCGCGACCATCACGACCAGCAGGGTGAGCGTCAGTATCGGGTTACCCGGCGACGGGTCCGACACGAGGGCGAGGGCGACGGAGCAGACGACCGCGAAGAGGGCCAGCGGACCGGTGATCAGCCAGGCCTGGTCAGTCGATCTGCGCGACGACGGGCGAGCGCTCGTCATCCGGCTCCCTCGTTACTCGTGTCTCGAACGGGCCTCCGACCAGCGATCTCCCGACGGCGTCGGACCGGCCTCAGGGGGCGAGGACGTTGACCACCGGGGCGCTCCACTCGAAGTCGGAGTCGGTGCCGGCGTTGTTGTTGGCGCCGGAGAAGCCGGCGGCGGCCAGGGCAAAAACCATCAGCGCCATGACTGCGGCGAACCGGAAGGGCTTCCGACCAGACATCAGTGCGCTCCTGTCAACAGGGGTGAGGGGGAGACGGATGGAGGAGGTTCCACGATCGTGCCACAGAGGTCCGATCGAGCAAAGGGGCGTGGGAACGGGCCCACCGGGGATAGGCCAGTTTCGGACCGTTCGTACCTACCCCGACTCCGAATAGCTACCCCTGGTTTCGGCGTTCATCTCACCATCTGCACCTTCCCGCTCATGTTGCCGCAGTACGTGATTCGTCATCAATCCCCAAGATCGCCTCCATTCGCACACCCACCCCCACCTGCCAGGATGCACCTTCAACCCTAGCCCCCAGGAGCGACAAAAATAGAGGAGTGTCGAACGATGGGAATTGGGGTACCGGGAACTGGCCCGGCAAATGCCCATCGCGCCGGCAAAACTTCCACATCAGCGCCACGCTGCGTCCCGACGCCGCCACAGTGGGCAGTGCGCCACCCGTCGAGGAAGGACGGGTGGCCACAGTGCACTACCGCGCCGACGGCAACGCGGCGCCGACCGCCTCGGCGAGCAAGGTCGGCTCCCGGCCGATCAGCGCCCGCAGGTCGTCGCCGTCGACGTACAGGTCGCCGGCCGCCAGTCCCCGGTCGGCGTCGGCGAGAACCGCTGCGTACGACTCGGGCAGGCCCGCGCCAACCAGGATCTCGGTGTACTTCTCCACCGGCAGGTCGGTGTACGCGACGTCCCGCCCGCTCTGCCGGGACACCTCGGCGGCCAGGTCGGCCATCGTGAACGGCGCGCCACCCAGCTCGTACACCCGGCCGGCGTGCCCCTCGGTGGCCAGCACGGTGGCGGCGGCCTCGGCGTAGTCCGCGCGGGCGGCGGCACTGACCCGGCCGTCGCGCGCCGCGCCGAGGACCCCGTGCTGGAGGTACGTGGCGAGCTGGCCGGTGTAGTTCTCCAGGTACCAGCCGTTGCGCAGCAGCACGTACGGCAGACCGGACGCGGCCAGTTCCCGCTCGGTGGCCAGGTGCTCGGCGGCGAGCAGGAGGCTGGAGGTGTCGGCCTTCACGATGCTGGTGTAGGCGACCAGCCCGACGCCGGCCTCCCGTGCGGCGGTGACCACGTTGTGGTGCTGGGGCCCCCGCCGCCCGGCCTCACTGCCGGAGACGAACAGCAGCTTCTCCGCGCCGACGAACGCGGCCCGCAGCGACGCGGGGTCGCCGTAGTCGGCCGCCCGCGCCACCACGCCACGTGCTTCGAGGTCGGCGAGGCGGGACACGTTCCGGCCGAGGGCGACGATCTGGTCCGCCGGTACGCCGCGTCGCAGCAGCGACTCAACGGCGAGACGGCCGAGGTGACCGGTGGCACCGGTGACGACGATGGACATGTGCTCTCTCCTCTGAAAATCCGGGTCCGACCTGTGTCACCTGGCCCCAACGGGAAGACCTTCGCCTTACTTCCCGTTGGAGAGTAGGCACCTTGAAGTAACCTACTTTCTGAGAGAGAGTAAAGACGTGGAACCGGATCCCTACCAGCGGAACTGCGGCAGCCGGCAGGTCCTCGACCGGATCGGCGACCGGTGGAGCGTGCTGGTCGTGCTCACCCTCGCCCATAGCGGGAAGCGCTACGGCGAACTGGCCCAGCGCATCGACGGCGTCAGCCAGAAGATGCTCACCCAGACGCTGCGGGGCCTGGAACGCGACGGGCTGGTCACCCGCACGGTGCACGCCACCGTGCCGCCCCGCGTCGACTACGAGTTGACCGACCTCGGCCGCAGCCTGGTCGACCTGGTCGCCGGTCTGGAGGCGTGGGCGACCGGTCACCTGGGCGAGATCGAGGCCGCCCGAGCCCGCTACGACGCCCGCTGACCTGCGCTGGCGCCCGCTCCCTACCCTCGTGGCCATGGCATACCAGCCGGTTCCGGCCCCCTCCGCTCCCCGCCGCACCACGCGGACCATCCTCATCGTCGTCGGCGTGGTCCTCGTCCTCTGCTGCCTCGGCGGTTCGATCGGCGGCTTCTGGCTCTACCGCACCGTCAAGGACGCGGTCGGACCGGCCTCGGACAGCGCCACCACGTACCTCGACGCGATGCGGCGTGGCGACCACTCGGCCGCCTACGGGCAGCTCTGCGCGCCGACCCGGAGCCGGATCAGCGAGGCCGACTTCACCCGGATGCAGGCGGCCCAGCCCCGCCTGCGCGAATACGAGATCACCGGCGTGAACGTCACCAGCACCAACGGCCGGACCGAGGGTTCCGCGACCGTCCGGCTGACCCAGGAGAACGGCACCGAGACCACCCAGCTCTTCCGGCTGGTCAAGGAGGACGGCACCTGGCGCGTCTGCCAGTAGCAACAGGTTGGTAGCAGTGCCGCTGGCAGTGCCCAGTAGTAGCAGCGTCGATAGCAGTGCCGCCGGCCAGGGGACGCTTGGTAGCAGGGGACCCCTGTTACCGCATTTTGAGGAGCAGGGGTTTGCCGGGCATTGACCATCAGGCCGTCAGCCGGGCTGGTCTGGCCCGGATGGCGGCGCTGGCGCTGCTGTGGGGGTCGAGCTTCCTCTGGATCAAGCTGGCCCTACGCGACTTCAACCCGGTGCAGATCGTCTTCGCCCGGCTCCTGCTCGGCTTCGTCGTCCTCGCGCCGCTCGCCCTGGCCCGGGGCCTGGAGTTTCCGCGCGGCTGGCGGTTGTGGGGACACCTGGCCGTCGCCGCGCTGCTCGCCAACGCGATCCCCTACGTGCTGTTCGGCGTCGCGGAGGAGACCATCGGGTCGAACGTCGCCGGGGTGCTGAACGCCACCACTCCGCTGTGGACTCTCCTCCTGGCGTTCCTGGTCGGAGTGGACCGGTCGGTGAGCTGGACGAAGGCGGGCGGGTTCGCGCTCGGGTTCCTCGGTGTCGTCGTCATCTTCTCGCCGTGGAAGTCCGCGAACGAGATCGCGAGCTGGGGTGGGCTCGCCTGTCTCGCCGCTGCCGCCAGCTACGGCATCAGTTACGTCTACATGGGCCGTCACCTGGCCGGTCGCGGGATCAGTCCGCTCATGCTGTCGGCGAGCCAGCTCGGCGCGGCCACCGTCCTGCTCGCCCTGGCGATGCCGTTCGCCGGGCTGGAGCCGCCCACCTGGCGGTGGGACGCGGTGGTGAGCCTGGTCGTGCTCGGCCTCCTCGGCACCGGCGCGGCCTACGTGCTGAACTACCGGATCATCGCCGACGAGGGCGCGACGGCCGCCTCCGTCGTCGGGTACCTGCTGCCGCTGGTCGCCGTCGGCCTGGGCTGGCTCGTCGTGGACGAGGTCGTCACCCCGGCCATCCTGGCCGGCGTCGTCCTGGTCCTCCTCGGCGTCGTCCTCGCCCGCAGGGCGACAGGCGGCATCGGCGTACGGTCAGTCGGCCGCCGGAAGACGGTAGACGGAGACGTGCGAACGTGACTCGGCGGTGAACTCGGTGGAGTCCCAGTCCGCGTGCCGGCTCTCCAACTCGAAACCGGCCAGTTGCGCCATCAGGTCCAGCTCGGCGGGCCAGATGTAACGGTGCGGGCTGCGGTACAGCTTCGCCTCCCGCCCCGCCCCGAACCGGAAGTGGTGCGAGACGACCTGCTGGTGGAGCACGTCGTACGTGTCCAGGCCGATGTAGTCGGACTCGGAGAGCCAGACCGTGGCCGACTGACCCGGCGGAAGCTTGCGCAGCTCCGGCACCCACAACTCGATCACGAACCGCCCTCCCGGGCTGAGGTGCCGGGCGGCGTTGCGGAAGCATGCGACCTGCTCGGCCTGTATGAGCAGATTGGAGATCGTGTTGAAGACCAGGTAGACCAGCGAGAATTCGCCCGGCGCGACGGTGGTCGCCATGTCGCCGACGACCACAGGGACCGTCGCCTCGTCCACCTTCGTCCGCAGTTGGTCGAGCATCGGGCGGGACAGCTCGATACCGGTGACGGACACTCCCCGTTCGGCGAGCGGGATGGCCACCCGGCCGGTGCCGACGGCGAACTCCAGCGCCCGGCCACCGTCGGCCAGTTCGGCGAGGCGGTCGACGGTCGGGCCGAGCACCTCGGGGGCGAACATGCCGGTGCCGGGCGTGTCGTAGCCGCGAGCGGCCTCGACGTCCCAGATGTCCTCTTGTCGCATACCGTCGACCATTGTCCAACCTGGATACGACGTCCACCGATTTTCGGGTCCCCGGTTCGCTATCCCGCTCTGGAGGAAGACGATCCGGTACGGCTCGGGCTCCTGTCCTGGGGCCTGATCCGGCCGAGGCCGGGCAGGAAGCGGCCGACCCGGGCGGCATACCGTACGTAGTCCGTACCGTGGACGCTCATCAGGTAGGGCTCCTCGACGGCTCGGACCTGTAGTTGCAGCGCCAGGACCAGTACCAGCCAGGCGGCGAGCGCCACGGCGTTGGGCACCATCAGGGCCAGTCCGAGCGTGGTGGCCGCCATGGCGGTGAAGATGGGGTTCCGGGCGAGCGCGAACGGGCCGCCCGTCACCAGGCTGGTGTGTTCGGTCGGGTCGACGCCGATACGCCACGAGGCACCCATGGCGAGCTGGGCGGCGAGCGCCGCGCCGATGCCGGCGACGGTGAGGAGCAGGCCGACGACGTGCAGGGGGCGGTGATCGAGGCCGGGCAGCGGCGACAGGCCGGCGAGGGCAGCCACCGGCCCGGCGAAGCCCAGCAGGAGCGCGGCGACGAACAGTAGCTTGGCCCACCATCGCAGGGTGCCGGGCGGACCGGCGTCGAGGCGCAGACCGGTGTCACCTGTGCTCCGCCACTGCGTCAGCGTGCGCCAGCCGAAGGCGAGCAGCAGTCCGAGCAGGTAGAGCAGGAGCGCGAGCCAGGCCACCGTCACGCCCTCCCCTCCGTGGCGGAGTCAGCCGGGGTTCCGTAGACCGGGCAGAGCGCGACCGCCGCCCCCGTCGCGGCCAACACCTGTTCCGCCGACCGCAGCAGGTCCAGCAGTTCGGGTCGGGTCAGTGCGTAGAACGACTGGCGACCCTCCACCCGGTAGTCGATCAGACCGCAGTCACGAAGACACGCCAGGTGCTTCGACACCGTCGACTGCGCCAGACCCAACTCGCTGGTCAGGTCCACCACCCGCGCCTCGCCCGACGCGATCCGGCGCAGGATCGCCAGCCGGGTCGGGTCGCCGAGGGACCGGAACAACGCCACAGCCGGAGTCAGACCATCCGCACGACTAATCGCCACAGGGCGATGATAGCCGAGATTGGCGATGGGTTTTCATCCGAGGCGGCGTCACCGCTCGACGCTATTGCGTCCGGTAGCGGGCGAGGCACTCCTGCGTCCAGCTGGTGTGACGCTCGCGCAGGTCGGCTGCGGTCAGATCGGTGCGGCCAAGATCGTGATAGTTGGGAAGCCAGGTCTCGACGCTGCGGTACGAGTTCTGGACAGCGAACAGGTCCCACAACGCCAGGTCGGGCACCGCTTCTGCTGCTTGCTCGTACGCCCTCAGGAACATCTCCGCCGAGTCCGGGCCGTGCAGCAGACGCAGATCAAGCCGGCACCAGCTCACGTCGAGGCCACGCGGCGCCCGTGCGGCCCCCGACCAGTCGACGACGCCAGTGATCACCTTCTGTTCCCACAGGACATTGCCGGACCAGAAGTCGTAGTGCGTCAGAACGGGTCTCTGACCGGCAAGACGATCACCATGGGCAGCCAGGATCGATGCGGCAGGCCCCGCGCCGACGCCGGCAGGGGACGAAGCGGATGCTGCTGCCATGCCGTCGCGGAGCGCGGTAAGGCGGGTGAGCGGCACGGCGTGGATGCGGGCCAGGACTCGTCCCAACTGTTCGGCCGCAGTCTGAGCGGAGACCGACGTGATGTCGGCACGGCCGGGCAGCCGGGCGACCAGGAGGGCCGGTTCACCGAATCGACGACCGGCGGGGTCGGCGTCCAAGAGCCTCGGAGCCCAGCCGTCCAGGCCGTCGAGAGCTGCCAGCACGCCGGCTTCCCGGGCAGCGGCGTCGTCGCCCGGCGGGAACCTGCGCAGCACCATCTCCCCCGTCGGACGCTCGGTCCGCAGTAGGTAAGTGGCCGCGTGGGTGCCGCCGGTGAGTCGCCGAACGGTGTACGCGCAGGCACCCGGACCGGCGACCTCCGCAGCCCACGCGAGGGCTGACGAAGGAGGCTGCGACTTGGTCACCGCGCCAATACTGCACGAGCCGTCGTACGCCGGCTATGACCTTGCCCTGGTCAGCGCCACCGACTGCGGTTGCTTCCGCCAGGCGGACACCAGCCGGTCAACCGCCCACCGCCTGCCCACGCCCACGAGGTCGCTGGCGAGGCGTCACCGCCTCCTGGTCCGATCGAACGACGGATCATTCGGGCCTCCCGCTGGCCTCCTCGACGAAACCGAGGCGCCGGTTCATTGCGATAGCGGACACATTGCGCGGGTGGTGGAACGCCACGAGCCGCCGGTAGCCCGAAGAGCGGACGAACCGGATCGCGAGGAGTTTCAGCGCCAGCGACAGGCCTTGGCCGCGGTAAGGCGCGAGCACACCCGTCATCTCGCTGAACGCGTACCCCTGGGCCGGATGCAATGAGGTCGCAGACATTCCGATCCACACGCCATCGCGAATCGCGAGCATGACTCCGTCCGCGCGGAAGCTCGGCACGTCGATGCGCCGCGAGACGTACTCGTCGTACGTGTAAAACTCGCCGCGCTCCGGGATGTCAGCCGAGCAGGTCTTGTTCAGGTCGTACAACGCCCGCCGGTGGCCGGCCGAGTCGCCGACCTCGGCGAACGTGGTGAACTCGATACCCGACTCTCGTGCCCCATGCAGGTATGGCCCGAAATCCCCGTCGTTGAATTCGTCCACGTTCAGTTGCAGGCGCACCCAGTCCACCATGATCGGATGGTATCGGGGAACCTCGGGACATCCCAGCGCGTCCCGATGTCGTTCATCGCGTCGCAGCCGTGGCGGAACTCCTGAGGGCGGTTCCCCTGGCTGGCCGACAACGATACGTATGCGACACGCCAGCGAGACCGAACGGGTTGGAGCGGGACTGGAGTGAGACTTGCAAACGAGGCCCCTGACCGGCATTCTCGCTGGTCAAGGGCCTCGTTTTGCACCTGGTGGCGGGTAGAGGATTCGAACCTCTGTAGCTTTCACGACGGATTTACAGATTCGCCCGTATCCACAATGTCGGCCAACAGGATGCCCAGGTCAGCGCCGGTCCGGCGAGGAGTCAGCATCTCCCGACTCCCCCACGTGCCCGTTGCATGCCCGATCGAGGAACCGCGCCACATCGGCATCCCGACCATCGACAGCACGGGCGTAGTGCCGCGTGGTCACGCTGACGTTCGAGTGGCCGAGACGACGAGCGGCGACGAGGGCGCCGTGAGAGTCCGCGACCCAGCCACCGCGCGCCCCCGGAGATCGTGCGGGATGAGGTCGGTCAAGCCGGCACGCTCCACCGCCCGGTCGAAGCGGTACTTCCAGCCGTTGCAGCCCTGCGGCCGATCGGCGGTCCGCTGCTGACGACCGGGGAACAGGAAGGTGTCAGGGTGCTGGGGCAGGTCGGCCAAGCGCTGACGGAGCCGGTCGACCACAAACGCCGGTAGGGCCAGCTCCCGCCGCTGGTGACTCTTCGGCGTGTCGACGACCGGTCCGCCGGGAAGCTGCGCGACCGACTCAGCGACGATCATCCGGCCATCAACCAGTCGACATGGCGCCACCGCAGACACAGGGCTTCCCCGATCCGCAGCCCGCCGTACACGAGGACCAGGACGTCACACGGAGCAGGGCGCTTGCACCGGATGGTGTTGGGTCTGTGTGATCCGGCAACACATGCGCGACAGGTCTCCGCCAGCTGATGCGCGACGGCCTAGAAACCCGCTGACCACCTGACGGGCCAACGCGCGGTCTGCCGATGTGCGGTCGTTGGTCTGAGCGAGTTCATGGGCGCCGTAGACGCTCTCTGCGGCAGGGTGCCACGGTGTTGCGTCAGTCGTCAGTGGTAGGACTGGCGGCAGCGAGTCGTCCTTGAGAGGAGAGCCGCCGTGGCTCAGTACGCTGTCCTGATCTACGCCAACGACTCCGCCCACGCACCGGAGGCCACCGCAGCCGACACCGAGTCGTGCGACCAGCACGCTGACGAGCTGGTGGCCGATGACTCGATGCTCATGGCATACGCGCTGACACCGCGTGACATGGCGATGTCGCTGCGGGCGGACTCGACCACCGAAGGGCCGTTCCTCGACTCTCGGGAGATCGTCGCCGGCTTCTACGTCATCGAGGCACCAGACCTGGACGCGGCGCTGGCCATCGCGGGCACCAACCCCGTGCTTCGCCAGGGCGGCGGTGTGGAGGTGCGACCGGTCCACAGCGGTGGAGTGGTCAAACGCGCGAGGGAGCAGCAGACCGCGTAGCTATCAGAGCGGACCTAGACGACGCCCAGTGCGAGCGGTCCCGAACGCACGCACATGCCGCGATCCGTGCTCGACATGTTGCAGGTCACCTGGCGGACGACTGTCGCACATCAGTCGACGGAGGACAATGTGTTGGTCTGGCGTTGCCGAATTGGCCTCTTAAGAATCAAGGCGGCCCGCAAGCGGGCCGCGCCGGCCCGGCCCCGGCCTGCTGGCGACCTCCGGCCGGCATCGGCCGGGCCGGCCGGCCACGCTGACGGAACACCAAAGGCGTAAGGGGCTGAGGCGGGACGATCGCCATCGGGGTTGCTTCCCGTCGAGGTTGGGGCGATCGGCTGCCGCGCAGCCAAGCTGCTGCGGCTAACGCCTTCGCTGACGGATGGTTCATTTGGGAGCCGAGTCTTCTTTACCGGAAGCACAAGGCGCAGGTTACGGCTCAGGATTACCATAACGACATAGTGGAGCGACAGAGCCGGCACGAATTTATCGTTGCAAGGGTCAACGCTCTTGTTTCTTACCTCAAACCGGGATTGCCGCAATAGGTGGTTACCCGTGCGTGCCCGTCGGATGCCTTCATGCCGGCGGGCGCTTTGCTTGTTCCTGCTTACCCTGGCCGGAGCGTATGTCCGGCTCCAGTTGATGCGTTACAGATCGGTGTCACATGATCGGTGACACGTCGGGCTAGACGATTTCAAACCCGTCCCCGGGTCGTGGTGCGCGTCCGGCTATCGCGGCGAAAAACAAGCGGTCGCGCCAACGGCCTCCGATGTGCAGGTGGTCGTGGAGTCGTCCTTCACGACGCATCCCAATCTTTGCCAGGACACGGGCAGAGGCGGTGTTGTCCGGGTCGCAGGTAGCCGTGATCTTATGTAGGCCGAGCGTGTCGAGTCCCAGGCGCAGCACTGCGGCAGCGGCCTCGGTGGCCAGACCGTGCCCCCAGTGCGGGCGGGCCAGCACGTATCCCATTTCGCCCCGGCGATGGACCTCGTTGGTAACGCGCAGCTCGACCGAACCGATGAGAACCTCGTCGTCGCGGCGGATGACGGCAAGTGCGAACCTCGTCCTCGGTAACACCTGGGCGTCCCGCACCGCCTGAACTAGGAATGCGGCGGTGTCGTTGAGTGTGTCCGGCCCCCACTCGGTGTACCGAGTGACATCCGGGTCGCTGGCGTAGGCGTGAACGGCCGGTTGGTCTTCTGCTCGGAAGTCACGTAGCAGCAGCCGTGGCGTGCGTAGATTCATCGCGGCGCATTATCGAGCATGATGCGCCGCAGGCGCGCCAGCGGGTGTCACCCTCCGACGACAACATGCGGCATGCCTCGGCTGTCACGGCTCAAGTGGAGCCAGGGTGTAACGCATCAACCGGAGTCCGACACCTGGCCGGAGCGTACTGTGTTCAGACTTTCTTTACTTGGTCAAGGGCGGGCCTGCGGCCCGCCGCCGGGGCGCGCGTGCGGCCTGGCGGCCGGTCACGCCCAGGCGCGGCTCATCAGAGGAGCCCGTTTAGGGCGACGGCCACCATGCCGCCGCCAAGCAGCATAAACAGCGGTGCGAGAAACGTCATCTTCCCCCAGTGGACGGCGACGCGTTCGGCGGTGTCATGCGGGTGATTCGGGTCGTAGATGACCTTTACCCGGCGACCCGGCTTAGGGCCTGGAAACGAGGAGAACGAACTAGTTGCCGTTACCTCCTGGCCATCCGCCGTAACAAACTGGAACTCCCCCGCACGACTTTGCACGCCCGGACGGATCGACGCATCGACCCGTCCGACGAACACTCCGTCCGCACGCTTCCCGCGCCGATGCAACCGGATTGAGTCAATTTCCCCCCTGATCCCCCCGTACAAGAACAGGCAACCGAAGACCCCAGCCAGCAGGGTTTGGAACATCGGGACCCCCTCGGAGTCATGGCGCTGACGGAACCGCAGCTACTGCCATGTCCCGCCCCTCCACTGAATACTGTGATGTTAGATGCCGATCACTTACCGTGTCGAGCCGGAGATTGCGACGCCAGCAGGCCTCCCATTCACGACCTACAACGCATGCCGCCGAGCCGGCTCTGCTGTCCACTGCCGCAAGCGTTCGTGGCAGGTCTTTCAGGGCTGGCCGGCAAGCGCGAGCGAGTCGTACGCCAGGTCAAAGCGCCTCCGGCGGGGGCCTCAGGCTCCGGGATGGCTGAGGGCCATCGGCATCTTGCGGTCCGTGGGTGGTTGGGGCTGCGGCGGTGTCCGCCGGGGGCAGGCTCCGCGACACGAGAGCCAACTAGTCGATCTATCGTGCCTAGGTGATCTTGGGGGAGGGTGTACCGGCGAGCGTGCCGGATCAGCGGGTTCAGCCGTTCCGGCCGCGCCGACGTTGGCCGGTGGTGGCCGCCGTGGCGGTGGCCGTGGTGTGCGCCTCCCTGCTGACCACGGCGGCTGTGGTGGCCGGTCGAGTGCAGTCGGACGCCGAGCGCGCAGAGGGCCACCCCCGAGGCTGCGGTGACCGTGTGGGTTCTCCAGCTCAGCGCGGGCAAGCGCATCGGGTTGTCGCGGGTGCTGGCCGACGAGCGGCACGACGAGTTGCGCGACCAGTGGCAGAAGTACCGGGCCGCGATGGAGAGCACCGGGCGTCCGCCCTCGAAGGTGGAAACGGTCGGCCGCCTGGTCGTCGACGAGCGTTCCGAGGATCGCGCCCTGGTCGTCGCGCAGGTGCGCGGGGTCTGGTGGGGACGGGCCGTCAGCGATGGCCGGTACGGCGCACCCGTGGCGGTGGGAGACACGGCGGGATGCCGGCGGGTGGCGTGTCTGGTCGGCCGAGCTACCGCCGTGGTGTGGCACGCATGTCCGGGCCGATCTCTGCCCCGAGGAGCAACCGCAGCAGTAGCCCACAACCAACATCAGCGTTCCCGCCAGGTTCCCGTGGACGCCCATCAGACACCGGATCTAGCTGGACTCCGCTGGACTCAACCAAATAGGCCCCTGACCGGCGTTCATGCTGGTCAGGGGCCTATTTGTGCACCTGGTGGCGGGTAGAGGATTCGAACCTCTGTAGCTTTCGCGACGGATTTACAGTCCGCTCCCATTGGCCGCTCGGGCAACCCGCCAGGGCACCCCACCGCGCCGTAACGCGGTAGCGGAGCAAGGATAGCGGCTCCACCCGGGGTCCGTGCAACCGGGTACGGTCAGGGGGCCGTACCGCTGGTCGAGGACGACCGCAACCGTCAAGCAGGACAGCCGGACAAGCAGGAGCATGAGCATGGCAGCCAACCCGTCGTTCGACATCGTCAGCAAGGTCGACCGTCAGGAGGTCGACAACGCCCTCCGCCAGGCGGAGAAGGAACTCGCGACGCGGTTCGACTTCCGGGGCACCGGCGCGGAGATCTCCTGGTCGGGCGAGGAGGCGATCAGCCTCCAGGCAGAGACCGAGGAGCGGGTCCGCGCCGCGCTGGACGTCTTCAAGGAGAAGCTGGTCAAGCGAAACATCTCGATGAAGTCGCTGGACGCCGGTGACCCGCGTTCCTCGGGCAAGGTCTTCAAGATCGACTGCAAGGTGATCCAGGGCATCGACTCGGACAAGGCCAAGGCGATCAGCAAGAAGATCCGGGACGAGGGGCCGAAGGGCGTCCAGGCGCAGATCCAGGGCGACCAGCTCCGGGTCACCGGTAAGAAGAAGGACGACCTCCAGGCGGTCATCGCCCTGCTCAAGGCCGAGGACTTCGGGGTCGCACTCCAGTTCACCAACTACCGCTGATGGTCTCCGACGTGCGGCTCCGCGATGTCGAGGTGGACGACGTGGAGGCGTACGTCCGGATGCGTTGCGATCCGGCGATGACGGCCCACCTCGGTGGGCCGTTCCCCCGGGACCGGGTGGAGGCCCAGGTGGCCCGGGACGTCGAACTGGCTACCGGCGGCACCAGCCTGATCAAGATGATCGTCGTCGACTCCCCCGGGGCGGGCACGGTGGCCGGCACGGTGACGCTCTTGCCGCACGAGGTCGACGGGGAGCCCGGGGCGGGCACGGTGGCCGGCACGGTGACGCTCTCGCCGCACGAGGTCGACGGGGAGCCCGGGGCGGAGATCGGCTGGATGGTGCTTCCCGAACACCAGGGACGCGGACTCGCCCGGCGCGCCGTCCGGAGCCTGCTCGACCTGGCCGCCTCGGACGACCGGTGGGGCGTGGTGCACGCCTTCCCAGACGTCGGCAACGTCCCCTCGAACGGCATCTGCCGGGCCCTCGGTTTCACCTCGCTCGGCGAGCGGGAGTGGCCGTTCCGGGGACGGGTCTTCCGCGTCCACCACTGGCGGATCGACCTGCGGGGCTGACCCGTCCCCGGCGTACCGCGCGGGTCAGACCGCCTCGGCGGCGAGGGTGTGTTCGGTGCGTACGGCCTGGGCCTCGGCGCGGGCGATGGAGCCGCCGGGGCGGCCCGCCACCCCGGCCGCGACGAGGACCGCCGCACCGGCGAAGACGAACGCCCACGGGACGCCACCGTGGTCGACGATCAGGCCGGCCACCGCGCCGCCGGCGGCGCTCGCGCCGACCGACATGGTGACCACCCAGGTGTACGCCTCGTTGAGCATGCCGGCCGGGGTGACCCGGCCGACCATGGTGTTCTCCAGGGTGAGCGCGGGGGCGATGGTCGCTCCCCCGACGACCAGCGCCACGCCGAGCGCCAGCGGGGTGGGCATCGCCGCGAAGACCAGGAAGCTGGCCCCCACGCCACCGAGCAGCCAGGCGAACTGGCGGGTCATGTTCCTCGCCGGGCGGCGGGTGCCGAACCAGAAGCCGCCGACCGCGCTGCCCACTCCCCAGACGGCGAGCAGCACGCCGGCGAGGCTTTCCGCGTCCCCGTCGGTCGAGGCGCTCGCGTACGCCGGGACGGTCACGCCGGCCGCGCCGAACGCGATGCCCAGCCCGGCGACGCAGAGCAGCAGGGCGGGGAAGCCGGGCACCCGCAGGGGGCCGAGCCCCTTGGCGTGGGCGTGCCGGGGGTGCGGCTGCCAGTTGCGCATCACCCGGCCGAGGGCGACCACAGCGGTGCCGACCAGGGTGACCACGGCCGCCCCGACCAGGGCCGCCCGGGCGTCGGCGACCAGCACGAATCCGGCCACCAGCAGCGGGCCGAGGACGAAGACGACCTCGAAGAGGGTGGTCTCCGCGGCCAGCGCGGTGTTGCGCAGGTGGTAGCGGCCGCTGGCGACGGTGGTCAGGTCGTTCCAGGCGCCCCGGATCGCGGCGGTGAGCGGCGGGTACGTCGCACCGGCCACGCCCGCCGCGACGTAGATCAGGGGCAGCGCCTCGGCTCCGGACCGGCTGGCCAGCAGCAGGCCGACCAGGGCGAGCGGGTGGGCGATCCCGGTGGCGAGCAGGACCGGGGTGGGCCCGATCCGGTCGGCGATCCGGCCGGCCACCGGGCTGAACGCGGCGCCCGCGACGGCGTACGTGGCTCCGGCCACGGCGGCCAGCGAGTACCGCCCGGTGACCTCCTCGACGAGCAGCAGCAGCACCAGCGAGGTCATCCCGATCCCGAGCCGGCCGATGATGCCGGTGACCAGCAACACCGGTGCTCCGGGGATCCGCCATACGTCCCGGTACCGACCCAGTGCGGCCACGGTGTCTCCTCTGCTGCGGACGCAGCCGTTCGCGCCCGCGGTGAGCGGTGATGGTGTGTGGCGGCGCGGTAATGGGCGGACGGCTCTACGACCCTGACGCCGGACGGTCCGACCATAACCTGTTCCGGGAGTACGGAGAAACGGTTACCCCAGCGGTCACGGACGGGTGACAGGGTTCCGCCCGCGACCGGGACCTGGTCGCGGGCGGAACGGGTGGCGTTCAGGGGCGGCCGGGGCGGTTCCCCGGCGTACGGTCAGCGCTGGAACTGCACCGGGCCGCTGTTCGCGGCCATCTGCTCCAGTCGGCGGACCCGCTCCTCCATCTTCGGGTGGGTGGAGAAGAGGTTGGCGATGCCGCCGCCCTTGAACGGATTGTCGATCATGAGGTGCGCGGTGCTGGTGAGCTGCCCCTGGGCGGGGAGCGGCCGACGCTGGGTACCCATGTGGATCTTGCGCAACGCGCTGGCCAGGGCCAGCGGGTCGCGGGTGAGCTGGGCCCCCGAGGCGTCCGCCTGGAACTCCCGGCTCCGACTGACCGCCAACTGGATCACCGTGGCCGCGATCGGGCCGAGGATGATGGTCAGCAGCAGCACGGCCGGGTTCGGGCTGTCCTCGTCGTCCCCACCACCGAGCGGGATGAACCAGGCGATGTTGGCCAGCATGGTGATGATGCCGGCCAGGCCGGCGGCCACGCTGGAGATCAGGATGTCCCGGTTGTAGACGTGCGACAGCTCGTGTCCGATGACGCCCCGTAGCTCCCGGTAGTCGAGGATCTCGGTGATCCCCTGGGTGACACAGACCGCAGCGTTGCGCGGGTTACGGCCGGTGGCGAAGGCGTTCGGCTGGGCGGTGGGGCTGACGTAGAGCCGGGGCATCGGCTGCCGCGCCTCGGTCGCCAGCTCCCGGACCATCCGGTACAGCTCCGGGAACTGCGCCTCGCTGACCGGCTGGGCCCGCATCGACCGCAGGGCCAGCTTGTCGGAGTAGAAGTAGGTGACGCCGTTCATGACCAGGGACGCCACGACGGCGATGACGAGTCCGCCACTGCCGCCGAACCAGTAGCCGACCGCGAGGATCAGCGAGGTGAGCAGGCCGAGCAACGCGGCGGTCTTGAGACGGTTGTGGTGCACGATCACTCCTTCGGTGCCCGGATCCGCCGGGATCCGTCAACCGGTGACAACAACCCGGTACCCCGCAACCATCCCTCTCATGACTGTGAGTAACCTGAGAACGGCACGCGAAGGCACCGCGACCACCCGGAGAAGGACGCCCCGGCTAGACCAGATCGAACAGGAGCTGCGGGGCCAGACCGAGCACAACCGCTACGGCGCTGGCAGCCGCCAGCGCGACAATGACGCTCCGTGACGGAGTGCGGGAGGGCGCCGACTCGGTCGGTGAGGCGTACAGGGTCGCGGCGACGCGCAGGTAGTAGGCCAGGCCGACGACCGCGTTCACCGCCACCACCAGGGCCAACCAGCCCGACCCGCCCGCCACCAGCGACCGGACCACGGTCACCTTGGCGAACAGCCCGGCCAGGCCCGGCGGCAACCCGGCCAGCCCGACCAGGGCCAGCCCGAACGCCGCCCCCACGAAGCGGTGTCGCCGCGCCACGCCCCGGTACTGCTCGATCGTGCCGCCGTCCGCGCCGTCCGGGCGCAACGCCACCACGCCCGCGAACGCGGCGAGCTCCAACACCACGAAGAAGACCGCGTACGCCACGGCGGCGGCGTACGCGGCGGCCCGGGCGTCGGCGGTGCGCCCGGCGGCCAGCGCCAGCGCGCCCAGCGGGGCGAGGATGTAGCCGGCCTGGGCCACTGAGGACCAGGCGAGCAGCCGGACCATCCGCCGCTGCCGCAGCGCCACCAGGTTGCCGACGGTCATGGTGAGCGCGGCCAGCAGGGCGAGCACCGGACCGGTGACGGTCGCCGGCAGCGCGTACTGGACCACGGCGAGCAGCGCGACCACCCCGCCGAGCTTCGAGGCGGTCGACAGGTACGCGGCCACCGGCACCGGCGCACCGTCGTAGGTGGCCGGCGCCCAGGCGTGGAACGGCACCGCCGCCACCTTGAACGCCAGCCCGAGCACCACCAGCGTCACCGCGACCGTGGTCAGCGGCAGGTCGAGCAGCGTGCCGTCGGCCAGCGCCGCGCCGAGCGGACGCAGGTGCAGCCGGCCGGTGACCGCGTAGAGCAGTGCCGCGCCGAGCAGGGTGACCGTGGTGGCCACCACGCTGACCACGAAGAAGGTCACCGCCGCCTCGGCCCCGGCCAGGCTGCCCCGACGCAGCCCGACCAGCACGTAGAGCGGCAGGGTGAGCGTCTCCAGCGCCACGATCAGGGTGATCAGGTCGCCGGCCGCGCCGAGCACGACGCCGCCGGTCATCGAGCAGGCGAGCAGGAAGCAGAACTCCCCCACCGGCACCCGACCGCCGCGCAGCAGCGGACCGGAGAGCGCCAGCACACCGAGGGTGAGCAGGGCGAAGACCGTCCCGACCAGTCCGGCCCGGTCGTCGGCGACCCAGGAACAGCCGTCGGCGACGCAGAACGTCCCCCGGTCGCCGCCGGCGGCGACCAGCGCCGCGCCGAGCGCGGTGGCGGTCGCGCCGAACGCGGCAGCCGCCACCGTGGCGCGCGGCCGGGCCAACAGCAGGTCGACCAGGAGCACGAGGACGGCCGTCCCGGCGGACAGGTACCCGGGCAGCAGCGCCACGTGGTCGACCGACTGGACGAGGCTCACCGGGCCCGCCTTTCGTTCGTGGCTGCGGGGATCCGCTCCGCCGCACTCCTCGCGCTCACGGGTGCACCACCTCCAGCAGGGCCTCGACCGGCGCCTCGGCCACGCCGAGCACCAGCGTCGGCACCAGTCCGATGACCAGGGCGAGCAGCACCAGCGGGGCCCAGGCGACGAGTTCCGCCCCGGCGAGACCCGGGGAGAGACCCGCCACCGCCGGGCCGGGTCGCCCGTGGGTGACCCGGCGCAGCAGCCGCAGCAGGTACGCGGCGGTGAGCGCCCCGCCGACCGCGGCGAGCACGCCGAGCGTGATCCAGAGCGCCCCACCGACCTCGATGGCGGCCACCACGGCGAACGCCTCGCCCCAGAAGCCGGCGAGCCCGGGCAGGCCGAGCGAGGCTACTGCGGCGAAGGCGAGCAGCCCGGCGAGGCGGGGTGCGGTCTCCCGCAGCCCGGACAGGTCGGCCAGCTCGCCGGTGTGGGTACGGTCCTTGATCGCTCCGGCGAGGAAGAAGAGCAGACCGGTGATCACACCGTGCGCGACGTTGCCGATCAGGGCCGCCTGGATGCCGGTGGCGGTGAGCGTGGCGATGCCGAGCAGCACGAAGCCCATGTGTCCCACGCTGGAGTACGCGATCAGCCGCTTCAGCTCGTCCTGGGCGAGGCAGACCAGCGAGCCGACGAGGATCGCCGCGACGGCGAGCACGCCGAGCGCCGGCGCGGCCCAGCGGGCCCCCTCCGGGGCCACCCCGACGGCGACCCGGACCAGGCCGTACGTGCCCATCTTGAGCAGCACCCCGGCGAGGATCACGCTGCCGACGGTGGGGGCCCGGGTGTGCGCGTCGGGCAGCCAGGAGTGCAGCGGCCAGAGCGGGCTCTTCACCGCGAAGGCCAGCCCGAGCAGGATGAACGCGGCCAACTGGGTGCCCCGGGACAGCTCCGACCCGCCGGTCAGCGCCACGATGTCGGCGGTGCCGGCGGCCGACACCACGACGTACACCCCGACCAGCAGCAGCACCGATCCGGCGAGGGTGTAGAGGGCGAACTTGCGGGCCGCCGCGCGGGCCGCGTCCCGGTCCACCGGCCGGTAGGCGGCGTGTCGTCGGGACGGCCCGGCACCGCCCGTGCCGCCCCAACCGGCGATCACCGCGTACATGGGCAGCAGGACGACCTCGAAGAAGAGGAAGAAGAGGACCAGGTCGAGGGCGAGGAAGGTGCCGAGGATGCCGACCTCGATCACCAGCAGCAGGGCGACCAGGACGCTCCCCCGGCCGCCGTCGGGGACCCGCCAGAGGGAGTACCCGCAGCAGAGCAGGGTGAGCAGGGCGGTCAGCACGACCAGCGGGTACGAGATGCCGTCCACGCCGAGGTGGAACCGCAGCTCCAGGGCGGGCACCCAGGGCACGTCGAGCCGGTGCCAGGGGAGCACCCCGGGCGTGTCCGCCGTGTACGCCGTCCAGGTGCCGTCGCCGGTGGCGAGCAGCGCCGCCGCGACCAGGGTGAGCGCGGCGGCTGCCGTGCCGGCCAGCCGACCGGCCCGGTCGCCCGGCAGCGCGGCGGCCAGCACCGCGCCGAGCGCGGGCAGCGCCAGCACCGCCACCAGCAGGACCTGACCGGCCGTCACGCGACACCCCCGGGCCGACCGGGCGGACAGAACGGGTGGGTCGTCATGCGACACCTCCGACCAGGACAGCGGCGAGGCCGATGAGCAGGACGCCGGCCAGCACCGCCACCGCCGCCCGGGGCAGGGCCGCCCGGTGCAGCGCGGCCAGTCCGCCGCCGAGGCCGGTGGCGGCACGCCCGCTCCCCTCGACCGCCCCGTCCACCACCCGTTCGTCTCCGGTGCGCGCGAGCCGGGCCAGGCCGACGACCGGGCGTACCACCAGGGTGTGCTGGGCGTCGTCGAGCCGGAACGCGGCGGCGAACACCGGCCGCAGCGGGCCGAGCGCGGACGCCGGGTCGGCGGTGGGGTCGCGCCGCCACCGCCACCCGGCGAGCCCCGCCCCGGCCAGCAGCAACGCCAGCGGCAGCAGCAGTTCGGGGCCGAGGTGGACCAGGTCCCCGTCAGCGCCGAGCCGGTCGGTCAGGGCGGGGGTGAAGCCGGCCAGGCCGAGCAGGGCGGCCGGCACGGCGAGCAGCAGGATCGGCCACCGCATCGCCGCCGGCGGGTCGTGCGGGTGGGCCAGCGGTGCCCGGCTGGCGCCGAGGAACGTGCGCAGCAGCAGCCGGGTGGCGTACCAGGCGGTGACCGCGACGCCGACCAGGCCGGCGAGCCAGACCAGCCAGCCGACCCAGGTCGGGGCCGGGCCGCCGCCGTGCCGGGCGGCGTCCTCGGCGGCGGCGAGCACGCCCTCCTTGCTGAAGAAGCCGGAGAGCGGCGGCACCCCGGCCAGCGCGGCGAGCCCGACCAGGGTGCACCAGAAGGTGACCGGCATCTGCCGGCGCAGTCCACCCATGCCGGACATCAGCGTGGTGCCGACCGCGTGGATCACCGCACCGGCGGCGAGGAAGAGCAGCGCCTTGAACGCGGCGTGGGTGAGCAGGTGGAACAGGGCCGCCGAGGAGGAGCCGACGGCCAGCGCGCCGGTCATGTAGCCGATCTGGGAGACCGTGGACCAGGCGAGCACCCGTTTCAGGTCGTCCTGGGCGGTGGCGGCGAACGCGCCGAGCAGCAGGGTGACCGCGCCCATGACGCCGAGCACCGCCAGCGCGACAGGGGCCGCCTCGAACAGCGGGTACAGGCGGGTGACCGCGTACACGCCGGCGGCGACCATGGTCGCGGCGTGGATCAGCGCGGAGATCGGGGTGGGACCGGCCATCGCGTCCGGCAGCCAGGTGTGCAGCGGGAACTGGGCGCTCTTGCCGGCCACCCCGGCGAGCAGCAGCAGGCAGGCGGCGGTGAGCGTGCCGGTGGCGTGGTCGTGGGCGAGCACGTCGGCGATCCGGAAGCTGCCGGCGCTCACCCCGAGCAGTGCGATGCCGAGAAGGAAGCCCACGTCACCGACCCGGGTGACCAGGAACGCCTTCATCGCGGCGGCCGGGGCCTGCGGCAGCCGCCGGTCGTGGGCGATGAGCAGGTAGGAGCAGACGCCCATCACCTCCCAGCCGACCAGCAGCGGGATCAGGTCACCGGAGACCACCACCAGCAGCATGGCGCCGGTGAAGAGGCTGATCTGCGCCGCGTAGGGCGGGTAGCGGTGGTCGACCTCGACGTCGTCGTCCGGGCCGCGCCGCAGGTAGGCCACCGAGTAGACCTGGACGGCGAGCGCGACCGCGGCCACCGCGACCGCGACCAGTGCCGCCGCGCCGTCCAGCCGGACGCCGAGGGTCACCCGCAGGTCGCCCAGCTCGATCCAGGTCCGGGTGTGCTCGGTCGGGCCGTCGAGGGTGACCAGCAGGGCCACCGCGAGCAGCAGCGCCCCCGCCGCCCCGGCCACCCCGAGGCCGATCGCCACCCGCCGGGCCCGCTCCCCGCCGCCGGCCCGGCCACGCGGGGAGGGCGCCAGCAGCAGCCCGGTCAACCCGGCCACCAGCGGTACGGCCGGCAGCAGCGCGCCGAGGGTCTGGACACGGTTCACCGGGCGGCCTCCTCGGGGCGCTCGGCCGACTCGGGACGGGCGTGCTCGGGGCGCCCGGCCGGCTCGGGACGCTCGGTGAGCGGGACCTCGTCCACCGCGACGGTGGCCCGCAGCCGGTAGAGCTGGAGCACGATGGCCAGCCCCACACCGATCTCGGCGGCGGCGAGGACGATCACGAACAGCGCGAAGACCTGCCCGCCGTGCGGCAGGGCGGCCCGGACGGTGGTGTCGGCGGTGACCAGGATCAGGTTGACCGCGTTCAGCATCAGTTCGACGGCCATCAGCACCAGCACGGCGTTGCGCCGGCGCAGCACGCCGTAGACGCCGAGCCCGAAGAGCAGGGCGGCGGTGACGTACGGGATGACCGGCCTCATCGGACGTCCCCGGCCGCCGAACCGTCGGTCCCGGGTCGTTCCCGCGTCACGTCGTCGGCCTCCGGTCGTTCCCGCGTCACGTCGTCGGTGCGCCGGTCGGCGGTCGCGTCGTCGTCCGGCCGGGCGACGGGCGAGCCGATGTCGGGGCGGGAGATGACGACCGCCCCGACCAGGGCGGCGAGCAGCAGCACCGAGAGCAGCTCGAACGGGAGGACCCAACTGCCGAAGATCTCCGCGCCGAGGCGTTCGGCGGTGCCCGCCTCGGGCAGCTCCACCGTCGTCCACCGGTACGCGTCGATCAGCAGCGCGCTCAGCCCCAGACCGGTGCCGCCGCCGACCAGGGCGGCCGGCCAACCGGGCCGGTCCAGGTCGTCGGAGGCCCCGATCGGGGCACGGGTGAGCATCACCGCGAAGAGCAGCAGCACCACCACCGCGCCGACGTAGATCAGCACCTGCACCCAGGCGACCAGTTCGGCGGTGAGCACGAGGTACATCCCGGCCAGCGCGCCGAGGCAGACCACCAGGTGGAGACCGGCCCGGACCAGGTGGCGCGTGGTCACCACCAGGGCGCCGGCACCGACCGCCACCGCGCCGAGCGCGAGCAGCAGCACGTCCACACCGGTCACTGTCGGGTCCCCTCCGTGCCGCCGTCGGGGCGGGCCCGGGTCGGTCCGGCGGCGGGGGCGGGCCCGGCGGCGGCCTTGCGCGCGGCGGTGGTCTCCTCCTTGGAGGGTTCCCCGTTCGGGTCGTGCGCGGGCGGCGGCGGGACGGTCGCCATCCACTGCCCCAGGTGGTCCTTGTCGTGCAGGAGGTCCCGGATGTCGTATTCGGCGTACTCGAACTCGGGCGACCAGTAGAGCGCGTCGAACGGGCAGACCTCGACGCAGATGCCGCAGTACATGCAGAGCGAGAAGTCGATGTCGAACCGGTCGAGCACGTTGCGCTGGCGGGGGCGGGCCGCGCCGGGCACGGCCACCTCCTCCTTGTGCGAGTCGATGTAGATGCACCAGTCCGGGCACTCCCGGGCGCAGAGCATGCAGACCGTGCAGTTCTCGGCCAGCAGGGCGATCACCCCACGGGAGCGGGGCGGCAGTTCGGGGGCCACGTCCGGGTACTGCTGGGTGGTCGAGCGGCGGGTCATCGTCTTCAGCGTGACCGCCAGTCCCTTCGCCAGTCCGCTTCCGGGCACACCGCTGTCACTCATGTCGCCATCCTGCCCTGTGTCCCCGGCGTGCGCGACCACCACCCGGCAGTTGCCGGCGGTACCGTGACCGGTGGGGAGAACGACGCACCGGTAGGCACCGCGAAAGGACAGCCCGATGACCGCCGCGCTGCAGAACGACGATCCGCCCGAGGGCGGGTGGACGACCGACGATCTGGACGCGCAACCCGACGACGGGCGTCGCCGTGAACTGCTCGATGGAGTGTTGCTCGTGTCCCCCTCCCCCACCCGGCTCCACCAGACCATCGCCGGCCGCCTGATGGTCGCGCTGGAAGAGGAGTGTCCCGACGAGTACGACGTGACCCAGGCGGTCGAGGTGCGGCTCAACCGCACCCGGTCGTTCATCCCGGACGTGCTGGTCACCACCGCCGAGGCCGCCGCCGGCAACCCCGCCCACTACGCGCCGCACCAGGTGATGCTGGCGGTGGAGATCGTCTCGCCGAGCACCCGCTCGATCGACCGGGTGCTGAAGCCGGCGCTCTACGCCCAGGCGGGCATCCCGTACTACTGGCGGGTCGAGGTGGAGGACGAGGCAATCGTGGTCTACACGTCCCGGATCGACCCGGTGGACGAGGTCTACACCGAGACCGGGCGGTGGACGAAGGTCGTCGACACCGGGGAGCCGTTCCCGGTGAACCTGCCGATCGCCCGGATCACGCCCCGGGGCCGGTGACCGGCGGCAACACCTCCACACCGAGTTGCAGCAGGAGCTGGAACAGCTCGTTGACGCTCCACACGTCCACGATCCGGCCGTGCGGGTCGAACCGCAGGAAGCTCGCCCCGGAGTAGCTGACCACCTGTCCGGTCGGCGGCACCGGCCCGAACTGCCCGGTCTGGGTGCCGGCGGCCCGCCACCGTACCGCGACCCGGTCGCCACCGGCCGCCACGTCCACGATCTTGTAGCGGAGGTCGGGGAAGGCCGCCCGGCGGTCCCGGTGCCAGGCCAGCGTCGCCGCCGGGCCGGTCCCGCCCAGCCCCGGGCACTCCGGCGCGATGAGGTCATACGCCGTCTCCTCCCGGCCGCCGTTCCAGACGTCGGTGACGAGGCGACGGGCCAGGGCCTCCAGGTCGGTCACCCGGCGAGCCTAGCCGTGGACGGTCGGCGGCCCGGCCGACGGACGCCCGACGGCGACGGCCGGCGGACGGCCCACCGCGACGGCCGGCGGCGCGTGAGTCGGCGGGCGTGAGTCGGCGGGCCCGCCGTCGGCGGATCGGACATGATGGGGACGGCAGACGATCTGGCGCACCGCGAGGGGGCGACGTGAGCGACACCGGCAGCGGCTCGACGACGAGCGACGACGAGGTCCTGCAGCGGAACGGGGGCAAGTACGTCGAGCCGGGAGGCGAGTTCACCCGCGACCAGCGCTACATCGCCACCCGGATCACCGCCGACGGGCGGGACGGCTATCCGGTGGAGCCCGGCCGGTACCGGCTGGCGGTGAGCCGGGCCTGCCCGTGGGCGAACCGGCTGATCATCGTCCGGCGGCTGCTCGGCCTGGAGGAGCCCATCTCGATGGCGGTGGCCGGCCCCACGCACGACAAGCGGAGCTGGACCTTCGACCTGGACCCGGACGGCCGGGACCCGGTGCTCGGCGTCGAACGGCTGGCCGAGTCCTACTTCAAGCGCTTCCCCGGCTACGACCGGGGCATCACCGTGCCGGCGATCGTGGACGAGCCGACCGGGCAGGTGGTCACCAACGACTACGCGCAGATGAGCCTGGACCTGTCGACGGAGTGGACCGCGCACCACCGGCCGGGTGCCCCGGACCTCTACCCGGACCGGTTGCGCGCCGAGATCGACGAGGTCAACGCGCTGGTGTTCAAGGACGTCAACAACGGCGTCTACCGGTGCGGCTTCGCCGGCAGCCAGGAGGCGTACGAGCGGGCGTACCGCCGGCTCTTCGAGCGGCTGGACTGGTTGAGCGACCGGCTGGCCGGCCAGCGCTACCTCGTCGGGGACACCATCACCGAGGCCGACGTGCGGCTGTTCACCACGCTGGTCCGTTTCGACCCGGTCTACCACGGCCACTTCAAGTGCAACCGGCAGAAGCTCACCGAGATGCCGGTGCTGTGGGCGTACGCGCGGGACCTGTTCCAGACTCCCGGCTTCGGCGACACGATCGACTTCGACCACATCAAGCGGCACTACTACGAGGTGCACCGGGACATCAACCCGACCGGGGTCGTGCCGCTCGGGCCGGACCTGGCGAACTGGCTGACCCCGCACGGCCGGGAGGAACTGGGCGGCCGTCCGTTCGGTGACGGCACCCCACCCCCGCCGCCCCCGGCGGCCGAGCGGGTCGACCCCGCGCACACCCCGCTGGGCTGACATCGGCCCTGGATGCCCTCCCGTCCCGCCTGGCCGTCCGGGTGGGGCGGGCGGTTCCACAGGCACCCGGAACACCGCAAAGACATCGACATTCCTCACGCCTTAACATAACGTTCAATCGAACCTGATCGAATTGTTGGCGATTCGGCCGGCTCGCGTCGGCCGACGTCCGACCACAGTGTCCACTGTGGACGACGATTCCTGAGGAGGATCGAACCTTGCGGAAGCCAGGTGGCAGAACGGTACGCCGGGGCGTACTGGCCGGCATGGTCGTCGTTGCGCTCGTGGCCGCCGTCACCGCTCCGGCGGCGGCAGCCCCGCGTGCGGCGACGCCGGAGCGGCCCGTGCCCGCCCCGTTGCGGGCGGGCGGGCCGGAGGCCGCGCCGGACCGGTACATCGTGGTGCTCTCCGATGCGCCGGCCGGCACCGACCGGGCCGCGCGGACCGCGCAGGCGCGCGTCGCCTCCGTCGCGGAGCGGGCCGGCGGCACCGTGCTGACCCGCTACACGCAGGTCCTCGACGGGTACGCGGCCCACCTGCCCCCGGCCGCCCTCGCCGCGGTGCGCAACGACCCCGCCGTGGCGTACGTCGAGCGGGACACCCGCATCCGGGGCGGCCTGACCAGTGACGTGTCGACGCAGGCCACCCAGCCGAACCCGCCGTCGTGGGGGCTGGACCGCATCGACCAGCACTACCTGCCGCTGAACAACAGCTTCGGGTACACCTCGACCGGCTCCGGCGTCACGGTCTACGTGGTCGACTCCGGTATCCGGGCCACCCACGTCGACTTCGGCACCCGGGCCAGCGGGGTCTACGACGCGGTCGGCGACGGCAACGGCACCAACGACTGCCACGGTCACGGTACGCACGTGGCCGGCACCGTGGGCGGCGCGACGTACGGCGTCGCCAAGTCCGTCACGATCAAGGCGGTACGGGTCCTCCAGTGCGACAACACCGGCTGGACGTCGGACCTGATCGAGGGCATCGACTGGATCGCCGCCAACCACGACCCGGTCTCGGTGGCGAACTTCAGTCTCCAGGGCTACGGCACCACCCCGAACACCGCCGTGGAGAACCTGATCGACGAGGGAGTGCACACGGTCTTCATCGCCAACAACTTCAACACCGACGCCTGCACGAACGGCCCGCGCTCGGCCCGGGGGGTCACCGTCGCCGCGACCGACTCCACCGACACCCGGGCCTCGTTCTCCAGCTACGGCACGTGCGTCGACATCTTCGCCCCCGGCGTGAGCATCACGTCGGCCGGCATCGCCTCGAACACCGCGGTCGCCTCCGGCTGGTCCGGCACCTCGATGGCGGCGCCGCACGTCAGCGGGTGGCTGGCCCGGTACCGGCAGCTCAACCCCACGGCCACGATCGCGACGGCCAAGAGCGCGTTGATCGCGGCCGCCACCACGGGCGTCGTGATCAACCCGGGCACCGGGTCACCGAACCGCCTGCTCTACGCCGCCCCGTGACCGCGCCGGCCGCCCGGGCGTGACCTCGCCCGGCCGCCGGCGGGAAAGTGCCCCGTCTCCAACCCGGGAGGCGGGGCATCCTTCTGCCGGCCGAGCGTCAGCGGGCGACCCGACTCACGTCGCCACGCGGACGGCGGCGGTCAGGACGAGCTGGCCGAGCGCGACCGGCACCAGGACCAGCCAGCACAGGCGCTGGAGCTGGTCCTCCCGGAGCCGGGGGTACGACACCCGCAGCCAGATAATCACGAACGAGACGGCGAAGACCTTCAGCAACGTCCAGAGCCAACCGAGGTACTCGTCGCCGAAGGGGCCCTGCCAGCCCCCGAGAAAGAGCACGGTGGTCAGCGCGGCGATCACCACGATGCCGACGTACTCGGCGAGGAGGAAGAAGGCGAACCGCAGGCCGGTGTACTCGGTCATGTAGCCGAAGACCAGCTCGGAGTCGGCGATCGGCATGTCGAACGGGGGTCGCCGGATCTCGGCGAGCCCGGCGACGAAGAACACCACCATCGCGGGGGCCTGCCAGAGCAGCCACCACGGCTGCCACGCCTCGACGATGCCGGACAGGCTGAGCGTGCCGGCCGCCATCGCCACCGACGCGGCGGCCAGCACCAGGGGCAGCTCGTAGCCGAGCAGCTGGGCGGCACCGCGCAGGCCGCCGAGAAGGCTGTACTTGTTGGCCGACGCCCAGGCCGACATGAGCACCGCCACCACGCCGACCCCGACCACGGCCAGGACGAAGAAGAGGCCGATGTCCAGCGGCTGCCCGACCAGGTCGCCGGGGCCGAGCGGGATCACCAGCAGGGCGAGAAGGTACGGCACCAGCGCCACCGCCGGGGCCAGCCGGAACACCGGGCGGTCCGCCGCACGCGGGGTGACGTCCTCCTTCTGCACGAACTTGATGCCGTCGGCGACGAGTTGCGCCCAGCCGTGGAAGCCACCGGCGTACATCGGGCCGAGCCGGCCCTGCATGTGGGCCATCACCTTGTGCTCGGCCTGCCCCACGACGAGCGGCAGGACCAGGAAGGCAGCGAGCACCCCGACCACCCGCAGGGTCAGCTCCAGCCAGAGCGGCATCAGAGCGTACCCCCGTCGTCACCGGGCGCGGGCCGCGGCGGGCGGTCGCCGGCGGCAGGCCGCTGGGGTGGGCCGTCAGGGGAAGGCCGCTGGGGTGGGTCGCCGGCGGCAGGCCGCTGCGGCCGGTCGCCTCGGGGCGGGCGGTCGCCCGGGGGTCGGCGGGCCGGGCGGGCGGGCGTGCCGCCGCGCGGCCCCTCCCCGACGCCGCCGGCACCGGCCGGGGTCGGCGTGGAACCCCACTCCCCCGGCGCGGGGACGCCCGGCGGGCGGACGGCCCGGCGGCCACCGCCGGCCTCCGACTCGCCCGGTTCCTTCGCCCCCGGCCACGGTTTCGCCACCCGGGAGGCGAGCACGAACTCCTTGCGCAGCGGATGCCCCTCGAACTGCGGCGGCAACAGCAGCGGGCGGAGTCCCTCGTGCCCGGCGAACGCGATGCCGAACATCTCGTGTGTCTCGCGCTCGTGCCAGGCCGCGCCGGGGTAGACGTCCACCACCGACGCCACCTCGGCGGCCTGCCGGGGCACCCGGGTGCGCAGCAGGACCCCGTGCCGGTGTGTGGTCGACCAGAGGTGGGTCACCACGTCGAAGCCCGCGTCCAGCTCGTCGACGGCGGAGAGCCAGTCGAAGAAGTCGCAGGCCAGCTCGGCGTCGTCCCGCGCCGCGCGCAGCGCATCCCGCCAGCGCGCCGGCGGCACGTCGACGGTCGCGCGAGCGTACGCCTGGCCGCCGGAGATGCCCGCGACCGCCGCCTCGTCCGCGACCAGCTCGACCAGCCGCCGCCCGACTCCCTCCGCCTCCATGCCCCGATCCTATGGCCCACCCGGTCCCCGCACCCGCCCCCATCGGTTGATCATGGAGTTGGTGGCGTGCCGCGCCGCCATCTTCATGATCAACTGCGGTAACGCGATGTGTGCGGAGGTGGGAACGGGGAGGATCGGGTGGTGCGGGCGATAACGGTGGCACCCGGGGTGGCGGACTCCCTGCGACTCGACGACGCCTGGCCGGAACCGCACCCCGAGGAGGGGGCGATCCTGGTCGAGGCGCTCGCCGTGGGCATCTGCGGCACCGACCACGAAATCGTCGCCGGGGAGTACGGCGAGGTGCCCCCGGGGGCCGACCGCCTGGTGATCGGGCACGAGTCGCTGGGCCGGGTGCTGGAGGACCCGACCGGCACCCTGCACCCCGGCGACCTCGTCGCCGGGATCGTCCGCCACCCCGACCCGGTGCCCTGCGCCAACTGCGCGGTCGACGAGTGGGACATGTGCCGCAACGGCCGTTACACCGAACACGGCATCAAGGCGCTGCCCGGCTTCGCCCGGGACCGCTGGCGCCTCTCCCCGAAGTTCGCCATCGGCCTGCATCCCGACCTGGCTGACGTCGGGGTGCTCCTCGAACCGGCCAGCGTGGTGGCCAAGGCGTGGGACCACATCGACCGGATCAGCCAGCGGGCCGAGTGGCAGCCGCAGAACGTCCTGGTCGCCGGGGCCGGCCCGATCGGTCTGCTCGCCGCGCTGCTGGCCAGCCAGCGCGGGCTGACCGTGCACGTGCTGGACCGCGCCCCGACCGGACCGAAACCGGCGCTGGTACGGGCGCTCGGCGCGACGTACCACACGAGCACGGTCGACGAGCTGGACTTCGAACCCGACATCACGGTGGAGTGCACCGGCGCTCCGACCGTGGTGCTGGACGTGATGTGCAAGGCCGCCCCGGTCGGCATCGTCTGCCTCACCGGTGTCTCCAGCGGCGGGCGGATCATCGACTTCGACGCGGGCGCGCTGAACCGGGCGATGGTGTTGGAGAACACCGTCGTCTTCGGCTCGGTGAACGCCAACCGCCGGCACTGGGAGCTGGCCGCCGAGGCCCTCGGCCGGGCCGACCCGTCCTGGCTCGGCAGCCTGGTCACCCGCCGGCTCCCGGTCGAGGCGTACGCCGAGGCGTACCACCCCGGGATGGACGACATCAAGGTGGTGCTGGACTTCGCCCGCTGACCCGACCGGGCCGACCGGGTCGGGTCGGCGGAGCAGGCCGGGTCAGCGGAGCGGGCTCAGCGGCCGGGCACCTCAGAGGCCGGGCAGCTGGCCGTTGCGGAACAGGTCGACGAAGAGCTGGTGGTCCCGGCGGGCCTGGAGCCCGTACGTGTGGGCGAACTCCGTCAGGTACGTCACGAAGCCCTGCTCGTCGGCGTCGACGGCGGCGACGATCGCCTCCTCCGTGGAGTAGTCGACCAGGTCGTGGCTGGACTCGTCGTCGGCGACCGAGTGCATCCGGGCGACCGCCCGGCCCAGGTCGGCGATCACCCCGGCCAGTTCCTCCGGCTCGTTGACGTCGGCCCAGTCCAGGTCGGCGGCGTACGGGGACACCTCGGCGACCAGCTGGCCCACCCCGTTCAGCTCGGTGAAACCCAGCCACGGGTCGGCGTGCGCCTGGAGTGCCCGCTGCGACTCGGCCGTCCGGTGCCCCTGGTGCCGGAAGTAGCCACGGACGCCCTCGTCGTCGATGTGCCGGGCCACGGCGGGCACCTGGGCCTGCTTCATGTAGATGACGACGTCGTTCTCCAACGCCTGGGTGTGCCCCTCCAGCAGGAGGTTGTACGACGGCAGCCCGGCCGAGCCGATGCCCACGCCCTTGCGCAGCACCACGTCCTTGACGTGCGCGGCGACCGGACGCAGCCGGGCGCTGGAGGCGGGCAGCGTGTCCAGGTAACTGTGGAACGACTGGCAGACCGCCTCCCGGGTCGCCTCGTCGACCTCGTAGACCCCGTCGCCGAGGGAGAAGCGGCGCTCGTAGTTGTCGACGGTGGTCTGCGCGGCGAGCAGGTCGACCCGGGTGTTCAGCCGGGCCTGCTGGAGCACACGGCGCAGCACGCCGTCCGCGTTGTCCAGGGTGATCGAGCCGATCGCGTCGTCCCCGCCGTGCGCGATGGCCCGCAGCTCGGTCAGGTACGACCGGGCGAACGCCCGCACCAGGTCGCTGATCACCTGGTCGGAGAGGGCCTTGGCGTACCCGATCAGCGCCACGCTCGCCACGAACCGTTTCAGGTCCCAGGAGAAGGGGCCGACGTACGCCTCGTCGAAGTCGTTGACGTTGAACACCAGCTGCCCGGAGGCGTTCATGTAGGTGCCGAAGTTCTCCGCGTGCAGGTCACCGTGGATCCACACCCGGCTGGTCCGCTCGTCGAGGAACCGGTCGTCGGCGTACTCGCCGACCTGGTCGGCGTAGAAGAGCGAGGCGCTGCCCCGGTAGAAGGCGAACGGCGAGGCGGCCATCTTGCGGAACTTGCGCCGGAAGGCGGCCGGGTCGAGGGCCATCGACGGCCCGAACTCCTCGATCAGGACGTCGACGATGTGGGCGGACCGGCGGTCCAGGGTCTGGCTCATGGACGCTCACGCTAGTCCCCGGTCACCACTGCTTGATCTTCGCCCGCCGACCGGAACGGCGGCCCTGGTCACCCGGTCGCAGGGCGGCGGATCAGTGCTCCGAAGGCGGGCGGACCACCGGCGCGGTGAGCGACTCGACCGGGCGGGGCGGCGACGCGGAGTCCGGCGACGGGGCGTCCGCCGGGGAGGCCAGCGGGTCCGGGCGTGGCACCCCGCCGATGCCGGACTGCTCGGCGGCGATCTTCTCCTGGAGGCGCAGGATGCCGTGCAGCAGCGCCTCCGGCCGGGGCGGGCAGCCGGGCACGTAGACGTCGACCGGGATGAGCTGGTCGACCCCCTTCGTCACCGAGTACGAGTCCCAGTACGGCCCACCGCAGTTCGAGCAGGCGCCGAAGGAGATGACGTACTTCGGCTCGGGCATCTGGTCGTAGAGACGCTTGATCGCCGGGGCCATCTTGTCGGTGACCGTGCCGGAGACCACCATCAGGTCGGCCTGACGGGGGCCGTGCGCGAAGGGGATCACGCCGAGCCGCATGAAGTCGTGCCGTCCCATGCTGGTGGCGATGAACTCGATCGCACAGCAGGCCAGCCCGAAGTTGAAGACCCAGAGCGAGTAGCGGCGGCCCCAGTTGAGCACGAACCGGATCGGCTCACCGAGCACTCCCGGCAACTGCACCTCGGTCTCCTCCCGTCGCCCCGACCAACAGTCAACCACAGCGTGCCGGGAGCACCCGGGATCAGTAGGTGGGGCGTTGGAGCAGGCCGACGAACTCGACCAGCAACCGTTCACGCAGGGCGGGCGGGGCAGCGTCGAGCAGCGTGTTCACCGTGGCCGTCCGGTCCGGCAGGCCCCCGGCCCCACCCAGGCCGAGCCCTTCGGCGAGACCCGCCACCAGCTCGGGCGTGAGCGCGTCCGGGCTGAGCCCGGCTGCCAGGCTGAGCAGTTCCGCCGGCAGCCGGACCGGGCCGGCCGCCCGGGCCGCCGCCACCGCGTCGGCCAGGTCCGGGCCGAACTCGGCGACCTTCGGGGCCACCGAGGCGGTGACGGTCAGGTGGACGCTCGCCGGCAGTTCGCCGTACGTCATCTGGGGTTGGGTGTGCCAGCCCCGCGCGGTCAGCTCGTCGACCAGGACGAAAAGGTCGAGTCCGGGGTCGGTGCTGGTGAAGCAGACGACGGTGGACTCCGGTTCGGCCATCAGCCGCAGTCCCTCGGTGCCCCGCACCGAGGCCGCCAGGTGGCGGACCGCCTCGACGGTACGGCCGGCCAGCTCGACGTAGCCGGCGTCGCCGATGTGCCGCAGGGTGGCGTACGCGGCGGCGATCGGCCCACCGGAACGGGTGGAGGCGATCACCGGGTTGATCATCGTGTAGCCGGGCCAGTCGGCGAAGGCGAAATACTGCGGGGCGCGCAGCGCCGGGTCCCGGTGCAGCAGCACCGACACGCCCTTCGGGGCGTACGCGTACTTGTGCAGGTCCACCGAGATCGAGGTGACCCCGGGCACGGAGAGGTCGAACGGGGGCACCGGCAGACCGAGCCGACGCAGGTACGGCAGGGTCCAACCGCCGAAGCAGGCGTCCACGTGGCAGCGCACCCCGGACCGGGCGGCCACCGCCGCGATCTGCTCCACCGGATCGACCACCCCGTGCGCGTACGAGGGCGCGGAGCAGGCCACCAGCACCGTCTCCGGACGGATCGCGGCGGCCACGTCGGCCACCTCCGGCCGCAGCGTCCGGGGCGACACGGGCACCGGGTCGAGCGCCACCCGCAGGTAGTGCGCCGCCTTGGCGAACGCCGCGTGCGCGCTGACCGGCACCACGATCCGGGGCTCGGCGACGTCGGGGCGGGCGTCCCGGGCGGCCTTCACCGCCAGGATCAGCGACTCGGTGCCCCCGCTGGTGACACTGCCCACCGCGTCCGGGGCGGCCGTGCCCGGCCCACCGCCGAGCAGCTTCACCGCCGCCCCGACCAGCGCGTTCTCCATCGCCAACAGGGACGGGAAGGCGGTCGGGTCGAGCCCGTTGACGTGCGCGCTGCCCGCGTGGGCGGCGCTGGTCAGGTCGTCCAGGCCGGGCACCGCCGGGTCGTAGACGTAGGCGAAGAGGCGTCCGCCGTGGGTGGGCCGGTCGGCGGCACGCAGCGCCCGGATCTCGGCGAGCACCTGCTCCGCCGGTACGCCCCGCGCCGGCAACGCCGACGGCACCGCGTCCGCCGGGTCACCCGGAGCCGTCCTCAGGTCGTCGGTCATCGGCTGGCGCTCCCCTTCTGTACGCGGTCGGCGGTCCGCTCGGTGGCGGCCCGGCCCGTGGCCTCCTCGGCGATGGCCTGCTCGGCGTTCTGCTCGGCGGCGGCGAGCCGCTCGGCGGTCAGGTCGTAGCGGCGCAGCAGCAGCACGGCCGGGCCGACCAGCAGCGCGGGCAGCACGGTGAAGCCGAGCAGCACGCCGAGGCGGGCGGTGTCGGACTGGGCCGCCGCCGAGCCGGTCGCCGAGGAGACGTACCCGGAGAGCTGGAGCACCAGCCCGAAGATGCCGGGGCCGAGAGCCAGACCGAAGGTCTCCCCCGCCGTCCAGAGCCCGGTGAACACGCCCGCCTGGCGGCGGCCGGTGCGTGCGGTGTCGTACGCGATGCAGTCGGGGAGCATGGCCAGCGCGAAGACCTGCTGCCCGGCGTAGCCGCACCCGATCGCCGCGACCAGCGGGTAGACCACGGCCGGGGGAAGCACCGGCGCGGCGGCGAGCGCCAGCGCGCCGGCCGCGAAGAGCACCGACGCGGCGACCAGCGCCGCACGTTTGCCCACCCGCGCGCCGACCCGGGTCCAGATCGGCATGACCAGCAGGGCGGGGCCGACGAAGCACGCGAACAGCAGGGTCGGTCCGGTCTCCGGGTCGACCAGGATCTGGTCGGCGAAGTAGTTGACCCCGGCGAGGATGGTCGCCACCCCGGCCGACTGCACCACGAAGCAGATCAGCAGCAACCGGAACGGGCGGTTGCGGCCGGCGACGGCGAGCTGCGCGCGCAGGGTCGGCTCGCTCTCCCCGACCTCGCCGGCCGGGGCGCCACGGGTGCCGAGGAACGCGCCGAGCGCACCCGTCACGATCAGGGCCGCCACGAACACCCCCATCCAGCGGTGCCCGGGAACGCCGTCCCCGCCGGCGGTGACCACCAGCGGCGCGACCGCGCCGGAGACCAGGATGGCCACCGCCAGGACGGCGATCCGCCAGCTCATCAGCCGGGTCCGCTCGGCGTAGTCGCCGGTCAGCTCGGCCGGCATCGCCACGTACGGCACCTGGAAGAAGGCGAACGCGGTCGCGGTGGCCAGGAAGGCGACCGCGACGTACACCGCGGCGGCCGGGCCGGTGCCGAGCGGCGCGGCGAAGATCGCGGCGAACAGCACCGCGAGGGCGATCCCGGCGAGGAGGAGGTACGGCCGGCGCGCGCCCCAGCGGGACCGGGTCCGGTCGGAGATGCGTCCGGCGACCGGGTTCACCAGCACGTCCCACGCCTTGGGCAGGAGCACCAGCAGGGCGGCCACGCCGGCCGCGACGCCCAGGGTGTCGGTGAGGTACGGCAGCAGCAGCAACCCCGGCACCGTGCCGAAGGCCCCGGTCGCCAGGGAGCCGAGGGCATAGCCGAGGTGCACCCGACGGGGCAGCTCAGCCGACGGCGCGTCCATGGAGCCGAATGGTACTCACATTGTGTCTATCGTCACGTCCTCGGGTGCGGGCGGCGCTCATTCCTCCGGCTGCCAGGCGGCGGTGGTGATGTCCACCCGGTCGCCGCGCAGCGGGGTGCCCTCGGCGCGCAGCCGGGCCCGCGCCTCCCGCTCGTGACCGGGCGGGAGGCGGCCCGCCGCGTTGACGACCCGGTGCCAGGGCACCCCTCCGCCGTGGCGGGCCATGATCGATCCGACCAGTCGGGCCGAGGCGCGTCCGCTGCGTTCCGCCAACGCGTCGGCGACCCCGCCGTACGACATCACCCGCCCCGGCGGGATCCGCTCTACCAGATCCAGCACCGCCTCGACGTACTCCTCGGGTGTCATGGGCAGCCACGATATGGGAACGGCGGCGGGCTGAGCAGGACCGACCACGCAGAATGGGCGGGTGCGCGAAGCAGTCACCTCAGCCCGACGCGTCGTCGTCAAGATCGGCTCCTCCTCCCTGACCACCGCCGACGGGGGGCTGGACGAGGCACGCGTGACGGCCCTGGTGGACGCCCTCGCCGGGTGGGCCGGGCACGGACGGGAGGTGGTCCTGGTCTCCTCCGGCGCGATCGCCGCCGGGCTCGCCCCACTCGGCCTGCCCCGCCGCCCCCGCGACCTGGCCACCCAGCAGGCCGCCGCGAGCGTCGGGCAGGGCCTGCTGATCGGCCGGTACGCGACCAGCTTCGCCCGGCACGGGCTGACCGTCGGGCAGGTGCTGCTCACCGTCGACGACGTCACCCGGCGGGCGCACTACCGCAACGCGTACCGGACCCTGCGCAAGCTGCTCGACCTGCGGGCGGTGCCGATCGTCAACGAGAACGACACGGTGGCCACCGAGGAGATCAGGTTCGGCGACAACGACCGGCTCGCCGCGCTGGTGGCCGCGCTGGTCCACGCCGACCTGCTGGTGCTCCTCTCCGACGTCGACGCGCTCTGGACCGGCGACCCGCGCCGACCCGACTCCACCCGGATCACCGAGGTCCACGGCGAGGGGGACCTCGCCGGGGTGGAGATCGGCGGGGCGGGCCGGGCCGGGGTGGGCACCGGCGGCATGGTGACCAAGGTCGAGGCGGCCCGGATCGCCACCGGTTTCGGCATCCCGGTGGTGCTCACCGCCGCGCCGCTGGCCGCCGCCGCGCTGGCCGGCGAGCCGGTGGGCACCTTCTTCCACCCGGTACGCCAACGGCCCACCGCCCGGCTCTTCTGGCTCGCCCACGCCACCTCCCCGCGGGGCCGCCTGCATCTCGACCCGGGTGCGGTCCAGGCCGTGGTGGGCCGGCGCAAGTCCCTCCTCCCGGCCGGGATCACCGCCGTCGACGGCGCGTTCACCGCCGGAGATCCGGTGGACCTGGTCGACTCCGGGGGCGCGCCGGTCGCCCGGGGGCTGGTCAACTACGACGCGGTGGAGCTGCCCGGCCTGCTCGGACGCTCCACCTCCGAACTCGCCGCGGCGCTCGGTCCGGCGTACGAACGTGAAGTGGTCCACCGCGACGACCTGGTGCTGCTGTGACGGCGGGTGCGCCGGGTTCAGGTGGTTGCAGGGGTCCCCTGCTACGCAAAAGGCGGTAACAGGGGGCCCTTCCTAACAGGGAAGGTGAGAGATGAGCGTTACCGAGCAGGCCCGTCGGGCGCGGGAGGCGGCGGGGGCGTTGGCCGTGGCGACGCGGACCGCGAAGGACGCCGCCCTGCACGCGATGGCCGACGCGCTGGTGGCGCGTACGCCGGAGATCCTGACCGCGAACGCGGCGGACCTGGCGTCCGGGCGCGAGGCCGGGTTGAGCGCGGCCGTGCTGGACCGGCTGGCGCTGGACGCGGGACGGGTGGCCGGGATCGCCGACGCGCTGCGGCAGATGGCGGCGCTGCCCGACCCGGTCGGTGAGGTGGTGCGCGGCTCGACGCTGCCGAACGGGTTGGAGCTGCGGCAGATCCGGGTGCCGTTCGGGGTGGTCGGGATCATCTACGAGGCCCGCCCGAACGTAACGGTCGACGCCGCCGGGATCTGCCTGAAGTCCGGCAACGCGGCGCTGCTGCGCGGGTCGTCCTCGGCGGCCCACTCGAACGCGGCGCTGGTGGCGGTGCTGCGCGACGCGGTCGCCTCGGCCGGGCTGCCGGCGGACGCGGTGCAGTTGCTCGACGCCACCTCACGCGACTCGGTCAAGGAGCTGATGCGGGCCCGGGGCCTGGTGGACGTGCTGATTCCGCGCGGCGGGGCGTCGCTGATCCGGACGGTGGTCGAGGAGTCGACCGTGCCGGTGATCGAGACCGGGGTGGGCAACTGCCACGTCTACGTGGACGCCGCCGCCGACCTGGCGAAGGCGGTGGCGATCACCCTGAACGCCAAGACGCAGCGCCTCTCCACCTGCAACACCGCCGAGTCGCTGTTGGTGCATGCCGACGTCGCGGACGCGTTCCTGCCGCCGATGCTGGCCGCCTTCGCCGAGGCCGGGGTGACCGTGCACGGTGACGCGCGGGTGGCCGCGTACTCGGCCTCGGTGGTGCCCGCCACCGACGAGGATTTCGCCACCGAGTACCTGTCGGCGGACATCTCGGCCGCCGTCGTCGACTCGCTGGACGCGGCGGTCTCGCACATCCGGCGGTACGGCAGCGGCCACACCGAGGCGATCGTCACCGACTCGCAGAGCGCGGCCCGGGAGTTCGTGGCCCGGGTGGACTCGGCGGCGGTGATGGTGAACGCCTCGACCCGGTTCACCGACGGCGGCGAGTTCGGCTTCGGCGCGGAGATCGGCATCTCGACCCAGAAGCTGCACGCCCGGGGGCCGATGGGCCTGCCCGAGCTGACCAGCACGAAGTACGTGGTCACCGGCGACGGCCACCTGCGCGGCTGACCGCGTTCCCGGTCGGGTTCGGCGGGTGCGCCGGCCCGACCGGGACCAGCCGACACCCGGTCCCGACCGACGAGGCCGAGACGGACCGACGCGGCCGGGAGCGGACCAACGCGGCCGAGGCGGACCGGCGAGCGGAGCGGCGGCGGGCCGAGACGCAGGGAGCAGGGCCTCAGGGGCGACACCGACCTCACCGAGCGTGTCCGGCCAGTTGACACGCCGAGACGGACTATCGGATTGCCGACACCCAACCACGGGGAAAAATGATCACATGTCTTCATGATCACCCCCACTCCCCTCATGCAACTCGTGTCCGGTTACTGGGCCTTCAAGACCCTCGCCGCCGCCGTCGAACTCGACCTGTTCGGGCGGCTCGCCGGAGGGCGGGTGGTCACCCGGCAGGACGCCGAGAAGGAGTTCGAGCTTCCCGAACGGCCGGCGGACCTGCTGCTCTCCGCGTGCGCCTCCCTCGGTCTGCTGGAACGGGCCGGCGACGGCTACCGCAACACCGCGCTGGCCGAGGAGTTCCTCGTCCCGGGTCGGCCGCACTACTTCGGCGGCCAGGTGCGCTACTGCGACGAGCGCACCTACCTGCCCTACCACCGGCTCGGCGAGGCGCTGCGCACCGACCGGCCGCTGACCTGGGACCCGGAGACGCAGGAGTCGCTGTTCACCACCGCCGACCCGGAGATGCTGGCGCTGTTCTGGGAGGCGATGTACTCCACCTCGGCCTTCACCGCACGGGCGCTCGGTGAGACGTACGACTTCGGCGCGCACCGGCGGCTGCTCGACGTCGGCGGCGGGGCCGGGGCCTTCCCGATCGAGCTGTGCCGGCAGTACCCGGAACTGCGGGCCACCGTCTTCGACCTGCCGCACGTCACGGCCAAGGCGGAGGCGAAGGTCGACGCCGTCGGACTCGCCGACCGGATCGGCACGGCCAGCGGCAACTTCCTCACCGACCGGGCGCTGCCGACCGGCCACGACGTGATCCTGCTGAGCATGATCCTGCACGACTGGGACGAGGCGCAGAACCGGTCGATCCTGGCCAAGTGCCACGACGCGCTCCCCTCCGGCGGCGCGATCGTGATCTGCGAGCTGCTGCTCAACGACGAACGCACCGGTCCGCCGGCAGCGGCCCTGATGGGCATGACCATGCTGGTCGAGACCGAGGGCGGCCGGAACTACTCCGGCGCCGAGTACACCGCCTGGCTGACCGACGCCGGCTTCACCGACGTACGGACGATCACGTTCGACGCGCCGGGGGCCAACGGGGCGGTGGTGGCCCGCCGCCCCTGAGCCGGTCGCGTCCGGGGTGTGAGCAGGGGTCCCCTGTTACCGCCTGGTGCGTAACAGGGAGCCCCTGCTCATCGGCAAACCGGGTTCAGCGGAAGGCGCGGATCACCGCGAGGGTGGTGTGCACGTCGAACTGGTGGCCGTCGTCGCTGCTCCAGCCGCCGTCGGTGCGTTGTGTGCTGGCGAGCCGGTGGCGGGCGGCCACCAGCGTCCACTCCGCCGCCGGCACGTCCACCCGGCGCAGGGTCGCCGCCAGCCAGGCCGCGTCGGCCGAGGACATGTCACGCATCCGCTCGTCGAGCACCGCCCGGATCCGCGCCGCCTCGTCGTACATCTGCTGGAGGTGCAGCACGGCGGCGCTCAGCCAGCCCACCGGCAGGTACGACGGCCAGGTGCCGTCGGGGCGGAGGGCGTCGGCCAGGGCGCGGGCGGCGGCGTGCACGACACCGGCGTACGCCCCGCCCACCCGGTCGTCGAGCGGGCCGGCGGACCGGGCGTCGCGGCCGGCGACGCTGAGCCGGAAGGCGGCGTTCGCGGTGAGGAAGAGCCGCGCCTCCGGGTCCCCGGGAAGCGCCCAGGCCGGGGCGCTGTCGGCCAGCGCTACGTCCTCCTCCCAGCAGCCGTCGGGCTGCTGGCGGGAGGCGAGCCAGTCCAGCGCCGTCCGGGCGGCCGGACGGTCGAGCGCGCCGAGGTCGTCCAGCTCGCCGAGGCGGAAGCAGGTCGCGTCCACCGAGGTGACCTCACCCGCCCACATCGCCGGCCAGCCGCCGTCGCGCGTCCGCCCCACCTCGGCCAGGTCGAGGATCTCCGGCGGAGGCGGCGTGCCGGCGCGGAGCCAGCTGAGTCGCGCACGCTCCACCGCGTCACCGTGCGCCACGACGAAGCCGATAGCACCGTCCAGATCGACCACGACGACGACGCTACCGACGCCGGCCGGTTCCGCGCCTCGGTAGCTCGGCCGACGAAACCCCAGCTGGCGGGGGTACGCGAACCGGGGGCGGACGTGTTAGGGGCCCCGCCGGTCGGCGGGGCCCCTAAGTGGACGAATCAGTACGCGGGCAGCGAGGGATCGATCTGCTTGATCCAGCTGAGCACGCCACCCTGGACGTGCACCGCGTCGGAGAATCCGGCCGCCTTGAGCGCGGCGAGCGCCTCGGCGGAGCGGACGCCGGACTTGCAGTGCAGCACGATCTGCCGGTCCTGCGGGAACTTCGCCAGCGCCTCGCCGGAGAGGATCTCGCCCTTGGGGATCAGGGTGGCCCCGGGGATGCGGACGATCTCGTACTCGGCCGGCTCCCGGACGTCGACCAGGAAGACGTCCTTGCCGGCGTCCTGCCACTCCTTCAGCTCGGTGGCGGTGATGGTCGCGTCGACCACCGCCTCCTGGGCCTCGACCGAGACCGCGCCGCAGAAGTCCTCGTAGTCCTCCAGCAGGTCGGTGACGGTCGGGTTCTCGCCGCAGAGGACGCAGTCCGGGTCCTTCCGAACCTTGATCTTGCGGTAGCTCATCTCCAGGGCGTCGTAGACCATCAGCCGGCCGACCAGCGGCTCGCCGATGCCGGCGAGCAGCTTGATCGCCTCGTTGACCTGGATCGAGCCGATCGACGCGCAGAGCACGCCGAGCACGCCACCCTCGGCGCAGGAGGGGACCATGCCGGGCGGCGGGGGCTCCGGGTAGAGGCAGCGGTAGCAGGGGCCGTGCTCGGCCCAGAACACCGACGCCTGGCCGTCGAAGCGGTAGATCGACCCCCAGACGTACGGCTTGCCGAGCAGCACCGCCGCGTCGTTGACCATGTACCGGGTGGCGAAGTTGTCGGTGCCGTCGACGATCAGGTCGTACCGGGAGAAGATGTCCCGGACGTTGTCCCGGTCCAGCGCGGTGTTGTGGATCTCGACGGTGACCAGCGGGTTGATCTCGCGGACCGTGGCGGCGGCGGACTCGGCCTTTGACCGGCCGACGTCGGACTGGCCGTGGATGACCTGGCGCTGGAGGTTGGACTCGTCGACCGTGTCGAAGTCGATGATGCCGAGCGTCCCCACGCCGGCCGCCGCGAGGTACATCAGGGCGGGCGAGCCGAGGCCGCCCGCGCCCACACAGAGCACCCGGGCGTTCTTCAGCCGCTTCTGCCCCTCCACCCCGACGTCCGGGATGATCAGGTGGCGCGAGTAGCGGCGGATCTCGTCAACGGTCAGCTCGGCGGCAGGTTCGACGAGCGGGGGCAACGACACGGTGGACTCCCCGGGATCGGCGTTGGTTGCCGCGCCATTGTTGCTCGCCGGGCCGCTGGTCGGCCATGAGGAGGGACACCCGCCCGACATGCGGGAGCGGGAATAACCGGCGGTCCCGCCCGACCGGCCGGGACGACCGCCGCCCGTAGAGCTCGCGCCGGGCGGCGGCGCGGTGCCGACGCGGGTCAGGGGACGAGGTCACCGGCGTACCGGCGGCCGTCGACGTACGGCCAGGCGTTGGCGACGCAGCCGGCCAGGCCGTACGTCTGCTGCTGCATGACCGGGGCGGGACGGCCGGGGCCGGGGCAGGCCTCGTGCAGCTCGCCGAACTCGTGCCCGACCTCGTGGTTGATCACGTACGCCCGGTAGACGCCCAGCGGCGCGGCGTAGTCCGGCACCGCGGTGAGCCACCGGTCCAGGTTGATGATCACCTTTCCCGGCAGCCGGCAGGAGGTGTAGCCGGCGGTGTGCAGGCCGCCCTCGGCGCACATCCGCTCCGAGGTGGCGGCGGTGGCGAGGTAGACGGTGAAGTCCGCCGGCTCCGACCCGGCGACCCGCTGCACCCGCAGTTCGCCCGAGGCGATCCAGCTGCGGGGATCGGCCAGCGTCGCGTCGACCGCGTCGGCGAAGTCGGCCGGGTCCTGTCCGGTGCCGGCCTCCACGTCGACCCGGTACCGGTGGACCGGACCGTCGGTGCCGGCCACCGGCGACCCGCCTGCCGCCGTCAGGAAACGACCGCCCTCGTCGGCGGCTCGACGCTGCTCGCCGTGGTCACTCCGGGCGGTCGTGGGCCGGTCGTCCGGCTCGGTCGACGGGCCCGAACCGGGGGCCGGGACGCCGCCGCCCTCGGTCCGCCCCCACGGCCCGGGGCCGGTCGAGGTGGTGGCGGACCAGAGCAGGGCCAGCGCCGCCGCCCCGGCCACCAGCACGGCCAGCAGTGCGCGGAGGCGGGACCGACGGCGGCCGGCATCCGTCACCGCTCCGGCCACCCCGGCGGGAGGGCCACCGGCCGGGTCGGCGGGAACAACGGGCCCGCCGGAAGGGGTAAACGGTCGCATACCAGCAGGATGCCCGGTAAATCAGAATTAATCTCCTGATTCGCCTATAAAGCCGCACACCTGCGGTCCGACGGTCACCCAGCCACCGTGCGCTGGCAGCGGGCGAGTGCCGCCCGGAGGTCACGGCGCAGCGCCCGGTCCAGACCGGGTTGGGCGAGAGCGTGGGAGAAGTCCCGGGCGGCCTCGTCCCACCGGCCCAGTCGCATCAACGCCGTACCCCGGTTGAAGCGCGGCACGGGCGCCACCGACAGCGCGACCGCCCGGTCCAGGTCGGCCACGGCGGCGGCGACCTCACCGCGTTCGAACCGGACGGCCGCCCGGTTGGTCCACGCCTCCACCAGTTCCGGATCCTGTGCCAGGGCCCGGGTGAGCAGGTCGTCGGCCTCGGCGGCGCTGCCTCGCTCCGAGCAGATCAACCCGAGGGTGCACAGCAGGGCGGCGTCCCGGGGCGCACGGGCCAGCCCGGCCCGCGCGCCGGCCTCGGCCGCGTCGAGCGCGCCGCGCTCCCGGTGCAGGTTGACCAGGGCGATCCGGGCGTCGAGGTGCCCGGGGTCGATGGCGAGCACGCGCTCCAGGTCGTCGCGGGCCCGATCGACACGGCCCCGCTCCTGCTGGAGCACCGCCCGGTTGTAGTACGCCTCGGGCAGGTGCGGACCCAGCCGGATCGCGGTGCCGTAGTCCCTGATCGCGGCGCGGTAGCGGCCCGCCGCCCGGTGCAGGGCCGCGCGGTCCACGTAGTACTCGCAGTTGCCCGGGTCGTGGGCGATCACCGTGTCCAGGTCGGCCAGGGCCCGTACCGGATCGCCGAGGGCGAGGTGCACCTGCGCCCGGTTGTGACGAAGCCGGGCCAGGTCCTGTGGGCGCTCGCCGGGGGCGAGCACCGCCGACAGCCGGGCCAGGCCGTCGTCGATCAGCCGTAGCGCGCGGTCGGGTTCACCGGCCCTGCTGTCCAGCAGCGCCAGGCCCTGCTCGTAGAAGACGGTGGAGATCGTGCGCTGCCGGGGATCGTCGAGGCCGGCGGCGAGGTCGAGGGCCCGTTCCAGCCAGTGGCGGGCCCGTTCCGGCTCCTGGTCGCCCGCGGGCAGGTGCCGGGCGTACAGCATGGCGGTGGAGTACGCCGCCGACATGGTGATCTTCCGGTCGTCGGTGGTGGCTCGCACCTCGTCGTAGAGCCCCAGGGCCTCGGTGGGGCGGTCCAGCGCCACCAGGGCGGTGGCCAGGCCGGTGGTGAACGCCCACCAGTGCCGCAGATCGTCGACCGGGGTGACCGTGGCGCGACCGTCCCGGGCGACCCGGGCCGCGTGGTGGTAGAAGCCGCGCGCCAGGCTGTCACCGAGGGCGGCGCGTACGGCTTCCGGCGCCGGGTCTGCCACCGTCGCCGGGCGGTCGCCGCCGTCGCGCAGAGCCAGCTTCAGCGGGGACGACCCGACCCGGCGGACCAGGGTCTCGATCAGCTCGCGGGTGGTCTCGTCGGCTTCGGCGACGTGGGAGAACCGTACCGTGACGGGGCGGCGGAGCCGGTCCGCCCAGGCCGCCACGAACTCGGCGGCGCCGTAGGCCAGGCAGGCGGTGCGTCGCGCCGGATGGAACCGGATCGGCTCCTCCTCCGCCGCGGGGCGTGCCGTCCGGTCGAGGCCGGGCGCGATGGCGTGCAGCTCGACCCGGTGGCGGGCGGCCAGGCGGGGACGGTCGGTGGCGACGTGGCCGAGGAAGTCGGCGACCCCGGCGTACGGCCCGAGGTCGCGGTGGCAGTCGTAGTCGCCGGACACGTCGGTCACGGCCGGGCCGATCGCCGCATGGGCGGGCGCCCGGGGACGCCCGCCCGGCCGGCAACTACCAGCACCACTCGAACCAGAGCCGGCGGGCGCCGGACACCAGGCGCAGGGCGCTCGTACGACGAATGGCCATCTTCCTCATCGGACCTCCATTGTGATTCACTTCAGGACCGCCCGAGCGTAAACCTGATCTGTCGATATATGAAGGGTTCTCGCGACGGTGCCGCGACGGTTTCGCCGCGCGAAGCCACCGGGTACGTAGCTGGTCACCGTGGGTGCGGGGCCGGTCGCCAAGTGATCGGCGCGCGCGGTCAAGTGGCCGGCGCGAGCCGGCATCACATTTATCCCGTGCCGATTCCGGCAATTAGTGGCGGCACCGGACCAGATGACCCTGCGGCGACTCACCTATTGTGCGAAAGGCAATACCCTGAGTCATTTCCGGGGGAGGAACTCAGAGCCGGGGGCCGGCATACCGCTGGCCGTCGAGGAACGGCCACGGGTTCGCGACACAGCCCTTCAGGAAAAGCGTCTGCTGCATCATCACCGGCGCCGGCCGCCCCGGCTTCGGGCAGCGCTCGTGCCGGTATCCCAGCTCGTGGCCCACCTCGTGGTTCACCACGTACGCCCGGTAGACCGTCAACGGCACCCCGGCGTCGACGAAGTGCGGCACCGACGTCCGCCACCGGTCGAGGTTGAGGATCACCTTCCCGGGGGCCCGGCACGAGGTGTACGGCCGACCACCGACCCGGATGTTCACCCCGCCCGCCGCACACATCCGGCCCGCCGTCCCGGGGGTCGCCAGATAGACGGTGAAGTCGTGCGGCGCGTTCCCCGGGACCCGTTGCAGGCGGAGCCGTCCGCTGCCGATCCAGCTGCCCGGCGCGGCGAGTACCTGCTCCACCTCGGCGCCGAACGCCCGGACGTCCTCCCCGGAACCTGTCTCCACCGCCACCCGGTAGCGGCGCAGGGTGCCGGCACGGCCCAGCAGCTCACCCGGCTGGTCGTCGTAGCCGAAGGTGCCCCGCCCGGCCGACGGCACCGGACCCGGCATCCGCAGCAGGGGCGGGGACGCGGTGACACTCGGCGACGGCGTGGGCGACAACGCGACGAGAGGACCGACCGGTCCGGCCGTGGTCGGCTCGACGGCCGCCGAACCGGTGGTGGCCGGTCGGGTGCCGGACCGGGCGGGCAGCACGGCCGTCACGGCCGCGACCACGACCGCGACGGTCGACGCGGCCAGGGCGTATGCCAGGACCCTCCGATGTGGACGGCGCGGGCGGGAGGAAGTCGTGGACATCCCGCTCAGGGTGCCACGTCACCCCCGGTCACGCACTTTCGCCACGTCGTCGAGAAGTCCCAGAACCGCACGGGCCACCGTACGGGGCAGCTCCATCTGGGCCACGTGCCCGGCATCCAGCATCAGCAGCCGGCTGTCCGGGATCACCCGGGCCGTCTGCGGCGCCACCCGTACGTCGACCAGCCGGTCCTGCCGTCCGCCGATCACCAGCGTCGGGGCCCGCACCGCGGCGGCCATCCGCCACAGCGAACCCGAGCCGGGCAGGTACGACCGCAGGAAGCTGGAGACGATGCCCCGGAACGTGCGCACGTACGCGGCGGCGTGGTGCTCGGTCTGGTGCCGGAGCCGGAGCTCCTCCAGCGCCTCACGGCGGCGCTGCTCGCCGATCCGGGTCAGGTCGGCGATGCACGCCTCCAACACCTGCTGGGCCATCAGCTCGGGAGCCAGTTGGGCCAGCCGCCAGGCGGCCAGTCGCTCGCCCCGGGGGATCACCAGCAGGGGCAGCATCCGCCCCTGCAACGAGCGGCGGAAGTCGAGGAAGGGCAGGGCCGGCGAGATCAGCGTCAACGTCCGGACCAGCTCGGGTCGCAGCGCCGCCACCCGGACCGCGACCGCCCCGCCCAGCGAGTTGCCGAACAGGTGCACCGGCCCCCGGTCGGAGTGCTCGATCCACCGGACGATCCGGTCGGCGAAGGACCCGATGGTGTAGCGGCGGGCCGGGTCGCTGTGCCCGAATCCGGGCAGGTCGACGGCCTGGCCGTCCAGCCGGCCGGCGAGCAGCCCGGCCAGGTCGGTCCAGTTCTGCGCCGATCCGGCCAGGCCGTGCACGTAGAGCGCCGGTTCCGCGTCCGGCGCGGTGGCCGGCGTGTCCCGGACGTGGATGACCGAGCCGTCGAGGAGCACCGACCGGCCGGGCCAGGGCGGCGGGATCCGGTCGGCGGGGAGCAGATCGTCCGGACCGAGCGTCGCGGGCTTCATGTTTCCAGTCTGCCGCCGGACGCTCAGGTCAGCAGCGCTTCCAATCGACGGTTGACCGCGGCGAGGGTGGCCCGCACCACGGCCTGCCGGGGGTCGGCGCCGGAGACCAGTGCCGAACCGGCCAACTGCTCGACCCAGCCGTCGCAGACCAGCAGGACCACCACCGTGGCCACCTCGCATGTGCCGAAGGGCACCACGGCGGCGTGCTCGACAAAGCACCGCCCGCGCCCGGAGCCGGCGACCCGGAGCAGTTCGTCGACGGCCGCCGCGGCGGCCACCGCGCAGAGGCGCAGGACGTACCCGTCGACGGCTGGTCCGACGGCGCGACCGGAGGCGTCACGCGCGCCGGCCAGCAGGCGTACCTCGACGTCCGCGTCGAGGCCGAAGGTGCTGACCTGCACGTGGTCGATCACCACCCGGGGGCCGGGGGCACCGCCGGTGTCCAGCGGCCGGGACGGCGCGGTCTCCGTCGTGGTCCGCTGCCCACCTGAGTACGAGGCACCCAGCGTCGCCGGGCTCCCGGTGGCCCCCATGGGGCTTCCGGCGCCCCCGCCACCGAAGGCGGCCCAGGGGCTGAGCTGCTCCTCCACGCTGGCCCGGCCCTGGGGTATGCCGGGTTGCCGGCGACGACGGCGTACGTCGGTCGGCACCTCGGCCCGACCCTCGGGCGGGGGCGGCGCGATGCGGCGGCGCACCGGCGGGTCGGGCGCGGGCACCGGACCGGGCACGTTCTGCGGCGCGGCGGCCAACCCCATCCGTTCCTGGAGCAGCCGGGCGACCATACGACTCACCTCGGCCGCGTCCGCCCCGTCGGAGAGGTCGAGCCGCAGGCTGTGCGCGCCGGCCGCGGTGCGGCGCAGCGACGCGTCGCGCACCCCGGTGACGCCCCGGACGGCGTCGAGGATCGCGTCGACGTCGAAACCCTCGGGGCGTTCCTGCGGCGGTGCCGACTCGTCCTCCCGTCTCAGGTGGGTGGCGATGCGGGCGGGTTCGGGGGTCTGGGCGGGGGGATCCACGGCTGGCGGCTCCGGCACGACGGGCACATCCGGCTCGGCGGGTACGCGCTGGGGCAGCACCGCCGGCGTGCCGCCCGGATGCCGGTCGGCGACGGTGGACGGAGCCGGGGACACCGGGTCGGGCGCGGATCGACGGGCCGTGTACGGGGGTGCGCTCGCCGGAGCGGGCGCGGGCAGGGTGGGATCGACGCGCCCGGCCGCGCTCGTGGCGGGTGCCGCGAGCCGACCGGCTCCGGCGCGGTCCGGGTGGCGACCAGCCGACGGGGGATGATCGGCTTCGGCGGCCTCGGGCCGGAGTCGGAAGGGCCGGACGGTACGGGTCTCGGGACGGACGCCGGGCGGCTCCGCCGGTTCGGCCGGGGGCGGCCCGGGTGGGGCGCTGGATGGCGCGGCCGTCGGGCGGCCCGCCCAGGTGTTCTGGTCCACCGGCGGATACGGTCGGCGCGGCTCGGCCTCCGGCTCGTAGGAGCGTCGCCCGGCGGCCCGGTACGGCGCGGCCTCCCCCGACGGCATCCGCGCGTCACCGCTCGCCGCGACCCGGTACGGCGTACCGGCCTCGGCCGCCGGTGTTCGGTCGGGAGCGGGCTCCGGCCGGGGGGTCCGGCCGGGAAGGGGCTCCGGCGACGGTGACCGGGGGACGGTGGAGTCGGTCGACGGGGCCCGGACGGCGTCGGGGAGACGACGCGACTCGGGCTCCCGGGCGTCGGACGGCGGTGCCCAGGTGGGCGGCACGTCCTCGGCCGGCCGTTCCTCGCGGAACCGGCGACCGGTCGGCTCGTCGTCCTCACGGTGCCGCTCGGCGCGGGACCGCCGGCCACCGCCACCCTCCTGGGACCACGGCGGCGCCCAGCCGCCCCCGGCCCAGCTCGGACGCTCCGGTTCGGTGGGCGTGTTCCAGGGCCGGCGCTCCGGGTCGGCGGCGGACGACTGCGCCGGGGGCACCGATGTCGGGCGGCTCCCCTCGGCTGGGTGTTCCGCGTGCGTGGCCGGGGGCCCGTCCGAGGCGTGCCGCGCCGGCCGGCCCTCGGCGGAGAGCGTCGGGTGCCCACCGGTGGGATGACGGAGCGCCCCGGGGTCCACCGCCGGACGCGTCGTCGCCCCGCCGGCCTCCACCACCGGGTATCCGCCGGTGGGATGACGGACGGCGGTGTCGTCCGAGGGCAGCACCGGCTGCCCGCCGGTGGGATGACGGAGAGCGGCGGCCTCCCGACCGGGCTCACCGGTCTGCTCCAGGGCGGGCGAGGGCCGCTGCGCCGGGACGGCGAGCCGCCCGTGGTCGGGGTCACCGGCCGGGCCGGGAGGCGCGCTGACCGGCACCTGTCGCCCGCCCGGGGCGTCGTCGCGGAGGGCGTGGCCGTTGAGCCGCCGGCCGTTGACCCGGCTCGGCAGCTCGCTCACCTCGTCGGCCCCGGGCATCGGGGCAGGCAGGTCGCCGTGCTGCGGAGACGACGAGGCCCAGCCGTGGCCCGGGTCGGAGGGACGCCACTGGGTTCGGGCCGGTTCCCCCCGGAACCCGTCGTCGGCGGCACGGGACCAGCCGGCGCCCGATGGCGCCCATGCGCTGGTCGAGTGGGCCAGGTCATCCTGCTGACCCGTCCCATCGCCGTGCTCTCCCGGGGTGGCGGCACCGGGTTGCCCTGTTTCATCCACCGCGCGCTCCTTGGTCGCCCCCGCTGAGGCTACCGTGTGGTGACAGTGGCGATAAGTTACAGCGGCGGGCCAAATTCCACGGCGGGGCGAGTGATCCGGCCGGTCTGGGTAGGAGTACCGGCCCGTACGAGGAACATCGGAGGTTCCCATGACAGCTGTGGGGAACGGCTCACAGACGGCGGGTCGTCCCACGCGCCTGCCCCGGTCGGCGCGGCGCAAGCAGCTGCTCGCGGCGGCCCAGGAGGTGTTCGTCGCGCAGGGCTACCACGCCGCGGCGATGGACGACATCGCCGAGCGGGCCGGGGTCTCGAAGCCCGTCCTCTACCAGCACTTCCCGGGGAAGCTGGAGCTCTACCTCGCCCTGCTGGACACCCACTGCGACGGGTTCCTGGCCAAGGTGCACGAGGCGATGCGGGGGACCAGCGACAACAAGGAGCGGGTCAGCGGCGCGGTCCGGGCGTACTTCGACTTCATGGACCACGAGAGCGAGGCGTTCCGCCTGGTCTTCGAGTCGGACCTGCGCAACGACCCGGCCGTCCGCCAGCGGGTGGAGCGGGTCGAGCAGGGCTGCATCTCGGCGATCACCGACACGATCATCTCGGACACCGGGGTCAGCCGGGCGCACGCCGAACTGCTCGCGTCCGGACTGGTGGGGGCGGCCGAGACCGCCGCGCAGTTCTGGTTGGGCGGGGGACGGCAGGTGCCGAAGGCGGAGGCGGAGGCGTTGCTCGCCGCCCTCTCCTGGCGGGGCATCGCCAGCTTCCCGTTGCAGGGTGAGCCGGCCGCGGGGGCGGGGCAAACCGAGTCACCGTGACCATCACCTGCCCGGATCGGCTAGCCTTCCCAGGGCGGTCGTTTCGCCCGGATGAGGAGGCACAGTGGAGGTCAAGATCGGCGTGCAGTACGCGCCGCGTGAGCTGGTCATGGAGAGCGCGCAGTCGCCGGCCGAGATCGAGCAGATCGTGACCGACGCCATCGCCGGCGACGGGACGCTCTCGCTGACCGACGAGAAGGGCCGGCGGGTGATCGTCCCGGTCAGCAAGCTCGCCTACGTGGAGATCGCCGAGGCCGCGCCGCGCGCCGTCGGGTTCACCGTCCGCTGACGGGCCGGTCCACCCGGGTCGCCGCGGCAGGTGTCGGAAGTTCACCTGCCGCGGACTCGGCGCCGGAGCGCCGCGAGACCGGTGCCCGGCACGACCGGTGACGGTGCGTCCCGGTCGAATGTTCAGTTGTTGAGTCCGACCGCGCCCATCCGCGCGGTGTGCGCGGCGGTCAGGTTGCGGAACAGTTTCTGCGGGTCCCCGTCCTCGCCCCGCGCGATCAGCCCGGTCAGCGTGCCCCGGTCGGCGGCGGCCACCCGGCCCGCCTGGGAGAGCCCCTCCCCCACCAGCCGTCGCGCCCACATGGAGAGCCGGTTGGCCACCCGGGGGTCCGCCTCGATCGCCGCCCTGATCTCGGCGGCGGCGAAGTCGGCGTACCGGGAGTCGTGCAGCACGTCGAGGACCAGTTGCCGGTCCGGCTCGACCAGCGCGTCGGCGATCTGCCGGATGAAGTCGTCGGCGATGGCGTCCCCGACGTACGCCTTGGTCACCGCCTCCAGCCAGTCTTTCGGCTCGGTCGAGTCGTGGTACGCCTGCAACGCCGTCACGTACGGCGCCATCGCGTCGTCGGGCAGTGCGCCCAGTTCGGTGATCCGGTCGGCGAGCCGCCGGTAGTTGACCATCTCCGCAGCGGCCATGGCGCTCAGCTCGGCCCGGCGTCGCAGATCGGGGGCGAGCCGGGCGTCGGCGGCCATCCGGTCGAAGGCGAACAGCTCGCCGAGGGCCACCAGGCCGAGCAGATCGACGACGGCGGACGAGGGTGCGGGGGCGGCGGACACGAGCGCAGGTTACCCGTCAACGGGACGGCTCGTGGGGCAGCCGATCACGGATTCCCGAACCACAGATATTGTGACCTGCATCACAATATAGACCCCCGCGTGGAGCGCTCCTTGCCCGGACCGGGACGCCATCCGGGTTAACCAGGTAGTATGGAGCAGTTGCCGTGGGCGCCGTTGGAGATGTTCGCCCGCCGCAGGTGCGGCCGACGATCCGGCCAGACGTCCTGCCCACGGCGCGCGTGCGGCCCGGTCCGGCATGGCGTTCTGCCGCCGACCGTGTGGCCCGCGCCATACCGAACGCGCCCTGCGGACATGACGGGGCGCACCACGAGAGGGCACCCCCAACACCACATGAGCGAACAGAATCTCCACACGGACGGCCAGGAACTGGCCCCCACAGATCTCTCCACGGAGGGCCAGGAACTGGCCCCGACCGCCCCGGTTCGCCCGGAAGCGCCCACCTTCGCCGAACTCGGCGCACGGCAGGAGACCGTCGAGGCGCTCGCCGCCGCCGGCATCACCCGCGCCTTCGCCATCCAGGAGTACGCGCTGCCGATCGCGCTGCGCGGCACCGACCTGATCGGCCAGGCCCCGACCGGCACCGGCAAGACCCTCGGCTTCGGCGTACCGCTGCTCGAACGGGTCTTCGCGCCCGGCGAGGGCAGCGACGGCGTGCCGCAGGCGCTGGTCGTCGTACCCACCCGTGAGCTGGGCATCCAGGTGGCGAAGGACCTCGCCGCCGCAGGCCGCACGCGGGGCGTGCGGGTGCTGCCGATCTACGGTGGCGTCGCGTACGAGCCGCAGATCGAGGCGCTGCGCAAGGGCGTCGAGATCCTCGTCGGCACCCCGGGCCGTCTGCTCGACCTCGCCAAGCAGAAGCACCTCCGGCTCGACCGGGTGCACGCGCTGGTGCTGGACGAGGCCGACCGGATGCTCGACCTGGGCTTCCTCGACGACGTCGAGAAGATCCTGTCGATGCTGCCGGAGGACCGGCAGACGATGCTCTTCTCGGCCACCATGCCGGACCCGATCGTCACCCTCTCCCGGCGCTTCCTGCGCCGGCCGGTGACGATCCACGCCGGGCACACCGCCGAGACCGGCCCGTCGCCGCAGACCCAGCAGCTCGCGTACCGCACCCACTCGATGAACAAGATCGAGATCGTGGCCCGGATCCTCCAGGCGGAGGGGCGTGGCCTGACCATGATCTTCACCCGGACCAAGCGGGCCGCCGACCGGGTCGCCGAGGACCTCGACTTCCGGGGCTTCGCGGTCGCCGCCGTCCACGGCGACCTCGGGCAGGGTGCCCGGGAGCGGGCCCTGCGGGCGTTCCGCGCCGGCAAGATCGACACGCTGGTCGCCACCGACGTGGCCGCCCGGGGTATCGACGTCACCGGCGTCACCCACGTGATCAACTACGATTGCCCCGAGGACCAGGACACCTACACCCACCGGATCGGCCGGACCGGCCGGGCCGGGGCGACCGGGGTCGCGGTGACCTTCGTCGACTGGGACGACATGCCGCGCTGGCGGATCATCGACAAGACCCTCGGGCTGGACCTGCCCGAGCCGCCGGAGACGTACCACACCTCCGCCCACCTCTACACCGACCTGGGCATCTCCACCGAGATGACCGGCACCCTGCCCACCGCTGAGCGGACCCGGGCCGGGCTGGCCGCCGAGGTCGAGGAGGATCTCGGCGGTGGCCGCCGCCGGGGCGAGGGTGGCCGGCGTGGCGAACGCCCGCGCCGCTCCCGCCCGCGCGGCTCCGACACCCGGCCCGACGGCCCGTCCGTCGAGGCCGTCGTGACCGACGAGGAGACCGCCCGCACCCCGCGCCGCCGGCGTCGCCGCCGGGGCGGGGAGGTGGTCTCCGACGGTGAGCCGACCGCGGTGATCACGGACGACGCCGCCGCCGGCAGCCCGACCGGTGCCGCCGCCGAGGGCGAGGCGAAGCCCCGTCGTCGCCGTCGCCGTCGCAGTGGCTCCGCCACCGGTACGCCCGCCGAGGCGATCGCCGACTGACCCACCGCACGCCCGACGTCCCCCGCACCGGTCCGCCGGTACGGGGGACGTTCGCTTCCGGCCCACGTCGATATGGATGATGGAGCGATGCCCGTACCACTGGACGACGCCCTCACCGACCTGCGGTCCCTGCTGCTCGGTCCCGCCCTGACCAGGGCGGTCGCCGCCGGACGACGCCGTGGGCAGCGCCCCTCGGTGGTGCGCGCCGAACTCCGGCCGGTCACCCTCAAGGCCGGCCCCCGGCTCCAGATCTCCACCTCCGACGGGAACCGCCCGCGCACCCGCAACGTTGCCCCCGGGCAGGAGGCGGACGAGGCCGTCGACGCGCTGCTGGCCGAGCCGTTCGGCAACTGGCACGTGGAGACCACCGACGCGACCGTCCAGCTCCGGGTGACCAAGTCCGGCGAGGCGCAGGTGCACCGGGCCGCCGCCAGCCGTCCCGCCGCCGCGTCCGACGGTCACGACCGGGAGAAGGAGTACCTGCTCGACCCGGGTGACCCGATCTTCGCCGAGATCGGCGGGTCGGCGGCCAAACGCCGACAGGTGGACGCCTTCCTCCGCGCCCTCGCCGCCACCCTGCCCGACGAGCTGACCGGTCCCCTGCGCGTGGTCGACCTGGGCTGCGGCAACGCGTACCTGACCTTCGCCGCGTACCGCTACCTGACCCGGCGCGGCCTCGACGTGGAACTCGTCGGCGTGGACGTCCGGGAGGACCAGCGGCAACGCAACAGCGCCCTCGCCGAGCGCCTCGGCTGGGCCGACCGGGTCCGGTTCGTCGCCGGCACCATCCTCGACGCGGAGGTCGACCCGACCCCCGACCTGGTGCTGGCGTTGCACGCCTGTGACACGGCCACCGACGAGGCGCTGGCCCGGGCGGTCCGCTGGGGGGCCCGTTGGGTGCTCGCCGCCCCGTGCTGCCACCACGACCTCGCCGCGCAGCTGCGGGCCCGACCCGCCCCGGCCCCGTACGAGCTGCTCACCCGGCAGGGCATCCTGCGGGAACGCTTCGCCGACGTGCTGACCGACGCGCTCCGGGCCGGGCTGCTCCGGTCGCACGGCTACCGGGCCGAGGTGGTGGAGTTCGTCGACTCCCGCCACACCCCCCGGAACCTGCTGATCCGCGCCCGACGCGGCACCGGCGCCAGCACCGGCGAGCAGGACGCCGAGTACCGCGCCCTGGTGGGACAGTGGCAGATCACTCCCCGCCTGGAGACCCTCCTCGACGGCGGCGCGTAGCCCGCCGTCCGCACCGCCGAGTTGGTTGCCCAGCAGCAATGATTGCCGCCGGTGTACCGGATCAGGGGTGACTAGCCAGGCGATCGGGCGACCCCCTGACCTGCTGGGGGTACTACGCTCGAAGACGCACCGTCCGGTGCGACCGGCCGGAAAGGGACACCCGCTCATGGGCTCCGCAGAGGTTTCGCCACAGATGGCCTTCGCGCGCTTCGTCCGGCGGGCCATCGACGACGCCCGTCAGGAGCGCGGGTGGACCGTCACCGATCTGGCCACCCACACCGGGGTCGGCCGGTCCACGATCTTCCGTTGGCTGGCCGGCGACTGGCAGGACTATCCCGAGTTGGCCAAGGTCCGAGGCTTCTGTGCCGCCCTGGACGTGCCGGTCACCGCGGCGTTCCGGGCGCTTGGCCTGCCCGACGGCGCTCCGGCGGCCCGGCGGCGGGTCGACGACGCCCCGGTCGAGGCGGACGTCCGGGTGATCCTCGACCGGCTCGCCGACCCCACCGTCCCCACCGACGAGAAGCAGCAGATCCGGGACCTGCTGCGGTACCTCGCCCACCGGCCCGCCCGCCGCGCGGGCTGAGCCCCGCCGCGCAAGCTGAGCCCCGCCGCGCAAGCTGAGCCCACGATCGGCGCAGGGGTCGTCAGGGGATCGTCACCGTGTACTCGGCGGTGTGCACCTCACCGGCCACCTGGAAGTCGAGGTAGAACCGGTAGCGACCGGGGCCGGGCACGGTGAGCCGGAACATCACCGCGTTCCCGGCCAGTTCCGTCTCCGGATGCACGTGCAGGTAGCCGAGGTCGCCCTCGCGGAGCACCACCAGGTGCCCGTACGCGCCGAGGTAGCGCTCCAGCGTGGGCGTGCTGTCACCGACGCGCACCCGGAACGCCATCGGCGCGTTCACGCCGATGCGGGGGTCACCCTGGAAGTCGACGGTGAACCGGTCGACGGTCGCGGTCCGGGCCGGCGGGGGCAGGTCCCGGGGGGTGTACGCGCCGGGGACGACCAGGTCCACCCCGAGGGTCACCGGCGTCTGCACGTTGTCGGCGGTCACCGTGGAGAAGTCGGTGTACGCCCGCCAGATCCCCGGCTCGGGCAGCGTCAGCGGGACCGACCAGGTGCCGTCGGCGCCCATCGTCGGGTGCAGGTGCTGGAAGCCGGTGAGGTCCCGGCGCACCACGATCAGGTGCATCGGCTTGTCGTGCACGATCGCGAACCGGGTCACCGGTCGCTGCCCGGCCTCCTGGATCTGGAAGCGGAACTCGCCGGCCCGGCCGGCGGTGAACGTCACGCCCAGCGGGGCGAGGGTGTAACCCGCCGAGGTGACGGCCAGGCCGCCGACCTCCGTACCGCCGTCGAGGTGCTCGTGGGCCGGGGTGCCCGCCGGATGGCTGTGGTCGGCACCGGCCGTGGTGGTGGACGCTCCCGCCACCGCCGACGGGTGGGGGTTGAGCCGCCCGATGCCGAAGCCGGCGATCAACGCGAGGACCAGCCCGGCCACCACCAGCGCCAGCCGGAGGGTGCTGACGGGGAACTGGTCGTTCATGCGGTTCACGGTACCGTCGGAACGGCTGGTCACCGGTCGACCACGGCGACGGCGTGGTAACGGTCGCATTCCGCCCCGGCCGGGAACTTTTCCGGCCCGACCCGGGACGCGCCCACCTGCCACGGCCCCGGTGGACGATGCCCGCCACGGCCCCGGCGGGCCACCCGCCTCTCAGCCGGCGACGGCCAGGGCCAGGGGCAGGACGTCGGGCGCGCCGTGGCGGCGCAGCAACCGCGCCACCAGGGTCAGCGTCCAGCCGGAGTCGACCAGGTCGTCGACCAACAGTACCGGGCCGGTCAGCCCGGCGAGCGTGCCGGCCAGGTCGTCCGGCACGGCGAAGGCGTCGTGCAACGCGCGTACCCGCTGGGCGCTGTTGCCGCGCGGACCGTCCGCGCCGGCGGCACCGGTCGGCGCGACCTGGCCGAGCAGGGGCAGCCGGCCGATCTCGGCGATCCGCTCGGCGAGCGAGCCGACCAGCCGGGGACGCCGTCGGGAGCCGACCGCCACGACGCCCGCCGGACGCCGCGGCCACGGGTCGTCCCCGTGCGACCACTCCTTGAGCACCTCGACCACGGCGGCGACGACGTCGTCCGGCACCGGCGCGTCGGCGGCGTCCGGGCCCACCAGCGCGCGCAGCCGCCCACCCCACCCGAGGTCGGAGAGACGCCCGACCGCGCGTCCGGGCAGTGCCTGCTCCGTCGGGGCGATGCGCCCCTTCAGCGGTACGCCCACCGCGTCCAGGCCGGTGGGCCAGAGCTTCTTCGGGGCCAGCTCCACCCCGGGGCGGCCGAGGAACGCCTGCGCGGCGGTGAGCGCCGGACCGGACACCGTGGCGTCGAACAGCGGCCCGGCGCACCGGTCGCACCGGCCGCAGGCGGTGGCCGCGTCGTCGTCCAGGCACTCGCGCAGGTAACGCATCCGGCAGTCGGGCGTGGTGGCGTACTCGCGCATGGCCTGCTGCTCGGCGGTGCGGGCCTGGGCGACGCGGCGCAACCGGGCCTCGTCGTAGGTCCAGGGTTCGCCGGTGGCGAGCCAGCCGCCCCGGACCCGGCGGACCGCGCCGTCGACGTCGAGCACCTTGAGCATCATCTCCAGCCGGGCCCGGCGCAGGTCGACGACGGGTTCGAGGGCCTGGGTGGAGAGCGGCCGGTCGGTGCGCAGGGCGGCCAGCACGGCGCGGACCTGCTCCTCGGGCGGGAAGGCGAGCGAGGCGAAGTACCGCCAGATCGCCGCGTCCTCGGCACCCGGCAACAGCAGCACCTCGGCGTGTTCGACGGCCCGCCCGGCCCGGCCGACCTGCTGGTAGTACGCGATCGGCGAGGGCGGCGCGCCGAGGTGCACGACGAAGCCGAGGTCGGGCTTGTCGAAGCCCATGCCGAGCGCGGACGTCGCCACCAGCGCCTTGATCTTGTTGTCGAGAAGGTCCTGTTCGGCGGCACGCCGGTCGGAGTCGTCGGCCTGCCCGGTGTACGCCGCGACCGGGTAACCCCGCGAGCGGAGGAACTCGGCGGTCTCCCCCGCCGCGGCCACGGTCAGCGTGTAGACAATCCCCGAGCCGGGGAGGCGGTCCAGGTGGTCGGCGAGCCAGCCGAGCCGGTGCGCCGGGCTGGGCAGGTCGAGTACGGCCAGCCGCAGCGACTCCCGGTCCAGGCTGCCGCGCAGCACCAGCACGTCCGCCCGGTCGGTGCCCGGGGCACCAGCGGTGGTGTCGAGCTGATCGGCGACGTCGGCGGTGACCCGGGCGTTGGCGGTGGCCGTGGTGGCGAGCACCGGCGTGCCGGTCGGCAGGTTCGTCAGGAAGGTACGCAGCCGGCGGTAGTCGGGACGGAAGTCGTGCCCCCAGTCGGAGACGCAGTGCGCCTCGTCGACCACGAGCAGCCCGGTCGTGGCGGCCAGCCGGGGCAGGACAGTGTCCCGGAAGTCCGGGTTGTTGAGGCGTTCGGGACTGATCAGCAGGACGTCGACCGTGCCGGCGTGGATCTCGGCGGTGATCCCGTCCCACTCGTCGAGGTTCGCCGAGTTGATGGTGCGGGCCCGGATACCGGCCCGGGCCGCCGCCTCCACCTGGTTGCGCATCAACGCCAGCAACGGCGACACGATCACCGTCGGGCCGACGTCGCCGGTCGGGGCGGTGTCGGCGGTCGGGGCGGTGTCGGCGGTCGGGGCGGTGTCGGCGGTCGGGGCGGTGTCGGCGTCCCGCCCGCGCAGCAGGGCGGTGGCCACGAAGTAGACGGCCGACTTGCCCCACCCGGTGCGCTGGACGCAGAGCACCCGACGCCGGTCGACGACCAGCGCCTCGATCGCCCGCCACTGGTCCTCGCGCAGTCGGGCGTGCTCACCGGCCAGGCGCCGCAGCACCGCCTCGGCCCGCTCCCGTACCGCCGCCCGATCCCCCATCCGCCCTTTCTACCAGTCCGGCCCGCCGTCCCCCACCGGCCGACCCCGCCGGCCGGTGGGGGCGGCGGGGGCGGCGGGGGCGGCGAGCAGGTGCGGTCAGGGAGTCCGGCGGAGTCGGCGAGCAGGTGCGGTCAGGGGGTCCGGCGGGGGCGGGTGAGGGCGGTGCGGAGCGGGCCCAGCCGGGTGGCCAGGGTGGCGAGGCCGCCGGGGAAGAAGTAGACCGCCAGGATGAACACCGTGCCGAGCACGAACAGCGGCTGCGAGAGCGGGGCGCTGAGCCAGCCGGGCAGCGCGTCCACCGCCTCGGACGCCCCGAAGGCGGTCAGCCGGTGGTCGAGGTACATGTAGAGGATGCCGCCGAGCACCGGGCCCCAGCGGGTGCCCGGCCCGCCGAGCACCACCATGACCAGCAGGGAGAGCGTCAGCTCACTGGAGGTGATGTGCGGCGAGGCGCCGCCGATGATCAGGCAGTAGACCGCTCCGCCGGCCGTCGCCAGCCCACCCGACAGGGTGAACGCGACCAGCTTGAAGCGGTACGGGTCCAGCCCGAGCACCCCGATCCGCCGCTCGTCGTCGCGCAGCCCGGCGAGCACCCGTCCGGTCGGCGACGCGCTGACCCGGTGCACCACCAGCACGACCACCGCCAGGTACGCCAACGCCAGCCAGTACAGGTTCACCGTGTTCGTCACGCCGACCAGCGCCGCCGGCAGCCCGGAGACGTCCAGCGGAAGCCCCTCCTCACCGCCGGTCAGCCCGCCGAAGTCCCGGGCCACCAGGATCGCCCCGACCTGGGCGAACGCCAGGGTGACCATGGCGAAGGCGATACCCACGGTCCGCAGGGCGACCGCGCCGAGCAGCGCGGCGAGGGTCGTCCCGCCGGTCAGGGCGAGCAGCGCCGCCTGCCACAGCGGCAGCCCGGCCTTGGTGACCAGGATGTCGGTGCCGTACACCCCGGCGGCGAAGTAGAGCGCGTGCCCGAAGGAGAGCATCCCGGTCCGCCCGAACAGCAGGTCGTAGCCGGCGGCGAGCCCGCCGAAGACCAGGCAGACGGCGAGCAGTTGCAGGGTGCCGGGCGAGTTCAGCGGCCCCTCGAAGATGCCCGGCAGGTGCACCGTCGAGTACGGCAGGATCGCGGCGACCGCCAACGCCACCAGCGGCAGGAACGGCCGCAGCCGCTGCCACCCCGACGGCCTAGGCTCGGCCGGGACGGCCGCCTTCGGCGGCTCCACCGCGCCGTCGACCACGGAGTTCGTCATGCGGTGGCCACCTTTCCGGCGATGCCCTGCGGACGGAGCAGCAGCACCACGGCCAGCAGCGCGACGACGCAGATGTCGCCGAGGCCGGAGGTGCCGTAGTAGTTCACGAACTGTTGCAGCAGCCCGACCGCGACGGCCGCGTACGCGGAGCCGACCACCGAGCCCATCCCGCCGATCACCACCACGATGAACGCGAAGATCAGCAGCGAGCCGCCCTGACCGGGCGAGACCGAGCCGAAGTAGACCCCGCCCAGCGCGCCGGCCAGCGCGGCAGCCGCCCCGCCGATCGCGAAGACCAGGGTGAACGCCTTCCGCACGTCGATGCCGAGCGCGGTGACCATCTCCCGGTTCTCCACCCCGGCCCGGATCACCAGGCCGTACCGGGTGAAGCGGAGGAAGGCCAGCAGCGCGGCGAGCACCAGCCCGGCGGCGACGATCAGCAGCAGCCCGGCGTTCGGCACCTTCGCCCCGAACACCGAGGTCACCTGGCGGGTCCACTCCGGTCGCGGGAACGGACGCGGGTCGGCGCCCCAGACCGCCTGGAGCAGGGCCACCCCGGCGAGCGAGAGCCCGACGGTGACCAGGACCTGCGCGATGGTGCGGGAGTAGAGCGGCCGGATCAGCACCAACTCCACCAGCACCGCGACCAGCGCGCCGGTGAGCACGCCGAAGGCAGCGGCCACCACGAAGCCGAGGCCGTCCGGGCCGGCGCCGGGCAGGTTCCCCGACGCCCACCAGGTCGCGTACGCCCCCACGCCGAGGAAGAGCCCGTGCGCGAAGTTGAGCACGTCGGCCAGGCCGAACACCAGGGAGAGCCCGGAGGCGACCAGGAAGTAGAGCGCGGCCAGTCCGAGGCCGGTCAGGGTGAGCAGCACGACGGTGCTCATGCGAGCTGGTCCTTCCTCGCCACTGCGGGGCCCGGGGAGTGCGCCTCCGCCGATCCGACGCCGAGCAGCGACTTCGTCAGCTCCGCCTCGGCGAGCAGGTCCCGGGCGCTGCCGCTCCAGGCGACCCGCCCGGCGTCGATCACCACCGCGTCGGTGGCGAGCCGGCGCACCACGGCGAGGTTCTGCTCGACGAGCAGCACCGGCACCGTCTCGGCGACGCGTTCCAGCACCTCGGCCACCTCGGTCACCACCTTCGGGGCGAGCCCCTTGGTCGGCTCGTCGACCAGGAGCAGCTTGTTGTCGTTGAGCAGCACCCGGCCGATGGCGAGCATCTGCTGCTGGCCGCCGGAGAGCGAGCCGGCCCGCTGGCGTCCGCGCCGGTCCAGCTCCGGGAAGAGCGCGAACACCCGGTCGTACGCCGGGGTGCTGCCGCGCCGCTCGGCGAGCCGCAGGTTCTCGGCGACGGTGAGGCCGGCGAAGACGCAGCGGTCCTCGGGTACGTAGCCGAGGCCGTCCCGGACCAGCCGGTGGGTGGGCCGGTCGAGCAGGCTGCGCTCGCCCATCCGGACCCGGCCGGTCACCTCGCCGCCGGCCGGGGTGAGCCCGACGACGGCACGCAACGTGGTGGTCTTGCCGACGCCGTTGCGCCCGAGCAGCACGGTGACCCCGGTCGGGGCGACCGTGAAGGACACCCCCTGGAGGATGTGCAGCCCGGCGATCCGGACCGACAGGTCCTCGACGGTGAGGATGGCGGTCACAGGGCCTCCCCCAGGTATGCCTCCTGGACGGTGGGGTTGGCCATCACCGTCTCCGGGGTGTCGCAGGCGAGCAGCGCGCCGTGGTGCATCACGGCGATCCGGTCGGCCAGCTCCAGGATCACGTCCATGTGGTGCTCGACCATGAGCACCGCCCGGCCGCTCTCCCCGGTCAGCGACTTGATCACGCTGACCAGTTCGGGGACGTCCTCGGCGCTGACCCCGGCCATCGGCTCGTCCAGCAGCATCACCCGGGGTTCTCCGGCGAGCAGCAGGGCGATCTCCAGCTTGCGCTTCTCGCCGTGGGCGAGGGTGCCGGCGAGCGCCGTACCCCGGTGGGCGAGGCCGACCCGGTCGAGCGCCGCGTCGGCGGCGGCGACCACCTCCCGGTCGGCCGCCGCCCGCCGCCACAGCTTCATCGAACCCCCGCGGTGCGCCTGGACGGCGAGCCGCACGTTCTCCCGCACGCTGAGCGAGCCGAAGACCGAGGACGCCTGGAAGGTGCGCCCCAGCCCGAGCCGGGCCCGCCGGTGCGGCGGGAGGGCGCTGATGTCCCTCCCGTCCAGCAGGACCGTTCCGGTGGTGGGGCGACGCAGGCCGGTGATCAGGTTGAACAGTGAGGTCTTGCCGGCACCGTTCGGCCCGATCACGCCGAGGAACTCTCCGGCCGTCAGGTCGAGGTGCACGTCGTCGACGATGGCGACCTCACCGATCCGCCAGGTCAGACCGCGGGTGGCGAGCATCGTCGGATCAGCCCTTCATCGCCACGACCGGCGGCGCGGACTCGTCGCCGGTGAGGCTCTTCTGGGCGCTCGCGGTGAACGCGGTGCCGCTGCCGGTGAGGCTGGCCTGGTACATCGGCTGGAGCAGGGCGTGGTCCTCCTTGCGGATGGTCATCTTGCCCTTGACCCCGTCGAAGCTCCAGCCTTCGAGCGCGGTGACCATCTTCTCCACGTCGTCGCCGCCCTCGGCGACCGCGCGGACCACCATCTGGGCGGCGGCGAAGCCGTCCGGGTGGAACAGGTCGAGCGTCCCGCCGGTGACCTTGGCCTTGAGCGCCTTGGCGGCCTCGGTGTCGCTGGCCCCGTCGAAGTAGTGCGACAGGAACGAGATCTTGGTGCCGGCCGCGCCGAAGGTCGCCCAGGAGGCACGGATGTCGAGCCCGGTGACGACCGTGGTGGAGGTCAGCACGCCCTGCTGGTCGAGGGTCTGCCACATCGCCGGGGCGGTGGTGCCGGCCCAGGCGACGAAGAGCAGGTCCGGCTTGGCGGCGGTGATCTGGCTGGCGAACGGGGTGAAGTCGGTCGCGCTGGCCGGGGCCCGGACGCTGCTCACGGTCGCCCCGGCGCCGCCGATGACGGCCTTGACGGCGGCCTCGTTGGCGTCGCCGAACGCGCCGTCCTGGGCGAACACCACGACCTTCTTGCCGGCCGGGTCGCCGATGAACGACTTGGCGGTCACCACGTCCTGGTACGACTGCCGGCCGGACCGGAACGTGTAGCGGTTCGCACCGGTCACCGCGTCGGTGGCGGCCGGGCCGGAGATGAAGAGCACCTTGTTCTGCGCGGCAATCGGGGCGACCTGCAACGCCACCCCGGAGGCGGTGGACCCGGCGAGGATCTTGTGCCCCTTGCCGATCAGGTCCTTCGCTGCCGACACCGCCTTGGCCGGGTCACCGGCGTCGTCGACCTCGGTGACCTCGATGGTCCGGCCGTCGACCTTGCCCGTGCCGTCGGTGGCGAAGTCGAGGCCCGCCCGGAACCCCTCGATGTACTGCTTGCCGTAGCTGGCCAGGGCTCCCGACTGGGAGTACACCAGGCCGACCTTGACCGGGGCGGCGTCGTCACCGCCACCGGAGGCGGTCTCCTGCGGGCTGCCACAGGCGGTCGCGGCGACCGCCGCAGCCATCATGGTGGCGGCGGCGAGGACCGCGCGCCGCGTCGTCCGGACCGTCATTGCGACTCCACGTGAGGACTCGGAGGAAGGGAAATCCGTTGTCGGCTCACGCTAGGAGTGACGTCACCCACGGGCTATGTGGCGGCAACACACAAGTAACGCCGACCAGGTGGCCGACCGGGACAATTGGGCACCCCGGTGTTTCCGGTCGATGGCCGACACCGCCACCGGGACACTGACCATCGTGTCGACGCCCGCCACCTACCGGTGTCGCTCGGCCCCACAGTCGCCGTCGTGTCCGGCCGGCCGTGGACAGCGCCGGCCGCGCGCGAACAACCGGTCGCAGAAGACCCGGTGCCGTACGCCCTGCGCGTCCTCGGCGGAGACCGTCGTCTCGCCCCGGTCCACGTCGGCCAGGAAGCTCACCGCCCGGGTGATCGACCGGGCGAAGCGCAACGCCCCGGCCAGGTCGGTGGCGACCACCGGCAGGTGCACCACGAAGCGCTCGCGGTCCCGGTACACCGGCACGCCCCCGCTCACCGGCACGCCCTCATTCACCGGCACGCCCTCATTCACCGGTGCGTCCTCACTCACCGGTGCGTCCTCGGTGCGAACCGGGACTGCCAGCTCCGCAGCGCCCGCTTGATCCGGACGTTCTCCTCGGTGGTGTAGGTCAGCTCACGCCGGGCGGCGGCCAGCTCACCGGCGACCCGGTGCAGGAACGCGTACACCTCCAGCGGGTCGAGGCCGCCTCGACGCACGCTGCGGAACTGCCGGTCGCGGACCTGCCCGGCGGTCAGCGACCGACAGGTCGCCGAGCGGTACCACCCCTCGTTCGGCGACCGCCGCCGGTGCTGCTCCGGCCGCCCGTGCCGGGCCTGGTCATGGCGGGCCTGTTGGTCATGGCGGGCCTGGCCATGGCGTGGTCGGCCCGCCGGCCGGAACAGTCTCTCCAGGATTCCCATGTGCGGACATCCCTCCGTCACCCGTCGTCGCTGGAAGGCGGCCCGGTCCACAGCAAGGGGAGACACGGACCGGGCCGCCGGCCCCGCGACCGCAGCCCTCATCGGCGGTACGACCCCGGAGCCCACTCGAATGCCCACCTCCGAGGGTTTGCCGAACCAACCGGAGCCGGACACCCAGCAACTTACACAAAATGTTTGTGTAGGTCGACCCCGTAGAGTAACGACACGACCGCTTATTGCAGCTACTGGTGCAGGTCCGGCATGATCGGTGATGCCGAACCAACCGGAGTCCTCACCATGCCCACAGCACAAGCCCCATACCGCCAGATCGCCAACGACATCGCCGCGAAGATCAAGAGCGGCGAGTTGAAGCCCGGCGACAAGCTCCCCTCCACCCGCGAGCTGGCCGAGGCGTATCGCGTCCACATGAACACGGCCTCGCGCGCGCTTTCGCTCCTGCACGACCGGGAGCTGATCACCGGACAGCCGGGGCGTGGCACCTACGTCGCCGAACGGACGCAGTGACCAGAGCACGCCGGTGACCGACGGTCCCACCCCGGCCGCGCGCGTTCCCACGCCTGGCGGCGATCCAACCCTGCCGGAGCTGGTGGTGGCCTGGGGCCGGGGCTGGGCCCGCTGCCGGAGCACACCCGCTCCGACAGCCGTACCCGGGGGCTTCCGGGTCGAGGTGGGGCGGCCGGGCCACCGGGTGCGTTACGTGCTGCACCGCCACGACGCGGCGGTACTGGACGACCTCGGCCGACGCCTGACCGCCCCCGGCACCTGGATCAAGGCCATGGGAAGCTCCGCCGAACTGCGCGGCGCGCTGCCCCCGCACTGGACGATGGCCCCGGTCAACCACCTGATGAGCGCCCCGTTCGGTGAAGGCGTGGTGACCCCGCCCGCGCCGTACGCGGTGCGGATCGACACGACCGGCGGGGCGGTCGTCGCGACGGTGGTGGACTCCACCGGAAGCCCGGCGGCCTCCGGGCGGCTGGCCCCCGCCGGGTCGTACGGCGTCGTGGACCAGGTGGAGACCACGCCCGCGCACCGACGGCGCAGGCTGGGGACGGTCGTCATGCGGGCCCTGGCCGACCATGGCGCGCAACACGGACTACGGACCGGAATCCTGGTCGCCACCGACGACGGGCGCAGCCTCTACGAATCGCTCGGCTGGACGACGCACTCGACCGTGGCGGCGGCCTTCCTACCCGAGAACTGACCCTCACCCCATGTCAGCCTCCAGATCTTGGACACTTACCGTCCGCATTCGACGGTAAGTGTCCAAGATTCACGACGCCGGACGCCATCGAGCCCACCGCGCGGCACCGCCAATCGGCCGGCCGGGGGCCGACCGGCGCGGGCCGACCGGCGGGGACCGACCGGCGGGGACCGACCGGCGGGCAGGGACCGACCGGCGGGCGGGCGCGGGCGGCGGAGGGCTGGGGCCGGCGGACGGCCGGCGGCGGACGGGGCGGCGGACCGGACGGCGGACGGGGACCGACCGGCAGGCGGGCGCGGGCGGCGGCGGGCGGCGGGCGGCGGGCGGCGGGCGGCGGGGAGATCCTCCGCTGCCGAGAGGGCCCACGCCGGCCACGGTCGGCGGAACCACCCCGCCGCCCCCGACGCCCCGCCCTCGGCACTCCGGCGTGGGCGCACAGACGGGGCAGCTCTACAGCGTCGGCAGCACCATGGGTGCCGACCGCCGGTGGTGGACGAGATGGCGGCCACCAGCGGCGCTCGGGGACGGTGGCGCAGTGGCGGGGAAACGTCGGGCCTGCTGGCGGCGTCGGACGTCCGCTCGTGGAACCGTCTCCGACCTCCGGTGCCTTTGGGTGGATGGAGCCACCACACGGGGTGGCGCGTCCACACGAGGAGGACGTCGATGACGGAGCGGATCAGGGCACTGCTGGATTCGGCGGTCGCCGACACCCACCCGACCAGCGCCGACCCGGTACCGGAGGTGCTGAGACGCGGTGCCGCCGCGCGCCGACGCCAGGTCACGACCGGACTGGCCGGCGTCGTGACGGTCGCGCTGCTCGTCGGCGGCGGACTGGTCGCCACCGGCTGGCCGACCGGTGACGCGTCCGGGATCGGCCCGGCTGCCAGCCCCACCGGCCGCCGCACCCCTGACCCACTGCCCGACGGCAGCGGCCGCAAGGGCACGCCCCGTCCGTTCCTGGTTGAGCTCGGAGACGACGAGGCGATACGGGTCAACGGGCTGGTCGTGCCGGCGCCGCCCGGCTGGCGGGTGAACCGGGACGTCAGCCGGCCGCTGACCTACTGCGAGGTGCCCGCCCGGTCGATCCTGGTCGACGTCAACGTCGGTCCGGGCGGCGACTGCGACGCGCAACCGATGGTCGTGGTCCGCCGCTGGCATCCCCCGTACGACCCACCGAACCTACCGCCCCAGACCTTCAGCTCGGGTCTGACCGAGGTGGTCCTGCCCGGCGGGCAGCCCGCCTGGTTCGCCGACAATGACGTCGACGGCTTCGCGGCGTTCGGACGTGGCCGCTGGGCCGCTTTCAATGTGGAGATGCCCTGGTCGGGCGCGGGGCTCACGGTCGAGATGACGCCAGCGGAGTTGAACCCGTTCGCAGCGTCGATCCACAGCGCCACGGAGAAGCCCGGCCGCCTGGTGCTGCCGGAGGCCGCACCCGCCGCCCAGCTCGGCCAACGGGGACACGACCGGATCGACTCCAGCGACGCGACCGCCGTCGCGATGGTGCTGGACCGGCTACGTGACCTGGACCGGACGGTCGACGAGGACGAGCTGACCTGCTCCTCGGGGGAGCCTCTGACCCCGGCCTGGAAGCCGGCCGCCCGGGACATGGCCGCGCTCACGCTGATGTACCCCTCCGGATCGCCGCAGGCGGTGGTGGCGATCAGCAGTACCGACGACTGCGCTTTCGCCACCTCCTCGATGGGTGGCCGGGTCTGGCTGCCCGAGGGTTTCCTCGCCGAGATCCGCGCCCTGCTCGCCCCGGCGGGGCGCTGATGGCCCCCGCCACCACCGCCGGGCCGCCGGGGTTCGCCGAGTTCGTCAACGCCCGGTACGTCCCGCTGGTGCGGCACGGCACGCTGCTCACCGGCGACCACGGGCACGGCGAGGACCTGGCACAGGAGGCGCTGGTCAAGACGTACCGGGCCTGGCACCGGCTCCACCCGGACGGCGACGCCGAGGCGTACACCCGGCGGGTGATGGTGCGGGCGGCCTGGCGGGCCGGACGGCGGCTGTGGCGGTGGGAGATTCCCACCGGGGAACTGCCGGACCGGCTGGCCGAAGACCCGTACGAGCCGCGGGACACCGCCCGCCTGGTGCTCGCCGCGCTCCGTGCGCTCCCCGCCCGGCAGCGCGTGGTGCTGGTCCTGCGGTACTGGGCGGAGATGCGCGAACAGGAGATCGCCGAGCTGTTGGGCTGCTCGACGGGAACGGTGAAGAGCCGGGCCAGCCGGGCGATAGCCAGCCTGCGACGGCTCGACGGGCCCCTGGCCGAACTGTTCGAACCCGCCCGGGTGGACTGACGGGTCAGCCGGCACGGCCCTCCTGTCAACGGGGGCTGGCCCGCCACCCGGGCGGTCGGGTGGCGGGCCAGCAGGAGGAAAGACGGATCGGGCGGGTCAGGAGAGGCCGGCGCGCGCGGCGACGGCCGTGTCCGGGTGGTCGGCGAAGACGCCGTCCAGGCCCAGCCGGAAGAACAGCTCGTACTCGGCGGTGATGTCGCCCCGGGCGTTCGGGTCGGTGCCGATCCGGTGGTCGACGGCGAGGAACTGGTTCTCCGCGCGGAACGTCCAGGCGTGCACGTCCAGCTTCTCCCGGTGCGCGTCCCGGACGATGGTGGTCGGCGCGAGCAGCCTGCCGGCGGCGTCCCGGGGCACGATCAGGTTCTTCTGCGCGCCGACGATGTCGGCGTACCCGGCGATCCAGCGCAGGCCCGCCGGCGTGGCCAGGTCGGCGTAGGTGCGCGGGTCACCGGCGACCCTGAAGTCGTACGGGCGGCCGGACGCGTCGAGGAGCTGCGCCAGCTTGACGTCGATCATCTTGTCCAGCTTGCGCAGGTTGGCCGTCTCGAAGGACTGGATGACCACCGACGAGCTGGGCTTGGTCAGCTTGTTGGCCCGGAGCACCTCGACCAGCGGCTCCTCCAGGGGCAGCCCGATGGAGGCGAAGTAGGTGGGGTGCTTGGTCTCCGGGGCGATGCCGATCACCCGGCCGCGCTTCCGCCCCTCCTCCCGGGCCACGTCGACGACCTCCTGGAGGGTGGGCACCTCGAACCGGCCGTCGTACGCGGTGTTGGTGACCCGGACCTGCGGCAGCCGTTCCTTGGCGCGCAGCGTCTTCAGTTCGGCGAGGGTGAAGTCCTCGGTGAACCAGCCGGTCACCGCGACCCCGTCGATGGTCTTCGTGGTCTTCCGGGCGGCGAACTCGGGTCGGGCGGACACGTCGGTCGTCCCGGAGATCTCGTTCTCGTGCCGGGCGACCAGCACGCCGTCCTTCGTCGGGACGAGGTCGGGCTCGATGTAGTCCGCGCCCATCCGGATCGCCAGCCGGTACGCCTCCAGGGTGTGCTCGGGCCGGTAGCCGCTCGCCCCACGGTGGGCGATCACGACCGGCCGGTCGGTGGCCCGCGACCGGTCCGGGCGGGCCTGCGCTTCGGCCCCGACGGCCGTGGCGGTGGGCACGGCCACCGCGACCGTGAGCAGCGCGCCGGCCACACCGAGGGCGGAAAGGGTACGTCGCAACGCCGTCTCCTGTCATCGAGAGGAATCGCGATCAGCCAAGCGGCGGCCGGCGACCGGAAGATGGTCTCCGACTGACCGGCAGGTGAATGTCGGAATGGTTGTCCTCGCGTCTGCGGAGGATGCCCGTTTCCGCACCCGGTGCCGTGCTCCGGCACGAAGATTGGCTGGTGCGCCGGCTTCTCCGTCACCCCGTGCGGATCGTGCCCCTCGGTTTCCTGGTGGCGATCCTGCTCGGCACGGGTCTGCTGATGCTGCCCCCGGCGACCGAGGAGCACCGGATCACCCCCTTCCTCACCGCCCTGTTCACCGCGACCTCGGCGGTTTCGGTCACCGGGATGGTCGTGGTGGACACGCCGGACTACTGGACCCCGGTCGGACTGGTGATGATCACCGTCCTGACGCAGGTCGGCGGTCTGGGCATCCTCACCGGTGGCACCCTGGTCATCCTGCTGGTGGCCCGTCAGCTGGGGCTGCGCAACCGGTTGCTGGTGCAGGCGGAGACGGCCGAGTTCGGCATCGGTGACGTACGCCGGTTGCTGCTCAGGATCGGCCTCACCATGCTGGTCTGCGAGGCCGTGATGACCACGGTCCTGGCCCTGCGCTTCGTCCTCGCCTACGATTATTCGCCGGGCCGGGCCCTCTGGTACGGCTTCTTCCACGCGGTCCAGGCGTTCAACAACGGCGGCTTCTCCCTCTACCGGGACAACCTGACCGGCTTCGCGCACGACGGGTGGGTCACCCTGCCACTGGCGTTCGGCTCGATCATCGGCGGGCTCGGCTTCCCCGCGCTCTTCGAGGCCACCCGGAGCTGGCGACGACCGGGCCGCTGGACGATCGGCACCAAGCTGACCGTCTGGGGCAGCCTGGTGCTGCTCGCGGTCGCCTTCGCCGTCCTGCTGGCCGCCGAATGGAGCAACCCCCGCACGCTCGGCTCCCTCGGCTGGGAGGGCAAGGCGTTGGCCGCCTTCACCCAGGACGCGTTCGTCCGCACCGGCGGGTTCAACACGCTGGACATCACCGGGTTGGACGAGGCGAGCTATCCCCTGCTGATCGCCCTGATGTTCATCGGCGGCGGCAGCGCCAGCACCGCCGGGGGCATCAAGGTCGCCACCTTCTTCCTGCTCGCCTTCGCCATCTGGGCCGAGGTGCGGGGCGAGCCGGACGTCACCGTCGGACGGCGTCGGGCGGCCACGGCGAGCCAACGTCAGGCGCTCACCGTGGCCCTGCTCAGCGTGGCGCTGGTGGTGGCCGGCACGGTGGCGCTGATCCTGCTGACCGAGCGGCTGAGCTACGACCGGGCCCTGTTCGAGGTGACCTCGGCGTTCAGCACCACCGGGCTCTCCACCGGCGTAGCGCCCACCCTCCCACCCGCCGGACAGCTCATCCTGATCGCCCTCATGTACATCGGGCGGGTCGGCACCCTCACCCTCGGGTCGGCGATCGCGTTGAACACCCGAAGACGGCTGTACCGGTACCCGGAGGAGCAACCCATTGTCGGCTAGACGTAACCCCGGCGGAGACAGCCACGGCGTCGTGGTGATCGGGCTGGGCCGGTTCGGCACCTACCTGGCCGTGACCCTCACCCGGCTCGGCCACGAGGTGCTCGCCATCGACCGGGATCTCCAGACGGTGCAGCGGTGGTCGTCCCGGCTGGACCGGGTGGTGCAGGCCGACGCGACCGACGAGACGGCGCTACGCCAACTCGGCGTCGCCGACTTCAAGCGGGTGGTGGTGTGTATCGGCGCGGCGGTGGAGGCGAGCATCCTTACCGTCCTCGCGCTCATCGAGGTCGGCGAGTCGGCGATCTGGGCCCGCGCCACCTCCCGGAAGCACGCCCGGATCCTCTCCGCGATCGGCGCGCAGCACGTGGTCTTCCCGGAGGCGGAGACCGGGGAGCGGGTCGCCCATCTGATCGTCAGCAACATGCTCGACTTCATCGGGTTCGGCGACGACTTCGCCATCGCCAAGGTCCGGGTGCCACCGCCCCTGGTCGGCCGCACGCTGGCCGAGGTGGCGCCGGCCGCCCGCTACGGCGTCATGGTGGTCGGGGCGAAGCTGCCCGGCAGACCGTACGAGTACGCCGTGGCGGAGACGGTGCTCCCCGAGGGCTCCCTGCTGATCGTGGAAGGCGGCATCGACCAGGTGCAACGGTTCGCCGGGCTGACCTGAGACCCGTCGCGGGAGCGCGTGGTCACCGGCGAGGGACGGACCTCACCCCTCGGCCGGGTCCTCGCCGTCGTCGCCCCCATCGTCCCCGTCGTCGCCGTCGTTCCCGCCGGTGTCATCGGGACTTGGGGTCACGTCCGGAGTTGGCTCCGGATCCGGGGCCGGTTCCGTCACCGGGGGCGTGGGCTCCGGGCTTTCGTCTTTTTTTCCCTCACCGTCCTTGTCCTTGTCCTTGCCTTTGCTCTTGCCCTTGTCGTTCCCGTCGTCGTCCGAGTCCCTCGTGCGGGTGTTCGTGCCGGACGTGGTCGTGGAGCCGCCGGTCCGCGTCGCGCCACCGCCCGAGGCGACCGTCGGGATGGGCGTGGGCGAGCTGCCGGCCACCCCGGCGACCCGGACCTCGCAGGTCTCGGTACCGAGTTCGAACCGGACCGGCAGCGGGTTCGACCCGGCGTACCGGCCGGTCAGGGCGATCTTCTCGGCGGCACCGGGCGCCAGCGCGGCCTGCCCGGCGGCCGGGAGGACCTCGACCGTCCGCCCCTGCTGCCGGACCATCGCCGGGTTCGGGCCGCTGACCGTCTGGTCGCCCGGCAGGGTGAAGCGCATCGTCCAGTCCCGCAGCTCCGTCTTACCGGTGTTGGTCAGGGTCACGTCGGCGGTGAACGTGCGACCGTCGTCGCGGCGCAACGCGTAGTCGACCGTGCAGGGCGCCGGCCGGTCCAGCCCCATCCGGGCCTCGTCCGGGCTCACCTGGTCGCCGCTGGCCGGCTGTTGCGCGCTCATCCCCCACACCACGCCGGTCACCGCGAGCAGGCCGGCCGCCACCGCGCCCGCCTGCGCCTGCCGCCGTCGCCGGCCCTTCGCGCGCCGCGACCGGCTGACCGACAGCGGCAGCGCGTCGGTCGCCGCCGACCAGGGCAGGATCGTGGTGTTCGCGGCGGCCAGCAGCGCCGCGTCCGACGGGCCGGCCGGCGACACCGGCAGGGCGGCGGCCACCCCGGCCGCCTCGGCGAGGGTACGGGCCAACTCGACGCTGGTCGGTCGGTCCTCGGGGCGCTTTGCCAGGCAGCGGTCCACCAGCTCGACCACGTCCCCGGGCAGGCCGGGCACCGCTGGCATCGGCGCGGGGTCGGCCTGCACGTGGGCGCGGAGCATCTGGGTGGTGGTGCTCGCCTGCCAGGGGAGCCGCCCGGTCAGCATCCGGTAGAGCAGCAGCCCGACCGCGTACACGTCGGTGGCCGGGGAGACCGAGCCACCGTCGAGCCGTTCCGGAGCGACGTACGCCGGGGTGCCGAGCAGCGCGCCGTCCGGCCCCTTCTCGCTCTCCCCGACCAGGGCGGAGATGCCGAAGTCGACGACCTTCACGCCGGTCGGGGTGAGCATCACGTTCCCCGGGGTGACGTCCCGGTGCACCACGCCCCGGGCGTGTGCGGCGGAGAGGGCGGCGGACGTCTCGGCGGCGATGGTCACCGCCTCCCGCCAGGGCAGTTGCCGGTCCCGGCCGAGCCGGGCGGTCAGCGGCGGACCGTCGACCAGCTCCATGACCACGTACGGGACGGTCAGCCCGACCTGCTCCGACTCGCCGTAGTCGTAGACGTTGGTGATGTGCGGGTGGAGCAGTCGGGCGGCGGCCTGCGCCTCGGCGCGGATCCGGTGCCGGAAGGCCCGGTCACTGGCCAGCCGCGAGGCGAGCACCTTGACCGCCACCTGACGGCCGAGCACCTCGTCGTATCCACGCCAGACCACGGACATGCCGCCCGCACCGACCTGTTCGATCAGCCGGTACCGGTCACCGAGAAGTTGCGCGCCCTTGCCGACCCCATCGCCCATGGCAACAGGTGTTGCCCGACCGACCGGATAGTTACACCGACCACGACAAAATCGGTCAGCATCGCCACCGATCGGGCGGTGCGGAGGCCCCGCCGGGACGCCGTGTTCAGGCGGTGGCGAGAAGCTGGTCGACCGGGGCGTAGTCGTCAGTCAGCACCAGCGCGTCATCGACGAACGCGGTCAGGTCGGCACCGGACAGCAGCCGGGTCGGCTCGTCGAGCGTGGCGAGCCGTTCCTCGGTGGCGGCCAGCGGCAGTGGCTGGTCCGAGGCGACGATGAGGAAGTTGGACCCGTACTCGCCGCGCAGCGCGGCCGGCGGGGCGACCAGGGCCACGTGCCGGAACTCGGCGGCCACGGTGGCCACCTCGGCACGGATGAACCGCAGCGGCGGGTAGTCGATGACGTTCTGCACGTAGATCCCGCCGGGACGGAGCACCCGGCGGATCTCGGCGGCCATCTCCCGGGTCGCCAGGTGCCACGGCACCACCAGGTGTCCGAAGGCGTCTCCCACCACGAGGTCCCGACTGGCGGCGGGCTCCCCGGCGACCAGCATCCGGGCGTCGCCGACCTCGGCCCGCATGTCCGGTCCGGTGCGCAGGCCCAGGTCCGACCGGCCGAGGTCGACCAGTCCCCCGTCGATCTCGAAGACCAGGTTGTCGCTGCCGGGGCGGGTGGCGGCGAGGTAGCGGGGCATGGTGAAGCCGCCACCGCCGACGTGCAGCGCGTCCATCCGCTGCCCGGCCGGGGCCGCCACGTCGGCGACCGCCCCGATCCACTGGGTGTACTCGAACTTCAGGTACGTCGGGTCGGCCAGGTCGACGTACGAGTGCTGGGCGGAGTTCAGCAGCAGCGTCCGGCCGGTCGGCCGGCTGCCGTCCACCTCCACTGACGCGCAGTGGTATGCGGTTTCCATGTCGCACGGGTCCGGCGCGACGGCGGCCAGGCCCGCTCCGGCCAGCCCGAGCACCGCCAAGGCGGCGCGGGCGCGGGCCGGACCGGGCAGCCCGGTGCGGTCCTGCCGGTACAGGTAGACCCCGAGGGCTATCCCGCTCACCCCGAGCGCCACCGCCAGCCCCAGCATGATGACCGAGCTGGGCAGGGCCGCCACCAGGACGAATCCGGTGGCGAGGGTGGCGGTGATGCCGCCGAGGGTGCCGATGCCGGAGAGCCGACCGACCACCTGCCCGGTTCGGCGCAGGTCGGCGAGCTGGAGTTTCACCACCAGCGGGGTGACCGCCGACAGCAGTGCCGCCGGCACGAAGACGGCCGCCGCGACGAGCAGCAGGATCGCGCTCGCCGCACTGCCGCGCAGCACCTCACCGGCGTACCGGACCACGGGCAGGGTGACCGCGGTGGCGATGCCGGCCAGCACCAGCGCCGGGGCGAGCAGGGGGCGCGGGTCCCGCCGGTCGGCGAGCCAGCCGCCGGTCCACGCCCCGTACGCGATGGCGGCCAGCGCGATCCCGATCACTGAACTGGTGACCTGGAGGGTGACCCCGACGTACGGGCCGACCAGACGCAGGGCCACGGTCTCCAAGACCAGCACGGCCCCGCTGGAGAAAAAGACCAGGAACGCGGCGAGACCGGTGGGCAGCGCCCGAACCGGGGCCGGCGCGGACGGGGTGACGTCGACGTCGACGGGGGACTTCGGGGAGCTCACCGCTGCGATGGTACGCAGCGTTCCTGGTAGGGACGGTCAGTACATGGAGAGATGAACGTGGTTCGTGTGGTCGGCAGCGGGGCTGCCCCGGCCGCCGTACGCCTGCCAGCCGGTGCCCGGATGCCAGATCTGCCGGTACCAGATCACGTAGAGCACGCCGAGGCGGCTGGCGTTGCGGACGTACCAGGCGGCGAGCCGGTCACCGTAGTCCTTGTCGCCGCCGGTGGCCGTCTCGTCCTTGAAGCCGTTGGTGGCGGCGGAGAAGTCGCACGCCCGCCCCTTGGGGTGTTCGCCCGACCCGCCGCTGCGGAAGCAGGAGACGTGTCGCCGGTAGCCGGCCGCCTGGGCCTGCTGGAGGGCGTTGAGGGTGCGCGCGGTGATGCAGCCCGAGGTGGTCGGGTCGTTCACCGAGCAGGACTCCGACGGCCAGGAACCATCCGGATTGCGCGGCGCCGGCCGGGCGGTGGCGGACCCACCGCTGCCGAAGCCGCTACTGGGGCCGGAGCTGACCGCGGCGAGCGCCCGTTCGGCCTCCCGCTTCTTCTTGGCCAACTGGTTGACCTGCTTGATCTGCTCGCGGACCTCGGCGTCGATGGCCAGCTTGGCCCGGTCGGCACGGCCGCGTTCGTCGGCGAGCGCCCGCAGTCGCTGGGCGTCCCGCTGGGCCATCACGTCCAGTTCGGCGGCCCGCTGGAGGAACGTCTCCGGCGCGCTGCTCTGCAACAGCAGCCCGGTGGCGGTCAGCCGCCCCTGCTTGTACGACTGGACGGCCACCTTGGTCACCTGGGCGGTCAGTCCGACCAGTCGGGTCTCGATGTTCTTCAGCTCGGTGGTGAGCTGCTCCTGCCGCTTCTTGGAGTTCTCCAGCTTGGCGGTGGCCTCGATGTGGCCCTTGGCACTGGCCTCCAAGGCGTCCCGAAGCGCCTTGGTGCCGCCCTCGGCCGGCTCGGCGTGCGCGGGGGCGGCCCCGCCGAGCACGAGCGCCACCACGGCGAGCAGTGCGACCAGCGGCCGGAGGCCGCGACACCGGTGGAGAGCCGTCCTGCGCACGAAAGCGATGTCCTCTCGTCAGCCGGGACGCGGCCCGGCCCCGGGCGCGTCCTCGGCGTGGACCGCCGGTCACAATACCGGACCGCCGGCCGCCGTCCGAGCCGGTGACGGCTCGGACAGCCGGCCCGTCGGGGTGTCTCAGTCCGAGCCCGTGACTACCCGGACGGCCGGCCCGTCGGGGGTGTCTCAGTCGGCGAGCAGGGCGGCGTGCACCGCGTCCCAGATCTGCTCGTTCGCGGCCACCAGCAGCCCGTGGTCGTCGACGGCCGGGTGATAGTCGGTGCCGTCGAACCGGCGGACCACCCCGCCGGCCTCCCGGACCAGCAGCGCGCCCGGCACGTGGTCCCACGGGAACGTCCGCCAGAAGAGCACGAAGTGCTGCGTGCCCGCGAGCACGTCGAGGTACTCCCGGCCGGCGCAGTGCTGACCGGGGAGGACCTCGCCGAGCCGCCGGCCGCCGGCCGTCGCCCGGGACCGCATCGGCGGTGGCAGGTAGTGGCTCATCGACGCGCCACGCAACTCGTCGAGGGGCGGCACCCGACCGGCCGTGTCGACCGTCCGGCCGTCCAGACGTACGCCCGCGCCGGCCCGGCCCACGGCCAGGTTGTCGGCCAGCGGGTCGAGGATCCAGGACGCCGCCGGTTCGCCCTCGGTCAGCAGGGCCACCATCAGGGCGAACGGCCGCTGCCCGGAGGCGAAGTTGGCGGTGCCGTCGACCGGGTCGACCAGCCAGACGTCCCCCGTTGCGCGCAGGTGCGCCAGGAGCGCGGGGTCGGCGGCGACGGCCTCCTCGCCGACCACCACCGAGCCGGGACGCAACCGGAGCAGCTCCTCGGAGATCATCTCCTCGGCCCGCTGGTCGGCGACGGTGACCACGTCGCCCGGGGCCTTCTCGGTGATCTCGTGGTCGTCGAGACGGCGGAACAGCGGCACGACGATCTGCTCGGCGGCCTTGCGCAGCAGGCCGCCGACGTCGTCGAGCAGGGTGTCGTCAACCACGCGGCGGCAACTTGACCACGCTGACGAAGAACTCGTCGATCTGCCGGACCACCGAGATGAACCGCTCGAAGTCGACCGGCTTCGTCACGTACGCGTTCGCGTGCAGCTGGTAGCTGCGGAGGATGTCCTCGTCGGCCTGAGAGGTGGTGAGCACCACCACCGGGATCCGGCAGAGCATCTCGTCCCTCTTGATCTCCTCCAGCACCTCCCGGCCGTCGCGCCGGGGCAGGTTGAGGTCGAGCAGGATCAGGTCCGGCGTCACCGCGTCGGCGTACTGGCCCTCGCGCCGCAGGTAGGCGAGCGCCTCGGCGCCGTCGGAGACGACGGTCAGCCGGTTGCGGAGCTTGTGCTCCTCGAACGCCTCCTGGGTCATCAACACGTCGCCCGGGTCGTCCTCGACGAGAAGGACCTCGATCGGGCTTCTGCCGTCCGCCGGAGCGGTCATCGCACTGTCTCCTTCGTGCCAGCCGTCCTGCCGCTCGTCGCCTGGTCCGGACGCTGGTCGTCAGCGTCCCGAAGGGTGTCGTCGGTCGGCCCGGTCGTTGCCGTTTCGTCGATGTCGGCGGGCCGGGCACGTTCCGCGCCCGGCTCCGCGTCGGTGCTTCCGGCCGGCGCGTCGTCCCCGGTCGCGTCGGCGTCGCCGTCCCGCTCGTCGGCCGCCGCCCGGGCGGCCTCGACGTCCTCGGGCAACGCCGGGAGGGTGAACCGGATAGCCGTGCCCTCCTCGGTGTCGGTGTCGACCCAGACCCGACCGCCGTGGTACTCGACGATCTTCTTGACGATCGCCAGGCCGATGCCCGTCCCCGGGTAGGCGTCCTTGGAGTGCAACCGCTGGAAGATCACGAAGATCTTGTCCGCGAACTCCGGTTCGATCCCGATACCGTTGTCCCGGCAGGTGATCTCCCACTCGCCGTCCACCAGACGCGCCGACACATGCACCCTCGGCGGCACGTCCGGCCGACGGAACTTCACCGAGTTGCTGACCAGGTTCGCCAGCAGGTTGGTCAGCAACGGCTCCTCACCCCGGATGGTCGGCAACTCCGACCAGGTCAACTCGGCACCGGCCTGCTGCCGGGCGACCTCCGTCTGCCCCGCCACCTCCGCCATCACCCGATCCAGGTCCACCTCCGTGAAACCCGTCGTCAGACGACCGATCCGGGAGAACGCCAACAGATCGTTGATCAGACGCTGCATCCGCTGCGCCCCGTCCACCGCGAACCCGATGTACTGGTCGGCACGCTCGTCGAGCTGCCCCGCGTAACGACGCTGGAGCAACTGACAGAAACTCGCCACCTTACGCAACGGCTCCTGAAGGTCGTGCGAAGCCACGTACGCGAACTGCTCCAGGTCACGATTGGACCGGACCAACTCCTCAGCCTGCTTCTGCAGCTGCGTGTTGACCCACTCGATCCGCTCCCGGGCCTCCCGCACCTCGGCGAGATCCTTGGCGATCTTGCGCCGCATCGCCTCGACGTCGTCGGCGAGCTGTTGGAACTCCGGTGGCCCGGACCCGCTGATCTCGTGCTGGTAGTCGCCCTCGGCCACCTCCCGCACCTGACCGGCCAGACCGGTGAGCGGCCGGACGACCATGCGCTCCAGCGAGACCAGCAGGACCGCGCCGGCCACGACCACCACCAGCGCCGCGATGATCAGCAGGACGACCAGCAGGTTGCCGGTCCGCCGGATGTTCCGCTCGTTGGCTTCGCGTTCGGCGAGGATCTCCGCCTCCAGCCGCGACATCGAGCTGCGGATCTGGTCGAACTCCTGCCGGGTCCGGTCGTTGATCAGGTTCTGGGCCGCCTGGGTGCCGTCCTGGTCGACCGTCGTGATCACCGGTACGGCCACTGCCTGCCGCCACCGCTCCGCCTGGATGCGGACGGCGTCCAACTCTCCCCGGACCGCCGGGTAGTCCTCGGCGAGCCGGCCCATCGACTCGATCCGATCCCGCTCCTGTTCGACGCCGCTCTCGTACGGCAGGAGATCCTGGCGGTCGCCGCTGACCGCGTACCCGCGGACGGCGGTCTCCTGGTCGAGCAGCGCGTTGAACAGTTCCTGCGCCTGGACCCGCAGCGGACCGGTCTCGGTCAGCACCGCGTCCGTGTGGGCCCGGTTCCGTGCGGCCACCGCCGCCTCGGCGGCGGCCAGGCCGACCAGCAGCACGCCGACCACGGTCAGCAGGGTGACCACCCGCTGGCGCAGCGTCCACCCCCGCGTGACGGCGTTCACCGGCCACCGCCCCGGCTGACCAGCAGCATCGCCACGTCGTCGGCGAGCGGGCCACCGTTGATATCCTCCGCCTGGCCGACGAGCCAGCCCGGCAGCTCGGGCAGGGGCACGGCCCGGCTGGCCGGCTCGCCGACCAGGGCGCTCAGCCCCGGCACGTCGAGTCGCTCCTCACCGTTGCCCACGCGCCCCTCGATCAGGCCGTCGGTGTACATCAGCAGGGACCAGTCATCGGTGGGAAACTCCAGGTCGAAGGCGACGGGCCGACGGGGGCGCACACCGAGGAGCAGGCCGCCCCGGGCGGGCACCGGCGCGACCTCACCCCCGGCGATCAACAGTGGCGGCGGGTGCCCCGCCAACCGTACGGTCGCCCGGTTGGCGTCCAGGTCCAGCCGCGTGGTGGCGACGGTCGCGAAGATCTCCTGGAGCCGGCGTTCGCTCATCAGCACCTGCTCCAGGGCGGGCAGCACCTCGTCGTCGGGCACCCCGGCGAGGATCAGGGCCCTCCAGGCCACCCGCAGTTCCACACCGAGCGCCGCCTCGTCCACGCCGTGTCCGCAGACGTCCCCGACGATCAGGTCGATCCGCCCCGGCCGGGTCTGCACCACGTCGTAGAAGTCCCCGCCGATCAGGGCGGCGTGCCGGCCCGGGCGGTAGAAGGTGTGCACCGCGATCCGGTCGCGCTCCATCAGCAGCGGCGTCGGCAGCAGGCCGCGTTCCAGGCGAGCCGACTCGGCCTGCCGCAGCTCGACCTCGCGGAGCCGGCGGGCGTTCTCGTCGGCCCGCTTCCGCTCGACGGCGTAGCGCAGCGCGCGGGTCAGCAGGACGCCGTCGACGGTGCCCTTGACCAGGTAGTCCTGCGCGCCCTCGGCGACCGCGACGATGCCCAGGTGCTCGTCGGAGCGACCGGTGAGCACGCAGACCGCCGCGCCGCCCGCCATGTCGAGGACCTGACGCAGGCCGTCGATCCCCTGGGCGTCGGGCAGGCCGAGGTCCAGCAGGACGCAGTCGACCCCGACCACCCGCTGCCGGGCCTCGCTCAGGCTCGTGGCGACCAGCAGGTCGATCATCGAGTTGGTCTCGGCGAGCAGCTCCCCGACGAGGAACGCGTCTCCCTCGTCGTCCTCGACCAGCAGGACCCGCAACCGCTCGCCGGGCGGCAGCGCCGGGTGCCGGCCGAGGCCACCGTGCGGGTACGCCAGCGGCGCGACGGTGGCGCGGGGCAGCCCCGCCCCCGGCACGGACCGGGTCACCGCCGCGAGACGCGGAAGATCACTACTGATGTCGCGCTCCTTCCGAGTGCCCTGCTGATCCTGTATTAGACAACGGTCGCACACAACACGACGGCCACGGCACGGGCGGAGATGGGGTCGGTCACTACGCAGCAGCGGGCAAAAAGGGCACCGACCGCAGTGAGCGGTGGTCGACCGACCGGACGGGCCGGGCACGCTCCCACGGGCCGCGCCGCCCGGACCGGCTCGCCCGTCCTCCACGATCCGGAAGGGAATCAGCATGCGAGGACGATCACGTCCCCCGCCGGACGCGCGGGAGGGGCAGGATGGTGCCACCCCCGGCCCCACCCCGCGAGGAGACCCCAGTGGGCGCACCGCCTGCCACCCCCGCCGCCGACCGGGCGCTGGCCCGGCCGCGCCGCCGACCGGCCGCCGCCGTGGCCGCGCTCGCCGTGCTCGTCGCGGTCGCCGCCGGCACCCTGTTCGACCTGCGAACGCCCGCCCCGGCCCCGGCCGACGCGCCGGCCGCCGAGTTCAGCGCCACCCGGGCGTACGAGCACGTCAAGGTGGTGGCCGCCGAGACCCACGCCGCCGGCAGCCCGGCCAACGACCGGGCCCGGGCGCACCTGGAGCAGACCCTGCGCGGGCTCGGCTTGGAGACGTCGGTGCAGGACACGGTCGCACCGGAGGCCGGGCAGCTCAGCGGGGCCGCCGGCGGCACCACGCTGGCCCGGGTCCGCAACGTGGTGGCCCGGCTCCCCGGCACCGACCCGACCGGCCGCGTCTTCCTGGTGGCGCACTACGACTCGGTGCAGTCCGGACCGGGCGGCAACGACGACGCCGCCGGCACCTCGGCGATCCTGGAGGTGGCCCGGGCGCTGACCATCGGGCCCCGGCCCCGCAACGACATCGTGTTCGTGCTGACCGACGCCGAGGAGGCCTGCCTCTGCGGAGCCGCCGCGTTCGCCGCCGAGCACCCGCTCGCCGCCGACGGCGGGGTGGTGCTCAACCTGGAGGCGCGCGGCCGGACCGGCCCGGTGATCATGTTCGAGACCTCCCGGCGCAACGCCGCCCTGGTGGGCGCGTTCGGCCGGGCCGCTCCGCACCCGGTGGGCACCTCGTTCGCGGTGGAGGTCTACCGGCTGCTGCCCAACGACACCGACTTCACCGCCTTCCTCGACGAGGACTTCGTCGGGCTGAACTCGGCGTACCTGGACGGCGGGGCGATCTACCACACCCCGCTGGACACCCCGGAGTCGATGGACCGGCGCAGCCTCCAGCACCACGGCGACAACGTGCTCGCGCTGGCCCGCGAGTTCGGCCGGACCGACCTGGACACCCTGGACGCCGCGCACGACGCCACGTACTTCCCGGTGCCCGGCGGCCTGGTCCGCTACCCCGGCTGGCTGACCTGGCCGCTGGCCCTGGCCGGGCTGCTGGCCATCGCCGCGCTCGGCTGGGCGGCCCGCCGACACGGCCGGACCAGCCTGCCCCGGCTCGCCGCCGGTTTCGGGCTGGCAGCGGTGCCGCTCCTCGCCGCCCCGCTCACCGCCTGGCTGCTCTGGACGGCGGTGCTCGCCGTCCGCCCCGGCTACGCCGAGCTGCTCGACCCGTACCGTCCGGGGTGGTACCGCCTGGCGGTGGTGGCGCTCGCCGCCGCCGTCCTGTTCGGCTGGTACGCGCTGACCCGCCGCGCGGTCGGCCCGGCCGCGCTGGCGATCGGCGGACTGGGCTGGCTCGCCCTGTTCGGTGTGCTGCTCGCCGTGGTCGCGCCCGGCGGGTCGTACCTGGCGGCCCTGCCTGCCCTGGCCGGCGCGCTCGCCGGCCTGGTCGCCCTGGCCACCCGGATCGACGGCCCCGGACCGGTGGTCGCGGTGACCCTCGCGGCGGCGGTGGCGGTGCTGGTCCTCCTTCCCACGGTGGTGCTGCTCTTCCCGGCGCTCGGTATGGGGATGGGCGCGGTCGCCGCGCTCTTCGCGACGCTGCTCGGGTTCGCCGCACTGCCCGTGGTGGACCTGCTGCACCCGCAGGCCGGCGGCGCACGCGGCATGGCCGCCGCGCGGGCCCGCCGCCGGGGCGCGCTGCCGGCACTGGCCGCGACGGTCGCCGCGGTGGTCTTCGCCGGGGTGGGCCTGACCGTGGACCGCTTCGACGCCGCCCACCCGATCCCGACCCACCTGATGTACGCCCTCGACGCCGGCACCGGGCAGGCACGCTGGCTCAGCCACGAGACCGACCCGCAGCCCTGGACCGACGGGTACGTCGACGGGACCGAACGCGTCGACGACGAGTTCCCCGGCCTCGGTGACGCGGAACTGCGAGCCGGCCCGGCACCCCGCGCCGACCTGCCCGCCCCGAAGGTCGAGGTGCTCGCCGACACCCGTGCCGGCACCGAGCGCACCCTGCGGCTGCGGCTCACGCCGCAACGGCAGGTCCGCCTGACCACGCTGCACGTGGACGCCACCACGGCAACGGTGCGGTCGATGGTGGTGGCCGGTCGGCCGGTGCCCGTCGACCGGATCGCCGACGCACAGCGGTGGGACGTCGGCCTGGTCTTCCACGCCCCGCCACCGGAGGGTCTGGAGATCACGCTCACCCTCACGCCGAAGGCGGAGCGGGTGGCGCTACGCGCCATGGACGCCAGCGACGGCCTCGACGCCCTACCCGGCTTCCGTCCCCGCCCACCCGACGTCGGCGTAGTCGGCTCCCACACCTCCGAGATGCTCGCGGTGGCCCAGACCCACCACCTCTGACCCACCCGGACCCGCGCCTCGGCGTCGAGGCTGCGGACAGGTGTTCACGAGCGGCGTTGCCGCGTGGTACTACCCGCAGTACCATCGAGGCGTGCCCTCGGTGGACAAGATCGTGGAAACGATGAGAAGCAACCCGCAGAACATCGCCTACAACGACCTCAGGAGGGTGTGCGAACACTACTTCGGGAAGCCACGGCAGGACGGCACCTCCCACGCGGTCTTCAAGATGCCATGGGCCGGCGACCCGCGCGTCAATATCCAAAACGACAAAGGCAAGGCCAAGGCGTACCAGGTACGGCAGGTACTCAAGGCGATCGACAAGAAGGGGGCCGCATCATGAAGCCAGTCGCTGATCCCGAGGTGACCCACTACACCTACCGCATCACGTGGTCAGCCCAGGACAACGAGTTCGTCGCCACCTGCGCGGAATTCGCGTCCCTTTCCTGGCTGGCTTCCTCTCAGGTCGAGGCTCTGAAGGGACTCCAAGACCTACTACGCGAAGTGATCGCGGACATGGAGCAACAGGGCGAGGACGTGCCGCAGCCGTTCGCCGACCGTAGCTACTCGGGCAAGTTCAACGTTCGTGTGGGGGAAAGCCTGCACCGCGAGCTGGCAACCCACGCCGCCGAGGACGGGCTGAGCCTCAACCAGTACGTGGTACGGAAGCTGACGGCAGCCTGACAAGCAGGGAGTCCGGCGCGGCTGACCGACCAGATATGCGGCGTCTCGGGCGATCACCCTGCTCGGAGACGCCGAGATGCCGCATTTTGCGCCGGCCAGGATTGCGGCCACGCGAATTGCCCGAGCGGCCTATTCGCCATCGCACCGATCCGCAGGAGGGTGACGGCATGACCACCGTCGATTGAGCGGGAAAGGAGCCCCGGTGGACCCACTGAGGAGGACCACGCTGGTCGCGGGCGGGTTCTACGTGCTCACCTTTGCCTCGATTCCGACCCTCGCCCTGTACGATCCGGTGCGCGACGCGGACTACGTCGTCGGCACCACGCCGGAAACCCCGGTCGTCATCGGTGGCGTCCTTGAAGTGATCGTCGCCCTCGCCTGCATCGGCACCGCCGTCGTGCTGTACCCGGTGCTCAAGCGGCAGGGCGAAACCCGCGCGCTGGGCTTCGTCACCGCCCGGGTCCTCGAAGCCGCCTGCATCTTCGTCGGCGTCGGGAGCCTCCTGACGGTCGTGGCCCTGCGGCGGGCCGAAGCCGGAGCAGACGCGCTGGTCACCGGCCAGGCGCTGGTCGCCTTCTACGACTCGGTCTTCCTGCTCAGCCAAGGCTTCATTCCGGCCGTCAACGCCCTGCTGCTGGGTTCCCTGCTGTACCAGTCACGCCTGGTGCCGCGGGTTCTTCCCGTGCTCGGGCTCGTCGGGGCGCCCCTGCTCGTCGTTTCCGACGCCGGCATACTGTTCGGCCTCTGGGACCGGCTGTCGCCGGTGGTGGCGGTCGCGGCCATCCCCATCGCCGTGTGGGAGTTCTCGTTGGGCGTCTACCTGATCGCCAAGGGCTTCCGGCCCTCCCCGGTCACCGCAGGAATGGTCGCCGTCGGCGCCCGGTAGGCGACCTGGGATTCAGGTCAGCGGCCAGGCCGTCACCATTCCCGGCGGAACCGGGGCTACTACTTCCAGCGGAAGTGGACGAAGAGGCGACCGAAGTTCTTGGAGTCCTTCTCGACCCGGTGGTAGAGCTGTTTGACGTCCTTCTGGTCGAGGAACCGCAGCACCCGCTTCTTGAGCTGGCCGGAGCCCTTGCCGGGAATGATCTCGACCAGGGTGGCCTTCTTCGCCACCGCCTCGTCCATGATCCCGCGCAGCGCCCGGTCGATGTCGTGGCCCTTGTTGAAGATGTCGTGCAGGTCCAGCTTGAGTTTCATGCCGCGCCCCGGTCGAGTGTCGTGCCGCCGCCGGCCGGACGCGCCACGTGACCGTGGCGCTCCCCCGACCGGCAGGTCGGCTCCCATGCCGGCCATGGTAGGTCGGCAGGCTTCCTGCGGCGGCCCGGCGGCTTCTCGTGTCGGTACGGGAAGCCGCCGGGCCGCAGGTGGTCAGCGCGGGCTGCCGACCCGGGTCTCGACCCGTTGCAGGGCCTTGCGGTAGTCGTCGTTCGCCGAGTGCATCGCGGCGGCGATACGCAGGTGCCGCAGCGCGTCGACCGGACGGTTCAGCCGCTCCAGCGTCCGGCCCAGCACGTGGTGCGCGTAGTGGTCGCTCGGGTCCTGGTCGACCAGCACCCGCAGCTGCTCCTCGGCCCGGCCGAGCTGGGCCGACTGGAAGTACGCGCGCGCCAGCAGCTGCCGCACCGAGGCGTTGCCGGGCTCGGCCGCCACGATCGGCTCCAACAGCCGGGCCGCTCCGGTCGGGTCCCCGGCCTCGAAGAACATCGCCGCCCGTCGGTACTCCGCCAGGAAGTCCATTCGACCCACCCCCTCGTGTCCCGCCGTCCGCTCCTCGTCCGACGCTCGCACAAACACCGCAGGGGTGGCGAGTGTTCCCGGCCGGTCAGCCGCCCGGACGCCCGTCGACGGACACCGGCGGAGTGAGCTGCCAGGCCCGGACCCCACCGACCAGCGCGGCGGTGTTCGGCACCACCACCACGTCCTCACCCATCCGCGCGAGCTGCTCCGGCCGGATCAGTCGGGAGTTGCCGCCGCCCAGGTAGAGCCGGTCCCAGCGGAACACCGGCCGCAGCCCCTCGACCACCTGCCGGACCCGGCGGGACCAGAAGCCGTCGCCCAGCCGGCGGCGCTCCGGCTCGCCGACGTAGGTGTCGTAGGTCATCCCCCAGCGCACCGGCGCCTGGGACAGTTCCAGGTGCGGGGCGAGCACCCCGCCGTCGAAGAGGGCGCAGCCGAGCCCGGTGCCGAGGGTCAGCACCAGCTCGCAGCCGCTGCCGGCGACCACCCCGGCACCGTGCACCTCGGCGTCGTTGAGCACCAGCGCCGGCACGCCGAAGGCGTCGGCGAGCGCGGTACGCGCGTCGTACCCGGTCCACTCGGCGAGCAGTCCCGGATCGACCCGGGAGCGTGGCCCAGACCGGGTGACGTAGTGCGGGGTGGCCACCACCACCCCGTGCCGGAGCATCCCGGGCAGACCCACGGTCAGCCGGTCGGCGGTGGGCAGCCGCCCGGCGAGGTCCAGCAGCGTCTTGACGAAGAGGCTCGGCGGCAGCGGGTACGGCGTGGGCACCCGCAACGGCCGGGCGCGCATCGTCCCCGCCTCGTCGAGCACCGTCCCTTTGATGCCGCCGCCACCGCAGTCGATCGCCAACGTGGTCACCACGCGCGCCAGTCTGCCGAATGCGTTCGGTCCACGGGGGGCCGGAGGACTAGGCTTCGACTCCTGATGAGCGCCACGATGATCGTCAAGGACCTCTCCGCCGGGCACGGCGACCGGTTGCTCTTCACCGGACTCGACCTGGTGGTGGCCCCCGGGGACGTGATCGGCCTGGTCGGGGCGAACGGGGCCGGCAAGTCGACGCTGCTGCGTACCCTCGCCGGGTTGCAGCCCGTGGAAGCCGGCGGCGTCACGCTGAGCCCGCCCACCGCGAACGTCGGCCACCTGCCGCAGGAGCCGGAACGTCGCCCCGGCGAGTCGGTGGGCGATTTCCTGGCCCGCCGGACGGGGGTGACGGCGGCGCAGGCCGCGCTGGACGCGGCGACCGAGGCGCTGACCGCCGGGGCCGCCGGCGCCGACGACGCCTACGCCGAGGCGCTGGAGCGGTGGCTCGCCCTCGGCGGGGCCGACCTGCCGGAACGCGCCGAACAGGTGGCCGCCGACCTGGGCCTCGGCGTCGACCTGGACCATCCGATGACCGGGCTCTCCGGCGGGCAGGCGGCCCGCGCCGGGCTGGCCTCGCTGCTGCTCAGCCGGTACGACGTCTTCCTGCTCGACGAGCCGACCAACGACCTCGACCTGGCCGGACTGGCGAAGCTGGAGGAGTTCGTCACCGGGCTGCGGGCCGGCACGGTGCTGGTCAGCCACGACCGCGAGTTCCTGACCCGCACGGTCACCGGGATCCTGGAGCTGGACCTGCACCAGCAGCAGGTCCGGCACTACGGCGGTGGCTACGCCGCGTACCTGGAGGAGCGCGAGGTGGCCCGTCGGCACGCCCGCGCCGAGTACGAGGAGTACGCCGAGACCCGCGCCGGGCTGGAGGAACGGGCCCGCACCCAGCGGGGCTGGATGGACAAGGGCGTGCGCAACGCCCGGCGCAAGGCGACCGACAACGACAAGATCGGCCGGAAGTTCCGGTCCGAGTCCTCCGAAAAGCAGGCGGCGAAGGCCCGGCAGACGGAGCGGCTGATCGAGCGGCTGGAGGTGGTCGAGGAGCCGCGCAAGGAGTGGGAGCTGCGGATGGAGATCGCCGCCGCGCCCCGTGCCGGGGCCGTCGTGGCCGCGCTCCGCGACGCCGTGGTACGCCGGGGCGGTTTCACGCTCGGCCCGGTGACCCTCCAGATCGACTGGGCCGACCGGGTGGCGGTGACCGGGGCGAACGGGTCGGGCAAGTCGACCCTGCTGGCGGCGCTGCTCGGCCGGGTGCCGCTGGATTCCGGGCACGCCTCGCTCGGGCCGGGGGTGGTGGTCGGTGAGGTCGACCAGGCCCGGGGGCTCTTCGTCGGCGACGCGCCGCTGCTGGACGCGTTCCGGGCCGCCGTACCGGAGATGTCGCCGGCGGACGCGCGGACCCTGCTGGCCAAGTTCGGCCTGCGCGCCGACCACGTGCTGCGGCCGGCGGCGACCCTCTCCCCCGGCGAGCGGACCCGGGCGGCGCTCGCGCTGCTCCAGGGGCGCGGGGTGAACCTGCTCGTGCTGGACGAGCCGACCAACCACCTGGACCTGCCCGCGATCGAGCAGTTGGAGTCGGCGTTGGCGAGTTACCCCGGCACGCTGCTACTGGTCACCCACGACCGGCGGATGCTGGAGGCGATCGAGACCAACCGGCGGCTGCACGTCGACGACGGACGGATCGCCGAGCTCTGATCCGTGCGTACCGTCCATCGGCGGGTCACAATCGGTTGATGCTGAGGTGGGAGTACGCACTGCTGGTACGCCGCCGGCAGGCGGTCAGCGACGGCATCGGCTGGGAGGTCACCTTCCACTGGTACGGGCCGGACGGCGCCATGGTCGACGTCACGCCGTACGGCGACACCGCGCTGTCCCACCTGAACCGGGCCGGCGACCAGGGCTGGGAGTTGGTGGCGATGAGCGAGGACCCGTCGCTGCCCGGCAACCACGAACTGCACCGCTACCACCTCAAGCGCCCGAAGATGCAGCTCGCGCCCCGGCAGCGGGTACGCGGGGTCGGGCGGGGCGGACGGCGCGGCATCACCGGCTGACCGGACCACACCAGTCACCGTTCCCGCTGACCGGACTGCACCAGCGCCGTTCCCGCTGACCGGGCCGTCCGTATGAGTCGCCGTTCCGCACACGCGGTCGCCGGGGCGACCCTTCCGGCAACCCGCGCATACCGGGCGCGGATGCGGGTAACGGGCGGCGGGAGGTGGCCCGCATGGTCGCGCTGGCGCAGGCACCGCCCTCGGCCGACCGGCTGAGGGCGATCGACGTCTTTCTCACCGGAGCGTGGACGGACCAGGCCCGACACGACGACCGCCTGCGCGACCTGGCGGTCGACGTGGGATTCGACCGGGGCGTGGCCCACCTGACCGGCGAGGTGCCCACGGCGGCGGACCTGCGTCTGGTGCGGGAACGGGTCGGCCGGCTCGCCGGGGTGTTCGGGGTCTGGTCGCGGGTGGCCGTCGCCGGCCGGGCACCGGTCGTCGTGGACCTGGGCTGCGGCGGCACGAAGCAGTACCCGGGCAACCTCGGGCTGGACATCCTCCCCGCCCCCGGCGTCGACGCGGTGGCGGACCTCTCCGGGTCGCTGCCGCTGGCCGACGACTCGGTCGACGTCCTCTTCGCGGTGCACATCCTGGAGCACATGGTCGACTTCCTGCCGCTGGTGGACGAGGCCCACCGGGTGCTCCGGCCGGGCGGCGTCCTGCACGTGATGAGCCCCTGGTGGCGGCACGTGAACGCGGTCGCCGACCCGACCCACGTCCGGCTGCTCGACGTCCAGACGATCAAGGGGATCTGTGGGCAGCGCCCGCCCGGTACGCCGCGCTGGTACCCGCTGCACGTCGGCTGCGACGGCGCGTCGATCTTCGCGGACCTGACGCCGCTCGCCGCCGACGACCCGGGCCCCGAGCCGTCCCACCTGGCCCGCTTCTTCGACTGAAGGGCGGGCGCGCCCGCGCCGACGCCCAGCAGACGGCGGCCTGCGGGTCGACGTACGCCATGTCGGCGATGTCGGTGCGTCCAGGACCGTGGACATCCCGACATCGCCGAACCGGAGTCGATCGAGGCGACCTAACCGCCCGGAGGACGGGGCCACTGCTCCGCCTCCGGGTCCACCGGCCGGGGCGCCGCCGACGCCGGGGCAGGTGCCGACGTCGGGGCAGGTGCCGGCTGCGGCGGGGCTGCCGTACCCCAGCCCGGAGCGGGTGCCGGCGCCGGCATCGGCTGCGGCGGGGGTGCGGGTGGCGGGGCCGCGGTAACCGGAGGCGGGGTGGCCGGGGGTGTCTGGCGGGGTTGCCAGACCCGGTCCCCGGCGACCAGGCTGCGGAAGTCGAACCGGCACTTCGAGCAGGTACGCAGAGCCGTCTCGGCCCGCCGGTCGCCGCATCGCTGGCAGAACGTCACCACCGTCTCGTCGGCGTCCATGCCCTGGCAGCGCGGGCAGGCGAAGTCGGGCCCCTTGTTGTTGAGCTGCGCCAACCGGCCGGCCAGCACGTACGGGGTGACCACCGCGCTGAGGCTGGTGGCCAGGTCCCGGGTCCGCCGGGTGCGCTCCTGCAACCGCTCCCGATCGGGATTGGTCACCTTCTCCAGCCGGCAGGTGGTGCAGGTCCGCAGGTTCCGCACCGGCAGCAGGCTCCGGAGCCGGGCCTGCTGGTGCAGGAAGGTCACCACCGGCACGTCCGCCGGTTCGACGGTGAACCGGGCGGCCGGGGCCGAGCCCGGCGGGACCGAGGCGAGGTGCTCCTCGACCCGGAACACCAGCGACTGGACCTGGGCCACCAGGTTCGGTGGCATGTCCCCGGGCCTGCCGGCGATCAGCGCGCCGACCATCAGCATGCCGTCGGCAAGTTCCGCCGGCACCTCCGCGACGGTCTGCGGGGTCTCGAAGACGAAGGTGTCGGTGCCGGACCGGCTGACCGCCGCCCGGCGCTGGGCCGGGGAGTCCCCGTCGAGCAGGCGGGACGCGTGCCGGGAGAGCATCGCCCCGGCCCGGTTGGCGAGGCTCGCCGCGTTCTGCATGATCGCCACGTCACCGGGGCCGGTCTGTCGCCACCAACCGGGGAAGGTGGTGGCAGCGGCCGGGTCGAGGCGGCCGAGCACGTCGTCGACCGCGCCGAGGACGGACTCGAAGAGCTGCACGTAGGCCGAGGTGAGGCCCCAGTTCCGGCCCACCCGGCCGGCCCAGCGGTCGGCCAGCAGGACGCCGACCCGACAGCCGGGGCCGTCGGCTTCGAGGCCGATCCGCAGCGCGACCGGCACCCGGGCGGCGGAGAGGGTGACCCCGCCCAGCTTCGAGCCGCGTACCGCCTCCAGCAGGCTGAGCTGCTCGGTGCGCAGCTCGAAGGAGAGATCCCGGAGGACGCGGAGCAGGTGCTGCCGGGCCACGCTCGGCGGCGCGGCGATCCGGCGTTCCGCGCCGGCCAGCAGCCGACCCGCCTCGGTGGCGGTCACGGCCGGGTCGGGCCGCGCCCCGGGGTCGGTGTCTGCCGCCCAGCTCATTCCGCGATGTCGAAGCTCGTGCCGGCGTCGTACGTGTCGTACGGGGCGACCTCCGCCACCGCCGTGTCCAGGTGGGTGACCGCCTGGGTGGAGTAGTCGAGGGACACGTCGTAGTTGCTGTCGGCGATGTGGGCGTGGTCGGCGGCGTACGCCATTCCGCTCTCGGCGGCTTCGAGGTTGCCGGCGGCCAGGTTCTCGTTGGCGTAGTCGACCCAGTCCTGCGCCGACTCGGCCCACTGGTCGCCGCTGGCCGCGTGCCAGTCGGACCAGTCCTGGTCGGCCGCGGCCCCGGCGATCTCGCTGTCGACCACGTCCAGCACCGGCTCGGGCAACACCGGCTCGACCACCGGCATGATCGGCTCGACGGTCGCCGCGAACGCGTCGATGCCGGTGTCCGCGACGGACGTGTCGGTGGACAGGTAGTCGCCCCAGCTCGAATCGGTGCTCATCTCGCCCCCAGGTGTCATGACAGCGCGCGGCGCGCGCGTACATCGTGGCGGCGGGACGACACCGCGCCCATCCCCCGATCGGTGTCGCCGTCACGCCACCAAGGACTGTCGCATGTGGATGCTGGGTCCGGGCCGCCGGCACCCGCGTCGGCGGGTTCGCTGCGGCGGCTGCCGGCACCCGCGTGGGGTGCCGGCAGGGGTCCCCTGCTCGGCAGAAAGCGGTAACAGGGGGCCCCTGCAGGCACCGGACGCGGGTGCTCTTGGATGCTCTCGCGGAGGCGGTCAGCGGCCGAGGGTGCTCTCGCGGAGTTCGAGACGGTACGGCGCGGTAAGGGTCCGGGGCGGGGCGTCCCGGTCGCCCTCGATCCGGCCGACCAGCAGCTCCACCGCGAGCCGGCCGATGCGCTCCTTGTCCGGCGCGATGGTGCTCAGGGTGGGGATGGAGAACCGCCCGTCCTCGATGTCGTCGAAGCCGGCGACCGCGACGTCCTCGGGCGCCCGCAGGCCGTACTCATGCAGGACGCGCAGCGCGCCCAGGGCGAGCGTGTCGTTGAAACAGAAGACCGCGTCGGGGCGCTCCCCGGAGGCGAGCAGGTCGCGCATGGCGGCGGCCCCGTCCGCGCGGTGCCACACCGGCGCGGGGGCGACCAGGCGCTCGTCGTACCCGATGCCGGCGTCGGTGAGGGCGGCCCGGTAGCCGGCGAGGCGCAGCCGGGCGCTGGCCCCCTCGGCGGTGCGCTGTGCGCCGATCGCGGCGATCCGGCGGCGGCCGAGGCCCGCCAGATGGGCGGTGATCTGCCGGGCGGCGGCCACGTTGTCGATCATCACGTGGTCCGCCGGCCCGTGGTCGACCCGTTCACCGAGCAGCACCATCGGGGTGCCGTCCAGGCCGGTCAGGTCCTCGGCGGTGAGCGCCAACGGGCTGAAGATCAACCCGTCGATGAGGTGGTCGCCGATGCCGCTGGCGGCCACCCGTTCCTGCTCCCGGCTGCCGCCGGTCTGGTCGATCAGCACCGTCCAGCCCTGCTCGGCGGCGGCGACCACGACGTGCCGGGCCAGCTCGGCGAAGTACGGGATGTCCAGCTCGGGCACGGCGAGGGCGATCACGCCGGTACGCCCCTTGCGCAGGTTGCGGGCGGAGAGGTTCGGCCGGTAGTTCAGCTCCGCGATCGCCTGTTCGACTCGCGCCCGGGTGGCTGGTCGGACATGCTGGTATCCGTTCACGACGTTCGATACGGTCTTGACGGACACCCCGGCCCTCTCGGCCACGTCCTTGAGCCTGTGCCGCACCTCGTCACCCTCCCGACCCCGTTATGCGGGGCACTTTACCGTGCCACCAGCCCTTTACAACGTTGCCTACAACGTTGTAGAAAGTCGGGCAGGCGAGTGACCACGATCACTGCCCGCAGTCAGGTGATCAGGAAAGTCAGGCGACGAGGAAAGGTGGCCGCCGTGCGGACCGCTCAGGTGACGATCGATCCCGCCTTCGCGATCGGCGCGTCCGACCGCCGACTCTTCGGATCGTTCGTCGAGCACATGGGGCGCTGCGTCTACGGGGGCGTCTTCGAGCCGGGCCACCCCGGGGCCGACGCCGACGGGTTCCGCGCCGACGTCCTGGAACTCACCCGCGAACTCGGCGTCTCGGTGGTCCGCTACCCCGGCGGCAACTTCGTCTCCGGCTACCGCTGGGAGGACGGCATCGGCCCGGCCGGCGACCGGCCGCGCCGGCTCGACCTGGCCTGGAAGAGCATCGAGACCAACGCCTTCGGCCTGGACGAGTTCATGACGTGGGCGGCACGGGCGCAGGTGGAGCCGATGATGGCGGTCAACCTCGGCACCCGTGGCGTCCAGGAGGCCTGCGACCTGCTGGAGTACACCAACCACCCGGGCGGGACCGCATGGTCCGACCTGCGCCGCAAGCACGGCGCGGAGCAGCCGTACGGAATCCGGCTCTGGTGCCTCGGCAACGAGCTGGACGGCCCCTGGCAGGTCGGCCACAAGACCGCCGACGAGTACGGCCGGCTGGCCGCCGAGACCGCCCGCGCGATGAAGCTGGTCGACCCCTCGATCAGCCTGGTCGCCTGCGGCAGCTCCAACCGGGGGATGCCCACCTTCGCCTCCTGGGAGGCGACCGTGCTGGAGCACACCTACGAGCACGTCGACTACATCTCCGCGCACACCTACTACGACCCGTCCGACGGCGACCAGGCCAGCATCCTGGCCTCGGCGGTCGACATGGACAACTTCATCCGCGAGGTGGTCGCCACCGCCGACCACGTGGCGGCCAAGCTGCGCCACTCGCGCAAGCTCAAGGTCTCCTTCGACGAGTGGAACGTCTGGTACCAGTCCCGCCTCCAGGCCGACCTGGACCGGCGCGGATGGGTGGAGGCCCCGGCGCTGATCGAGGACACCTTCACCGCGGTCGACGCGGTGGTCGTCGGCGACCTGCTGGTCACCCTGCTCCGCCACGCCGACCGGGTCGGCGTGGCCTGCCAGGCGCAGTTGGCCAACGTGATCGCCCCGATCCGGACCCGCACCGGCGGCCCGGCCTGGCGGCAGAGCATCTTCCACCCGTTCGCGCTCACCGCCCGGTACGCCCGCGGCACGGTGCTGCGTACCGAACCGGTCTCCCCGACCTACCCCACCGCCCGCTACGGCGACGTGCCCGTGCTGGACACCGTGGCGGTGCACGACGAGGAGCGGGGCGAGCTGACCGTCTTCGCGGTCAACCGGGGCAGCGACGACCTGCCGCTGGAGATCGACCTGCGCGGCCTGCCCCGGCCCTCCGGCCGATCCCACCTGACCCTCGCCGCCGGGGAGGACCCGACGGCGAGCAACACCGAGGCCGAGCCCGACCGGGTCACGCCCCGCGAGAGCACCACCCCCACCGTCGACGGCGGCCGGTGCACCGTACGCCTGCCCGCCGTCTCCTGGAACATGCTGCGCTTCGCCACCCGGTCCTGACCGGCTCCACCACCTACCCTCTGACCAGCTCCGCCGCCGGCCTCGACACGTTGGGCCACCCGCACCCGGGCCAGAACCCGGGCCGGGCTCCCGGCCGGACCCGGCGATCCCGTCCCGAAGGAGACAACAGCATGATGCGCAACGAGATGAGCCGACGGCGTCTGCTCAGCCTCGGTGTCGGGCTCGGCACCGCGGCCACACTCGCCCTGGCCGGCTGCGGTGGCGACGACGAGGAGTCCACCACCGCCTCGGGCAACGGCGGAAAGGACTACACCGGCCCGAAGGTCGACCTGAAGCTGTGGAACGGCTTCACCGGCGGCGACGGCGAGATCTTCAAGAAACTCGTGGAGACGTTCAACGCCGAGCACAGCAACATCGCGGTGGCGGTCACCACCTACCAGTGGGAGGACTACTACAGCAAGCTCCCCGGGGCGGTCTCCGGGGGCGCCGCACCGGACATCGCGGTCATGCACATGGACCAGCTCGCCACCTTCGCCGCCCGGGGCGTCATCACCGAGTTGGACGACGTGGCCAAGGCGCTGGAGCTGACCGAGGCCGACTTCTCCCCGACGGTGTGGGCGGGCGGCCTCTACAACGACAAGCGGTACGGCATCCCGCTGGACATGCACCCGCTCGGCTTCTACTACAACAAGGCCCTGATGCAGAAGGCGGGCCTCGACCCGGAGAAGCCGCCGACCACCCGGGACGACTACACCGCCGCGCTCACCGAGCTGAAGAAGTCCGGCGTGCAGGGCTTCTGGGTCAGCCCGTTCCAGTTCACCGGCGGCATGACCTTCTACTCGCTGCTGCACCAGTGGGGTGGCTCGCTCTTCGACGCCGACGTCGCGAAGGCCACCTTCAACTCCGACCCGGCGGTCGAGGCGTGCACCTGGCTGGTCGACATGATCAAGCAGGGGCACTCCCCCGCCAACGTCGGCCAGGACGCCGACTACCTGGCGTTCAAGGGCGGCAAGAACGCCTTCAACTGGAACGGCATCTGGCAGGTCAACGACCTGAAGAAGAGCCCCGACGTGCAGTGGGGGGTCGCGCCCCTGCCGCAGATCGGCAGCAAGCCGGCGGCCTGGGCCAACTCCCACAACTTCACCATCGTCAAGCAGCGCAGCACCAACGCCAACAAGGTGGCCGGGGCGAAGGTCTTCATCAACTGGCTGAGCCAGCACTCGCTGGACTGGGCCGCTGGCGGCCAGGTGCCGGCCCGCAAGGCGGTCCGCGAGGACGCCGGCTTCACGGCGCTCACCGAGGTGAACGCGCTCGCCCCCGAGATCGACTACGCGGCCTTCCCGCCGGCCGCGCCGGGCATCGGCGAGGTGCTGACCACCTTCTACAGCTCGTTCAACGAGGCGGTGCTCGGCAAGAAGTCACCGAAGCAGGCGCTGGACGACGGCGTCGCGAAGGCCGACAAGCAGCTGGCGGACAACCGCAAGAAGTACGGGAACTGAGGCGGTCGTGGCCGGCATCGGCACGGTCGGGGCGGCGCGTGGGGACGCGCCGCCCCCGGCGGCGCAGCGGGGACGCCAGGGGCCGGACCGGCGCGGGCGGGCCACCACCCCGTACCTCTTCCTCGCGCCGTACCTCGTCCTCTTCCTGGTCTTCGGGTTGGCCCCGATCGTGTTCGGGCTCTGGCTGAGCCTGCACCAGTGGGACCTCCAGTTGCCCCACCGGCCCTTCGTCGGGCTGGACAACTACCGGGACCTCTTCTCCAGCGACTCGGCGATCTACGGGGACTGGTGGTCCAGCGTCCGGGCCACCGGCATCTTCACCCTCTTCTCGGTACCGCTGCTGGTGGTCGTCCCGCTCGGGTTGGCGCTGCTGCTCAACGAGAAGTTCCCCGGGCGGACGTTCTTCCGGGCGGTCTACTTCGCCCCGTACGTGCTCGGCGTCGCGGTGATCGGCCTGCTCTGGCGCTTCCTGCTCGACGCGAACCTGGGCCTGGTCAACCGGCTGCTCGGCGCGGTCGGGCTACCGTCGGACACGCCCTGGGTGACCGACGTGCCGTGGGCCTGGGTCTCCCTGGTCGGGGTAACCGTCTGGTGGACCTCCGGGTTCAACGCGGTGATCTACCTGGCCGGTCTCCAGGACATCCCACCGGAGCTGTACGAGGCGGCGAAGATGGACGGCGCCGGCGCCTGGGACCGGTTCCGCAACGTCACGCTCCCCGGACTGCGGCCGGTCATGCTCTTCGTGCTGACCACGACGATCCTCGCCTCGGCCAACGTCTTCGGCCAGTCCTTCCTGATCACGCAGGGCGCGCCGGGCGAGCAGACCCGGACGGTGGTTTGGCGGATCGTCGACGAGGGGCTGCGGGACAACGACGCGGGTCGGGCCGCCGCGATGAGCATCCTCTTCGCGCTCGCCCTCGCCGTGATCAGCATGGTCAACTTCCGGTTCTTCCGGTACCGGGAAGACTGAGGAGGCGAGACGTGTCGACACTCCGCCGCACCGGGCGCTACACCCTCCTGGTGCTCCTGGCCCTGGTGTTCCTCACCCCGTTGCTCTGGATGGTCGTCACCTCGCTGAAGACCTACGGGGACGCGCAGAAGATCCCGCCGGACTGGCTGCCGAACCCGCTCTCCGGGTACGGCTACGAGCGGATCCTCACCGACACCGCCAACCCGGTGCTGCGCTGGTTCGTCAACAGCATGCTGGCGGCCACGCTGCACGCGCTGCTGGTGCTGGTGACCGCCTCGATGGCCGCGTACGCCCTGGCCCGGCTGCGGTTCCGGGGTCGTAGGGTGACCTTCGCGCTGATCGTGGGGACGCTCTTCATCCCGCCCACCTCGCTGATCATCCCGAACTTCGTGATCGCCGAGCGGCTCGACTGGCTGGACACCCTCACCGTGCTGGTGGTGCCGGGCGCGGCCAGCGCGTTCGGGGTGTTCTTCCTCCGGCAGTTCTTCCTCTCCATCCCGGCGGAGCTGGAGGAGGCGGCCGTGCTGGACGGCGCGAACCACTGGCAGGTCTTCACGAAGGTGCTGCTGCCGCTGTCGAAGCCGGCCCTGGCCACCCTGGCGGTGCTGTCGTTCCTCACCAACTGGAACGACTTCCTCTGGCCGGTCTACGTGCTGTTCAGCCCGGAGAAGCTGACCGTGCCGGCGGGCCTGGGCCTGCTCCAGGGCGCGTACGTCACCGACTACCCGGTGATCATGGCCGGCGCGGTGCTGGCCAGCGTGCCGGTGCTGATCCTCTTCGTGCTGGCCCAGCGGCACATCATCCAGGGTGTGTCCCGCAGCGGGCTCAAGGGATGACCGTCCGAACCGGCCGGCGACGCGGCAAGGCGGCCCTGCTGACCGCCGCCGCGTTGCTCGTCGCGGGCTGCACCGCGACCGACGAACCGACCGCCACGACCACGGGACCCGACATGTTCACCAATCCGGTCATCGCCACCGACTCCCCCGATCCGCACGCGATCCGGGTCGGCGACATCTGGTACCTCTTCCACACCAACGGCGACGGCCGCAACGTCCCCGTGCACACCTCGCCCGACCTGGTGGAGTGGACGCCGGCCGGGGACGCCCTGCCGGAGCTGCCGGCCTGGGCCGACCCGGGGAAGACCTGGGCGCCGGAGGCGATCGAACTGGCCCCGGACCGGTTCGTCCTCTACTACACCGTCGCCGGGCGGGCCTCCGGTCGGCAGTGCGTCGGGCGGGCGGTCGCCGCCGCGCCGCAGGGCCCGTACGGGGACGAGTCGTCCGGGCCGCTGATCTGCCAGGCGGAGCTGGGCGGCGCGATCGACGCCAGCCCGTTCCGGGACACCGACGGCAGTCTGTGGCTGCTCTGGAAGAACGACGGCAACGCCGTCGGCCAGGACACCTGGCTCTGGTCGCAGCGCCTCTCCGAGGACGGGCTGGAACTGGTCGGCGAGCCGGCGAAGCTGCTCAAGCAGACCGAGCCGTGGGAGGGCCACCTGATCGAGGGGCCGTTCTTCTGGCGGCGGGACGGCAAGCTCTACCTCTTCTTCGCCGCCAACGCCTACGACCGGGCCGAGTACGCCGAGGGTTACGCGGTCTGCGAGAGCCCGACCGGCCCCTGCGTCAAGGCGCCGGAGAACCCGATCCTGCGGAGCAACGCGGCGGCCTCCGGCCCCGGCCACGCCTCGATGGTCGAGTCCGACGGCCGGACCTGGCTGCTCTACCACGCCTGGCCGCCCGGACAGGAGGGTTCCGTCGCCCCCGGCCGGCAGACCTGGCTGGACGAGGTCGTCTGGCGCGACGGGCGTCCCGTCGTCAAGGGCCCCACCGCCACTGCCCAGCCGCGCCCGTAGCCGCACCGCCCTCAGGCCTGGTAGGAGGGGTCCCCTGTTACCGCTTTCTGCGTAACAGGGGACCCCTGCAACCACCCAGCCGGAGCAGGAGTTACGACTTGTGCTGGGCGAGGCGGTTACGGCGGCGGCCGTAGAAGAGGTAGATGAGGAAGCCGAGCAGCATCCAGGCCAGGAAGCGCAGCCAGGTCTCCACCGACAGGTTGAGCATGAGGTAGAGGCAGGCCAGCGCCGAGACGATCGGCAGCACCGGCGAGAACGGCACGGTGAACGGCCGGTCCAGCTCCGGCCGGGTGCGGCGCAGGATCGGCACCGCCAGGGAGACGAGCACGAAGGCGCAGAGCGCGCCGATGCTGACCAGGTCGGCCAGGGCGGTCAGCGGCAGGAAGCCGGCGAGCAGCGCGACCAGCACGGTCATCATCGCCGTGATCCGGTACGGGGTGCCCCAGCGGGGGTGCACCTTCGCCACGGCGGGCGGGATCAGCCCGTCCCGGGCGACGGCGAACCCGATCCGTCCCATGGCCACCAACTGGACCAGGATCACGCTGGTCAGGCCGGCGACGGCGGCGATGGAGACGAGGACCGCCGCCCAGCCGGCCCCGACCGACTCGAAGGCCGCCGCGATCGGGGCGCCCCGGTCGATCTCGTCGTACGGGACCATGCCGACCACCACCAGCGAGACGCCGATGTAGAGCACGGTGGCGACCAGCAGCGTGCCGAGCAGGCCGAGCGGCAGGTCCCGTCGTGGGTTCCTGGTCTCCTCGCCCAGGTTGGCCACCGCCTCGAAGCCGGTGTACGCGAAGAAGACCACCGCAGCGGCCGTGAGCACCCCGGCGAAGCCGAAGACCGAGGGTTCCATCCCGAAGATCGCCTGGGTGACCGGTTGCCGGAGGCCGGTCTCGCCGGCCCCGGCCTCCTCGGCCGGCGGGATGAACGGGGTGAGGTTGGTGGCCTTGACGAAGAACGCCCCGGCGACGATCACGAAGACGCAGATGGCGACCTTGACGAGGACGAGCAGGTTGGTGAGCCGGGCCGACTCCCGGATGCCGACGATGGCCACCACGCCGAGGAGCAGCACGATGCCGATGGCCCCGACGTTGACCACGCTCCCCTCCTCGCCGAACCAGGCGGCCGGGAGGTTGAACAGTTCGGCGAGGTAGCCGGACCAGCCCCGGGCGACCACCGCCGAGCCGAGGGCGAACTCCAGCAGCAGGTCCCAGCCGATGATCCAGGCGACGATCTCGCCCATGGTGGCGTACGCGTAGGTGTAGGCGCTGCCGGCGGCCGGGACGCTGGAGGCCAGTTCGGCGTAGCAGAGCGCGGCGAGCAGGGCGACCAGCCCGGCGATGGCGAACGAGACCACCACGCCGGGACCGGCGTGTTCCCGGGCCTCCAGCCCGGTGAGCGTGAAGATGCCGGTCCCGATGACGATGCCGATGCCGAATCCGGTGAGGTCGCGGGCGCCGAGCCGGCGTTTCAGTCCGGGTCCGCCGTCCTCCCCGTCCGCCTGGCTCTGGGCGATCACGTCCTTGATCGGTTTGGTACGCAGCACGGACACCGCAGTCACCCCTCCCACCGTGCGACCACCTCCGTGGCGGCCGGTGACCGCTGCTGCTACCCCGACGCCCGACCGGCGAACCGCCACGTCGCGTACCAACCCGGTAACGGCGGGTCGAGTCGGCGACCGGGCGGGCGGCGGATCTCCGGTGGGGTCTTGCGTCGGGCGGCCGGTTGTGAAAATTTCCTTCTGACGGTGTATTGCTGGCGACGAATCTTGCCGATCAGCCGCCGTCCGCTCCCCTGCCAGCCGAGCCCCAACGAAGGGACGCACCTGATGAAGGCACCTCGGCTCAGAGCCGCCGGGCTGGCCGTCGCGCTGCTCGGCGCGCTCGTCGCCGCGACGCCCGCGAACGCCGCCCCGGCTGCCGACGCCCCCACCACCATCGCCTCCGCCGACTGCACCATCGACCCGGCCACCCCCAAGCGCCAGTTCCGGGCGATGTGGATCGCGTCGGTGACCAACATCGACTGGCCCACCAAGACCTCGTGGACCGCGCCGGACCGGATCGCCACCCAGAAGGCGGAGTACCTGGCCTGGCTCGACCTCGCCGAGAGGCTCAACCACAACGCGGTGGTCGTCCAGATCCGGCCGACCGCCGACGCGTTCTGGCCATCGCCGCACGAGCCCTGGTCGGAGTACCTGACCGGGGTGCGCGGGCAGGACCCGGGCTGGGACCCGCTGGCCTTCCTGGTGGCCGAGTCGCACAAGCGGAACCTGGAGTTCCACGCCTGGTTCAACCCGTACCGGATCTCGATGCCGGCCCCGGGCGGCGCGGGCGCGGACATCAACCAGCTCGCCCCGAACCACCCGGCCCGGCAGCACCCGGAGTGGACCTTCGCGTACCCGCCGGACGGGGTCGCCGGCAGCCGGCTCTACTACAACCCCGGCATTCCGGAGGTCCGCGAGTTCGTCCAGACCGCGATGATGGACGCGGTCGAGCGGTACGACATCGACGGCGTGCACTTCGACGACTACTTCTACCCGTACCCGAGCGGCACCCACCAGGTGCCGGACGACGCGACGTTCGCCGAGCACAACCGGGGTATCGCCGACAAGGCCGACTGGCGGCGGGACAACATCAACCTGCTGGTCAAGGAGATGGGCGAGAAGGTCAAGGCGGCGAAGCCGTGGGTGAAGTTCGGGGTCAGCCCGTTCGGCATCTGGCGGAACAAGTCGGTCGACCCGCTCGGCTCGGACACCACCGGCAGCCAGTCGTACGACATCATCTCCGCCGACACCCGCAAGTGGATCAAGGAGGAGTGGATCGACTACGTCGTGCCGCAGCTCTACTGGTACATCGGCCAGTACCCGGCGGCCGACTACGCCCGGCTGGTGCCGTGGTGGGCCGAGACGGTACGCGGCACGAAGGTGCAGCTCTACATCGGCCAGGCCGACTACAAGAGCGGCGATCCGGCGTACGGCTCGTTCTGGATGAACCCGCGTGAGCTGTCCGACCACCTGACGCTCAACCGGTCGCACCCGGAGGTGCTCGGCAACGTGCACTTCTCGGCCGTGCAGGTGCGGGCCAACCGGCTCGGCGCGACCGACATCTACGCGCAGGACCACTACTCGAAGCCGGCGCTGGTGCCGACCATGCCGCACCTGGCGGCGAAGCCGCTGCTCTTCCCGGTGGTGACCGGCGCGCAGCGGACCGCCGACGGGGTGAAGCTGACCTGGCGGCAGCCGGCGGACGGCGTCGGGCCGCTCGGGACGGCGACCTCGTACGCGATCTACCGGTTGGACGACCGGCAGCTGCCCGGCCGCTGCGACCTGGCCGACGCGACGAACCTGGTCGACACCGTGCGGGCGACCCCGGGCGCGGTGCAGTCCTGGGTGGACTCCACCGCCGAGGCGGGTAAGTCCTACACCTACCTGGTGACCGCGCTGGACCGGCTGCACAACGAGAGCCCGGCCAGCCCGGCGCGCTTCGTGCGCTGACCTGACGAGCACCGGATGCCCCGGGGTGGCCCGTCCACCCCGGGGCATTCGTCGGTTTCTACGCATGGTGGCAATTTCCATCGAGACGACACCGGATATCCATCAAGATCGATAAAAACTGTTCTCCAACCGGTAACCCGCCGGTGACACCATTCCGGCGCTCACCCCCACCCGGAGGAGAAATCCGATGCACCGTCGCCTCACCACCCTGCTCGCCGCCAGCGCGTTCGCGCTGCTCACCCTCCTCGGGGTCGCCTCGCCGGCCGCCGCGGTCACCCGGGACCAGAAGCTGTCGGTGATGTACAGCTGGACACAGACCAGCGCCAGCAGCTACAACTCCTGGAACTCGGCCCGCCTGAACCAGGGCGCCTGGTCGGCGTACGCCTTCAACTGGTCGACCGACTACTGCTCGTCCAGCCCGGACAACCCGCTCGGGTTCACGTTCAACCTGTCCTGCTACCGGCACGACTTCGGCTACCGCAACCACAAGGCGATGGGCGTCTTCACCAGCGCCAACAAGGCCCGCGTCGACAGCGCCTTCTACGAGGACCTCAAGCGCGTCTGTACCAAGTACAGCAGCGTCGTCCAGCCGGCCTGCTACAGCCTGGCCTGGACGTACTACCAGGCGGTCCGGGCCTTCGGCTCGGTCGTGGTCAGCCAGGCCGACCTGGACCGGGCGGCCAAGATGAAGGCCGACGCCGAGCGGGCCGCCGCCCGGCGCTGACCCGCGCCCGGCTCACCAGCTCGACGTGAACCGGGGGGAGGCGGGGGACAGGTCCGGGTGCTCCACGGCCTGGGCCAGCGCCGCCGCCTCCTCCAGTCCCAACTCCGCGCCGGCCGCGTAGGCGGCGTCGAACGCGGCGTCCCCCAGCCGCCGGCGGGCCTCCGTCTGCCACCGCAGCCAGTACGCCCCGAACAGCCCCGGCGTGAACCGCATCCGGGCCCGGGTCGCCTGGGTCGCGCCGAAGAGCCGGGCGGCGGTGAGCGGGTCACCCCCGTCGACACAGCGCACCGCGAGCGCGTTCACCGTGTCGCAGGCCCGACCGTGGTAGCCGTGGCTCATCCGGGACCGCAGCGCCACCTGGAGGTGCTCGTGCGCGGCGACCAGATCCCGCCGGGCCAGCGCCACCATGCCCAGCAGCATGTCCACCGAGCGCTGTCCCCGCTCCACCGGCCGGGTCGCCTCCACCGAGCGGGCCGCGCCGAGCAGCTCCGCCGCCTCGTCCAGCGCCCCGCGCCGCCACAGCAGCTCGGCCAGGCTGTAGACCGCGAGCAGGCCGTCGGCGGCCACCCCCCGCTCCCGCGCCCAGGCGATGACCTCGCGGCAGACCTGCTCCGCCTCGGCGAACTGTCCCATGTCGACCAGGGGCGCGGCCCGGCCGGCGAGCACCCGGGCCAGCAAACCGGCGTCCCCGGCCTGCCGCGCCGCCGCCTCGGCCCGCTGGGCGAAGCGCAGCTCCTCGGCGAACTCGCCGTCCGCCCCGGCGTGCAGCGAGTGCATGTGGAACGCCGCCGCCAGCTCCGCCTCGGGGATCCGCTCACCGGTCTCGGCGATCCGCCCGTAGAGCCGGGACAGCCAGAGCCGTCCCTCCCGGGCCAGCCCCCGCTCCCGCCACCACAGGTCCAGGCCACCGGCGAGGAGCAGCCCGTCCCGGGCCCGTCCCCCCGTGGTGGACCAGCGCAGGGCGGCCCGCAGCTCACCGGCGAGCGGGTCGAGCGAGTAGAGCGACAGGGTCACCGGCTGCCCGTCCGGGCCGAGGTACGCCCGCCGCAGCACGTGCTGCGACCAGGCCACGTGCCGGTCCCGGGCGACCTGCTCCTCGCCGGCCGCCGCCAGGCGGCGGGCGGCGTACGCCCGGATCGGGTCGAGCATCCGGTACGTACAGCCCGACGCGCTCGGCTCGGCCAGGATCATCGACTTGTCCACCAGCACCGAGAGGGAACCGAGCGGGTCCCCGTCGAGCAGCCACTCCACCGCTGCCAGGTCGACCGGCCCGGCGAAGACCGCCAGCCAGCGCAGCAGCCGGGCCGACCGGGGGCCGAGCGTCCGGTACGACCAGGTGACGGTGGCCTGCATGGTGGCGTGCCGTTCGACCGTCGACCGGGTGCCGTCCCCGGGCAGCTCGCCGGCGGTCCGTAGTTCCACGGTGTCCTCCTGCCCACCCGACCAGGGCCGGGGAGCGTCCGGCTCGTCCCGTCCAGCGTCCAGCGCACCGAGCACGTCGGCCAGGCGTTCGGCGAGCTGCCCCGCCGAGAGCACCCGCAGCCGGGCCGCGGCCAGCTCGATGGCGAGCGGGAGACCGTCCAGCCGGTGCACCACCCGACGCAGGTCGGCGGCCTCGGCCGAGCCAGGCCGCCGCCCACCCCGGGCGGCGGTGGTCCGGTCGAGCAGCAGGGCCACGGCGTCACTCTCACCGCCGCCCGGTGACGGGTCGATCGACAGCGGCGGGATCCGCCACACCACCTCGCCGGGGAGATTGAACGACTCCCGACTGGTGGCGAGCACCCGCACGTCCCGCGCGCCGGTCAGCAGCCGCGAGATCACCTCGGCGATGGCGGCCGGCTGGGCGTCGCAGGTGTCCAGCACGACCAGCGTGCGGCGGGTGGCCGCGTACTCGACGAGGGTGTCCATGACCGGGCGGCCCGGCTCCGGCCGCAGACCGAAGGCGGCGGCGACCGCGAACGGCACGAGCCCCGGGTCGGTGACCGTGGCGACGTCGACGAACCACACCCCGTCCGGGTACGCCTCGACCAGCCCGGCGCACACCTCCACGGCGAGCCGGGTCTTTCCCGCGCCGCCCGCGCCGACGACGGTGACCAGCCGGTGGACCGCCACCAGCCGCCGCAGCTCGGCCCGTTCCGCCTCCCGCCCGACGAACGAGGTGACCCGGGTGGGCAGGTTGTGCGGCGGGGCGTCGGCGGTACGCGGGCGCGGGAACTCCCGTTCGAGACCGGGGGCGAGGACCTGGAAGAGCCGCTCCCGGTCGTCGAAGCCGCGCAGCCGGTGCAGCCCGAGGTCGAGCAGGGACGCCCCGGCCGGCAGCGGCTCGGCGTGCCGCACCGTCGACGCCGAACAGAGCACCTGTCCACCGTGGGCGGCGGCGGCGATCCGGGCCGCCCGGTGCACCTCCGGGCTGGCGTACTCGCCGTCGCGAGGTTCCGCGTACCCGGTGTGCAGACCCATCCGGACCCGGGGGGCCGCCTCCGGGGTGGGCCAGTCGTGACCGGCCAGCGCCCGCTGCGCGGCCAGGCACGCGGCGACCGCCGCAGCGGCGTCGGCGAAGGCGATGAAGAACGAGTCGCCCTCGGTGAGCAGCTCCGCGCCGTCGGCCGCGACCAGGGTGTGACGCAGCAGGCGACGGTGTTCGTGCAGCACCGGCCGGTAACCGGCACCGAGCATCCGGGCCAGACGGGTCGAGCCCTCGATGTCGGTGAACAGGAAGGTCACCCACCCGCTCGGGAGGCGGATCCGTGGCGACATGCGTGGAACCTCCGCCCCTGACGTCGCCGGCCATGCTGCCTTATGTCGAGACCGTCACGCATCGTGAGAACGGCCGGACGGATTCGACCGCAAGGTACCGCAACCGGCTGACGGGGGCGCGGGAATCAGCAGCCGCAACCGCCGCCGCAGCAGCCACCGCCGGACGGGGCGGAGCCTCCGCCGACCGGCCCGGCGCCACCCCGGCCGGTCACCGCGACGGTGGAGAGGAGCTTGACGGTGTCGGCGTGGCCCTGCGGGCAGGAGGCCGGCGCACCAGCCTGCGCCATCGGCCGGTTGACCTCGAAGGTGGCGCCACAGGCGCGGCAGCGGAACTCGTACCGGGGCATGGCAACAAGGGTACGACCGGTCCTGACGTCGGCGCTGACATGGGTAATACTCGACGGGTGGTGGACGGAGAGGACAGCGTGCGGAGTCGGCCCCTGCGTCCGGCCGCGCCGCCCGACGGGCCGCTCGCCACGTCGGGCGCAGCCCCGGAGGCGGCACCGCGCACCGCCGATGCGGTGCCGAAGCCCCGGACGCCCGTGCCGCCGGAGACGCTCCGGTCGAGCGGCCCGGCACCGGCCGACGCCCCACCAGCCGCCATCGCACCGGCCGGAACCGTCCCCGCCGTGACCGTCCCCGCCCCGGCGGACGACGCCCCCACCCGCGCGGAAGACACGCCGGCCGAACCCGGCGCCCCGTCGAGGGACACGTCCGGCGACACCGCAGCCGCCCCGGCGGCGACCGCCGAGCCGACCACCGCCGGACCGGCCACCGAACCCGCCCCGGGGAGCAGCCCGGACCCGACGCGTGCCCCCGGGACGGAGTCGACCCCGGCGGCCAGCCCCGAACCCGGTGCAAGGACCGAACCTGAGGCGAAGACCGAGCCCGAGGCCGGGACCGGGTCGGACACCAAGGCCGACGCGGACACCAAGGCCGACGCGGACACCAAGGCCGGCGCGGACACCAAGGCCGCCGCGGAGCCGGGAACCGGGGGCGACCCGACGGCTGAGCCCGCCCCGAAGGCTGACTCGGACCCGAAAACTGACTCGGACTCGAAGACTGAGCCCGACTCGAAGGACGGGCCGGGCCGGGCCACGCGACGCCGCTACCGGGTGCCGTTCGCGCACGCCGTACGCCTGCCACCCCGGCAGGCCGCGGCCGGCGCGGTCCGGGCGACCCGGGACTGGTCGAAACGCCCCGGCGGCCGGTTCGCCCTCTCCGGGATCTTCCTGCTCGCCCTGGTCTCCGCCACGGCGGCGGCCGGTGCGCTGCTGGTGCCGGCGACCGCCCCCGCGCCGCGCCCGGTGGCCGGGAGCGACGGCCCCGACGCGTCCGGCGGACCGACCACCGTGCCGTCCTTCCCCGGCGGGGCCGTGCCGCCCGGCACACCACTGCCGGGCGGGGTCACCCCCGGCGGCGTCGCCCCGCTGCCGACCGGCCGCCCGGCCGACGCGCTCGCCGAGTGGGCCCGGGTCACCGGCGAGAAGGTCGGTGTCCCGCAGGTGGCCATGCAGGCGTACGGCTACGCCGAGCTGGTGCTCGCCCAGACCACGCCCAGCTGCGCGCTGAGCTGGACCACGCTCGCCGCGATCGGACATGTGGAGTCGGGGCACGGCTCGGCCAACGGCGCGAAGCTGCTGCCGGACGGGCAGGCGCTGCCGGAGATCATCGGTCTGCCGCTCGACGGCAACGGCAACCGCATGCGGATCCTCGACACCGACCGGGGCCGCCTCGACCGGGACCTCGTCTACGACCGGGCGGTCGGCCCGATGCAGTTCATCCCGACCACCTGGGAGGAGATCGGCGCGGACGCGGACAACGACGGCGTGAAGAACCCCCACGACTTGGACGACGCCGCGCTCGCCGCTGGAAACTACCTCTGCAAGGGCGGCCGGAAGATGACCGTCCCCGGCGACTGGTGGGGGGCGATCCTGTCCTACAACGACGTCCGCCAGTACGCGCAGGACGTGTTCGACAAGGCCAACGAGTACGGCCAGAAGAGCCGAGGCTGAGCCGACGCATCCATCCCGGACGTTCTGGATACTTCCCCCGGGCTACCGTTGCCGGCAAGCTGTACGCGTGATGGTGCGCGAGTGGGATCCCCGGACCGCGTCGTCCGCCGAGATGGCGTCCCTGCTGGCGACGCTGAACGCGGTCCTGGCGGCCGACCTGCCCGACGATCCGCCCTGGCGGGAGACCTCGCTGCGGGAGTACCTCTCCGAGGTGATGCCCGGTGAGCGGCGGATCTCCTGGGTGGCCCAGGCGGAGGCGGCCGTCGACGGCCCGCCGGGGGCGATCCTCGGCCACGTGCAGGTGCTCCTGCTCGGCGACATCGGCGTGCTGGAGGTGCTGGTGCACCCGGACGCACGCCGCACCGGCCTCGGCCGCACCCTGGTCCGACTGGCCGCCCGCCGCACCTACCAGGAGGGCTTCCAGTCGGTCGGGGTCGAGGTGGTCGGCGGGACGCCGGCCATGGCGTTCTTCGAGGCGCTCGGCTTCGGGCGGGACTACGTGGAGACCCGCAGCGTGCTCCGGCTCGCCACGGTGGACTGGACGGCGGTGGACGCGATGTCCATCGGCATCGGCACCGGGTACCGGATCGAGTTCTGCCCGGGCGGGCCGCCGGACGACCTGATCGAGTCGTACGCCCGGGCCAAGGCCGACTCGCGCGACATCGGCGACGGCGAGCTGCGACCCAGCTCCTACGACCCGCAGCGGCTCCGGGACAGCCTGGACTGCCTGCACCGGCGGGGCATGAAGCCGTACATCGTCTGCGCCATCCACGAACGCACCGGCGAGGTCGCCGGGCTGACCGAGGTGGTCGTGCCGGCGCAGCATCCCACCCGGGCCGACCAGTACGACACCATCGTCGTGCCGGAGCACCGGGGCTACGGCATCGACCGGGCGATCAAGGCCCGGATGCTGCTGGAACTACGTGCCGCCGAGCCGGGGCTGACCGAGGTGCAGACCTGGAACGCCCAGGCCAACGAGGCCATGCTGGCGGTGAACGCCGAGCTGGGCTACCGGCCCGACCGCCAGTGGTGCGAGTACGGTGCCGACGTGGCGGAACTGGTGCACCGGTTGGACGCACGGACCCGCTGACCGGTTGTTCACCGGCCCGTCCGGTGGGGGATGGACGTCGTACCGCATCGACGCCTACCGTGCGGTGGTTCCCGTACATCCTTCGTGGAGGCCCTATGCGCCCGCGCCGCATCCTCGCCGCGCTCGCGACCGTCACCGCCGTGACAGCCACGGCCGTCGGCGTCGCACCCCTCGCGGCCAGCGCCGCGCCCACCGACCTGTTCATCTCGGAGTACGTCGAGGGCTCGTCGAACAACAAGGCGATCGAGCTGTTCAACGGCACCGGCGCCGCCGTCGACCTGGCCGCCGGCGGTTACCAGCTCCAGCTCTACTTCAACGGCTCGACCACGCCGACCAACCTGGCGTTGACCGGCACGGTCGCCGCCGGGGACGTCTTCGTCCTCGCCAGCTCCTCGGCCAGCGCGGCGATCCTCGCCCAGGCCGACCAGACCACCGGCGCGAGCCTCTACAACGGCGACGACGCGATCGTGCTCCGCCGGGGCACGACCGTGCTCGACTCGATCGGCCAGGTCGGCGTCGACCCGGGCACCGAGTGGGGCAGCGGCCTCACCAGCACCGAGAACAACACCCTGCGCCGGCTGCCCACGGTGACCGCCGGGGACACCGACCCGTCGGACGCCTTCGACCCGGCCGCCGGTTGGGCCGGCTTCGCCACCGACACGTTCGACGGGCTCGGCGCGCACACCGTCGACGGTGGCGGCCCGGTCGACCAGCCGGCCGTGCTGACCTGCGGTCCGGCCCTGGTCACCCCGGCTGGCACGGCGGCGGCCCGGGAGGTCACCGCGACCGACGCCGACGACCGGATCGTCGACCTGACGGTCAGCGCGGTCACCCCGACCCCGACCGCCGGCACGATCGGCCGGACCGCGTTCACCGCCGCCGACGCGGTGGGCGGCACCGCCCGCGCCACCGTGACCGCCAGCGCCGACCTGGCCGGCGGGGCGTACACGGTCACCCTGACCGCGACCGACGCGGACGGGGGCACCGCGACCTGCACGCTGGCCGTGACGGTGACCCGCGAGCTGACCGTCGGCGAGGTGCAGGGGTCGACCACGGACACCGAGTCCGGCCCGGCCGACCGGTCCCCGCTCGCCCCGCCGTCGGGCAACGGCACCAGCAGCGCCCTGTACGACGTCCGGGGTGTGGTCACCCAGCGCACCCTGGCGCGGACCTCGGCCGGGGCGGACCAGCACGGCTTCTTCCTCCAGAGCCGGGCCGACGCCACGGACGGTGACCCGACCAGCTCGGACGGCATCTTCGTGTTCATGGGCAACTTCACCTCGCTGATCGGTGGCTACGTGCCGACCGTCGGCGACGAGGTGGTGCTCCGGGCCCGGGTGTCCGAGTACTTCGACATGACCCAGCTCTCCTCGGCGTCGCTGGTCCGGAAGATCGCTTCCGGGCTGGACGTCAACACGGTCGTCGCGGTCACCGACGCGGTGCCGCCGGCCGACCTGGCCGCCGCGCAGCGGTTCTGGGAGCGGCACGAGGGGGCCCGGCTGCGGGTCCGCGCCGGCAGCGGCGCGGTGAGCGGACGGGCGGTCTTCGCCTCCACCGCCGACGCGGAGACCTGGCTGGTCGACCGGGACGACCCGCTGCTGGACCGGGCCGACCCGTACGCCCGCCGGGTGTTCCGGGACACGCACCCGCTGGACAACGACCCGACCCGCCTCTTCGACGACGGCAACGGCCAGCGGATCATGCTGGGCAGCATGGGCGTCAAGGCCACCGCCGGGGACAGCACCACCCTGCTACCGCCGGCGAAGACCTTCGACACCCTGACCCAGGACGCGTACGGCGCGCTCTACTACTCCTTCGAGAAGTACGGCGTGCAGGTCGAGCAGGCCGCCTTCACCGCCGGCACCGACCCGTCGCGGAACAACCCGCCGCGCCCGGCCGACCGGTCCAAGGAGATCGCGGTCGCCACGTACAACGTGGAGAACCTCTACGACCACCGGGACGACCCCTTCGACGGCTGCGACTTCACCGGCAACGCCGGGTGCCCCGGCGTCCGGCCGCCGTTCGACTACGTCCCGGCGAGCGAGGCCGACTACCGTGAGCAGCTCGGCAACCTCGCCGACCAGATCGTCACCGACCTGCACGCGCCGGACCTGATCCTGGTGCAGGAGGCCGAGGACCAGGACATCTGCACGGTCGCCGGGGGCGCGCTGGTCTGCGGCGACACCAACGACGCCGACGGCGCGCCGGACACCCTCCAGGAGCTGGCGCTGGCCGTCGCCGCCGCCGGTGGCCCGGCCTACGCCGCCGCGTACGACCGCACCGGCGCGGACGCCCGGGGCATCACCTCCGGGTTCCTCTTCCGCACCGACCGGCTGTCGCTGGCCGGGGCGACCGCCGCCGACCCGCTGCTCGGCTCCTCCCCCACGGTCGTGTACCGGGCGGCGGGGCTGCCGTCCAACGCGGACGTGCAGAACCCGAAGACGCTCAACGCGCTGCTCCCGCCGGACGTGGACACCTCCACCGGCAAGGACGGCGACAACGTCTTCACCCGGGCCCCGCAGCTCGCGAAGTTCACCGTCCGGGCCACTCCGGGCGGGTCCGAGTCGTACACCCTGTGGGCGGTGAGCAACCACTACTCGTCCGGCCCGGACAGCCGGGTGGGGCAGCGCACCGAGCAGGCCCGGTACGGCGCGGCGATCGTCACCGCGATCGAGGCGTCCGACCCGCACGCCCGGGTGGTCTACGGCGGTGACCTGAACGTCTTCCCCCGCCCGGACGACCCGATCGCCACCGGCGCGGACCCGACGCCCTCGGACCAGCTCGGTCCGCTGTACCAGGCGGGACTGCGCAACCTCTGGGACGACCTGGCCGCCGAGGTGCCGTCGTCGGCGTACTCGTACAGCTTCGAGGGGCACGCGCAGACGCTCGACCACCTCTTCGTCAACGAGGCGCTGCACGCCGACCTGGTCCAGGTGCGGGCGGCGCACATCAACGCCGACTGGCCGGCCGAGCACGCCGGGGACGGGTCACGGGGCTCCAGCGACCACGACCCGCAGGTGGCCCGGTTCTCCTCCCGCGCGTCGTTGAGCGTGGCGGACGTCCGGGTGGTCGAGGGCGACCGGGGCGACACCCCGGCCACCTTCACCGTCACGGTGTCCCGGCCGCTGTCCCACCCGGTGCTGGTCTGCGCCGGCACGCTCGGCGTGACCGCCCGGTCCGGGCAGGACTTCGAGCCGTACGCCGGCTGCCGGACGCTCGCCGCCGGGCAGACCTCGGTCGCGTTCCCGGTGGACGTGCGGGGTGACCGGAAGCGGGAGGCGGACGAGAAGTTCGCCCTGGTGGTGACCGGGGTCCCGGGCCTGCTGCTGGCCGACCCGATCGCGTTCGGCACGGTCGTCGACGACGACTGAGCAACAGCGGCTCAACCGCGGCCCGCCGCCCGGGTGTTCCACCCGGGCGGCGGGCCGCGGTCGTTCCCACTGCCCCCCTTCCCTCTCTTGCACCGTGAATCCGCGCTGCCCATCGCCAGACTCACATTCATGATCTACGATCTGCCTCAACCGTCGGCCCGTCGAGCCGGCCGAGTGCGCGAGCCAGGGGTGGGCCATGCCTGAGAACGACCGTCCCGTCGAGACATCCGGAACGACCGTCAGCCGCCGCGCGGTGTTCACGGCTCTGGGCGTCGGCATCGGGATCGGGGCCGTCGGCCTGCCGACTGCGGCGAGCGCGGCCACCCCCGGCTGGAGCAACCCCACGCTCGGCACCCTCACCTCCGGCTACAAGACCCCCTCCCGGCCGGACCACGCCGGGTGGGACGTCGCCAACAGCCAGGGAACCCCGATCTACGCCATCGCGGCCGGAACCGTACGCGACATCCGCACCGGTTCCTACCCGGGCGACCCGACCAGCGGGCCGCTCCCGGGCCGCACCGGCAACAGCGTGCACATCGACCACGCCGACAGCTACTTCTCCTACTACGGCCACCTGCACCGGGTGCTGGTCAGCGACGGCCAGCGGGTGCTCGCCGGTCAGCTGATCGGCCTGATGGGCACCACCGGCAACTCCACCGGACCACACCTGCACTTCGAGGTGCACCGGCCCCGGCTGACCACGATGGACCCCCGGACGTTCCTCGCCAACCGGGGCATCAGCCTGGGCTCGACCGCACCGGTGGGCACCACCGGCTGGCCGAGCGTGTCGCAGGGCACCACGTCCTGGGTCGCCCGGGTGATTCAGCACCTGCTGCGCGGCCGGGGTGTCTCCACCGTCGTGGACGGCTACTTCGGCCCGGGGACCGCGACCTCGGTCCGGACGTTCCAGAGCAACAAGGGCCTCTACGTGGACGGGGTGGTCGGCCCGATCACCTGGACCGCGCTGATCCTGCCGTTGCAGCAGGGCAACTCCGGGGACCTTGTGCGCGGCCTCCAGGTGGCCCTCAACGCCCGGGGCGCGAGCCTCACCGTGGACGGCGCCTTCGGTTCCGTGACCGCCACCGCCGTGCGGAACTTCCAGAGTTCCCGAGGCCTGGCGGCGGACGGAGTGGTCGGCCCGGTCACCTGGAGCACGCTCATCTGAACGGAAGACCGACACGGGATGCGGCAGGTCGGGGCTTCGGCAAGCCGGGAAGGTCCCAGTTGCCGCATCCCGTGTGGTCGTCAAGTCGTCCTCGGGGTGCGGGTGGGCCGGTGGCGGGCCGCCCGGTGTCTTCCCGTCCGAACACGTCTCTGGCTACTTCTTCCGGCAGGTCGGGATCTCAGATGGCGCGTTGGCGAGCTTGAGGTACAGGGCCGGGTCGACCAAGCCCTACCGCGCGTGTATCCGGGGATACATGAGCGATCACTGGACCTGCACCCGCTGGCACGACTAGTCAGGCTTGCGCGTGGGGCGCGCCACAGCCGGCGCTCCCCACGCGCTCCTCGATCATTCATGCGGCCGGCCGTGAGGCGAGCCGCGTTCGGCTACGGGACCGGTCAGCGGCCTTCGCGCAGCAGACCGGCGGCCTCGACCGCCCAGTAGGTGAGGATGATCTGCGCGCCGGCCCGACGGATCGAGGTGAGCGTCTCCAGCATCACCCGCTCCCGGTCGATCCAGCCGTTGGCGGCGGCGGCCTCGACCATCGCGTACTCGCCGGAGACCTGGTAGGCGGCGACCGGGACGTCCACCTCGGCCCGGACCGCGGCGACCACGTCCAGGTACGGCAGCGCCGGCTTGACCATCACCATGTCGGCGCCCTCGGCCACGTCCAGCGCGACCTCACGCAGCGACTCGCGCAGGTTCGCCGGGTCCTGCTGGTAGGTGCGCCGGTCCCCGTCGAGGCACGACTCCACCGCGTCCCGGAACGGGCCGAAGAAGGCCGAGGCGTACTTCACGGCGTACGCCAGGATCGCGACGTCCTGGTGCCCGGCGGCGTCGAGCGCCCGGCGGACCACGCCGACCTGGCCGTCCATCATCCCGGACGGCCCGACCACGCCGACCCCGGCGGCGGCCTGGGCCACCGCCATCTCGGCGTACGCGGCCAGCGTGGCGTCGTTGTCCACCCCGCCGTCGGGGGTGAGCAGCCCGCAGTGCCCGTGCGAGGTGAACTCGTCCAGGCAGAGGTCACTCATCACCACCGTGGCGTCGCCGACCTCGCTCACCACGTCCCGGATGGCGACGTTGAGGATGCCGTCCGGGTCGAGGCCCCCGGAGCCGGTGGCGTCGCGCTCCGCCGGCACCCCGAAGAGCATGATTCCGCCGACCCCGGCCTGGACCGCCTCCACCGCCGCCTTGCGCAGCGACTCCCGGGAGTGCTGGACCACCCCGGGCATGGACGCGACCGGCCGGGGCTCGGTCAGGCCCTCCCTGACGAACATCGGCAGGACCAGGTCCGACGGTGCGACGCGGGTCTCGGCGACCAGCCGCCGCACGGCCGCGTTACGGCGCAGCCGGCGGGGGCGGATCTCGGGGTACGGCATGACGGCTGCCTCCTGTGGGCTAGCGGAACCTCAGGGCGGTCGGCCCCTGCACCTTCGAGCCCCGGCGCTGCTTGGCCGGCATCGCCGCCAGCTTCTCCCGCAGCTCCACGGCGTAGGCGGCGAGCGCCTCCACCAGGTCGGGCACCGAGGCGTGCGGCGGCTGCACGTCGACCCGGAGGCCGAACTCGGTCGCCGTCTCCGCCGTCTTGGGCCCGATCACGGCGACAACGGTACGCGCGTGCGGCTTACCGGCGATACCGACGAGGTTCCGCACCGTCGAGGAGGAGGTGAAGAGAACCGCGTCGAAACCGCCCGACTTGATCGCGTCCCGGATCTCGGCCGGCGGCGGGGCGGCCCGGACCGTCCGGTACGCGGTCACGTCGTCGACCTCCCAGCCCCGCTCGGTGAGCCCGGCGGCGAGGGTCTCGGTGGCGATGTCGGCGCGCGGCAGCAGCACCCGGCCGACCGGGTCGAGGACCTCGTCGTGCGGGGAGAACTCGGCCAGCAGCCCATCGGAGGACTGCTCCCCCGACGGGACCAGCTCCGGCTGGATGCCGAACGCGCGGACCGCGTCGGCGGTCGCCTCGCCGATGCAGGCGATCTTGACGCCGCCGAAGTGCCGGGCGTCCAGGCCGTGCTCGCCGAACTTCTCCCAGACCGCCCGCACCGCGTTGACCGAGGTGAAGATGACCCAGGCGTACCGGCCGTCGACCAGGCCCTTGACCGCCCGCTCCATCTGGGCGGGGGTCCGCGGCGGCTCGACCGCGATGGTCGGCACCTCGCACGGGATCGCCCCGTACGCCCGCAGCCGCGCGCTCATCACGCCGGCCTGCTCCTTGGTCCGGGGGACCAGCACCTTCCAGCCGTACAGCGGACGGTTCTCCCACCAGCTCAGCCTGTCCCGCTGGCCGACGCCCTCGCCGACGGTGAGCACGACGCGGCCGGTGAAGCCGAGCGCGGCGGCGACGAACGAGTCGACGGTCGACGTGGTGGTGTACTGGGTCTCCCCGGTGCCGTCCCCGGTCACCCCGACGCCGGTGGTGCCGTCCACCCCGGCGGCGAGCAGGCCGTCGCGGATCGCGGCGAGGTCACCGGCGTCCACCGCCAGCGCCAGCGAGCCCCGGCCGATGGCCGCGGCGAGCGCCTCGAAGTCCAGCGTGGCGACGTCCTCGACGTCGGCGGCGGTCCGGACGCCGGGCAGCGGCACCCCGGCGTAGGTGGCGACGCCCTCGGCCTGGCCGACACCGGGCACCACCTCGAAGTGCGCGGCGGTACGCGCCACCGCCTGCACCTCCTTGACCACGGAGTCGTGCCCGAACGGGTCACCGGCGACCAGGTGCACCGCGTTCAGCCCGGAGCGGGCCGCCGAGATGAGCACCTTCGCCACATCACCCGGCGCGCCCTCGGCCGGAGTGAACTGGGCGTCGGGGCGGGCCTGGGCGCGGACGGCGTCGAGCAGCGACTCGGGTACGCCCCGGTCGTACACCACCTGGTCCGCGTCGACCAGGGCGTCGTGCGCCCGACGGGTCAGCAGGCCCGGGTCGCCGGGTCCGGCCCCGACGAACGCGATGTGGCCTACGGGCTTACGGGTGCGGGTCATTCTGTGCTCCCAAATTGCTGGGTCCCCGGGCCGGCGTGGTCTGGTTGGCCGAGGATCGAGTCGGCGCCACGGGCGATGAGTTCGGCGGCGAGCGCCTTGCCGATCTCCGCCGCGTCGGCGGGCGTACCGGTGCGGGACAGCCGGATGTCTCGGGTGCCGTCCGGGCTGATCACCGCCCCGCGCAGGTAGATCTCATCACCGGTGTCGCCCTCGGCGACCTCGGCGTAGGCGGCGACCGGTGCGGAGCATCCGGCCTCCAGGGTGGCCAGCAGCGCCCGTTCCGCGGTCACCGCGGCCCGGGACGGCGCGTGGTCGAGCACGGCGAGCAGCTCGACCAGGTCCGAGTCGTCGGCCCGGCACTCCACGGCCAGCGCGCCCTGGGCGGGCGCGGGCAGCATCAGCATCGGGTCGAGCGTCTCGGTGATCTCGTCGGTCCGCCCCAGCCGGGCCAGCCCGGCGCGGGCGAGGACGACCGCGTCGAGATCGGCGTCGGGCCCGAGCACCCGGCCCAGGCGGGTGTCCACGTTGCCGCGGATCGGCACGACGGTCAGCTGCATCCCGAGTGCGTGCAGCTGGGCGACCCGGCGCAGCGCGCCGGTCCCGACGGTGGCCCCGGACGGCAGTTCGGCCAGCGTACGGCCGTCGCGGGCGACGAGCGCGTCCCGCGGGTCCTGCCGGGGCGGCACCGCCGCGATGTGCAGCCCACCGGGTTCGGCGGTGGGCAGGTCCTTGTACGAGTGCACGGCGAGGTCGATCTCGCCGGCGGTGAGCGCGTCGCGCAGCGCGGAGACGAAGACGCCGACCCCGAGCCGGTGCACCGGCGCGGAGGAGCGGTCACCGGCGGTGACGATCTCGACCAGTTCGACCGGCCGGCCGGTCGCGGCCGTGAGCGCGTCGGCGACGTGGCCGGACTGGGCCATCGCCAACGCGCTGCCCCGGGTGCCGAGGCGCAGGGGGGCGGTCATCGCTCTCCTTGGTCGGAAGTGATGTCGGGCACCGTGTCGACCGGGGAGGTCTGCGGCACCTGGAGGTCGAAGAGTTCCCGCAGCAGGGCGGCGTACTGGTCGCCACCGGGTTCGGCGGCGAGCTGCCGGACCCGCACGGTGGGCTGGTGCAGGAGACGCTGCACCACCCGGTGGACCGTCCGGGCCACCTCGGCCCGCTGGTCGTCGGTAAGGTCCGGACGACGTTGGGCCAGCCGGGCCAGTTCCGCGGCGACCACGTCGTCGGCGCGTCCGCGCAGGGCGGCCACGGTCGGTGCGACGTCCGCCCCGCGCAGCCAGGTCAGGAAGGACTCGACCTCGCCGGTGACGATCCGGTCGACCGCCGCCGCGTCGGTGGCGGCCGGTCCGCCGGCCAGCACCGCGGCCATCCGGTCGATGTCGATCACCTCGACCCCGGGCAGCTCCGCGACCCCCGGCCCGACGTCACGCGGGACGGCCAGGTCGAGCAGGACCAGCGGCCCCCGGTCGGCGTCCCGCCCGGCGAGCGCCCGGCGCACCACGGAATGGGTGAGGACCGGTTCGGTGGCCGCCGTGGCGGCCACTACGATGTCCACTGTGGAGAGCGCGTCGGCCAGCTCGGTCATTCCGACGGCGCTGGCCCCGTACGACTCGGCCAGCCGCACCGCGCGGTCGGTGCCCCGGTTGGTGACGGTCAGCGGCCCGGCGCCGAGCCGGGAGAGCGTGGCCACGCCGAGCGCCCCCATCGCGCCGGCCCCCACGACCAGCGCCGGGCGACCCGCCAGGGTGCCGTCGAGCTGCTCTGCCGCCAGGTTCAACGCGGTACTGACCACGCTCTGGCCGGCCCGGTCGATTCCGGTCTCGGCGTGAGCACGCTTGCCCACCCGCAACGCCTGCTGCATCAGCTCGTGCAGCAGCCGTCCGGCCGAGTCGGCGCCGGCCGCCCAGTGGTAGGCGTCCCGGAGCTGGCCGAGGATCTGCGCCTCGCCGACGACCATGGAGTCCAGTCCGGCGGCGACCCGGAAGACGTGGTCGACCGCGGCGGCGTCGTAGTGCACGTAGAGGTGGTTGGCGAGGGTGGCGGGCGACGCGCCGGCCTGCTCGGCGAGGACGGCGCAGATGTCGCCGAGACCACCGTGGAAGCCGGAGACGGCGGCGTACACCTCCACCCGGTTGCAGGTGGAGACGAGCACCGCCTCGCTGACGTACGGCTGGGCGACCAGACGGTCCAGGGTCCGGGTGAGTTCGGCCGGGGCCACCGCCAACTGCTCCAGGACAGCGACCGGAGCGGTGCGGTAGGACGCGCCGACGGCGAGCAGTTTCACGTGCCGATCGCCTCCTGGGGGTCGGTGGTGGGGGCGCCGCCGGCGAGGGTGGTGAGGGTGGACGGGCCGGTGCCCGGCAGGGCGGTGAGCGACGCCTTACGATGCTCGTGGAAGGACAGGATCTGCAACTCGATGGCGAGATCGACCTTGCGCACGTCGACCCCGTCGGGCACCGCCAGGACGCACGGCGCGAAGTTCAGGATGCTCGTCACACCGACCGCGACGAGCTGGTCGGCCACTGCCTGGGCGGCTCCGGCCGGGGTGGCGATGACCCCGATCGCGAGCTGTTCCTCGACCGCGATCCGGGGCAGCTCGTCGATGTGCCGCACGACCAGCCCGTTGATCTCCTCGCCCACCCGGGCCGGGTCGGCGTCGAAGAGGGCGGCGATCCGGAAGCTGCGGCTGGCGAAGCCGGCGTAGCCGGCCAGGGCGTGACCGAGATTACCGACGCCGACCAGGGCGACCGCCCGCCGCTGGGTGAGCCCGAGCACCGACTCGATCTGCTCGATCAGCAGCGCGACGTCGTAGCCGACCCCCCGGGTGCCGTACGAGCCGAGGTGGGAGAGGTCCTTGCGGAGCTTGGCGGAGTTGACCCCGGCGGCGGTGGCGAGCCCCTCGCTGGACACCGTCTCGTGCCCGGTCTCGGCGAGGTGGTGGAGGGCGCGGAGGTACTCGGGGAGCCGCGCGACGGTCGCTTCCGGCAGATCCGGAAGCGCCGGTACGGCACCGGCGCGGCTGGGCGCGCCTGGGTGACGGTGCTGACTCATGAGACTCCGTGCGGTGCGATCCTGGACCAGCTCCGGTCGCCGGCCGTTTCGGGACTCCCGCTGGCGACCGATCTTGCCGGCTGTGCTAGCAGGGCGCGTCGGAACTACACAGTAGGCGCTTGTGAAGACGTGCACAAATCGCGATCTTGCAAATGCACGACGCGACAACACCAGGCCCCTCCGTTTCGCACCCGCCATTGAGCGGGCACTACGGCACCGCGTTGCGATTATTGCTTAATTCCGACTTCTCTGACCAATTGCGCTCAGGACCCGATCGCCGTGTCCTGCGAGGTAGGGCCAGCCCCACCCCCGGTAGGCCGGTGTACGGGATGGGTCGCACCACCCGCCCTGCCTAGCCTCTAACCCATGACCTCGGCCAATCCCGCCTCTCCAGTGGCGGCCCGCGCACCGGGCCTTCCCCGACGCCTCCTCACCGATTCCGGATACGTCCTGCTCGGTCTGCCGCTGGCGCTGGCCAGCCTCGTGGTCCTGCTGGTGGGGCTGGCGTTGGGGCTGGGGCTGGTGGTGCTGGTGGTCGGGCTGCCGATCCTCACCGGGACCCTCTACGCCGCCCGGGGACTGGCCGACATCGAACGGCTGCGCCTGGCCGCCGTCCGCCGGCAACCCCGGATCCGACCGCGCTACCGACTCCCGGAACCCGGTGCGACCGCCTGGCGGCGCATCTTCCTGCCGATGCGCGACATCCAGTCCTGGCTCGACCTCGCCCACGGCATCTTCCGGCTGCCCGTGGCGATCGTCACCTTCGTGGTGACCATCACCTGGTGGGCGGTAGCCCTCACCGGCACGCTCTACGCCACGTACGACTGGGCGATCCCGCACCCCCCGGAGAACGTCGAACTCAACGAGCTGCTCGGGCTCGGCGACACCACCCGGGCCCGGGTCGGCCTGCACACCGCCATCGGGCTGTTCTTCCTGCTCACCCTGCCGATAGTGGTCCGGGGCTGCGCGCTGGTCCAGGCCGGCTTCGGTCGGGCGATGCTGACCGGGGTGGCCGAGATGCGCGACCGGATCACCGTGCTGGAGGAGCAGAAGCGGGCCGCGGTCTCCGCCGAGGCGACGGCCCTGCGCCGGCTGGAACGGGACATCCACGACGGCCCCCAGCAGCGCCTGGTCCGGCTGGCCATGGACCTCGGCCGCGCCCGGCAGCAGCTCGCCAACGACCCGGAGGCGGCCGGCCGCACCCTGGACGAGGCGCTCGACCAGACCCGGGAGACCCTGGCCGAACTGCGTGGCCTCTCCCGGGGCATCGCCCCGCCGATCCTGGTGGACCGGGGCCTGCCCGGCGCCCTGGCCGCCCTGGCCGGACGTGGGCTGATCCCCATCGAGCTGCGGGTCGACCCGGACCTCGGCACCCCCGACGGCCGGCCCGAGGCGGCGGTGGAGCACGCCGCCTACTTCGTGGTCGCCGAGGCGCTGACCAACGTGGCCAAGCACGCCCGCGCCAGCGAGTGCCGGGTGACCGTCGGCCGGCGGGACGGGCACCTGGAGATCAGCGTGGTCGACGACGGGCAGGGCGGCGCGCACCTGGCCAAGGGACACGGCCTGGCCGGCATCGCCGACCGGGTCCGGGCCGGCGGCGGCGTCCTGGAGGTGACCAGCCCCACCGGCGGGCCCACCGAGATCCGCGCTCTCCTGCCCGGCTGACGCCGCCGGGCGCTCCGGCGAGGTCGACGTGGTAGACAACTGAACCATGCGGGTGGTGATCGCCGACGACGCCGTACTGCTCCGGGAGGGGCTCATCCGGTTGGTGACCGAGAACGGCCACCAGGTGGTGGCCGCCGTCGGGGACGGCGACGCGCTGGTGGAGGCGGTGACGACGCACCGGCCCGACGTCTCGATCGTGGACGTCCGGATGCCGCCGTCCCACACCGACGAGGGGCTACGGGCGGCGGTGACCGTTCGCCGGCTCGTGCCCCGTACGCCGATCCTGGTGCTCTCCCAGTACGTCGAGGTGTCGTACGCCGACGATCTGCTCGCCACCACCGGCGGCGCCGGCGGCGGGATCGGCTACCTGCTCAAGGACCGGGTCGCCGCGATCGACGAGTTCCTGGACGCGCTCGCCCGGGTGGCCGCCGGTGGCACCGTGCTGGACCCGGAGGTGGTGGCGCAACTGCTCGTCCGGCGGCGGCGCGACGACCCGCTGCGCGAGCTGACCCCCCGGGAACGCGAGGTGCTGGCCCTGATGGCCGAGGGGCGCTCGAACACCGCGATCGCCCGGACGCTGGTGGTCAGCGACGGCGCGGTGGAGAAGCACGTCCGCAACATCTTCACCAAGCTCGACCTTCCCCCGGACAGCCACCACCTGCACCGGCGGGTCCAGGCCGTCCTCACCTACCTGCGCACCTGACCCCTCAGCGCAGGGTGGCGGCCAGCTCGACGGCCTCGGTGAGGGTCTCGGCCACCGGGTGGCGGGAGGCCCGCAGGCGGACGGCGTCGGTGAAGCCGCCGGTGTAGAGGACCGCCCGGCCGCCGACCGCCTCGGCCGCGTCGGCGTCGTCCAGCGAGTCCCCGATCAGCACCACCGAACCGCCGTCGACGCCCAGCTCGGCGAGGTGCCGCCGGAGGGACTCCGCCTTGCGGTCGCCGCCCACCTCGGCCCGTAACCCGTCGACCCGGCGGAAGTGCCCGGTCAGCCCGTACGTGTGCACGGTCGGCACCAGCTCGTCGTGGAACCACATGGACAGCAGCGACTGGCTGCCGGGCCAGGCCGCGATGGCCGAGCGGGCGTCCCCGGCCAGCTCGCAGGTGGTCAGGCCGACCCGGTACGCGTCGTGGAAGATCTTGTCCAGCCGGCCGAACGCCTCGTCGTCGACGGCCCGGCCGAGCACCTCGGCGTAGTAGTCGGCGATCGGGCGGCGGAACCGCACCCGGTGCTCGTCGGCGCTGACCGCCGGTCCGCCGACGCTGGCGAAGGCCGCGTTGGTGCAGGCCACCACGAGGCTGAGGTCGTTGAGCAGGGTGCCGTTCCAGTCCCACACCAGATGGGGGCGCGCAGGAGTCATCGGGTCACCATAGCCAGGGGTGGTCGCGGCGGTCAGAGCTGCGGGGTGGTGAGGTCACGCAGCAGCCGCTCCTCCTCGACCCGCCAGTAGCCGTGCTCCCGGCCGTCGAGGAGCAGCACCGGCAGCCGGTCGCCGTACTCGCGCTCCAGCTCCAGGTCCCCGGTGACGTCGCGTTCGGTCCACCGGTCGCCGGTGACCGCGACCACCCGGGCGAGCGCCTCCCGGGCGTCGTCGCAGAGGTGGCAACCGGGCCGGGTGATCAACATGAGCCGGGCGTCAGTGGACATCGGAACCTCCGTGGGCGTCTCCGGCGGCGGGCGGCCGGAGCAGGGTCTTGCGCACCTTGCCGATCGCCGAGTGCGGCAACGCGTCGACGAACTCGACCGACGTCGGGCACTTGAACCGGGCCAGGTGCCGGGCGCAGTGGGAGAGCAGCTCCTCGGCACCCACCGTACCGGCCGGGGCCGGCACCACGTACGCCCGGACGGTCTCGCCGGTGCGCGGGTGCGGCACGCCGAGCACCGCCGACTCCGCCACCGCCGGATGTGCCTGGAGCACCAGTTCCACCTCGTGCGGGTAGACGTTGAACCCGTTGACCAGGATCACCTCACGCAGCCGGTCCACCAGGAAGAGGTCGCCGTCGGCGTCGGCGTAGGCGACGTCCCCGGTGGCCCACCAGCCGTCCGGGCCCGGCCCGCCGCGTCCGTCCGGCCAGTAGCCGGCGAAGAGGTTCGCGCCCCGGACCACGATCTGGCCGGGGTCGGTGCCGGGCGAGGAGACGTCGAGGTCCATCTCGTCGGCGTCGTCCTCGGGCGGGGTCACGCCGTCCCGCCACAGGTCCGTGCCGTCCGGCGCGACCAGGCGGAGCTCCACCCCGGGCAGCGCCCGCCCGATCGAGCCGGGCTTCGGTTCCCCGCCGACGAGGGTGGAGGTGAGCACCGGGGCGGTCTCGGTGAGGCCGTACCCGACGTGCACCGGACGACCGGCGACCGCCGCGAAGGCCGCCGCGACCGCCGGCTCCAGCGGCGCCGCGCCGCAGACCGCGGCCCGGACCGACGCCGTCGCCGCCGCGACCGTGTCACCCGCCGCCGCCCAGGCCTGGAACATCGACGGTACGCCGACCAGCACGCTGACCCGGTGCCGGGCGATCTCGTCGAGCGCCCCGACGGTGGTGAACTCGTCGACGAGCACGCCGGTCGCCCCGTGGTGCACCACCGACCCGAGCCCGGTGTTCAGCCCGTACGCGTGGAACAGCGGCAGGGCCAGCAGCACGGTGTCGTCCGGCCCGACCACCGGCGGGGTGATCCGGTCGACCTGCTCGTGGTTGGCGGCCAGCGCGCGGTGCGACAGCATGGCCCCCTTGGGCTGTCCCTCGGTGCCGGAGGTGTAGAGCAGCACGGCGAGGTCGTCCCCGCCCCGGGTCGACGACACCGGCGCGCCCGGCTCGTCCGGCACGCCTGTGTGCACGGCGGTGAGGGCCGGCAGGTCCGTGGCGATCCCGGCGACCAGGTCGGCGACGGTCGGCGTGGCGATCAGCACGGCGGCGCCGGAGTCGGTCAGCACGTGCCGCAGCTCGGTGGCGGTGAGTCCGGGGTTGAGCGGCACGGCGACCAGCCCGGCACGGAGCGCGCCGAGGTAGCCGAGCACGAAGTCCGGGCAGTTGGGCAGGGCTACGGCGACCCGGGCCGGCGGTCCGCCTGCGGTCGGATCGGCCGCCGGGACGGCCCGGGTGAGGGCGCGGGCCACCCCGTCCACCGCCGCGTCCAGTTCGGACCAGGTCATCGTCCGGTCGCGCCAGTGCAGCGCGACCCGGTCGGGACGACGTTCGGCCGCCCGGCGTACCCGGTCGGCGAGGTTCGGCGCTGAACTTCCCGCTGTCTGCTGCTGCACGGTCGCTGAGTCTGGCACAGTGGGCGGTCGACAGACCATGCCCGTCGATAGGTTGCCCGGCGAACGGGGTGCACGGAGCCGCCCGACAGGCCCGCTACCTGCGGTTTCGCCCCTAACCACCTCCTCCAGCGAAAGTCAACCGGCGCCGACGGACAAAGCGTCCGGCGACGGCGCGACACGGCGGTAAATACTTCGGCTCTGTGTAACGGACTTGCCACGCATGGGTGACGTTGGCCCTATCATCACTCGGGTCGACTCACCCCATTTGCCGTGAGTCGACACCCCTCAGCCCGAGGAGGCCACCGTGCCTGTGACCGTATTGGACCAGCACCCCACCGGGGTCTGCCGTCAGCCGGCGGCCCCCGGAGCAGCACCGACCGTCCGGATCGGAGGCGAAAGCGCCTCGTTCGCCCCGCAGCGGGCCGACCGGACGGCGTCCCCCGGCTGGAGGGAGGCCCGGTGACCACGTTCGGTTACGCCGAGCAACCGACGGGACTGGCCCCGCTGCGCCAACTCGACGACACGTGGGGTCTCGGAGAGGGCGACGACGGGACGGCCAGACGAACGCGCAACCGACCGCACCCGAACGAACCGCCCCCCCGCCCGGTACCGCCCGGCGGCAACGCGAAGCCGACCGGGGGTCGGGTCGCCGTGCCGGCCCGGCCGAGCATGCCGGCGCAGGGCCGCCGGCCCGGCGACGAGGCGGAGCCGGTCGACCCGGCGGCGGCCGAGACCGCGCTCCTGCCGGCGGTGCCGGCCGCCGCCGCGGAGCCCGAGCCGCCGGCCGTGCCGCCGAGCCGTCCGGACCCGTCCGACCCGGCGACCGAGGTGTGGTCGCTGGTGGAGCGGGCCAAGGCCGGCGAGACGGAGGCGTTCGGCCTGCTCTACGACCGGTACGTCGACACCGTCTTCCGGTTCGTCTACTTCCGGGTCGGCAACCGCCAGCTCGCCGAGGACCTCACGTCCGACACCTTCCTGCGGGCACTCAAGCGGATCGGCAGCTTCACCTGGCAGGGGCGGGACCTCGGGGCCTGGCTGGTGACGATCGCCCGCAACCTGGTCGCCGACCACTTCAAGTCCGGCCGGTACCGGCTGGAGGTGACCACCGGCGACGTCATGGACGCCGACCGCGAGGACCGGGGCCCCGAGGGGAGTCCGGAGGCGGCCGTGGTCGAGCACATCACCAACGTCGCCCTGCTGACCGCCGTCAAGCAGCTCAACCCGGAGCAGCAGGAGTGCATCGTGCTCCGCTTCCTCCAGGGCTTCTCGGTCGCCGAGACGGCGAAGGCGATGGGCAAGAACGAGGGAGCGATCAAGGCCCTCCAGTACCGCGCGGTACGCGCCCTGGCCCGCCTGCTGCCGGACGGCTTCCAGCCCTGAGCAGGTCGACGCGTCGACACCGACGGGTCACCCCTCCGACAGACATTGACGGTCATCACTTCTGCTCATTCTCGGCACTCCCGGCCCGTAACCACGGCCCGGCACCGACCGTTTCTCCGGGTGCGACCGGTGTTCGCCCGGAAAGCTCCCAGACCCGAGGTACGGGCGACCACGCCCCGCCACGACTCACGCCGACCGGCGCCCCACCGGTTCCCGCCACCGTCACCGGCGGCGGGAACCGCACAGCCGGCGTCGACGAGCCGGCCGCGCCGGTCCTCGGCACCGCCGAGGACCAGTCGGCCGACGGGTGACCAGAACGGCCGGACGACCGTGACCAGTGAGAGGAGATGCCTGCGGTGGACAGCAACCTCTTCTCCCGTCGGCGTGCCGAGCGTTTCGCCCAACTGCTCGACGAGGCCAACGGCGGCCGTCGGCACCACGTCCGTTCCCGGGTCGACGACCGGCTCGGCGGCCTGGTCGGCCTCGGCCGGCAACTCGGTGCCGCCGCCCCGCCGGTCGAGGTCGACCCGGACTTCCGCACCGGCCTGCGGGCGATGCTGGTGGCCGCCGCGGAACGTGAGGGCGTCGGCGCGACGGCCGCCCCGACGTCCGGGGCCGAACCGGCCGGTCGGCGGTCGTCCGCCGGGGCGTCCCCGCGCGGTCCGCTCGTGCCCTCGGTCACCGCCCGTCGGGCCCGCGCCCGGGGGGCCATCCTGGTCGGGGTCGCCGCCGGCGCGGTGGCCGTCTCCGGCATCTCGGCGGCGAGCGAGAACGCCGTCCCCGGCGACGCCCTCTACGGCATGAAACGCTCCACCGAACGCGCCCAGCTCGCCCTGGCCAACTCGGACCCGAGCCGGGGCCAGCTCTTCCTGGACTTCGCCCGGACCCGACTCGGCGAGGCGAGCGAGGTGCGGGGCGACCTGGCGGCCTTCGAGGCGATCCTCGACGACATGGACGAGGACACCCGGCAGGGGGTACGCCTGCTGACCACCACGGCGGTGCAGCGCACCGACGCCGCCGGCCTGGACGCCGTCGACACCTTCGTCACCGGGCAGCGCCGGGCGGTGGCCGCCCTGCTCGACGGGGCGTCCCGTGCCGAGCGGGACCGGGCCCGTGGCTCCCTGGCGCTGCTCGACGCGGCGCGGCAGCGTTCGGACGCGCTACGGGCGTCCCTGACCTGCGGTGCCCCGCAGGCGGGTGCGGCCGACCTGCTCGGCCCGACCGCCCGCCCCTGCCCCACCGTCCGCTGACGCCGCCGGCGGGAACGCCGCAGCACCGGTCGACCACGATCCTCCTTGGCTAGTCTCGCGGATGGCAGGCGTCGCACCGCTGGTGGTGGGGCGTCGTGCCGGACCGGCCCGCCGCACACACTGCGGCCGGCGCGTCGAGCGGAGGGAGTTCTGCGTGGCCCGGACCCGGAAGGTGACCGTCAGTACGGACGCCCACGGGCACACCGCAGGTTGGGCCCCCACCGAACTGGAGCCACCCGGCAGCCCCGCTCCCGATCCGACCGCCGCGGCCTTTTTCGACATCGACAACACGATGATGCAGGGCGCCTCGATCTACTGGTTCGCCCGGGGCCTCGCCGCCCGGAAGTACTTCACCACCGGCGACCTGGCCCGGTTCGCCTGGCAGCAGCTCCGGTTCCGGCTGCTCGCGACCGAGCACGCCGGGGACATGAGGCACGCCAGGGAGGCCGCCCTCGCGTTCGTCGAGGGCTGGCGGGTGGACGACGTCGAACGGCTCGCCGAGGAGATCTTCGACGAACTGATGGCCCCCCGGATCTGGGCCGGCACGCGCAAGCTCGCCCTGCGCCACCTTGACGACGGGATGCGGGTCTGGCTGGTCAGTGCCGCACCGGTGGAGATCGGTCGGGTGATCGCCGCCCGGCTCGGCCTGACCGGGGCGATCGGCACGGTCGCCGAGATCGTCGACGGCGTGTACACCGGACGGCTGGTCGGTGACCTGATGCACGGTCCGGCCAAGGCCGAGGCGGTCGCCCAGCTCGCGGCCGTGGAGGGGCTGACCCTGTCGCGGTGTGTCGCCTACAGCGACTCCGCCAACGACCTGCCGATGCTCTCGACGGTCGGACGGGCGGTCGCGGTCAACCCGGACGGTGTGCTGCTGCGCACCGCGCGGGAGCGGGGCTGGGAGGTCCGGGACTTCCGTACCGGCCGCCGGGCGGCCCGGATCGCGGTGCCGTCGACGGCCGCCGCCGGGCTGCTGGCCGGTGCGGTCAGCGCCGGGGTGGCCCTGCACCGTCGACGGCGACTCCGGTGACCCACCGCCGCTGGCCGGCGACGGCACGGCTTCCGGGCCCGGCCCGGCGGTACCGCCCCGGGCTGGCCGGGCTCGTGGTGGCGGTCGCCGCCGGCACCGCGCTGGTCACGTTGCCGCAGGCCGGTCCCCGGCCCGTCGAACCGGCACCGCCGCCGCGTCGGGTCGAGCAGGAGTGGCCCGAAGCCGTACGGCGGGAGCTGCCGGCCCGGCTCGCCGACGGTACGGCGTACAGCCCGGTCTGGTTCCTCGGCCCGGACGTCTCGATCGGCACCGCGCCCAGCCCCGACGGACGTCACCTACGGCTGGTGCGGCGCACCGCCGACGGCACGGTCCACCAGCTACGTCGGCTGCCCGCCGGCGGCAGCCCGCAGTACGCCGGGTTCACTGGCTCCGGCCCGGTGCTGGCGTGGGCGGAGACCACCACCGACCCGGACGGCCGGGGGCGTACCGAGCTGTGGACGGTGGAACCGGCCGCGGACCGGCCGGCCCGACGGGTGGCCACGGAGGGCGGTGACGTCCTCCTCGTCAACTCCCGGCACGACCTGGTGATCGGCTCGGGTCGGCTGCACTGGGTCGCGGCGGCTCCCGGAAGTGCCGTGGCGACCGAGGTGCGCTCGGTGCCGCTGGGCGGGGGTCGGGTCACGGTGCGGACCGAGCCGGGGGCCTGGACGCTGTCGGCGTGGCCGTGGCTGGTCAGCACGGCGACCGGAGGTGCCGGCCCGCTGCGACTGCGCCACCTCGTCGACGGTACGGAGCGCACGGTGCCCGCCGGCCGGGACGAGTTGCTCAGCTGTGGTCCGGTGTGGTGTCGGGCGCTGGTGCCGGCCGGGGCGGGACCGGGCCGGCTGGACCTGTTCCGCCCGGACGGCCGGGACCGGCACCGGGTTGCCGGCGGGGACGCCAGCGCCGCGCTGGTCGACGTGGCGGTGCGGGACCGGTTCGAGGTGCTCCTGCGCACCGGCCCGGCGGGCACGGTCGGCGACGGGGCCCAGCTGCGGCTCTACGACGTCGCCCGGCGGCGGACGCTGGTGGCGGCGGACGGGGTGGGGCTGGTGCTCTGCCGGGGCGACATGCTCTGGTGGTCCACCGGCGGACGTGAGGTGACCGGCTGGCACGTCCTGGACCTGCGTTCCCTGACCTGAGCCGGGCGGCGCCCTGCGCCGGTCACACGTCCACGTGGAAGTTCACCGCGAAGTAGCCCGTGTTCGCCGTGGCGTTCGACGCCGCCACGCCGCCGGGTCAGGGGCCGAACGGGTCGGGTCGGCGTTCCAGGAGCTGGTGCAGGGTCTGCTGGATGGTCTCCCGGACCTGGTCGGCGAGATTGAACACGACCAGCGGGTCGTCGGCCGAGTCGGTCAGGTGCGCGGTGGGGATCGGCGGGCAGAACTCGATCAGCCACTTGCTCGGCAGCGGCACCAGGCCCAGCGGCCCGAGCCACGGGAACGTCGGGGTGATCGGGAAGTAAGGGAGCTTGAGCAGACGCGCGAGCGGCTTGACGTCGGCGAGCATCGGATAGGTCTCCTCGGCGCCGACGATGGCCACCGGGACGATCGGGGTGCCGGTGCGCAGCGCCGCCGAGACGAACCCGCCCCGGCCGAACCGTTGCAGTTTGTACCGGTCGGCGTAGAGCTTGCCGATGCCCTTGAACCCCTCGGGGAAGACGCCGACCAGTTCGCCGTTGCGCAGCAGCCGCTCGGCGTCCGGGTTGCAGGCGACCGTACCGCCGGACTTCCGGGCCAACTCGGAGACGACCGGCATCCGGAAGACCAGGTCAGCGCCGAGCAGCCGCAGGTAACGGCGGGCCGGGTGCTGGTCGTGCAGGGCCGCGGAGAGGATCAACGCGTCCAGCGCGACGGTGCCGGAGTGGTTGCCGACCACCAGACCCGCCCCGTCGGCGGGTACGTGCTCCAGACCGGCGACCTCGGTGCGGAACCAGTCCCGGTAGAGCACACGCAGCAGCGGGTGGAGGACCGCCCCGGTCAGCTCCGGGTCGAAGCCGAACTCGTCGATCTCGTAGTCGCCGGCCAACCGGCGACGCAGGAACGCCAGACCCTGGGCGACCCGGCGGTCCCACTGGTCGACCGGGCGGTCCGGCACGGCGGGGGGATCCGGGTGGTGGCCGTTGCGGCGGGCCGGTCGGGTCAGGTCGCCGGCGTCCGGCGGCTCGAACGGCCGACCCACCGGCACGTCCCGGTCGGTCCCGTCGGGCCGGCTCATGACTGCTCCCGCACGGCCGCCCGGACCTGGCGGATGCCGGCGAGAACGGCCTGCTCGGCGGCGGCGAGCTGGTCGCGGGTCACCACCACGCCACCGTGGTGGGCCCGGAGGAAGTCGTCGAAGGCCGCGGCGGTGGAGCGCGGGGTGAAGCCGTACTCGGTGACCAGCCGGCTGGTGTCGACCACCCGGCCGTGCACGAAGAGGTCGACCTGGTCGAGACCGAGTCGGCCGTATCCGAGCGTCCGGGCGAGCGCGACCGCTCCGGACAACCCCGGTTCCAGCACCGGCACCTCCAGCCGTCCGGCCCGGCGGATGGCCTGGGAGAGCGACAGCACGCCCGGACCGGCGACGTTGTAGGTGCCGGGATGGTCCTCGACGACCGAGCGGTGCAGCACCTCCAGGGCGTCGTCGAAGTGGAGGAACTGGAGGCGGGGGTCGCGACCGAGGACGGTGGGCACGACCGGCTGGCGGAAGTACCGGGTCAACGTGGTGTCGGCGGTGGAGCCGATGAACGGCGCGAAGCGCAGCACGGTCGCGGTGACGTCGGGGCGGCGACGACGGAAGCCGCGGACGTACCCCTCGATGTCGAGGATGTCGCGGCCGAACCCGCCACGCGGCACCTCGCGCGGCTCGGTCTCCTCGGTGAAGACGGCCGGGTCGCGGAAGGAGACGCCGTAGGCGGCGGTCGACGACCGGACGACGACCTTGCGCAGCCGGGGCGCCCGCTGGCAGGCGGCGAGGAGCTGCATGGTGCCGATGACGTTCTGTTCCTTCATCGCCGCCCGGCCACCCTGCTGCCGGTCCGGGGCGGTGACCAGGGCGAGGTGGGCCACCGCGTCGACCTCCAGGTCGGCGAGGAGGTCACCGAGCGAACCGGCGTCGACGCGCACCCGTTCGACCCGGTCGAGCAGGTCGGCCGGCTCCGCCGTGCCGGGCGGGTCGACGCCGATGACCCGCTCGATCCTCGGGTCGGCGGCGAGCCGGGCGGCAACGTGCGCGCCGAGGTAGCGACTGACCCCGGTCACGACGACGACCCCCGGAGCACCTGAGGTGCCACCGGGGGTCATGTCGCGCACCCTGACCGGCAGGCCGGATCATCGAGCCGGGACGTCCACGGCCTTCTCACCTGAGCCTCCGGGAGTCGACAGATGGCAAGTGGTACGCGGTGCCGGGTCACGCCCGGCACCGGTCACTTGCCGAGACGGCGACGCTGGACGCGGGTCTTGCGCAGCAGCTTGCGGTGCTTCTTCTTAGCCATGCGCTTGCGGCGCTTCTTGACCACCGAGCCCATACGACAGCCTTTCGATGCAACGTGCGGGGCGGACCGGAGGCACCACGACATGGTGCTGGTACCGCTTGCGGACAACGGACCGGACCTGGTGGGTGGCATCGCGGCGCACCGCTGGGTGGTCACGGTCGGGATCCAGGGTAGCCGGAGAGCATCAGCAGGACCAACGCGCCCCCGTCGATGCCCGTCACGGCGCACCCCGGGAGGCACCCGGCGCACCCCGGACCGTGGACCCGACGGTCGCCCGTCAGGCGGTCTCGGAGAACGCTCCGCGCAGGTACTCGTGCACCGCGTGTTCGGGCACCCGGAACGACCGTCCGACCCGGACGGCGGTGAGTTCACCGCTGTGCACGAGCCGGTAGACCGTCATCTTCGACACCCGCATGACCGCCGCCACCTCGGCGACGGTGAGGAACTTGACCTCCGACAGCCGTCCGTCGGACTGCGACCCGGCCATGGCTCACCGACCCATCCCATGCCCAGCGCGGCCTGCGACGGGTTCGTCCCGCCACGAGGGCAACGCGCGTGTTACCAGTACGGTAACGGGACGGCTGTGAACGGCGCGATCCCTTCGCGCATTTGATCTCGTCGGGAGTCCGCTTCCACACCGTTGAGCTGCGGCGGAAGGCGCCCGGTGGCTCCGGTGGCGCCACCGGGGCCACCGGGCGGGCGCCCCGGGCCGATTGCGGACACGGTCCGGGGCTCCGCACTGGGAGCGCACTCAGTGTCTCAGACCCGAACGGCCGCCCGGACGGCGGTCGATCATGGTGGCCCACAGGGGCGTGAGCTGCCGTCGGACACCCCAGGGCGGGCGGACCGCGCCTACGCCACGAGGGGACGGAGCCGCCCGGGCCGGGCGCCCGGCCACCAGGGGCGGACCGGTCAACGGGTCACGCCGCGCACCCGGGCAACGCAGTCGTCGTGCAGCGTCGACCACGGCTCGCCGTAGATCTCCCGGGCGGCCTCCGTCATCGGCCGGCGGTCGTGCACCACCGCCGCGAAGAAGTCGAGCAGGCGCTGGGTGCCGTACCGGTCCACCAGGTACCGGACCGCCAGGTAGCCGACGCCGTAGCTGGCCGCGACCCGGTCGGCGGGAGCGTCGTCGGCGGGCTCGACGGTGTCGAGCCGGCCGTCCCAGCCGCCGCTGGCCAGCATTCGCCGGACGTCGTCCAGCCCGGCGTACCGGTCCACCGGTCGGCCCGCCGCTCCGGCCAGTTCGGCCGTCCCCTCCACCAGCCACCAGGCGTGCCGGTCGGACCAGCCGCCGGCGGGCAGCGACGCGGCGTGGGTCAGCTCGTGCCGGAGCAGGTCGGCGACGCCGCCCGCGCGCAGCGCGTCCGCGTTGAGGACCACCTCGTGGTGCCCGCCGCCGACGGTCACCACGTACCCGCCGGTCCACGCCGGCCGGCCGCCGCCGTACCAGCGCCGCCACCCGTCCCGGCCGGCGTAGAAGATCCGGTACCGGTCCGGCCGGACGCCGTCCACGGCGTACCGGTCGGCGACCGCCGCCGCGGCCTCCGCCTCGGCGAGCAGGCCGGGAAGACGGGACCGCAGGTCGGGGGTGGTGGCCACCACGGTGCGCCGGCCGACGGCGGCCACCAGTTCGCTGACCTCCCACGGCCGGGTGCCGGTCTCCGCGGAGGTGGAGGGTTCGACGGCGACCAGGCGGGGCCCGTCGGGCGTCTCCCGCCACCGGGTCGCGGCCAGCACCGGACTGGGGGTGCAGTCGGGCACGACGAGGCAGTACCGGTAGGTGACCGCCTGCCGCCACCGGCCCGGCTGGCCGGGCTCCGGGGTCGGCTGCCCGCTGGGCTCGGCCCGCCAGACCGCGATCCGCAACGCGCGCAGGGAGGTGAACCGCCGGGTGAGGTCGGCGCGGGCAGTCGGGTCGGCGACCGCGAGGAAGCCGTCCCGGTCACCGCGCAGCAGTGCCCCGGCCTGCCGTCCGAGTGCGGCGTCGATCGCGGCGGCCAGCCGGGCGGCCGGGCCGCCGGGAGGGGAGGCCGGGTCACCGGTCGAGCGGCTCGCCGTCTCCCGCACCACCGCCGCCACCAACGCCGCCGGCAGGAGGCAGCCCAGTGCCACGGCCACCACGGCGACGGCGGCCCAGAGGAGCCCGCGCCGCCTGCGCCGCGACCGGTGCCGCTCGTCCTCCACGGCGGGGAGAGTACGCCATTCGGCTGGCCGGACTGCCGTTTGCGCCGGCTGGTCAGGGCTTCCGGCTTACCTAGACTCCGGACATGGCGCGTACCGGCCCCCGGCTCACCCCGCAGACGGTCGAGGTTCTGCGGCTGCTCCTCGCCGCGCCGGACCGCCCCCGGTACGGCCGGGACATCGCCCGCCAGACGAAGCTGAAGACCGGCACCCTGCATCCGATCCTGGCCCGGTTGGAGCTGGCTGGCTGGGTGGAGAGCTTCTGGGAGGACCCGGCCGCGCACGAGGCCCAGGGCCGGCCACGCCGCCGGTACTACCGGCTCACCTCGGACGGGGAACGGGTGGCCGGCGCGGCCGTCGCCGACCCGCGGGCCAGCGCCGCACCGCCCGCCCTGCGGCCGAACCCCGGCTTCTGACCGCGCGGACCGGGGCACCGCCTCCGGTCAAGAGCCACCGGGCCACATTGGCGATCCGCGAAAGAAAAACTCACAACTAGTCCGGTCAATGTCTAGCTAGGTAGCTTTCAGGGAGCGCTCGCCGACCGGACACGTCGGCCGGGTCCCGGCCGGTCGGCCACCGGACCCTGCCGACCGCCCGGCACGCCGACCCGCCGGAGAACGGGGGCGGTGGGTCGGGCGAGCGCTCCCACCCGGGCGCCACCGGCCGCCCGGTGTGGCGCGGGCCGGCGGACAAGGGGTCTCCGCCGGCCCGCACCGCGCCCGTCGGCGGTTCCCGGCGATCCGTCAGCGATTCCCGGCGGTGTGTCAGCGATTCCCGGCGACCCGTCAACGGTTCCGGCGGTCGCGGCGGTCACCTGCCGCGCCCGGTCACTTCCGGGAGAGCAGGGCGCGGCCGAAGAAGGCGAGGTTGGCCGGGCGCTCGGCGAGCCGCCGCATGAGGTAGCCGTACCACTGGTCGCCGTAGGGCACGTACGTCCGGACGGTGTAGCCGGCGGCGACCAGCCGGGCCTGCTCCTCGGGGCGGATGCCGTAGAGCATCTGGAACTCGAAGCTGCCCGGCCCCCGGTCGAACCAGCGCGCCCGGTCCTCCCCGATCGCGATCAGGCGGGGGTCGTGGGTGGCGAGCATCGGATAGCCGGCCCCGGACATCAGCACGTTCATGCAGCGGACGTAGGAGCGGTCCACGTCCCGGGCGGACTGGTACGCGACCGACTCCGGCTCCCGGTACGCGCCCTTGCAGAGCCGGACCCGGGAACCGGCGGTGGCCAGGTCCCGGCAGTCCGCCTCGGTCCGCCGCAGGTACGCCTGGAGCACCGCCCCGGTGCCGGGGTGGTCCTTGCGGAGCTTGGACAGGACGTCCAGCGTCGAGTCGGTGGTGGTGTGGTCCTCCATGTCCAGGGTGACCGTGGTGCCCGCCTCGTCGGCGGCGACGCAGATGGCCCGCGCGTGGTCGTAGGCGAGCTGCTCGTCGAACTTCTGGCCGAGGGCGGAGAGTTTCACGCTCACCTCGGCGGCCGGGGTGAGCCCGGCCTCGCGCAGCGCCCGCAGCAGGGTGAGGTACCCGTCCCGGGTGGCGGTGGCCTGCTCGGGCTTGCCGGTGTCCTCGCCGAGGTAGTCGAGGGTGACCGTGAGGCCGTCACCGACGAGTCCGCGGGTCGCGCGCAACGCGTCGTCGGTGCCGGCGCCGGCGACGAACCGGCGGACGACGTCCCGGGTGTAGGGGGCCGTCTCGACGAGCCGCTCGACCTGGGATGACCGGGCCGCGGCGAGGATGACCGAACGGAGCATGAGCCGAGGGTAACGCCCGGGCCGGGAACCGCGCCCGGCAGCGGCCACCTCCACCGACGGTCCGTTTTGCCCCGACAAGACCCCCCGGAAAGCGATGACCAGGGCCGTTTCCCTGCACGACCGGGGGACGACGGGCTGGCGGTCATCCGCTACAACGAACGGGTGGAAAACCGCTCCCCTCGCCGGCTCCGGTCGGCCACCGTGCAACTCGGCACGCTCACCGTGCTCGCGCTGGCTCTCTCCGGGTGCAACATGACCTCGGACGACGACGATGACGACTGCGCCCTCGGCCCGAGCGGCGGAGGCGGCACCGTGGCGCTGGCCCTCCGGAACCCGGCACCGGCGACCGGGGTGGCCGCCCCGGAGCCCGCCCCGGCGGCCGTCCCGGAGCGCGGCGGCTTCGGCACCCACCTGGCCGACTGCGGCGGCTGACGTGCGCCGGGAGACCCGCACGCCCCGCCCCGACTGGCAGACGACGATCCGGGAACAGGGGCTGGTCTACGCCGAGACCGAACTGCCCGACGGCGAACTCATGTCGTACTGGGACGAGAGCGCCGCGTACGCCTTCGACCTGGCCGAGGTGCTCCGGCTGGAGGAGGCCACCGAGGAGCTGCACCGGATGTCGGTGGCCGCCGCCGAACACGTGGTGGCCCGCAACCGGTACGCCGACTTCGGCATCCCGGCGTGGGCGGCCGAGGCGGTGGCCCGGTCCCTGCGCGAGCGCCCGCCCAGCCTCTACGGCCGGTTCGACCTCTGGTACGACGGCTCCTGGCCGCCGAAGCTGCTGGAGTACAACGCCGACACCCCCACCTCGCTGGTGGAGGCGGGCATCATCCAGTGGTACTGGCTGGAGCAGACCCGGCCCGACCTGGACCAGTGGAACAGCCTGCACGAGCGGCTGGTCGCGGCCTGGCACCGGATCGGCCGGGTGTTGCACGACCCGACCGTGCACGTGTTCTGGTCGCGGGAGGAGGACTCCGGCGAGGACCAGATGACCGCCGGCTACCTCGCCGAGTGCGCCCGACAGGCCGGACTCAAGGCCGAGCTGATGCCGATCCAGGAGATCGGCTGGGACGGCCGCCGCTTCGTCGACCGGTTCGACCGGCCGGTCACCACCTGCTTCAAGCTCTACCCCTGGGAGTGGATGGTCGCCGAGCCGTACGGCCGGCTCGCCCTGGAACCGGGCACCCCGACCACCTGGATCGAGCCGGCCTGGAAGCTGCTGCTGTCCAACAAGGCGCTGCTGGCCGTCCTCTGGGAGCTGTACCCCGGGCACGAGCTGCTGCTCCCGGCCTTCCTCGACTCGCCCCGGGGGATGTCCGAGTACGTCGTCAAGCCCCTGCTCGGTCGGGAGGGCGGGTCGGTCCGGATCGTCACGGCCGACGGCGCCGAGATCAGCAACCCGGGCATCTACGGCGAGGAGGGCTGGTGCTACCAGGAGTTCCGGGCCCTGCCGGAGTTCGCCGGCAACCGGGTGGTGCTCGGCAGCTGGATCGTCGACGGCGAGTCGGCCGGGGCGGGCATCCGGGAGAGCGCGAGCCTGATCACCGATGGATACGCCCGGTTCCTGCCTCACTACATCGATGCGCCACGCGCTTCCTGAGTCGTCTACCGTTGGGGTGTGAACTTCGACGCGTACGCCCGAAACGGCGTTGACCTCGTCAACGCCCGCCTGGACGACCTCGACGACCTGCGGTCCCTGCTCCCCGGTGCAGATGCGGGGCTGCGCGAAGAGATCACGGAACGGGATCTGGCGACCTTCCGCCGGGCACGCAAACGGCTGCGCGGCGTCTTCGAGTACGGCGCGTCCGGCCAGGACGCCGAGGCGGTCGCCGAGCTGAACGCCCTGCTGGAGGCGTACCCGGTGCACCCGCACATCTCCGGGCACGACTCCAGCGACTGGCACATGCACCCGGCGAGCCGGGGCGCCTCGATGGCCGTCGACTACCTGGCCGGCGCGGTCTGGGGGCTGGCGGTCTGGCTCTGCGAGTACGGCAGCGCCCGGTTCGGGGTCTGCGCCGACGAGCGGTGCGGCAACGTCTACCTGGACACGTCGTCGAACTGCTGCCGGCGGTTCTGCTCGGAACGTTGCGCCACCCGGTCGCACGTGGCCGCCCACCGGGCCCGCAAGCGCGCCGCCACCGCCGACCAGCCGCTCGCGCCGGTCAGCTGAGCCCGCGCCCCCACGCCGGTGGGGGTCCGGGTGGCCGGCCGCACCCTTGCGCGGACCGGACGACCGGCCGCTCCGGTCGGCTCAGGCGTCGACCGGGGACGGGGCGGCGAGGTGCTGGCGGGCGAATTCGAGGGCGGCGCGCAGGTCGGCCTCGCGGACCGCGCGGCTCTTCGCGCCCCGGGTGGCCACCTCCACCGCCACCGAACCGGTGAAACCCCGGCCGGCCAGCGAGGAGAGCAGCTCGGCGCAGGGCTGGTTGCCCCGCCCCGGCACCAGGTGCTCGTCGCGCCCCTCGCCGGTGCCGTCGCCGAGGTGGACGTGGGCCAGCCGGTCAGCCATCCGGTCGGCCATCGCCAGCGCGTCGGTGTGCGAGGCGGCGCAGTGCGACAGGTCGAGGGTGTACGCGTCGTACCCGGTGTCGGTCGGATCCCAGCCGGGCAGGTACGGCACGAACTGCCGGCCCGCCATCCGCACCGGGTACATGTTCTCCACCGCGAAGCGCAGTCCACCGTGCCGCCGGCCGATCTCGGCCATGCCGTCGGCGAAGCCCCGGGCGTAGTCGCGCTGCCAGGTGAAGGGCGGGTGGACGACCACCGTCGGTGCCTCCAGGCTCTCGGCCAGCTCCGCCGCCTTCCGGAGCCGCTCCCACGGGTCGGGGCTCCACACCCGCTGGGTGACCAGGAGGCAGGGCGCGTGCACCGACAGGACCGGCACGCCGTAGTGCGCGGCGAGACCGCGCAGCGCGCCGGCGTCCTGGCTGACGGCATCCGTCCAGACCATCACCTCGACACCGTCGTAGCCGAGCGCCGCAGCCAGCTGGAACGCCGCCGCGGTCGGCTCGGGGAAGACCGACGAGCTGGAGAGGAGCACCGGGACTCGGGAAGTCACACGAACCAGGGTAGCCCGCGTCGATGACGGCATCGTGACGAGCAGTCGCAAACCGCCCGTTACCTCCGGATCTGATCACCCGGCGCGCGGCCGGCCGGTCACACCGGTCCGAGCTGGTCCAGCCGGCGGAGGATGACCCCCTCCCGCAGCGCCCAGGGGCAGACGTCCAGCGCCTCGACGCCCAGCCGGCGGAACACCGCCTCGGCCACCACCGCCCCGGCCAGGAGCTGGTGCGAGCGGCCGGCGCTGACCCCCTCCAGTTCGGCCAGCTGGACGGGCGGGATGTGCCGGATGAAGGTGAGCACCTGCCGCAGCCCGGTCCGGGTGAGTCGGCGGGGGCCCAGAGACCGGCGCTGGACGGGGCCGCGCCGGCCAGCCGGGCCAGCGTGCGGAACGTCTTCGAGGTGACCACCGGTCGTTCCCAGCCCACCCCGGCCATCTGCTCGACCACCGGGTCGAGCGTCTTGTCGACGTACTCCCGCAGTTCCTCGACGACCTCGGCGGGGGGCGGGGTGGCGGTGGTCGGATCCACCCCCAGACGTTCCCGGGTCAGCCGGCCCGCGCCGAGCGGCAGCGAGACCGCCACGTCCGGGTCCTCGTCGATACCGGCGGCCACCTCAAGCGAACCACCGCCGATGTCCAGCACCAGCAGCCGGCCGGCGGACCAGCCGAACCAGCGCCGCACCGCCAGGAAGGTCAGCCGCGCCTCGTCCGCCCCGGCCAGCACCTCCAGCCGTACGCCGGTCTCGTCCCGGACCCGGGCCAGCACCTCGGCGCCGTTGGTGGCGTCCCGGACGGCGGAGGTGGCGAAGGCGATCAGGTCGTCGGTGTCCAGGCCGACGGCCGCCTGCCGGGCCATGCCCACCGCCTCGACCAGCGCGTCCGCGCCCGCCCGGGTCAACGCGCCGTCCGGGCCGATCTGCTCGGCGAGGCGGAGCACCACCTTCTGGGAGTGCGCCGGCCAGGGGTGGGCACCGTGGTGCGCGTCCACCACAAGCAGGTGCACGGTGTTGGAACCGACGTCGAGAACACCCAGTCGCATGGTGAAGACCCTAGAGCCCGCCCGCGTACGCGGCTCGCCTGCCGGCTGGCCGCACCGGGCGTAGGCTGGCCGGATGGAGATCCGAGTGCTGGTGGACGAGCCGGCTGACCCGCGTAGCCGGGAGGTGCCGCTGGATTTCCCCCGCGAGTGGGTCGAGTTCGTCGACCCGGCTGACGACCGGCATGTCGTCCGCGCCGACCTGACCTGGCTGCTCTCCCGCTGGACGTGCATCTTCGGCCGAGGCTGCCACGGCATCGTCGCCGGCCGGGCCGCGGACGGGTGCTGTTCCCACGGCGCGTTCTTCACCGACGCCGACGACGAGAAGCGGGTCCGTGCCGCCGCGAAGCGGCTGACCCCGCAGACCTGGCAGCACCACCGGCGCGGGTTCAAGAACTGGACCGAGATGGACACCGTCGACGGCAAGAACCCGGCCCGGCGGACCGCCACCCAGAGCATCGACGGCCCGTGCGTCTTCCTCAACGACGCCGACTTCCCGGCCGGGGGCGGCTGCGCGTTGCACGCCCAGGCGCTGCGGGACGGTGCGCACCCGCTGGAGTACAAGCCGGACGTCTGCTGGCAGTTGCCGATCCGGCGGGACCAGGAGTGGCACAAGCGGCCGGACAACACCAAGGTGCTGGTCACCACGCTGGCCGAGTTCGACCGGCGGGGCTGGGGCTCCGGCGGGCACGACCTGGACTGGTGGTGCACCTCGTCGCCGGAGGCGCACGTCGGCGGTGAGCCGATGTACCTGTCGTACGGGCCGGAGCTGACCGCGCTGATCGGCGAGCCCGCGTACGTCAAGCTCGCCGAGCTGTGCGCGGCGCGCCACCGGCAGGGTCTCGTGGCCCCCCACCCGGCCACCCCGTCCTGACCCCTCCCCCGCTCACGTGCTCGCGTGCTCACGCGGCCGGGTGGTCGACGCGGTCGGCCGGGTTGGTAGCAGGGGCCCCCTGTTACCGCCTGGTGATGAGCAGGGGACCCCTGCTACCACCTGAGCCGGGCGGGCCTACGGCTCGAACTTGTAGCCGAGGCCACGCACGGTGATGATGTAGCGCGGCGCGGACGGTTCCGGCTCGACCTTCGAGCGCAGGCGCTTGACGTGCACGTCGAGGGTCTTGGTGTCGCCGACGTAGTCCGCGCCCCAGACCCGGTCGATCAGCTGCCCCCGGGTGAGCACCCGGCCGGCGTTGCGCAGCAGCAGTTCCAGCAGCTCGAACTCCTTGAGCGGGAGCTGCACCGGCGCACCGTCGACGGTCACCACGTGCCGTTCGATGTCCATCCGGACCGGGCCGGCGGCCAGCGTCGGCCCACCCGCCTCGGTCGCCTCGACGCTCTGCCGCCGCAGCACCGCCCGGATCCGGGCGACCAGCTCACGCGGCGAGTACGGCTTGGTGACGTAGTCGTCCGCCCCGATCTCCAGGCCGACCACCTTGTCGATCTCGCTGTCCCGGGCGGTGACCATGATGATCGGCACGTGGGAGCGCTGGCGGAGCTGGCGGCACACCTCGGTGCCGGACATCTCCGGGAGCATCAGGTCGAGCAGGACGATGTCCGCACCCGTCCGGTCGAACTCGGTGAGGGCGGAGGTCCCGGTCGCGGCGACCGACACCTCGAAGCCCTCCTTGCGAAGCATGTACGACAGGGCGTCGGAGAAGGACTCCTCGTCCTCGACCACCAGAACGCGGCTCACCAGGGGGTTTCCTTTCGGTACGGTCAGACCTGCCGGAGCTCGGCCGGGCCGGCCTCGATCCCAGCGGACTGGAGTGTCGCCGCCAGGTCGTCCGGCGGACGGGCGGGCAACCGGAGGGTGAACGTCGAGCCACCACCAAGAGTGCTCGACACGTCGACCCGTCCGCCATGGTTGCTCGCGATGTGCTTGACGATGGCCAGACCCAGGCCGGTGCCGCCGGTCGAGCGGGAACGAGCCTGGTCAGCACGGTAGAAGCGCTCGAAGATCCGGTCCACGTCGGTGGGGGCGATACCGATGCCCTGGTCCGCCACGGCGACCTTGACATGCTCATCGCCACTACTGACAGTGACGGTTACGGTAGTGTCCGCGCCGGAGTAGATGATCGCGTTCTCGACCAGGTTCGCCACGGCCGTCGCGATCTGGTTGTCGTTGCCGTACACGGTCAGGCTCCGCTCGCCCTCGACGGCGATGGCCACCCGCCGGGCGGCGGCCGTGGTGCGGGTCCGGTCGAGCACCTCGGCGACCACCCAGTCCACCGCCACCGGCTCGGGGGCGGGCTGCGGCTCGGCGCCCTGCAACCGGGTCAGCTCCAGCAGTTCGTGCACCAGCCGGCCCAGCCGGGTCGACTCGTGCTGGATGCGTTCGGCGAACCGCCGGGCGGCCGCCACGTCCTCCGAGCGGTCGGCGGCGGCGATCGGGCCGGCCGCCCCGGCACCGGTCGGGCCGGCGCTGGCCGGAACCGCCGGTTCGGTGGCGTCGAGCAGCGCCTCGGCGAGGAGTTGGAGCGCGCCGATCGGGGTCTTCAGCTCGTGGCTGACGTTGGCCACGAAGTCCCGGCGGACCCGGGCGAGGCGGTGCGACTCGGTCACGTCGACGGCCTCGACGGCGACGTGGCCACCGCCGATACCCATCGCCCGCAGGTGCACCCCGAGCGGGTCCGGCCCGACGTTGTCGCGGCCCCGGGGCAGGTCCAGCTCGATCTCGCGGCGCACGCCGGTGCGCCGCACCTGCCCGGCGAGGGTACGGATCAAGGGGTGGGCGGCCATCGACCCGGGGGTGGTGCCGGTCCGGAGCAGCCCCATCGCCCGGGCCGCCGGGTTGACCAGCACCGGCTGGTCGTCGGAGTCGAGCACGACCACGCCGGCCCGGAGTGAGTCGATGGTTCTGCGGCCGAGGCCGGAGAGACCTGCCTGCTGGTCGTCGGGCATCGCGGGCCTTCCTGCCGTGTTCCACCCGGATCCTGCGGTGCTCGTGCGCGGGGCGCGCGACCGGAGGGCGTACCGGGCCAGCAGGAGCCCGGCGACCAGCCCGATCACCAGGGCCAGCGCCACGCCGACCGTCGTTGCCCAGTCCACCCGGCGATCGTAGGGTCATTGTTCACCTGGCAACCGCGCAGAATGGGGCGAATCACTCTCACTTTCGGGAGTGTTCACCATCCTGACGGTGGGCGTTCACCGAGGTTAACCCCGAGTCCGCCGACCACCCCTACGGTTGGCGCGCACCCACCGGCCACCCACCCGCGCCGCCGAGGATCCAGGGCGGCCACCGACCACAGGACGTGACCATGCGCGACGAGTTCCGGGCCGAACTGCAGACCGTCAGCCAACTGCTGGTGGACATGGCCGGGGGAATCCGGGCCGCCATGCGGCAGGCCACCCGGGCGTTGCTCACCGCCGACCGGAAGTCGGCCGAGATCGTGATCGCACGGGACGCCGAGATCGACGGACTCTACCGGGACGTCGAGGAGCGGGTCTGCGAACTGCTCGCCCGACAGGCCCCGGTCGCCTCGGACCTGCGAGCGGTGATCACCGCGCTGCACGTCGCCGCCGACCTGGAGCGGATGGGCGACCTCGCCGACCACGTCGCCAAGACCGCGCTGCGGCGGCACCCCTCCCCCGCCGTCCCCGCCGAACTGCGGCCCATCTTCACCGACATGGCCGAGATCGCGGACCGGATGGCAGGGAAGATCGCCTCGGTGCTGGCGGACCCGGACGCGGACCTCGCCGCCGAACTGGACCGTGACGACGACGCCATGGACGACCTGCACCGCAGCCTCTTCGGGGTGCTGCTCGACGACGCCTGGCCGTACGGCGTGGAGACGGCGATCGACGCGACGCTGCTCGGCCGGTTCTACGAGCGCTTCGCCGACCACGCGGTGAACGCCGGCGAGCACGTCGTCTACCTGGTCACCGGCGAACCGGTCTGAGCGCGCTGCCGCCCGTTCCTCCGCCTCCCCCCGGGTGGGGTGAGGTGGTTGCAGGGGTCCCCTGCTACCCGAAAAGCGGTAACAGGGGGCCCCTGCTAACAAGCAACTGCCGACGCGCGGGTGGTCAGCGGCCCTGGTTGGCCACGGCCGCGGCGGCGTCCTTGGCGGCGGTCGGGTCGAGGTAGGTGCCGCCCAGGGTGAGCGGGCGCAGCTGCGGGTCGAGGTCGTAGCGCAGCGGGATGCCGGTGGGGATGTTCAGCTTGGCGATCTCGGCGTCCGAGATCTGGTCCAGGTGCTTCACCAGGGCACGCAGCGAGTTGCCGTGCGCGGCGACCAGGACCGTCCGGCCGGCGAGGATGTCCGGCACGATCGAGTCGTACCAGTACGGCAGCATCCGCTCGACGACGTCCTTGAGGCACTCGGTCCGGGGCATCAGCTCGGTCGGCAGCAGCGCGTACCGGGGGTCGCCGGCCTGGGACCACTCGTCGGCGTCGTCGATCGGCGGCGGCGGGGTGTCGTACGAGCGGCGCCAGAGCGTGAACTGCTCCTCGCCGTACTCGTCGAGGGTCTGCTTCTTGTTCTTGCCCTGGAGGGCGCCGTAGTGGCGCTCGTTGAGCCGCCACGACCGACGCGTCGCGATCCAGTGCCGGTCGGCGGCGTGCAGCGCCAGCTCGGACGTGCGGATCGCCCGACGCAGCAGGCTGGTGTGCACGACGTCGGGGAGCAGGTCGTGCTCGCGCATCAGTTCGCCGCCGCGCCGCGCCTCGGCCTCGCCCTTGGCGGTCAGGTCGACGTCGACCCAGCCGGTGAAGAGGTTCTTGGCGTTCCAGTCGCTCTCGCCGTGCCGCAGCAGGACCAGCGTCCCGACGGTGGGCCCTTCGCTCGCAGTCATGGGGATCATCCTGCCCGAACCGTGGACCGGACACGCGGCGGGAGGTGGTGACGACCACCACGTGGAAAAGCGGGTGACCTGCACACGAGGACCGCACTAGGTTGCGTAAGGCACTTGGACGACGATCGGTCATTACGGCAACGGGAGGGCGCGGGCGTGCGGACGGTACGGGGCTGGTTCCGGGAGACGACCGGCGGCCTACCGGCCACCTTCTGGTATCTCTGGGCCGGCACCCTGATCAACCGGCTCGGCTCGTTCGTCCTGATCTTCCTCGCCATCTACCTCACCCAGGAGCGCGGCTTCTCCGAACTCCAGGCCGGTCTGGTGCTGGGGCTCTGGGGTGTCGGCGGCGCGGTCGGCACGACCGTGGGCGGGACGCTCACCGACCGCTGGGGGCGCAGACCCACCCTGCTCACCGCGCACGTCGGCGCGGCCAGCATGATGCTCGCGCTGGGCTTCGCCCGCCCGCTCTGGGCGGTGGCCACCGGGGCGCTGCTGCTCGGCCTCTTCGCCGAGGCGGCCCGGCCGGCCTTCGGGGCGATGATGATCGACGTGGTGCCGGAGCGGGACCGGCTGCGGGCCTTCTCCCTCAACTACTGGGCCATCAACCTCGGGTTCGCCAGCGCCGCCGTGCTCGCCGGCTTCGCCGCCGAGGTCGACTACCTGCTGCTCTTCGTCATCGACGCCGCCACCACGCTGACCACCGCCCTGGTCATCTTCGTCAAGGTGCGGGAGACCCGGCAGCCGAGCGTCAGCGTCCCCGCCAGCCTCGGCGGTGCGGCCGTTCCCAAGAGTGCCCTGCGCACCATCCTCACCGACCGGATCTACCTCGGCTTCGTGGCGCTCAACCTGCTCAGCGCGCTGGTCTTCCTCCAGCACATCTCGATGCTGCCGATCGCCATGGGCGAGGACGGCCTCTCCACCTCGACGTACGGTTCGGTGATCGCGCTCAACGGCGTCCTGATCGTGGTGGGCCAGCTCTTCGTACCCCGGCTGATCCGCGGGCGCAGCCGGTCCCACGTGCTCGCCCTCGCCGCCCTCGTGATGGGCGTCGGCTTCGGGCTGACCGCCTTCGCCGAGGCGGCCTGGTTCTACGGGCTCACCGTGCTGATCTGGACCCTCGGCGAAATGCTCAACTCCCCGTCGAACTCCACGCTGATCGCCGAACTCTCCCCGGCCGAGCTGCGCGGGCGCTACCAGGGCGTGTTCTCGCTCTCCTGGCAGGTCGCCGGAGCCGTCGCGCCGGTCCTCGGCGGTCTGGTCCGGCAGGAGGCGGGCAACGTCACGCTCTGGCTGGGCTGCGCCGTGATCGGTGCGGTCGTCGCCGCCGTCCACCTGCTCTCCGGGCCGGCCCGGGAACGCCGGGCCGTCGCGCTGCGCCCGCGGGCCGTCCCGCCGGTCGAGCCGGCCACCACCCTCGTGCCACCCGCTCCGCAGGCGGCGGAGGCGGCGGCGACCGCACCCACCGAGCCCTCCACGACCCGCTGACGGATCGAAGCGCCGGGCACGGGCGCGCGGCGTGGTCGAAGACCGGGCACGGGCGCTGTACGGCCGGGCCGCCCCATTCGCACCCGCGGGACGCGAAAGCGGGCGTCCTGCCCGACCTGGTCGGATTGGACGCCCGCATCGCTCACCCGGCGGCGGCGGGCGACACTCACCCCCGTAAGCGTCGCCCGCTCGCGCCGCCGGTTCAACAGGTGGGCGCCGTCCCCCAACGGCGATGGTCCACCCGTCCCCCTACGTCACGCCTGGTGCGCGGATCTGCTCGATCCGCCGCTCCCCCGAACGTTTCCAAGCGCGGCGTAGGGCAATAAAGCTAGTTCGGTCAGTATCCGAAGACAACCGTTTCGGGCTGTCTCGCCGGTCACAGCCGGTTACCTGACTCCACCGTTGACAACGTCGGCATACCCGCCCCGCATTCCGGTAAACAGATCACGCGTCTTCCCGATCGGGTGACTCGGTCCGGAAGAAGTTGCTGGGCCGGCCGTCCCGCAGCTGCTCCTGGTAGATCAGGTTCAGCCGACGCTCGTCGAAGGTGCGGAACCAGTCGTTCCAGGTGATCTGGCGCAGCCGGCGGCTCTCCCGGTACCCGGGAAGGTCGAACGTCAGCACCCCGACCCGACCGTCGCGCTCCGTGCCGGTGATGGTGGCCGGTTTCGCCCCGCGCGCCCGCGCCCACTGTTGGATCACGTCGTGGTTGGTGGTGACCAGACTGCGCCCGGGGCGCTCCGGCCGGTCCGCGATCGACTCGATCCGCTGGGACGAACTCACCGACCGGGACGAGGCCCGTCCCGTACGGGTGGCCGCCCGGGTCGGCTTCGCGGGCGCCTGCGCCTTCCGCTCCGCCCGGCCCTGCCCGGCACGGGTGGACGTGGTGGACGCCGCCCGCGCCGGCGCGCTCCGCCGGCCGCCCGCAGCCGCCCGTCCGGACGGACCGGTACTCCGCTTGCCGGCTCCGCCCCGACGTTCCGCCTTCGCCAACGCCTGCACCAGTTCCGGCTTGCGCAGCCGCGAGACACCCGAGACCCCGTGGGCCCGCAGCCGCGCACGGATCTCGTCCACCCGAAGTTCCGCGAGATCGGACGCGGAGGTCTGCCGACCCCCCGTCCGCCGCCTCGTCGTCGCGGTCCCGCCGCGACCAGAGCTGTTCCGCTGAGCCATGGGACGCTCACGCTCCTCGACAGTCCGTCGTCGCGGTGGGTCCCCGTGCCGCACCGCGCGGTGCCGCATACCCGCCAGGCGGGTTCCGAACCGCCGGACGCCCCCGGAACCGTCAGGTCCCGGTCACTCCGCCCGGTCGGCGTCAGCGCGGACCGTCCGGTCGCCGGGCGGCGCCGGGGCACCCCCGGCGGCGGACGGCGGACGATCGCCACCACTCCGCGACGGCGGACGTTCGTCACCGTTCGGCGACGGCCGACCTTCGCCCCCGCCCGGCGACGGCGGTCCACCGACACCGGACGACGGGACGAAGAGGTGGGCGAACGCGGCAAGGTTCGCGGTCGACTCGCCCCGCTTGACCCGCCACTCCCACTCGCGGCGGATCGCCGTGCCGAAGCCGATCTCCAACATCGTGTCGAACGACTCGTCCGCGTAGGTCAGCACCGCACCGAGGAGACGGTCCAGCTCGTCGGCGTCCAGCCCGGCGAGGTTGACCCGACCGGTCAGGTAGACGTCGCCGACGGTGTCGACGGAGAAGGCCACGCCGTACATGCGGGCATTGCGTTGCAGCAGCCAGGCCCAGAGTTCCTCGCGCCGCTCGTCCGGTTGGCGCATGACGAACGCCTCGACGCGCAGCGCGTGGTCGCCGACGACCAGGTTGCAGATCGTCTTCAGCTTGTGGGTGCCGGGCAGGGTGACCGCGTACGACGCCGGGCCGGTCGCCTCGTGCTCCAGCTTCCGCTCCGCGCAGTAGGCCTCGATCAGGGCGGCAACCTCGCTCTTCGCGCTCATCGACCCCACTCTACGACCGACGGTGGCGGCCCGCCCCGGTCCACCGGCTCCGGCGGATCCAGCCGGGACGGCGGGTCAGCAGGTCAGCCGGTTGGCGGGTCAGCCGGGCGGCAGGTCAGCCGCAGGAGAGCACCGCGCCGTCGGCGGCCAGCTCGGAGGTGAGCCGGTCCCGGTAGTCGGCGATCGTCTCCCGGTAGACGGCGAGCAACCCGTGCACCGTCCGGTCCCAGGAGAAGTGCGCGGCGTGGCGCACCGCCCCCCGGGCCAGGGCCGCCAGTCGGGGCCGGTCCGGCAGAAGCTGCCCGATCGCGCCCGCCCAGGCGGTCGGGTCGTGCCCGTCGACCAGCACCCCGCTGACCTGGTCACGCACCGCGGTCACCAGACCGCCGACGGCCGCCGCCACCACCGGCGTACCGCAGGCCTGCGCCTCCAGGGCCACCAGGCCGAACGACTCGTTGTACGACGGCACCGCGACCAGGTCGGCGGCCCGGTACAGGGCCGGGAGGTCGTCCCCGGTGCGCGGCGGCAGGAAGCGGACCCGGTCGGCGACCCCGAGGGTGCCGGCCAGCTCGATCAGCGAGGTCGGCCGGTCCAGGCCGCTCCCGCTGGGGCCACCCACGATGGCCACCGTCACCTGGTCGGCGAGGAACGGATCGCGGGCCCGCAACGCGGCGATCGCGCGCACCAGCACGTCCGGCGCCTTCAGCGGTTGGATCCGGCCGACGAAGGCGACCACGTACCCCTCGACGGGCAGGCCGAGCCGGCGACGGGCGGCACGCCGGGCGAGGACCGGATCACCCGCCGCCGGGCGGAAGCGGTCCAGGTCGACGCCGGGTTCGACCACGGTGACCCAGGCGGGTACGGCGTCGTACCGGTCGATCAGGTCGCGGGCCTCGACGCGGGTGTTGGCGACCAGCCGGTCCGCCTCGGCGACCACCTGTTCCTCGCCGATCACCCGGGCCTTCGGTTCGGGCCGGTCCCCGGCCGCGAGCTGGGCGTTCTTCACCTTGGCCAGGGTGTGCGCGGTGTGCACCAGCGGCACCCCCCAGCGCTCCTTGGCCAGCCAGCCGACCTGGCCGGAGAGCCAGTAGTGGGAGTGGATGAGGTCGTACCAGCCGGGCGGGTGGGCCGCCTCGGCCCGCAGCACCCCGGCGGTGAAGGCGCAGAGCTGGCCGGGGAGCTCCTCCTTGGTGAGCCCCTCCAGCGGACCGGACGTGACGTGCCGGACGTGCACGCCGGGGGCCATCTCGACCACCGGCGGCAGGTCACCGGAGGTGGCCCGGGTGAAGATGTCGACCTCCACACCGGCGGCGGCGAGCCGGCGGGCGACCTCCACGATGTAGACGTTCATGCCGCCCGCGTCGCCGGTGCCCGGTTGGTGCAGCGGCGAGGTGTGCACGGAGATCGTGGCGATACGTCGGGGCCATGGCCGGGCACCACGCTGACGACCGACACCGGTGTGCATCTCCGCCACGTCCGCTCCCTCAACCACGGTGAATGCCGTCCGCACGACCGGCGCTTCTCGGTCAACCCGCACGCCGGACCCCATCTTCCCGATCAGCGTCGGGAAATGTCTCGGAGCGGTCGGTGAGCGTGACGGACCTCATCGGTGACGGAGGTCATCCGGCGTCGGACGGACGGATCCGGGCCGCGCGGACACTCCGCGCGTCCGGGGGACGACAATGGCCGGATGACCCCTGTCGCCATCGTCACCGGAGCGTCGAGCGGGATCGGCGCGGCCACCGCCCGCCGGCTCGCCACCGAGGGCTTCCACGTGCTCGCCGCCGCCCGCCGCGCCGACCGACTGGCCGACCTGGTCGCCGGAATCGCCGCCGCGGGCGGCTCGGCCACCGCCGTCACCTGCGACGTCACCTCCGACGAGTCCGTCGCCGGGCTGGCCGCCGCCGCCGAGCGGGCCCCCGGTCCGGTCACCCTGCTGGTCAACAACGCCGGGGGCGCCCGTGGGCTCGACCCGGTGGAGTCCGGCTCGGTCGGCGACTGGCAGTGGATGTACGACGTGAACGTGCTCGGCACCCTCCGGGTGACCCAGGCGGTCCTGCCGGCACTGGAGCGCTCCGGGGCGGGCACCATCGTGGTCGTCAGCTCCACCGCCGGCCTCGACGTGTACGAGGGCGGCGGCGGGTACACCGCGGCGAAGCACGCCCAGACCGCGATCGCCGGCACGCTCCGGCTGGAACTCTGCGGCCGACCGGTACGGGTGGTGGAGATCGACCCGGGCATGGTGCGTACCGACGAGTTCTCCCTGGTCCGGTTCGACGGCGACGCCGAGCGGGCGGCGGCGGTCTACGCCGGGGTGGCCGAGCCGCTGGTCGCCGACGACGTGGCGGACTGCATCGCCTGGTGCGCGACCCGCCCCCAGCACGTCAACGTCGACCGTCTGGTGGTCCGGCCGCTGGCGCAGGCCGCCCAGCACAAGGTGCACCGGGTGGGCTAGTGGCACAGCGGCCCCAGGGGGTGGTCACCCGGGGAACGACCAACCCGAACCGGCTCCGCCGGGTGGACAACTGGATCGTCGCGACCTGCGGCGACCAACTCCGCGCGGCGGCCGATCCGCTGGTCGTCGACCTGGGCTACGGCGCGACACCGGTCACCGCCGTGGAACTGCGGGCCCGGCTGGCCGCCGGGGTACGCGCCGACGTACGGCTGGTCGGCCTGGAGATCGACCCGGCGCGGGTGGTCGCCGCCGCCCCCGCCGCCGACCCGCCCCGGCTCACCTTCGCCCGGGGCGGCTTCGAGCTGGCCGGACTCCGGCCCGCCCTGGTCCGCTCGTTCAACGTGCTCCGCCAGTACGACGAACGCGACGTGGCCGCCGCCTGGCGGACGATGACCGCCGCGCTCGCCCCCGGCGGGTTGCTGGTCGAGGGGACCTGCGACGAGCTGGGCCGGCTCGGCGGCTGGGTGCTGCTCGACGCCGACGGCCCGCGCTCGCTCACCCTGGCCGCCCGGCTCTCCGTCCTGGACACCCCGGCCACGCTGGCGGAGCGGCTACCCAAGGCACTGATCCACCGCAACGTCCCCGGTGAACGGGTGCACGACCTCATCCGGGCGCTCGACGACGGTTGGCGGGCGGCGGCGGCGTACGCGCCCTTCGGCCCGCGGCAACGCTGGATGCGGACGGTGGCGGGCCTACGCGAGGCGGGCTGGCCGTTGCTGGACCGTCCCCGCCGTTGGCGGCTCGGCGAGCTGACCGTCCCGTGGTCCGCCGTGGCCCCCGCCGCGTGGTAGCAGGGGTCCCCTGTTACTCAGAAAGCGGTAACAGGGGACCCCTGCTACCACCTCAGCCCACCCCGGGCGCCTCACACGACGCAGTTGACCAGGACGGGTTCCGGGCGCAGGGTGACGCCGAAGCGGTCGTGCACCCCGTCGCGGATCTCCCGGGCCAGGGTGATCAGGGCGGCGGTGCTGGCGGTGCCGGAGCGGTTGGTGAGCGCCAGGGTGTGCTTGCCGGAGATGGCCACTCCCTCCGGTCCCGGGTGCCCCTTGGCGAAGCCGGCCTTGTCGATCAGCCAGGCGGCGCTGACCTTGACCACGTCCCCCGCGCCGGGCCAGGACGGCGGCTCGCCCAGGTCGGCGGCGCGCTCCCGGAGCAGTTCGTACGCGGGGCGGTCGAGCACCGGGTTGGTGAAGAAGGAACCCACCGAGCGGGTGTCCGGGTCGGTCGGGTCGAGCACCATGCCCTTGCCGGCGCGCAGTCGGCGTACGGTGTCCCGGGCGTCGGCCAGCGGCACCCGGTCGCCGACCTCGACCCCGAGTGCCCGGGCCAGTTCGGCGTAGCGGACCGGGGTGGACAGCGGTGAGCGGTGCAGCCGGAAGTCGACGGAGAGCACCACCCAGCGGTCGCTGTACCGGAAGACGCTGGACCGGTACGCGAAACCGCAGTCGGCCGTGTCGATCCGGCTGACGCTGCCCTCGTGGCAGTCGTACACCTGGACGCCGGTGATCGTCTCGGCGACTTCCTGGCCGTACGCGCCGACGTTCTGGATCGGGGTGGCGCCGGCCGAGCCGGGGATGCCGGAGAGGCACTCCACCCCGGACCAACCGTTGGCGACGGTGGTGGCGACCAGGTCGTCCCAGGGTTCGCCGGCGGAGACCCGGAGGGTCACCGTGTCGGCGTCCTCGGCGACGACCCGGAAGCCCCGGGAGCGGACCAGGACGACCGTGCCGTCGAACCCGACGTCCCCGATCACCAGGTTGCTGCCTCCGGCGACCAAAAGGACCGGTTCGTCGCGCCGGTGCGCCTCGCGCACCCTCTGTACGATTTCCTCGGCACTGGCAGCGGTCACGAGCCGGTTCGCCGCACCACCGAGCCGCAGGGTGGTGTATCTCGCCAGGGAACGGGCGTCGGCGGAATCGGTGTCGGCTGTCGGCTGGGCGTAGGCGTCTGGCACGCCTTTCACCCTAGGCTGGGCAACAACCGTGACATGGCACAGGTGGCACGGTCACCCCGGGAGGATCGCGATGAGCAGACCGCACGTCAGCAAGGATTTCTGGATCGGCGCGCTCCGGACAGAGGGCCCGGCGTTCGCCGCCGCCGTGGCCGAGGCGCCGCCGGAGACGCCCGTCCTCTCCCGCCCTGGCTGGACGGTCACCGATCTCGTCCTGGATCTCGCCGGGGCCTACCGGTTCGCGCACGAGCGGGTCGCCGCGGGGCAGGCCGTCGCCCCGGCGGTGCCGCGCCCGGAGCGGCCCGAGGTGCCCGCCGGCTCCACCCCGGCGCAGGTCTGGCAGGAGTCGTACAACCGGCTGCTGGCGCTCTTCGACGGCCTGGACCCGGAGGTGCCGGCGTGGAACTGGGCGCCGCAGCCGAAGCGGGCCGGGTTCTGGCTGCGCCGGACGGCGCACGAGACCGCGATCCACCGCTGGGAGGCGCAGCTCGCCATCGCGGCGGGTGAGCCGATCGAGGCGAAGCTCGCCGCCGACGGGGTGAGCGAGGTGCTGGACACCTTCCTGCCGGCCGGCCGGCGTCCGACGCCGGGTCAGTGGCGCGGGGTGGTGCAGCTGGTGGCGACCGACGCGGGCCAGGAGTGGTTCCTGCGGCTGCGTGGCGAGGGGGTGGCACTGTTGGACACCGGCACCATCCTCGACCACGACGACCACCACGCGCGGGCGCACGCGGCGGGCACCGCCAGCGACCTGCTGCTGGCGCTGCGGGGCCGGGTGGACTTCGACACCCTGAAGGTGACCGGGGACCGCTCGCTGCTGGCGGGGCTGCGGGTGGTCTGACCGCCGGGTCGACGGCGACGAGGCGGGGGCGTATTCGCCCCCGCCTTTTTCGACGTATGGACGGAGAGCGCTCTCTTGACAGCGGGTCGCGGGACCACCACTCTTGCGAGAGAGCGCTCTCTCACCACCACCAGAACCGGCTCACCGCCGCAGCACATACCGACCTGAGAGGGGTCCGATACAGATGGGTGCCAATCCGCGCCGCCGCCTTGCGGCGATCGCCCTGGTCGCGGCCACCGCGTTGCTCGCCCCCACCGCCTGCGGCGGGAGCGACGAGCCCGCCGAGGGCGGCAAGATCACACTGACCGTCGACGTCTTCGGCCAGTTCGGCTACGAGGAGCTGTACCGGGAGTACGAGGCCGCCAACCCCAACATCAAGATCGTCGAGCGGGGCACCGGCGGCAACCTGGACGAGTACTCGCCGAAGCTGACCCAGTGGCTGGCCGCCGGCAAGGGGGCCGGGGACGTGGTCGCCATCGAAGAGGGGCTGATGGTCGAGTACAAGGCCAACCCCGACAACTTCGTCAACCTGCTCGACCACGGCGCCGGTGAGCTGAAGGGCAACTTCCTGGAGTGGAACTGGAACCAGGGCCTCACCGCCGACGGCAAGCACCTCATCGGTCTCGGCACCGACGTCGGCGGCATGGCGATCTGCTACCGCAAGGACCTCTTCGCCAAGGCCGGCCTGCCCACCGAACGGGACGAGGTCTCCAAGCTCTGGCCGACCTGGGCGGACTACATCAAGGTCGGTGAGCAGTTCAAGGCGAAGAACACCGGCGCCTCCTTCCTCGACGCGGCGACCAACATCTTCAACACCATCGTGCTCCAGGCCGCCGGCAACGGGCCGGGCTACCACTACTACGACACCAGCGGCAAGCTGGTGGTCGACAGCAACCCGGCGGTCCGCCAGGCCTGGGACACCACGATGGACATCGTCGACTCCGGGCTCTCCGGCAAGTACGGCTCCTGGTCCGAGGAGTGGGTCTCCGCGTTCAAGCAGGCCAAGTTCGCCACCATCGCCTGCCCGGCCTGGATGACCGGGGTCATCGAGGGCAACGCCGGCCCGGCCGCCAAGGGCAAGTGGGACATCGCCCGGGTGCCCGGCGAGGGCGGCAACTGGGGTGGCTCGCACCTGGCCGTGCCGAAGCAGAGCAAGCACCAGGCCGAGGCGATCGCACTGGTCAAGTTCCTGACCGACGCCAAGGGGCAGATCGGCGCGTTCAAGACCAAGGGCCGACTGCCGTCGTCCACCCAGGCGCTGACCGACCCGGCGATCCTCGACGCGAAGAACCCGTACTTCTCCGACGCCCCGGTCGGGCAGATCTTCGCCGAGGGCGCCAAGACCCTGAAGCCGGTCTACATGGGCCCGAAGAACCAGGCGGTCCGGACCGAGGTGGAGAACGCCGTCCGCACCGTCGAGCTCGGTCAGCGCAGCCCCGAGGAGGGCTGGAAGGACGCGGTGAACAACGCCAAGAAGGCCGCCGACAAGTGACCGTCGGACTCCAACGGCCACCGGTGGGGGCCCCGGCGCCCCCACCGGCCCGGCCCCCGAAGGGGGTACGCCTCAGCCGGCTCGACCAGCGCTGGTCCCCGTACCTCTACATCGCACCGTTCTTCCTGCTCTTCGGGGTCTTCGGGCTCTATCCGCTGGGCTACACGTTCTGGGTCTCGCTGCACGACTGGGACCTGCTCGGCAGCGACCACCCCTTCGTGGGCATGGAGAACTACACCCGGCTGATGGCCGACGCGGACTTCTGGCACGCGGTGGTCAACACCCTGGGGATCTTCGTCATCTCCACCGTCCCGCAGTTGCTCGCCGCGCTCTGGCTGGCGAACCTGCTCAACCGGCAACTGCGGGCCCGGACCCTGTTCCGGATGACGGTGCTGGTGCCGAACGTGACCTCGACCGCCGCGGTGGCGATCGTCTTCGGCGTGCTCTTCGGCCGCGAGTTCGGCATGGTCAACTGGCTGCTCGACCTGGTCGGGGTGGACCCGGTCGGCTGGAAGTCCGATCGGTTCGCCTCCTGGGTGGCCATCTCGGCCATGGTCGACTGGCGGTGGACCGGCTACAACGCGCTGATCTTCCTGGCCGCGATGCAGGCCATCCCCCGCGACCTGTACGAGTCGGCGGCGATCGACGGGGCCAACCGGGTCCGGCAGTTCTGGTCGATCACCGTGCCGCTGCTCAAGCCGACCATCATCTTCACCGTCATCATCTCCACCATCGGCGGCCTGCAACTCTTCACCGAGCCCCGCCTCTTCCACTCCGGCACCAACCCGATCCGTGGCGGACCGATGCGGGAGTCGCAGACGGTGACCATGTACATGTTCGAGAACGCCTTCGCCCCGCACTACAACTTCGGCTACGGCTCGGCGGTGGCCTGGCTGCTCTTCGCGCTGATCGCGGTCGTGGCGGCGATCAACGTGCTCATGCTGCGCCGGCTCGCCGGGGGCGGACGGAAGAAGGAGGGCGGCCGATGAACAAGCTCTGGTCGGCCAGCCGGCTCACCTACGCGGCGCTGATCGTCGCCGGGTTCCTGTCGATCTTCCCGATCTACTGGATGTTCGTGGTGGCCAGCCGCTCCAGCGACGCGATGGGGCAGGTCCCGCCCCCGGTCACCCCGGGCGGCAACCTCGGGGCGAACATCGCCCGGCTCTTCGACAACACCGACGCGTACTTCCTGGCCGGTCTGATCAACTCGGCGATCGTGGCCACCACGGTCACCGTCTCGGTGGTCTTCTTCTCCACCCTGGCCGGGTTCGCCTTCGCCAAGCTGCGCTTCAAGGGACGCAACGCGCTGCTGCTGGTGATCGTGGCGACCATGATGGTCCCCACCCAGCTCGGCGTCATCCCGCTCTACCTGTTGATGACCAAGCTGAACTGGAACGACCGGTTGCCGGCGGTGATCGTCCCGGCCCTGGTCACCGGCTTCGGCGTGTTCATGATGCGGCAGTACGCCGGCCAGGCGGTCAGCACCGAGCTGATCGAGGCGGCCCGGATGGACGGCTGTAGCACCGCCCGGGTCTACTGGAACGTGGTGCTGCCCGCGCTCCGGCCGGCCGCCGCGGTGCTGGGGCTGCTCACCTTCATGACCACCTGGAACGACTTCCTGTGGCCGTACGCGGTACTCAACGACCCGGAGAACCCGACCGTGCAACTATCGTTGCGGGCGCTCTCCGACGGTTACTACCAGGACATGTCGCAGGTGTTCACCGGCACGGCGATCGCCACCCTGCCCCTGCTGCTCGTCTTCGTCCTGTTCGGCCGCCAGATCATCGGCGGAATCATGGAAGGTGCGGTCAAGGCTTGAACACGCTGCGATTTCCCGAGGGGTTCGTCTGGGGAGCGGCCACCGCCGCGTACCAGATCGAGGGCGCGGCCCACGACGACGGTCGCACCCCGTCGATCTGGGACACCTTCAGCCGTACGCCGGGGAAGGTCTTCCAGGGGCACACCGGCGACGTGGCCTGCGACCACTACCACCGTTACCGCGACGACGTGGCGCTGATGGCGGAGCTGGGGCTGCGGGCGTACCGCTTCTCGGTGTCCTGGTCCCGGATCCGGCCCGACGGCACCGGCCCGGTCAACCCGCGTGGCCTGGACTTCTACGACCGGCTGGTGGACGCCCTGGCCGAGCGGGGCATCGACCCGATCGTCACGCTCTACCACTGGGACCTGCCGCAGACGCTGGAGGACCGGGGCGGCTGGACCAACCGGGAGACCGCCGAGCACTTCGCCGAGTACGCCACCGCCGTGTACGCCCGACTCGGCGACCGGGTGCGCACCTGGACGACGCTCAACGAGCCGTGGTGCTCGGCGTACCTCGGCTACGGCAGCGGGATCCACGCGCCCGGGGTGCAGGACGCCGGGGCGGCCTTCACCGCCGTGCACCACCTGCTGCTCGGGCACGGCCTGGCGGCCCGCGCGCTCCGCGCGGCCGGCGCGCCGACCGTCTCGATCACCCTCAACCCGGCCGACGTCCAGCCGGCGGACCCGAACAGCGCGGCCGACGCCGCCGCGGTCCGCCTGGTCGACGGGATGCAGAACCGGATCTTCCTGGACCCGCTGACCGGCGCGGGCTACCCGGAGGACATGCTGACCCACATCGCCCGGCACGTCGAGCCGACGTTCATCCGGGACGGCGACGAGAAGACCATCGCCGCGCCGATCGACCTGCTCGGCATCAACTTCTACCAGCCCACCTACGTGGCCGGGCGGCCCGACGCGGCCGGCGGTGGCGGGACCTGGCCGGGCACCGAGGGGGCGGTGGAGTTCCTGCCGGCGGCTGGTCCGCTCACCGAGATGGGCTGGTCGATCGAGCCGGCCGGGCTGGCCCGCCTGCTGGAGCGGATCCACACCGACTACCCCGGCCTGCCGATGATGATCACCGAGAACGGCGGGGCCTTCCCCGACCCGGTCCGGCCCGGGGACGGCCGGGTCGCCGACGACGACCGGATCGCCTACCTCGACGGGCACCTGCGGGCGGCGCACGAGGCGATCAGCCGGGGCGTGGACCTGCGCGGCTATCTCGTATGGTCGTTGCTGGACAACTTCGAGTGGGCCGAGGGCTACCGGAAGCGGTTCGGGATCGTCCACGTCGACTACCTGACCCAGCGGCGCACACCGAAGGCCAGCGCCCGGTGGTACCAGGAGGTGATCTCCCGGAACGGGCTGTGACGAGGCGGTGGTGACGGGGATGACGACGGCGCAGCGACCCACGCTGGAGGCGGTGGCCCGCCGGGCCGGGGTGTCGCGGGCGACCGTGTCGCGGGTGGTCAACGGCTCGACCACGGTCGCCGAGCCGATCCGGGCCGCCGTGCACCAGGCCGTGGCCGAGCTGGGGTACGTGCCGAACCTGGCCGCCCGCAGCCTGGTCACCCAGCGGACCGACTCGATCGCGTTGATCATGCCCGAGGCGGCCACCCGGGTCTTCTCCGACGACCAGGTCTTCCCCGGCATCATCCGGGGCGTCAGCCAGGAGTTGGAGGCCGCCGACAAGCAGCTCGTGCTGATGCTTGCCGGCTCACCGGCCGGGCGGGAGCGGGTGGAGCGGTACACCACCGGCCGCCACGTCGACGGGGTGCTCTTCGCCTCGCTGCACGGCGCCGACCCGCTCCCCGCCCGCCTCTCCCGGCTGGGGATCCCGGTGGTGTGCAGCGGGCGCGGGCTCGGCGACTCCCCGGTCCCGTACGTCGACGTCGACCACGTCGGCGGGGTGACCCGCGCCGTGCGGTACCTGGTCGAGACCGGCCGGCGGCGGATCGCCACCATCGCCGGCCCGCAGGACATGGTCGCCGGCATCGAGCGTCTCACCGGGTACCGGGACACCGTCGCCGCCGCCGGCCTGCCCGAGCTGGTGGCGTACGGCGACTTCACCCGGGAGTCCGGCGCGGCGGCGATGCGCGAACTGCTCGCCGCCGACCCCGACCTGGACGCCGTCTTCGCCGCCAGCGACCTGATGGCGCACGCCGCCCTGCGGACGCTCCGCGAGGCCGGCCGGCGGGTGCCGCAGGACGTGGCCGTGATCGGCTTCGACGACATCGAGACGGCCGCCTACACCGAGCCGCCGTTGACCACCGTCCGGCAGCCGATTCTGGAGCTGGGTCGGGCCGGCACCCGCCAGGTGCTGCGCATCGCCGCTGGCGAGACCGTCGAACCCGCCCTGATCCTCCCCACCGAGTTGGTGCTGCGCGCCTCCGCCTGACCGTCCCGGTCCCGGTGCCGCCCTCCCCTGCCTCTTTGCCCTCGGCCGTGCTCTGCCCTCGGCCCACATGATCGACACGGCATGCGGCATGTCGGGGTGTTACCCGGCCCGGACACCCCGACATGCCGTATGCCGAGGCACGGCAATCCAGGTGCGGCGGGTCGAGGCGCGGCGGGAAACGCCGTGGCCCGAGGCGTGAGGCGGGCCGTACCGTACCGGGATGGCTGCTCCCGACCTGGTCCGCACCGCCCGCCCCGACGACGCGGCGGGCGTCGTCGCGCTCCGCGCGGTCGTCCACCCGTACCTGGTCCGGGGTGTCGAGTCGACCCGCCAGATGATCAGCGAACCCCCGCCCGGGGAGGAGTGGACCGCCTTCGTGGCCGAGGTCGACTCGACGGTCGTCGGCTGGGTGTCGGCGTACCGGAACGTCCGCACGTCGGCGACGGGCTCCGGGGAGATCGCCATGCTGCACGTCCATCCCGGGCACCGTGGGCGCGGGCTGGGCACCGCCCTGCTGGACGCGGCCCTGGACCACCTCGCGCCGCTCAACCTCCACCGGCTGCGCACCTGGGTGTCGGTCGACTCGCTGCGGTTCGCGGAGAAGCGTGGCTTCGCTCCGAGCCGGGCGCTCCGCTACGCCCTGCTCGACCTGCGGACGCCACCACCGGCGCCGGCCCTTCCCGCCGGGGTACGGACACCCGCGCTGACCAAGTTGGAACCGCGTCGCCTGTACGAGGCATTCGCTGCGGCGAGCGCGGACGAGCCGGGAGACGTTGCCTCCGACGCCCTCAGCTACGAGCACTGGTGCTACGAGGTCTGGAACAACGTCGGGCTGGACCGCCACGCCAGCACAGCGGTGGAGGTCGACGGCGAACTGGTCGCGTTCAGTCTGGTCAAGCGGGACGGCGAACGGATGTGGTCGGACATGACCGCCACGCTGCCGGCGTACCGGGGACGGGGGCTGGCCCGGCTGGCGAAGCTGGCCGCCCTGCACCGGGCCCGCACGGCCGGCGTGACCCGCGCGTACACCTCGAACGACGAGGCGAACGCGCCGATGTTGGCGATCAACGCGCGACTCGGTTACCGGCCGGTGGCGACGCTCTGGTCCTGCCTGCGCGACGTGCCGGCGACGGGCTGAACCGGCCACGCGAAGCGAGGCGGGCACGTGGCGGGCGGAGCCACGGCGGAGCCTTCGACCAGCTCATCGCACTCACCGGCGGACAGCAGGTACAGGTAGCCACGAGCTGATACCGGCGACCGGGGCGGTCAGCTCATCGCGTCCTTCATCGCGACGAGATGGGCGCGGCTGAGCTCGGCCGCCGCCTGGGCGTCGCCGCCCACGACCGCGTCCAGCAGGCGTTCGTGGGCGGCTTGGTCGGCGGCGTCTCCGACGTTGCCGCGGATGCGCAGCATCTCGATCATCGCCTGTCTGCTTCGCGGGGTGAAGCCGTCGAACAGCTCGGTGAGGATCGGGTTGTGCGCGGCGATGACGATGCTGCGGTGGAAGGCCGTGTCGGCGTCGACGTGCTCCTCGATCCCGGAACGACGGCTCGCGCGCTCGGCCAGGGCGCGGCGCATGGCACGCAGCTCGACCGGCGTGCGGCGCTCGGCGGCGAGGGCCGCGGCCTCGGTCTCGATCGCGATGCGCGCCTCGATCACCGCGGTGATGTCGGCTCGGCGCAGCACCCCGCCCCAGTCCTCCGGCACGTCGAGGGCCGTGACGAACACGCCGGCACCCTGCCGTGAGGCGAGAACACCACGGCCGGCGAGCTGACGGATCGCCTCGCGGACGGTCGAACGCCCCACCCCGAGCTGCGGCGCCAAGGTGGTCTCTCCCGGCAGCTTCGCGCCCAAGGCCCATTCACCGGCCCGGATGCGCTCCAACAGCAGTTCCGCCGCCTGATCGGCCAACGGGGCCCGACTGACCTGGACCATCTGCCGCACTTCCTCTCGCCACCGCTCTACTTGTCTGAGGAGCTGTGCTAGATTCTACCCGTGCTCGCATGCGGACTCCTCCTTCTTCGCTGCCACGGCGGGGCCTAGCCAGACCGGCTCCCCGACGTGGAGCCACTACCTGCGCCGGTCTGCCAGCACCGAATCGAAGAAGGACCCCGACATGACCAGCGCAATGTTCGCCCGCATCTCCACCCCGGCCGGCCCGATCCCCGCAGCCGCGCCAGCCTGGAACCGGCAACGGCACTCGCAGATGCCCTCCCACCGCTACCAGGACGTGTACGCCCGCGTCGACGTTCCGCTCACCGAGCGCGACTGGCCCACCAAACGCCTGACCGCCGCCCCGCTGTGGGTGCCGGTCGACCTGCGGGACGGCAACCAGGCACTCGCGGAGCCGATGGACCCGCAGCGCAAGCGTCGCTTCTTCGAGCTCATGGTCCAGATGGGCTACAAGGAGATCGAGGTCGGTTATCCCTCCGCCTCGCAAACCGACTACGACTTCGTCCGCCTCATCGCCGGGAGCGACATAGCGCCCGAGGACGTCACGATCGTCGTCTTCACCCCCGCCCGCCGCGACCTCGTCGAACGCACCGTGGCCTCCATCGACGGCATCCGCAATCCGGTGGTTGTCCACATGTACACCGCCACCGCGCCCGTCTGGCGCAACGTCGTGCTCGGCAAGGAACGCGATGAGCTGCGCGAGCTGATCCTCGCCGGCGGCCGGGACGTGCTCGAACTCGCCGGACACCTGCCCAATGTGCGGTTCGAATTCAGCCCTGAGGTCTTCAACCTCACCGAACCCGACTACGTCATCGAGATCTGCGACGCCATGACCGAGCTGTGGGAGGCGATCCCCGAGCGGCCGGTCATCCTCAATCTGCCGGCCACGGTCGAGATTTCGACGCCGAACGTGTACGCCGACCAGATCGAGTACATGCACAAGAACCTCGCCCGCCGCGACGCCGTGATCCTGTCCGTGCACCCGCACAACGACCGAGGCACCGGCATCGCCTGCGCCGAGCTCGCCGTCCTTGCCGGTGCCCAGCGGGTCGAGGGCTGCATCTTCGGTAACGGCGAGCGCACCGGCAACGTCGACATCGCCACGCTGGCACTGAACCTGCACGCCCAGGGCATCGACCCGATGATCGACTTCTCCGACATCGACGAGATCCGCCGCACGGTCGAGTACAGCAACCGGATCGAGATCCACCCGCGGCACCCCTACGTCGGAGACCTCGTCCACACCGCGTTCAGCGGCACCCATCAGGACGCCATCAAGAAGGGATTCGCCGAACATCGCGCAAGGTCCGCCGCCGAGGGGCGGCCGGCGAGCGAGATCGAGTGGCGGGTGCCCTACCTGCCCATCGACCCCGCCGACATCGGCCGCAGTTACGACGCCGTCATCCGCGTCAACTCGCAATCCGGCAAGGGCGGCATCGCCTACCTGCTGGAGGCCGACTACGGCATCGAACTGCCCCGTCGGCTCCAGATCAACTTTGCCCGCCACGTCCAGCAGCACACGGACATCACCGGTGCCGAGATCGACGCGCCGCAGCTACTCGAACTGTTCGAGCACAGCTATCTGCGCGCCGACGGCGGCGGCATCGAGCTGATCGAGTTGCAGACCGAGAGCCACGACGGCAGTGCTCGCATACGCGTCGGCATCCGCATCGACGACACCGATCACCACGGCAGCTACGACGGCGTCGGTCCGGTCGAGGCCGTGACCGAGTTGCTGCGCGAACACGGCATCGCCGTCGAGATCGTCTCCCTGCACCAGACCTCGCTCACCACGGGAAACGACAGCGAAGCACTCACGCTCATCGAGTACCGCGATGCCAACGGCACGCACTGGGCGGGTGGCCGGGACCGCTCCGTGCTCACCGCGAGCGTGAACGCGGTACTTCAAGCGGCCCGCGTCATCACCACGGCTCTCGCCTCGGCCTGAGTGCGGCCGTGATGCACGGCAATCCCGGATGGCGGCGGCTGGCGGGTGCACGGCAAAGGCAGCGAGTCGGCGCGGGCGTCCGCGTCTCCGCTGCGCGTCCACAACGTCCTGGCCTTCTACAGCTAGCCGGCCACCCGCTCGGCGGTGCGGAAGGTGGCGGCGCCGAAGAGCACCAGCCGGGCCTCGGTGACGGTGGCCGGGGTCGCGGCGCGCAGCACCGACAGCGCCTGGCCGACGGCGTCGTCGACGGGCCAGCCGTAGATGCCGGCGGAGATCAGCGGGAAGGCGACCACGGACGCGCCCAGCTCGTCGGCGACCCGGAGGCTGTTGGCGTAGCAGTCACGCAGTAGCGCCGAACGGTCCTCGGCGGCCGACCAGACCGGGCCGACCGTGTGGACCACCCAGCGGGCGGGCAGGTCACCGGCGGTGGTGGCGACCGCCTGCCCGGTCGGCAGGCCGCGACCGTACCGGGAGGCACGTAGCGCCCGGCACTCCGCGAGGATGGCCGGGCCGCCCCGACGGTGGATCGCGCCGTCGACGCCCCCGCCGCCGAGCAGGGAGGAGTTCGCGGCGTTGACGATCGCGTCGACCCGCTGCTCGGTGATGTCCCCCTCGACCAGGGTGATCCTCACGGATGCACCTCCTGGACGGGCTGACCGAGGAGACGTCGGGTCAGCAGCGCCGCGCCGGCCACCGCCGCGGGCATGATCAGCACCGCGCCGAGCGGGATCAGGAAACAGACGAAGACCGCCACCCCGAAGCCGAGCGAGGTCGGCAGGTCGGCCCGGAGCACCTGACGGCGGTCCGGCAGCCGCATGCCGCGCCGGTAGAAGGGGGCGCCGACCAGCTCCAGGGCGAGGAACCAGCCACCGACGACCGCCCCGACCACCGGGACGACCGTCTGCCCGACCACCGGGATGAAGCCGGCCGCGAAGAGCGGGAGACCGATCAGCACCGAGATCGCGACCAGCCGCAGCGAGTCGGCGACACTGCGACGCAGTGAACTCCAGAAGGGCACCTCGACCTCGCCGGGGGTGCCGCCGTACCGCTGCTCGACCCGCTCGGAGATCTTCTCGTAGAACGGGTCGCCGACGACCAGGGTGACCGCGGTGAAGGTGAGCACCCCGACCAGCCCGCCGATGCCCAGCAACGCCAGCCCGGCCATCACCCGGACCAGGTTGCGCGCGGTCGCCGACCAGTCGTCGGCGAACGGGGTGACCAGCGCGGCCAGGTCGTCGACGAAGTACGCCAGCGTGGCGAAGGCGGCCAGGAAGAGCGCGCCGGTGATCAGTGCGGGCAGGATGCCGAGCAGCATCAGCCGGGGGTTGCGGGCGTACAGGCCGAGACCGCGCAGGAGCAACCCGGCCCCGGAGAAGAACCGGCCGACGGCGCTCGCGGTCGGCGCGGCGACCCTGGGTGTGTCCACGCACCGGAGCCTATCCGCCGCCGTCGGAGTCCACCGGTCGGCCGACCCGCCGGTGTCCACCGTGGCCGACCGGCCGCACCGGGCAGGATGGCCGGGTGCGCGCGTCCCGGTTGATCTCACTGCTCCTGCTGCTCCAGTCGAGGGAGGCGATGACCGCCGCCGAGCTGGCCCGGGAACTGGAGGTCTCCGAACGGACGGTGTACCGGGACGTCCTGGCGCTCTCCGCCGCCGGGGTGCCGATCTACGCCGACCGGGGACGGACCGGCGGGTACCGCCTGCTCGGCGGGTACCGGACCCGGCTGACCGGGTTGACCCGGCAGGAGGCGGAGGCGCTCTTCCTCGCCGGACTGCGCGGGCCGGCCGGGGACATGGGACTGGCCGACGCCGTCGCCGCCGCCGAGCTGAAGGTGCTGGCGGCGCTCCCGCCGTCGCTGCGGGACGCGCCGGCCCGGACCGGGCAGCGCTTCCACCTGGACGTGCCGGGCTGGTTCCGGCACGCCGCACCGCCGTCGTGGCTGGCCGAGCTGGCCGGCGCGGTGTGGCGGGACCGGGTGGTGGAGTTGCGGTACCGGCGCGGGGAGCGGGAGGTCGTCCGCACGGTGCAGCCGTACGGGCTGGTGCTCAAGAGCGGCACCTGGTACCTCGTCGGCCGGATCGGCACCGCCTACCGGACGTACCGGGTGGACCGGGTGGTCGACGTGCTGGTGGGTGACGACACCTTCGACCGGGAAGACGGGTTCGACCTGGGCGGCTACTGGCGGGAGCAGGCCGAGGTGTTCCTCCGGCAGATGCTCGCCGAGCGGGTCACCGTCCGGCTCACCCCGGCGGGACTGCGCGCGCTGCGACACGTGGCGCACGCCCCGTTCGCGTACGACGAGGCGGTCGCCGGGGCCGGCGAGCCGGACGGGCAGGGCCGGGTGGTGACCCGGTTGCCCGTCGAGTCCGTCGAAGTGGCGTACGACATGCTGCTCGCGCTCGGGCCCGAGGTGGAGGTGCTCGACCCGCCCGACCTGCGTACCCGGATGGCCGCCGCCGCCGACCGGCTGGCCGCGCTCTATCGCGACGACCGCCGGTCGGACGGGAGCGGTTGACCCTGGCCGCCGAGATGCGGAGCGGCACGGCCCCCGCCGCCGGGGACCGTGCCGGAGGGCCGGACGACGGTCAGCGGTAGCCGGTCACGTCGGCCGGCCTGCCCGCGTCCTGCACCTCGACCACGTACCGCCAGGCGTCCGGCTGGCTGCCGTCGACGTCGGTGAAGCCGTACACCCGGGCCAGTTCGCCGCTGGAGACGGAGCTGCCGTTCCAGCGGGCCCGGTCCGAGTCGGCGGCCAGCGCCGCGACCGCCCGGCCGACGAGGGCCGGCGTCTCGGAGATGGCGAAGTGCGGCTCCTTCTCCAGCGCGTCCCGCCAGTTCTCCTCGGTGACCCCGAAGTGCTCCAGCATCATCTCCGAGCGCAGCCAACCGGGGGTCAGCGCGACCGCCGTGGCGCCGTGCGGCTCCAGTTCGCGGGCCTGCGCGAAGGCCAGCCGGTTGACCGCGACCTTCGCGAGGTCGTAGAAGAGCGAGACGCGGTAGTTGTCGTCGTTGTACGCGGTGGTGCCGTCACCGATCTCCACCACCAGCCCACCCGGCTGACGGATCAGCAGGGGCAACGCGAAGTGGCTGGTGGTGATGTGGGTGTCGATCGCCTGGCGGAGCGTACGGAGGCCGGCGTCGAGCGGCTGCTCCCACACCGGCGTGTGCCAGGTGATCAACGGGTCGGCGCCCCACACGTCGTTGACCAGCACGTCGAGCCGGCCCTGCTCGGCGTCGATCCGGGCGACCAGGTCACGTACCTGCTCGGGTACGAGATGGTCGACGCGGACGGCGATGCCGTTGCCTCCGGCGGCGGTGACCAGCTCGGCGGTCTCCTCGATGGTCTCCGGCCGGTCCAGTTCCGACCGGCCCGCGCGGCTGCTCCGGCCGGTCGCGTAGACCGTCGCCCCGGCCGCGCCCAGTTGCACCGCGATCTGCCGGCCGGCGCCCCGTGTCGCCCCGGCGACCAGTGCGGTCTTCCCTGTCAACGGTTTCGTCATGCCCTCGACCCTGTCAGCGTTACCTGACAGTTCGGGTCACCTTTCCGCCGGCCCTTTCGGCCGCCGGCGATCCGGTCCGGCCGGCCGCGGCGTCCAGCCGCGTCTCCAACCGGTGCCCGGCAGCCAGTCAGTCGTTGAGGAAGGCCGAGATACGGTCCCGGAGGTCGGCCCGGTCGGTCCAGAGGACGCCGGGCCGGTCGTACACGTGCAGGGTGGCCGTGGGAAGCGCCTCGGCCAGTGCCTCGGCGACCTCGACCGGGTGCCGGTCGTCCCCGGTGCAGCCGATCACCAGCGCCGGGGCGGTGACCGCTTTCAGCGCTGCGGCGTCCCGTAGCGGGGCCTGCTCCAGCAGCGCCGCCAGCTCGGCCGCGAGTCCGTCACGGAGCAGGTGGTCCAGCCGTTGCCGCAGGTACGCCCACCCGGCCGGGGTGTTGCGGACGGCCGGAGGCAGTTCGACCGAGACGACGTCCGCCACGGCCGAGGCTTCCCCGCTCTCGACCGCCGTGAGCAGGTCGGCCAGCCACGAACGGGCCCGCGTGTCCCGGGGCCGGTCCAGCACCGCCGGCAGGAAGAAGACCAGCCGCTCGAAGCGTTCCGGGCTCTCCACCAGCAGCCGGCAGAGCGCCCCCGCCCCGAGGCTCACCCCGAACGCCCGGGTCGCCCCGCTCAGGTCGGCGACGGCCCGCAGGTCACGGGCGAGGTCGAGGTAGCTCCACGGTCCGGGCGGGGTGTCGGAGCGGCCGTGGCCCCGGAACTGGAAGAAGACCCGGCGGCCGGCGACCGCGCTGCCGAACGGCCGGGTGGTGGCGATGCCGTTGGCGAGGCCGTGCGCGAAGACGGTGCTCGGCTCGCCCGACCCGGTCACCAGCCGTTCCAGTCGGACGCCGTGCGGAGTGGTGACCAGCTCGGTCTCCGGTTCCGGCAGGGCCGGTCGGCCGGTACGCGGGGCACCCGGGCCGGGCCCCCACGTGCGTGGCCCGCCGTCGGGCGGCGGAGGCCAGCGGAAATCCCTCACCAGAAGCCCTTGCCGTCGGAGAGGTCACGCAACCCGACCCGGACGTCCAGCAGGTAGATGAGCCCGGCGGCGATGCCGATCAGACCGAAGAGGCTGATCGGGCCGAACCCGAGCAGGGTGAGCGCCAGGCAGACCGCCAGGATGGCGATCCACCCGCCCTTGGGGAGCGTGCCGATCGCGGGGAACGCGTCGGCGCGCTGGGTGATCGCGTGCACCAGCGCGACGCCCTGCACGATCAGCGCGAAGACGAGCAGGATCAGCTCGATCACGTAGCGGACATCGAGGAAGAAGATCGGCGCGGCGTTGGCCATGTGGGCAAGCTTATGCCGGCGACCCCGGAATCGTCCGACAGGACTCTTCCGGGGTCGCCGGTGGTGGGGCTGTCCGGTCACCGCCGAGGGGTCGTACCCGGTGGCGGCACCGAGGCCCGCGCGCAGTGGCGGACAGGTCGCCGCCGAGTCGACGGCTGGTCCGCTCAGTCGACGGCCGGACGGCTCCGCTTGGTCGCCTTGGGCAGCTTCGCCGACGGGGTGTCGGTGGTGCCGGTCCTGGTGGCCCGGGTCCGCTTGACGGCAGCCGGCTTGGCCTGGGCCACCTCGGCCACGTCGGCCGGAGTGGCGGTCACCTCGGACGCCACAGCGGCGGTCGGGGCGGGGGCGGCCTCGGTGGTCACCTCGGCGGCCGGGACGGTGGTCGCCGGGGCGGTGGTGCCCGGGGACACGGTGGTCGCCTCGGTGGTCTCGATGTCGGCGTTCACGGTCTCGGCGGCCTCCAGCACACCGGCACCGACCACCCGCTCACCCCGGGCGACCAGCGCGCCGTACGCGGCCAGTGCCCGCTCCTGGGCGGCCTGCGCGCCGGCCAGCACGACGGCGGCGTTCCGACCGGCGAGTCCACGCAGCCGGTCCAGGTCGAGGTCGCCCACGACCGCCTTCTCGCGGAGGCCGGTGGCGGTCAGGTTGGCGGTCTTCAGCGTCTCGGTGGCCTTCTGCCGCAACTCGAATCCGGTCACCACCGCCTTGCCCCCCAGGTCGTTGACCACCCGACCGCTGAGGTCGCTGACCACGGACGGGAGCTTGCGGAGCTGCTCCAGCGCCAGGTCACCGGCACCGGCGGCGGCGTAGATCGGGGCGGGGATGCGACTGGTCTTCGGCTGGCTCATGACGGGTTCTCCTCCTCGACCGCCGGGGCGGTCGCCTTCTTCGTGGTCTTCCGGGGGGTGGTGCGCACGCGGGTCCGACCGGCCGGGCGGGTGCCGGGGGCGGGAGCCGGGCCGGCCTCGGTGACGGCCACCGACTCCAGCACCGCCTCGGTCGGGGTGCCGCCCTCGGTGGTCGGGCCGGTGGCCGCCGGGTTGACCGTGGCCGCCGCGTCGGCCGCCGGACCGGCGAGGGCCGGATCAGCGGCGGTGGCGAGGGCCGCTTCGGCGACGGTGGGGGCCGCTCCGGCGGCGTTCCGATCGGTGGCGGTGGTGGAGCCGGAGGCGTTCCGATCGGTGGCGGAGCCGGGAGCGTTCTGCTCGGCGGCGGCGGTCGCCTCGGCGAGCCGGACGTTCTCCCGACGGAACGTCTCGTAGATCTGGGTGAGCGACTGCTTCTGCGCCATCGTCAGGTCCGGGTCGACGGCGATCGCGGCGAGCACGCCCTGCCCCTCGCGGTCGTCGAGCAGCCCGGCCCGCAGGTACATCGCCGGGGTGGAGACCCGCAGCGCGCTGGCGAGCTGCTGGAGCACCTCGGCGCTGGGCTTGCGCAGGCCGCGCTCGATCTGGCTGAGGTACGGATTGCTCACCCCGGCCTGCTCGGCGAGCTGCCGGAGCGAGATCTTCGCGTTGCGTCGCAGGTCACGGATGAAACCGCCGACGTCGCGGGGAAGGTCCTTCGGGGTGGCCATGCCCCGACGCTAACCCCCTCGCGCTAACTCCTGCAAGCAGAATGCTAACCAGAGTTAGCGACGTCTCAGATCGTTTCGGCAGAGGTGTCCGGGTCCGGGCCGCTCGCCCGATGCCGGAGCGGGGAGGGCCGGTCTGCCCGCCCGATGCCCGGGCCGGGCGGACGGTCTGCCCGCCCGATGCCCGGGCCGGGCGGACGGTCTGCCCGCCCGATGCCCGGGCCGGGCGGGCCGGTCCGGTAGCGTCCCCCGGTGGCCATGATCGAAGTGAACGGCACCCGTCTCGGGTACGACGACACCGGCAGCGGCTCGGCCGTCCTCCTGTTGCACGCGGGGATCGCGGACCGACGGATGTGGCGGGAGCAGGTCTCCGCCCTCGCCACCCGGCACCGGGTGATCGCCCTCGACCTGCGCGGATACGGCGACTCGGAGCTGCCTCCCACCCCCTTCGCCCACCACACGGACGTGGTCGGCGTCCTCGACGCGCTGGACGTCGGACGGGCCGCCCTGGTCGGCTGTTCGTTCGGTGGCGCGGTGGCGATCGACACCGCGCTGACCCACCCGGACCGGGTGTCCGCGCTGGCGCTCCTCGGCACCGCCGTCACCGGGCACGAGTGGTCGGACGAGACGAACGACCTGTGGGACTCCCTGGTCGGCGAGGTCGACCCGGACGACTACGCGGCCAGCGCCGCCGCCGAGGTGCGGTTCTGGGTGGTCGGCCCGGACCGGCGGCCGGAGGACGTCGATCCCGCGCTGCTGCGCTTCGCCGAGGAGATGGACGAGCGGGCTCTCGCCACCGAACACATGCTCAGCGCGGTCGACGTGACCGTCCTGGAGCCCCCGGCGATCGAACGCCTGCACGAGTTGCGCATGCCGGTGCTGGCGGCAGCCGGCGCGGCGGACCTGCCGGACATCGGCCGGCTCGCCGACCTGATCGCCACGACCGCACCGGACGCGGTACGCCTCCCCGACGTACCGGACGCCGCCCACCTGCTCCCGCTGGAACGGCCCGCGCCCGTCAACGCCGCCCTGCTCGACTTCCTGCCCTGAACCGCCACGTCCTGCCCTGACCGGAGGTCCCCGGTCAGGGCAGGACAGAGCCTCCTGCCGTGGCCGGGCCCGGCCGGCGGTGGCCGGGCGTCCGGGGCTGCTACCAGGTCGGACGGATCGCGCCGACCGGCACGCCGCCACCGAGCAGCGGAAGTTCGGCGTACTCGTGCAGGATCGGGGCGTCCTGACCGAGCCGGCGCAGCGCGGAGACCAGCACGGGCATCCGGGCGCGGGTCGCCCCGTCATCGATCTTGACGGCGACCGAGCCGACGCCGGGCAGGCCAGCGGCGATGATCCCCTCTGCGCCGATCTTGGCGAGGGTGCCCGGCAGGCCGCGCATCAACCGGCTGTCCTCCGCCCGGGTACCCCCGACGACCTCGGGGTGGGCCCGCATCGCGTCGGCGACGGTCCGCTCCGGCGTCCCGGGTTCCGCCTGCACCAACCGCAGGAAGGCCCGGGCCAGCCCGGTCAGCGAGACCGCGAGCACCGGAGCCCCGCAGCCGTCCACCCCGGCCGCCGCGACCGGCTCACCGGTGATCTCCTCGACGGTGGCCCGGATCCGCTGTTGCAGCGGGTGCTCCGGATGCGGGTACCCCTCGGTGGGCCAGTCGGCCGCGAGGCAGGTGAGCACCATCCCGGTGTGCTTGCCGGAGCAGTTCATCCCGATCCGGTCCGGCCCGCCGCCGGCGGCCAGCACCGCGTTCCGGGCGGTCTCGTCCAGGGGCAGGTCGGGCGGACAGGCCAGCGCCGACCCGTCCAACCCGGCGGCGGCGAGCAGCGCGGTGACCCGGGCCAGGTGGAAGTCCTCCCCGGCGTGGCTGGCCGACACCAGGGCAAGGTCGGCCGGCTCGGTCAGCCGCAGCCCGGCCCGGAGCATGCCGATGGTCTGCATCGGCTTGCTCGCCGACCTGGGAAAGATCGGGCCGACGACGTCACCTGCGGCGGCGACCACCTCGCCGGACGCGTCCAGCACCACCACCGAGCCGTGGTGGAGGCCCTCCACGAATCCGGACCGGACCACCTCGGCGAGCAGCGCGCCACCTGCGTACGTCATTCCCACGGGGTGGAACGGTACCGGTGTCCGCATCCTCGACGACCCGGCCCCCACCTGCGGCTACATCCCGAGCAGCTGCCGGGCCTCGGTCGGGGTGAGCGGCGGACGCTGGGCGAGCTGGGCGGCGGCGACCGCACGGGCGACGAGTTGCATGTTGGACTCGACCGGCTGCCCCTTGGCGTAGGTCACCGTGTCCTCCATGCCGACCCGCAGGTGCCCGCCGGTGGCCAGCGAGGACAGCATCACCGGAATGGTGCTGCGACCGATGCCGGTGGCCGAGAAGGTGGCGCCCTCCGGCAGGTCCCGCACCGCCTGGCGGCACGCCACCAGCGCCTCGGTGGTGCCCGGCATGCCGCCCGGCACCCCCATCACGAAGTCGACGTGCACGTGCCCGCCGGCCGGCAGCCCGTACTTGCCGAGCAGGCGCTGGAGGGCGGTGAGGTGACCGAGGTCGAAGATCTCGTACTCGGGGACGACGCCACGTTCCTGCATCCGGGTGTGCAGGTCGACGATGAACTCCCAGCGGTTGAGGAAGACGTCGTCGCCGAAGTTGACCGTGCCCATGGTGCAGGAGGCCATGTCCGGTCGGGCGTCGAGCACGGCCAGCCGGGCGGCCTCCGGGTCCGTCACCGCGCCACCGGTGGAGAGCTGCACGATCAGCCCGGTGTTCTCCCGCAGCGCGGCGACCGTGTCGCGCAGCCGTCCCGGGTCGAGGGTGGGCTTCGCCTCGTCGTCACGGATGTGGACGTGGATCACGGCGGCGCCCAGCGCCTCGCACTCCTTGGCGGTCAGCAGCAGTTCGTCGAGGGTCACCGGCAGTGCCGGCACCTCCGCCTTGGCCGACTCGGCACCGGTCGGGGCAACCGTGATCAACGTCCCTGTTGTCATGTCGGCGATCCTAGACCGCTGGTCAGGCCAGGTCGATCGTGCGCCGCTCGGAAACAGCTCGTACGAACGTCGATCCAGTTGCCGGGGAGAGGTGGTTGCCGGGGAGAGGTGGTTGCCGGGCTGGGGTGGTTGCAGGGGACCCTTGCTACGCAAAAAGCGGTAACAGGGGGCCCCTGCTACCACCTAACCCCACTCCACCCCGGCGAGGTGCGGCGTGGTGCGGTGCGGCGTGGCGCGGGCTGCTACGGCGCGGGGGTGGGGTCGATGGCGGCTGCAGCCTCGCCGACGAGGAGGTGGGCGTCGTCGGGAACGTTCCGCTTGACCACGGCGAGGGCGATCTGCCCCAGCTCGAAGTGCTGCACGGCGGTCCCCAGGAAGCCGATGGCCCGACCGTCGGACTGGGTCACCGGCGTGCCGGCGGCCGGAAGGCGGTCGCTGGTCACCCCGTCGAGGTGCAGCAGGACGAGGCGACGCGGCGGACGCCCCAGGTTGTGCACCCGGGCCACCGTCTCCTGGCCCCGGTAGCAGCCCTTGGCCAGGTGCACGGCCGGGGCGATCAGGTCCACCTCGGCGGGGATAGTCCGGTGGTCGGTGTCCACCCCGACCCGGGCCCGCCGGGCGGCCACCCGCAGCGCCTCGTACGCCCACAGGCCGGCGACCGGCACCCCGGCGGCGCGCAGCATGGCGACCACGTCGTCCATGGTTTCCCGGGGGACGAGCAGGTCCACGCCGAGCGGGCCGCGTCGCGCCCAGCCGCCGGCGGGCAGCGGACGGACGGCGTACCGGACGGTGGGGCGGGGTGGCACGGAGCTGGTGGGGAACTTCGGGCCCGGCACGGCGAGGGTGTCCGGCTCGGCGAGCCCGGTCACGCCGAGCGCGTCGAGCGCCCCGGTGGCGTCCGGGCCGACCAGGGAGAGCAGTGCCCGCTCGGCGGTCGCGTCCCGGGGCTCGACCTTGCTGAAGAAGCGCATCCGCTCCAGGTACGTCAGCAGACCGGTGGTGGCCCCCGGCTCGGTGTCCAGCCAGGTGGTGTCACCGTCCTCGGCGACGACGGCGTGCTGCTCGACGTGGCCGTGTGGGGAGAGCACGAGCAGTTCGGTGCCCTCGCCGGCGGTCAGGTCGGCCAGGTGCTGGGTGGTCAGGGTGTGCAGCCAGCCGGCGCGTTCCTCGCCGGGGACCGCCACCACGCCCCGGTGTGAACGGTCGACCAGGCCGACGCCGGTGGCGAGGGTGCGCTGCTCGCGCAGCGGGTCGCCGTAGTGGGCGGCGACGCTCCGCACCCCGGCCGCCCGGTGGGCCGGCTCGGGCTGGTCCCGCGTCTCGGCGTCGATGGCCTCGACCGGTACGGCTCCCGCGATCTCGATCATGCCTGCTCCCCGTTTCCGTGCTCGCCGTTGCCGCAGTCCCCGCAGATGCCGAAGAGCGCCACGTGCCCGATGTCGGCCTGGAAGCCACGCTCGGCGGCCAGCCGGTCGGCGACCGGACGCAGCAGTTCCGGCTCCACCTCGTCGATCATGCCGCACTCCCGGCAGACCAGGTGGGCGTGCTGGTGCTCGTTGGCGGCGTGGTAGGTCGGCGAGCCGTGCGACAGATGGGTGTGCTTGACCAGCCCCAGCTTCTCCAGCAGCTCCAGCGTGCGGTAGATCGTGGTGATGTTGACTCCGGCGGCCACCTCCCGGACGGCGTGGTGCACCTGCTCCGGTGTGGCGTGCCCCAGGTCCAGCACCGCCTGGAGGATCAACTGCCGCTGCGGGGTCAGCCGCAGCCCACGGGAGCGCAGCAGCTCGGCGAGGGTGGCTTCAGACACCGTCCGATCATAGTGCGGTCTCCGCGTGTGTCCGGCCACCCACATCGGTACGCCGCTACGCTCGGCATTCGTGACCGAACTCAGCGGGACGACGGAGCTGACGCACCAGGCGGAACCGCCCCGGGTGGCGGTGCTGGGCCGGGGGCTGGTGCCGGCCGGGCAGCCGGTGCTGCGCGGCGACGACCTCGGGGTGCTGCACGGCGACGGGGTCTTCGAGACCATGCACCTGCGCGACGGTCGACCGTGGCTGGTCGGCGAGCACCTGGCCCGGCTGGCCTGGGCGGCGGACCGGCTCGACCTGCGGCTCCCCCCGACCGCCGCGCTGCTCGACCTGTTGGAGTCCGTCGCGGTGGGCTGGCCGGCCGGGACGGAAGGGGCGCTCCGACTGGTTTGCACGCGGGGACCGGAGGGCGGTGGCCCGCCGACGGTCTACGCCACGCTGGGCGAGGTGCCGCAGCCGACCCGACGCGCCCGTCGGCTCGGGATCGCGGTGGCCACGCTGCCGCTGGGCGTCGCCGCGGACTGCCGCGCCAGCCTGGACTGGCTGCCCATCGGGTTCAAGTCCACGTCGTACGCGCTGAGCAGCGCCGCCCGGCGCTGGGCGGTCCGGCACGGGGTGGACGACGTGCTCTGGGTCTCCACCGACGGGTACGCCCTGGAGGGGCCGACGGCGAACCTGGTCTGGCTGGAGGGCGACACCCTCTGCACGGTGCCGCCCGCGCGGACCGGCATCCTGCCCGGCGTCACCGCCGCCTGGTTGCTGGCCCACGCGCACGAGCTGGGGTTCACCGCGGCGGAGCGGATGATCGGCCCCGGTGACCTGCGGGAGGCGGACGCCGCCTGGCTCACGTCGTCGGTGCGGGGGGTCGCCGAGATCCGCACCCTGGACGGCATCGGCCCGCACCGGGCCTTCCCGTCCCCGCACACCGCCCGCCTCCAGCAGTTGCTCCCCCACCCCTGACCCTCGGGCGCAGCCGCGACCGGACGCGGCGGGACGCCCCGGAGGGCCGGGGTGGGGTTCGCGGCTCAGCCGGCGACGCGGGTCAGGCGGGCCGACAGGTGCGGGGAGAGGGAGTGGCCGACGGCGGCCATCTCCTGCGCGTACAGCAGGGCGCCCTCGACGATGCCGAAGAGGCGGTGACCGGCGGTCACCTCCTTGGCGGTGGCGGTGCGCACCACGGCGTCGGTGACGAACTCCAACTGGGTGCCCTTGCGCTTGCCGATGTGCAGCTCCATGACGCCGGTCGGGACGGTCATCAGGGCTTCCAGCTCGTCGGTCGCCCGGTCACCGTCGAGCACCGGACGCCACCAGCCCACCTCACGACCGGCCGGGCGCACCGGGCGGCTCTGCTCGTCGAGGATCCAGGCGCGGGACTCGTAGAAGAGGAACGGCCGCCCGTCGTGGCTGATCCGGATCTCCTGGGCGAAGTCGAAGTCCTCGATGCTGGGGAAGCCGCCCCGGCCCCGCCCCCGCCAGACGCCGATGTACGGCAGCAGGCCGTCCAGCGTCGGGTGCAGCTTCGGCCCGACCCGCAGGTCGTGGCTCTCCTCGTACGGGTACGGGTCGACCTGCGGCGCGTTCAGCCACGGCGGCGGGGCCAGGGGGTTGTCGCTGTCGCTCACCGGACCACCTTCGTTCGCGACTGCGGGGCTCGCAAACCCAGCTCACTCCTCACGCTCACCAGTGACCTCTCGAAATGCGTACGGCTACGTAGACCAGGCCACCGGCGAGCGCGCCGAGACCCGCGACCAGCAGGCTGACGAACCCGATCTCGGTGACCATGGCGGTCATCCTATGCTGGCCCCCATGGCACGTACTCTCGTCGTCAAGGTGACCGCAGGCACGGACGCACCCGAGCGGTGCGCCCAGGCGTTCACCGTCGCCGCCACCGCGGCGGCGGCCGGGGTGGACGTCTCGCTCTGGTTGACCGGTGAGTCGACCTGGTTCGCGCTTCCCGGCCGGGCGCAGGAGTTCGAGCTGCCCCACTCGGCTCCGCTGGCCGAGCTGCTGCACGTGATCCTCGCCTCGGGGCGGGTCACCGCCTGCACCCAGTGCGCCGCCCGCCGCGACATCGGTCCCGGCGACGTGCTGCCGGGGGTACGGATCGCCGGGGCGGCGGTCTTCGTCGAGGAGACGATGGCCGACGGGGCGCAGGCCCTGGTCTACTGACGCCTTCACCCCGGACGGGGCACACCGCTCCGGACCGAGCCGGAGCACTGCCGATCCCGTCCCGGTCCGCCCGATTCGCACCTACCATGCGGATGTGGGTGAGGCAACCGAGCAGTTCTTCGCGTCCCTGCCGGCCCGCGCCCCGGACATCATCCGCGGACCGATCGACGGGACGCTCCAGATCAACCTGGCCGCCGACGGGCACACCGAGCACTGGTACGTGGTGCTGCGCGACCAGGAGATCCAGGTCAGCCGGGAACAGCGGCCGGCCGACGCGGTCTGGGAGAGCAGTGCCGACCTGTTCGACCGGCTGGTCACCGGGACCGCGCAGGGCGTCGCCGCGATGCTGCGCAACGACACCACGCTCAGCGGAAACGTGCTGCTGTTCCTGGTCTTCCGGGCCTTCTTCCCCGCGCCGCCGGGCACCCGCGACCCCCGGGACCTCGTCCGGGAACGGCACACACCCCCACCGATCCGGCCGCAGAGCGGGCGACCCGGGTGAAACGGCTGGTCAGCATCCTCGACGGCAACACCTTCATGGTGTGCGACGAGCAGGGTGACCTGGAGCCCTCGCTCGACTTCCCGACCGGGATGTTCTCCTTCGACACCCGGTTCCTCTCCACCTGGCTGCTGACCCTCGACGGTGAACGGCTGAGCACGCTCTACGTCGACGAGGAGCAGTCGTACCGGACGCGTTTCTTCCTCGTCCCCGACCGGCCCGCGCACGCCCAGGAGGCCACGGTGTCGGTGCTCCGGAGCCGGACCATCGGGGGTGGGCTGGACGAGGAGGTGGCTGTGCTCAACCACGCTGGGCGGGACGTGGAGTTCATCCTCCGCATCGACATGGGCGCGGACTTCGCCGACCTGTTCGAGATCAAGTCGGCCCGCCGGCAGAAGGGCGACTCGACCGCGACGGTCGGGGCACGGGAACTGCGGTTGACGTACCGCCGGGACCGTTTCCTCCGGGAGACGGTGGTCTCGACCAGCGAGCCCGGCCACATCGACGAGCGGGGCATGACGTTCACGGTCCGGGTGCCGGCGCACGGGGAGTGGAGCACCCAGCTGCACGTGGCGACCGTCGTCTACGGCGCGCGCGGCGAGGACATCCGGGCGACGCTGCCGCTCGGCGGGTCCCGCACTCCGGCGGACATCGAGTCCGAGCACCGCCGCCTGGTCGAGCGCGCACCGAAGCTGGGCTGCGACTTCGCCCCGCTGGAGCGGGCGTACCAGCGCAGCCTCAAGGACCTGACCGCACTGCGGTACGAGTCGATCACCCTGGGCGTGCGCCTGCTCGCCGCCGGGCTGCCCTGGTTCATGACCCTCTTCGGGCGGGACAGCATGCTGACCGGTCTCCAGGTGCTGCCGTTCATGCCGGACCTGGTGCCACCGACCCTGATCGTCCTGGCCGGACTCCAGGGCGCGCGACTGGACGACTTCCGCGACGAGGAGCCGGGGAAGATCCTGCACGAGCTGCGGTACGGCGAGACCGCCGGCTTCGAGGAACAGCCGCACTCCCCCTACTACGGCGCCGCCGACTCGACCGCGCTCTTCGTGATCCTCCTCGACGAGTACGAACGCTGGAGCGGCGACGCCGCGCTCGTCCGGGCGTTGGAGTTTTCGGTCCGGCTCGCGCTCGACTGGATCGACAGCTACGGCGACCTGCTCGGCAACGGTTACGTCTGGTACGAGACCCGGAACCCGCGGACCGGCCTGGAGAACCAGTGCTGGAAGGACTCCTGGGACTCCATCTCCTACGCCGACGGCCGGCTGCCCGGCTTCCCCCGGGCCACCTGCGAACTCCAGGGTTACGCGTACGACGCGAAGATGCGCGGCGCCCGCCTGGCCCGGACCTTCTACGACGACCCGGCCTGGGCCGACCGGCTGGAACGCGGGGCCGCCGCGTTGAAGGAACGCTTCAACCGGGACTTCTGGGTCGCCGACGGGGAGTACTACGCGCTCGCCCTGGACGCCGAGGGCAAACCCGTCGACGCGCTCTCCTCCAACATGGGTCACCTGCTCTGGAGCGGCATCGTGGACGAGGCACGGGCGGGGAAGGTGGCCGAACACCTGCTCGGCCCACGCCTCTTCTCCGGATGGGGGGTGCGGACCCTCGCCACCGACCAGGGACGGTACAACCCGATCGGGTACCACGCCGGCACGGTCTGGCCGTTCGACAACTCGATCGTCGCGTGGGGCCTGTGGCGGTACGGCTTCCGCGAGGAGGCCGGCCGGATCTGCCTGGCGATGGCCGAGGCGTCCCGCTACTTCGGCGGCCGGTTGCCCGAGGCGTTCGCCGGCTACGACCGCGGCCTGACCGACTACCCGGTCGAGTATCCGACCGCGTGCAGCCCGCAGGCCTGGTCGGCGGGGGCGCCGCTGCTGATGCTCCGGGTGCTCCTCGGCCTGGAGCCGCAGGGCGAGCACCTGATCATCGACCCGGCGGTGCCGCACGGGATGGGCCGGATCGAGTTGCTCGACATCCCCGGCCGCTGGGGGCACGTCGACGCGCTGGGTCGCAGCCGTAGCCTCTGACGCCCACGTCCCGGCGCGACTCCTCGCGGGCGCGTTCCAGCAGACCGGCCACCCGGGCGGGTTCGCGGCTCAGCGGCAGGGCGTCGACGCGGAGACCGAGGGCGGGTCGGCGACCAGGTGCACCTGCACGGTGACCGGGCCGGTGCGGTAGGCGTACAGCTCGGGGGTGTCGACCAGCGCGGGGCCGGTGGCCAGCGGGGCGAGCACGGCCGCCGCCGAGGTCGGGGTGGCGGCCGAACCCGGGCCGGCGACGGCCCGAGCGGTACGGGCACTGCCGCCGCCGGGACACGGCGCGGCGACCAGTTCCGTTTCCCCGAGGGCCGGGCGACCCAGCGCCCGCAGCGCCCCGGTGACCGCGTCGGCCTCGGCGTCCGCGCCGGTCACCGGCGTCGCCTCGTACCCGGACCCGAGCGGGCGGCAGCCGGTGTCGGCGGTGAACCGCACGGTCCCTTCCTCGGTCTCCTGGCCGCGCACGGTGACGAACTCCCCCGCGTCGGCCCGCAACCGGGTCCCCTCCCGGGTGAGCATCACGGTGGCGCGGTAACGGTCCGGCAGCGCTTCCGCGACCCGGTCCAGCAGGGCTCGGGGCTCCTGCCCGGTGAGCCGGAGTTCGGCCACGCGTTCCAGCGTGCCGCCGTCCTCGAACGGCGTGACCCGGCAACCCCGCTCGACCACGGGCGGCGTCAACTCGACGAGCGCGTCCGGGCCGGCGGCGGCGACCAGGTCACCGATCGCGCGGTCCACCACCGGACCGGCCTGGGACAGGCTGCGCTGCTCGCGGACCGTCGGCCCGTCGTCGCGTACGGAGAGCCAGGTCAGCGCCGCCAGCAGCAGCGCCCAGAGCAGGGTGGCCACGATCAGCCAACGGGGCCACCCCCGCGCCGGCGGGCTGGGCGGACCACTGGGCGGGGCGTACCCCGTCTGGACAGGACCGGTCACGCGGCCATGGTGTCACGTCGCCCCGGACGGGCCACGTGGGCGTGACCCGGAGGGGTCTCCGAGGGTTGGACAGGTGTGGGGCGCGGCCGGCACCACCGCGCCCCACCACCCGCCGACCGGACGACTCCTGCGGGGTCCCGCTGCCCCGCTCCGTTCACCTCGGTCACGGGACTGCCGTCACCGGGTCGTGTCGCAGTGGACCTCCACGTCGTAGAGCAGTCGCACGGGTTCGCCGTTCGTGACTCCGACGAAGATCGGCTCGCCGGCCGGCGTCCGACCGCGTCGCCACACCTCCGCCCGCGCCGCGTCGCGGGACTCCCGGTGGACCTTGTCGGCCAGGTGCAGCGCCATGACCCGTCGGGCGGTGGCCCGGTCGCTCTCCAGTTGGATCCGCATCAGAGGCACGACTCCGACGCCTCCCCTCGGCCACGCCCGCCAGGACCATGCACGACGTTAGATTAACTTACCATCGTTAAGTTGGCTACGCACGGTGCGGAGATCGCACTCCGAGATGATCTTTAGGGACGTGCGGGACACCCATACACTGCTGGTGATCCACAGCCCAAACGGGTTGATTCACGAAGAAGGGATATCCCGTGGCGAAACTTCTGCGTCGTCCCCGCGTCCGCAGCCTCGTGGCCGCTGGCGCCGTGGCCGGCGGGCTGGTCCTCGGCCTGGCCTCGCCCGCGCAGGCGGACTACACCAGCCCGCTCTACCCGACGCTGAAGGCCTGCAACGCCGCCCGGCCGAGCTACGTCTCATCGTGGACATCGCCCCAGGCCTGTCACGCTATGTACAACTGGAACGGCACCAAGGTGGTCGGCTACGCCTTCCTGGTGAAGACCCGCTACTGAGCCGGCACGACAGCCGGTAGTCGGGGTGGCGGTGCTCCGTGGGACGACACCGCCGCCCCGACTCCGGCCGGACGACCTCCACCCCACACACGTGATCTGGAGTCCTGGCGTGACCGACACCGAGTTCGACCAGCAGCGCGACGACACTTCGGGAGAACGTCGCGCGCATCCCGCCTCGGTGTGGCTGCGCGAGGAGCCCGCCCGGTCCCGCCCGATCCCCCTGACCCGTCAGCGCATCGTCGACGCGGCGGTGACGCTGCTCGACCAACACGGGATCGACGGCCTGACCATGCGGCGGCTCGCCCAGATGCTCGACGTCACTCCCACCGCGCTGTACTGGCACGTGAAGACCAAGGACGACGTGCTCGACCTGGCCCTCGACCACGTGTTCGGCGACGTGCCGCTCCCGGAGGCCACCGACGACTGGCGCAGCGACGCCCGCACCCTGATCCGCAACTGGCGCGCGGTCATGCTCCGTCACCCCTGGGCCCCGGGCCTGATCGGTCGACCGATGCTCGGCCCCAACGTCCTCGCCCGCACCGAGCACCTGCAAGCGACGCTGGGCCGGGGCGGCCTCTCCGACGTCGAACTGACCGTGGCCACCCGCACGCTGGCCAACTACGTGATCGGCGCGGCGCTCACCGAGGCGACCTGGCACCGCAGCGCGGACCCCCAGGCCCAGACGGAAGCCCGGCGACACATCACCGCCAACCCCGCCGCCTACCCGACGCTCAACTCCTCGGGCCACCTCGACACCGCCCGCTGGAGCGAGGACGACCTCTTCGAACGCGGTCTCGACCTCATCCTGGCGGCCACCCCACGACCAGACGGTGCCTGACCACCCCAGGGCCAGCTCACGCATCCCTCACGCCACCGGATCGAAGACCCGCCCGGGTTCCTGTCAGCTCAGCTACACGCGCCGACCCCACCGGACCGCAGCCGGCCACGAGTCGCCGGTCCCGGACGAGTCGACACGCCCAATCGTCACGGCTTCCGCATCCACGTGGCCGGATCGGTGACGAAGACACCCTTGCCCTGGCGGCGATCGATCACCTCAAGCGCTTCGAGTCGGATGTAGACCTGCTGGATCGTCGAGGCACCGACCTTGTAGTGCTCACAGAGCTGGGCAATGGAGGGAAGTTTGTCACCCGGGTTGAGCCGACCGGATCGAACATCATCCATGATCTCATGGGATATGCGTAGATAATCAGACATAGAAGGCATGGCGCTCCTCGCGTGGCAGTCCGATTTGATCACGACCAGCACGTCATCGACAAGCGACCGAAGAAACACCGTGCGTCACGGTTGACCCTTGCGCATTATGCGCATAAGTTGGCGACGAGACCTTCCTCGTGTGGCAACGGGCAGGACTCAATCCCCCCGTCGGGGCGGACCGCGCAACGGCAGGACGGTCCGCCCCGACCCCAGCGACGCATCCCCTGAGCAGGGGCCCCTCGGGAAAGGGTGGTCCGACCGTGCGCAACCTGTTCCGACGCTTCCGCCGCGACTCCGGCCCGACAGCCACGACCGGTCGGCACCGGCCACCCGCTCCGGTGCGCCCGGTCGGCGCGACCAACCCCGGCCGGTACTACCGGTCGGCGGCGTACCGGCCGCTGTGCGCGGGGCGGATTCGCGATCGACAGTTCACGCTGGTCCGGCGGGGCCTGGACCCCGGCGAGGTGACCGCCTTCCTGCACCGGGTGGCCGACGACCTCGCCGCGCTGCACACGGAACTGGACCGGATCCGGAACGAGAACACCCGCATCAAGCAGCACCTGCGGGACTGGCAGGCACGCTTCGCGCCCCGGGTGCACCGGTGAACGACGACCGGCGGTTCGTCGTACACCTGACGGTGGTGGCGGACGACCTGGCCGCCGCGCACGTGCTGGCCCGCGCGCTCACCCGGTCCCTGGCGTTCCTGCCGCAGCTCGTGCTCGGCGAGACGACGGTCTCCGAGGAGGGCGACCCCGCCGCCCAGCAGGCCGTCTTCTGCGACCGGCGGCTGCCGCACCGGCGGCGCTGCGTCCTCCGCCCCGGCCACGCCGAGGAGTGCACCCCGCGCCTGCGGACACGACTGTGACCGCCGATCCCCCGGGCACAGCTTGACCCACTTCAGTTTGCCGATATCGCGGTGTCCCACGGGCCGGACACCGCGATATCGCCGAAATCGAGCGGGAGGCCGAACGACGGAAGGTCCGGGTCAGGCGACCGTGACGGCGACCTCGTTGATGCCCCGGGCCGCGGCGACGGGGATGTCGCCGTTGCCGTGCCGGGAGAGGGCACGCAGCGTCCAACTGCCCGGCGCGGCGAAGAACCGGAACTGGCCGGCGGGCGAGGTGACCACCTCGGCGGTGAACTCACCGGTCGAGTCGAGCAGCCGGACGTACGCGCCCGGTACGAGCTCGCCCGTCTCGGACCGGACGACACCGGTGATGACGGTTTCCTTCTCCAGGTCCAGGCTCGCGGGCAGCGGAGCCGCCTGGTCCGGCGCGGCGCAACCGGCAGCGGTGGGTGCTGTCATGGCTCAGGCCTCCCCGGGCTCGTCGCCGAGCGCGACCGGCACGCCGACCAGCGAGCCGTACTCGGTCCAGGATCCGTCGTAGTTCTTCACGTTGCGGTGGCCGAGCAGTTCCTGGAGCACGAACCAGGTGTGCGAGGAGCGCTCGCCGATGCGGCAGTAGGCGATGGTCTCCTTGCTGTCGTCCAGCCCGGCGGCGCCGTAGATCTTGCGCAGCTCGTCGTCGGACTTGAAGGTGCCGTCCTCGTTGGCCGCCTTCGACCACGGGACGCTGATCGCGGTGGGCACGTGCCCGGCCCGCTGCGCCTGCTCCTGCGGCAGGTGGGCGGGGGCGAGCAGCCGGCCGGCGTACTCGTCGGGGCTGCGCACGTCGACCAGGTTCTTGACGCCGATCGCGGGCTCGATCTCGTCGCGGAAGGCACGGATCGAGTTGTCCGGCTCCTGCGCGACGTACTGCGTCTTCGGACGCTCGACCTTGTCGGTGACCAGCGGGCGGGCGTCCAGCTCCCACTTCTTGCGACCGCCGTCGAGCAGCTTGACGTCGCCGTGGCCGTAGAGCTTGAAGTACCAGTACGCGTACGCGGCGAACCAGTTGTTGTTGCCGCCGTACAGGATGACGGTGTCGTCGTTGGCGATGCCCCGCTCGGAGAGCAGCGCCTCGAACTGGCTCTTGTTGACGAAGTCCCGGCGGACCGGGTCCTGGAGGTCGGTCTTCCAGTCGAGCTTGATCGCCCCGGCGATGTGGCCGGTGTCGTACGCCGAGGTGTCCTCGTCTACCTCGACGAAGACGACGCCCGGGGCGTCGAGGTTCTTCTCGGCCCACTCGGCCGAGACGAGTGCGGTGTCGCGACTCATCGGATCACTCCCTGGTGAGGATGGCGGTTGAGTCGACGCGCGGGGAAGGTCGGTGTCTGTCGCACCGCGCGCGGGACCCAGGTTGGACGGATCTCGGGTTGGATGCGACGGCGCCACTGCCGGGCGAAAGAGGAGAACCGGGGGATGAGGGAGACCCCGCCGGTGGCCGCTACACAGCCGTTTGCAGCTCCGCCGTCAGATGACGGAGCGACACAGGCAGGTGGCCACGCGGCACAGGTCGACCGCGCGCCGTTTGGTGAGGAGCGTCCCCATGAGCACGGAGCCTACCAGCGTTCCCAGGTCCTGCCATCGGCCCGACCAGCATCCGGGACGCCTGAGCAGGCCTTCCGGGCGTGGTTCACACCACACCCGGTGGCCCCACGGGTCACGCCGGCCACCGGCGCGGGGCGGCTCAGCCGACCGAGCTGATCGGTACGTCCCGGGCGTCGGCGGTGACCGCGAGCCCCTCCGGCAGCGGCCGGACCTCCCGCACGGTGAGCTGGAACGGCAGTTCGGGCAGGGGGACGTCGATGGAGATGCTGCGCGCGTAGTTGTTCAGCAGCACCCGGGCCATCGGCACGTTCGGCAGGCCCTCGGCGTCCAGGTCGCTGAAGCGCAGTGCCACCTTCCCCTGTTCGCTGACGCTGACCTCGGCGTTGCCGGTGACCGTCAGCTTCTGCCCGAGGATGTCCACCGGCGCGGTGACCGCCAGTTTGCCGTCCTTCTCTGCGAGCTTGAGGCCGGGCCGGTCGAGGAACGCCGCCAGGCTGTCGTAGCTGACCGTCCCGGTGCCGTCGACCCGGTCGGCCACCACGTCTCCCTGGCCGGAGCGGATGGTGTCCAGCGACGCGGTGACGCCCCGGGCGTCCACGTCGAGTTCCGGCAGGTTCACCGAGTTTCCCTCGACGGTGCCCTGGACGTCGCGCAGCCGGATGGTGATCCGTTCGTACTTTCCGTTCAGCACCTGGGTGAGGAAGGGGAAGCCACCGACCTCGACGTCCGGCGGTTGCGCGCTGGCGTCCTGCTGGGTGAGTTCCTGGCGCACCTGGTCGGCGATGGCGTCCTGGGCGACCCCGGCGGCGATCCGGTCGGCCACCACGGCCAGTCCGACCAGGATCAGGAGCAGGACGAGCAGGCCGACGAGGATCTTGCGCCCCCGCCGCCGGGGCCGTTCGTCGTACGCCGGGTAGGCCTCGGTCACGCCGCCTCCACTCTCATGTCCGGTGTCGCCTGGGGGCACACCGGTGGTACCCGATGGGCCCACGCCTCAACCGTGCGGCCGAGGCGTGGGGTCAGAGGAACAGTACGCACACGAAGTAGGCGGCCGGCGCGGCGAGGGCGATGCCGCCGAGCGGTCCCTGCATGTGCCGGGCGATCCAGAAGGTAGGGGTCTCGCCGGCCATCAGCCGGCCCGCCTCGGCGTACCCGACGGCGAGGTCGGCCAGGACGGCGGTGGCGGCGGTGACCAGGCCGACCAGGGCGCCGCTGGTGGGCGTGAAGCCGACCAGGAAGCTGCCGAGCACGCTGCCGGCCAGGGTGCCGAGCATCGCGCCGAGCACCACCCCGGCCGCCCCCCGGGGCACCTGCGGCGCGAGCCGGGGCCAGGGAAGCACGGCGTCGGTGATCCGCGCCACGGTGAGCGCCAGGGCGGTGGCGGTCAGGCTGACCGTGATGGTCTGGGTGCCGGCCGGAATCCGGCTCAGCGGCAGCAGGGTGGCGAATCCGGCCACCCCGGCCATGATCAGCAGGGTGGTGCCGAACGAGTCGGTGACCCGCTCCCGGTCGACCCGCCGGACGAGCTGGCCGAGCACGGCGACCACGAGACCGCCTGCGGCGACGTAGAGCAGCGGGAGCAGCCGGGCCTCGGCCGACCGTACGGCGACCGTGTCGACGACCCCGGCGGTGGTCGCGCCGACTCCGGCGACGGCCAGCAGGGCCGGCGGACGGGTGGCCATCGTCCAGGCCAGGACGAAGAGGAGCTGCACGCCGAGGATGACCGTGGCGAAGGGCAGCCGGTGGCTCGGGCCGGAGGTCTGCGCGGCGAGGACCAGCCCGAGGCCGAGCAGCACGGCGAAGCCGGCGATGGTCAGCGAGAGCGGCTTGTTGATCTCGACCGGCTCGATCTCCTCCTCGTCGAGCTCGTCGTCGTCGGCCTCGTCGTCCGGCCGATAGGCCGACGGATCGCCGGGCCGGAAGCGGCGAGGGCCGCGCCGCTTGCGCGGGCCGACCAGGTCGTCGAGGGCCGGTCCGGGCGGCGGGGGAAAGCCGGCCGGTGGGCCGTCGTCGGACCAGGGGTCGGGACCGGCGGCGGGAGACGCGGAGGCAAACACGACACGATCGTGCCAGACCCGACCACCTGCGGGGCGGACGCCGTTTCACGGACGTTAAAACCTGTGCCGCAAGTGCGGACAACCCCGGCAAACGGGAGAAGACCCCGAGGTCGACCACGGACAATCGGTTAGGCTCAAGCCCTGACCTGCCCGCCAGCGACGCCGGGACCACGAGTTCTCAGCGCCGCGCTCCGTCCTGGGTGCCGTCGCTGGTCGCGCGCGGCTGACCGCCGCCCGGACGGAGGTGATCGTGTGGAGATCCTGCTGCTGGTGACCGCACGCGCAGGCGAACCATCCGCCGTACTGCCGGCGCTCGACCTACTGCCCCACTCGGTCCGCACCGCGCCACGTGACGTGCGGACCCTGGTCGCCGGCCCCAGCCCGGACGCGGTCCTGGTGGACGCCCGGTCGGAGCTGAGCGAGGCCCGGGCGACCTGCCGCATGCTGCACGCCACCGGCCTGGGGGTGCCGCTGGTCGCGGTGGTCACCGAGGCCGGGCTGATCGCGCTCAACGCGGACTGGGGCGTCGACGACGTCATCCTCGCCAGCGCCGGCCCGGCCGAGGTGGAGGCCCGGCTGCGGCTGGTGGTCGGCCGGTTGAGCAGCGCCACCGCCGGAACGGGGGGTTCCGTCCGGGCCGGTGAGCTGACCATCGACCCGGACACCTACGCGGCCAAGCTCAAGGGACGCCCGCTCGACCTGACCTACAAGGAGTTCGAGCTGCTGAAGTTCCTCGCCCAGCACCCGGGCCGGGTGTTCACCCGCGACCAGCTGCTGCGCGAGGTCTGGGGGTACGACTACTTCGGCGGCACCCGCACGGTCGACGTGCACGTCCGGCGACTGCGCGCCAAGCTCGGCTCGGAATACGAGTCGATGATCGGCACCGTGCGGCAGGTGGGCTACAAGTTCGTCGTCCCGCCGTCGCGCTCGCTGCCCGAGACGGAGCACGCACCCCTGCCGGTGTGAACCATTTTCCCCCTTTCCGGGGGCTAGTTCGGGAATGTCCTTCTTGTTCCTTCGGACGCCCCTACTCTGACTGGCGAACCAGCCGGAGAAGGGGGCGACGGTGCACACGACGACCGAACCAGCGACAGGTGGCCTGCGTCGGCCGCCCCGCTCCGAGGCACCCGCCCGCCCCCGTCCGGCGGGGCCGTCCGGCACGCTGACCAGCCGGCGGGGTGCCTGATGTTCACCGCCTCGTCCCACCGCGCCCTGGGAATCGTGGCCCTGGTGGCCGCCGCGCTGCTCGGCTCGGCGTACGCCATCGGCTACAGCCTCATGGGGAACGAGGGCGGCCCGGTTCCGGCCGCCCCGAGCAGCCCCCCGCACGTCGCCGCGCAGCCCCCGGCGACCGGCACACCATCGCCCGCGCCCGACACCGAGGCGAACGAGCCCGCCCCCGAAGGCGGCAACGAGGCCGGCCCCCACGGCACCCAGATGACCACCGGCACCGGGCAGGTGACCCTCACCTTCGACGACGGTCCCGACCCGTACTACACCCCGCAGACGCTGGCGGCGCTGCGCGCGTACCGGGTGACGGCGACGTTCTGCCTGGTCGGCGAGAACGCCCAGGCACACCCCGACCTGGTACGGGCGATCGTGGCCGACGGCCACAGCCTCTGCAACCACTCCTGGAACCACGACGTGCTCCTCGGCAGCCGCACCGAGCAGACGATCCAGGCCGATCTGCTGCGCACCAACGAGGCGATCCGGGCAGCCGTGCCGGACGCCCGGATCGCGTACTACCGGCAGCCCGGCGGCGCGTGGACGTACCCGCTGGTGTCGGTGGCCCGGCACCTCGGCATGGTGCCGCTGCACTGGACGGTCGACCCGAGCGACTGGCAGGCCCCGGGCGCGGCCAGCATCGCCGGCATGGTCAACTCGGCCACCATGCCCGGTTCGGTCGTGCTGCTGCACGACGCGGGCGGCGACCGTCAGGGCACCGTCGACGCGCTGTACTGGATCCTGCCCAACCTCACCAGCCGATTCCGCGTCACCGCCCTGCCGCCCGACCTGTAACCCCGACCGCTCCCCGTGCTTTCCCGGTGCTCCCCCGGTGCTGCCCGGTACGGCTTGGTTGGTTGCAGGGGATCCCTCCTCATCAAAAAGCGGTAGCAGGGGTCCCCTGCTACCACCCGGGCGGGCTACCACACGGGCGGGCCAGCACGCGGGCGGCGGGGCGCGGAACCGGCTGGAACCGTTACCGTGGCGGGGTGGCAGACGGCGGCGTACGGGATGGCAGCGTGACGGGCGTTCGGGTGGACCGGGCCGATCGGCTGGACGAGGCGGGGATCGCCGACGTCCTGGCGCTGGCAAGGGCGGCCGGGGACGCCGACGGCGCGGACCCGCTGGACGAGGCGGTGCTGCTCCGGCTGCGGGACCCACGGGCCGCCGCGGTGCACCTGACCACGCGGACGCCCGAGGGCCGGCTCGTCGGGTACGCGCACCTCGACGTCACCGCGCCGGCCCAGGGCACCGGCCTCGACCTGGTGGTGCACCCGGCGTACCGGCGGCGCGGACTGGGCCGCGCGATCGCGACGGCTGCCCTGGCCGAGGTGAGCGGGACGCTGCCGACCGACGTGGGCGGGGCGCTACCGGCCGGGGTGGGCGGAGCGGTGCCGGTCGACGCGGGCGGGCAGCCGCTGGCCGGCGCGGGGAGCGGGCAGCTTCGGCCCGACGCGGTTCGCGCCTGGGCGCACGGGGACCATCCGGCCGCCGCCGCCCTCGCCGTGGACCTCGGTTTCGGCCGGGCCCGGGTGCTCTGGCAGATGCGCCGGTCGCTGACCGGACCGCTGACCGGACCGCAACTGCCCGACGGGGTGACGCTGCGCGCCTTCCGCCCCGGCACGGACGACGACGCCTGGCTGGCGCTCAACGCGCGGGCCTTCGCCGAACACCCCGAGCAGGGCCGTTGGACCGCCGACGACCTGCGGCTACGGTTCGCCGAGCCGTGGTTCGACCCGGACGGTTTCCTGCTCGCCGTCGAGGAGTCGACCGGCCGGCTGCTCGGCTTCCACTGGACCAAGGTCCACCAGCGGGCCGGCTCGACCCCGATCGGCGAGGTCTACGTGCTCGGGGTGGACCCGACGGCGCACCGGGGTGGGCTGGGCCGGGTGCTGACCGCTGCCGGGCTGGCGTACCTGCGCGAGCGACGGGGCCTGGACCGGGTGATGCTCTACGTGGACGAGTCGAACACCGCCGCGGTGGCGCTCTACCTGCGGCTCGGCTTCGCCCACTGGTGCGCGCACGTCAACTACCACCGGGGCTGACCGCCTCCCCTGCGGGGGCGGGCCGCCGGCCGGCGGTCCCGTTGCCGGCCGACGGCCCGCCGGATCAACCGGCAGACGGATCGTCGGGCCGACAGTCAGCCAGCGCACGGATCACCGGGCCGACAGTCAGCCGGACCGGGCCGCCGGATCAGCCGGCACACGGACCAACGGGCCGCTGGATCAGCCGGCTGACGAATCAGCCGGCGGCGGTCGGTCGGACCAGCCGGCCGTCCCGGCGCGGGCCTGCTGCCACTGGCGGGCCTGCTCCGCCGTCATCCAGTAGAAGGTTCCGGCCCGGTCGTCGAGGCTGCCGGTGACGTACCGGTTCAACGGCATCCCCAGTTCCCGGAAGGTCGGGTGGGCCCGCAGCATCCGGGTCATCCCGGCCAGCGCCCCGCCGAAACGGTGCCGGGAGACGTCCACCTCCGCGCAGATCGTCTCCGCCGACAGCCACTCGTCGGGGCGGGCGGCGAGCAGGTCCAGGACCTTGAGCACGGTGTCGTGGCTCTTCGACCGTCCGGTCGCGAACCGCCGCAGCTCCGCCACCGACCACCGGCCGGCGAGGTCCGGCGGGGCGGGGCGGGCGGGCGGTCGGGCCGGTGGGCGTACGTCGCCGCCCTGCCGGTCCAGCTCCGCCAGGAGCGCGGCGACGTGCCGCACGTACGCGACCGGGACGGCGATGTGCACGAGGTCCGCACCGACGTCGTGAGTGACCACATCACCTTCCTTCGGATGGACGGTTCCGGCCGACTCGGCTCCGGAAGCCCGGGTCGGCACGGCGCCAATCAGCCGAAACGGCCGGTGATGTAGTCCTCGGTCCGCTTGTCGCCCGGGTTTGTGAAGATCTTCGAGGTCTGGTCGAACTCCACCAGCCGGCCGTGCCGCACCTGCTGCTCGTCCACCTCGGCGGTGAAGAAGGCGGTGTAGTGGCTGACCCGGGCGGCCTGCTGCATGTTGTGGGTGACGATCACGATCGTGTACGACTTCGACAGCTCGTGCATCAGGTCCTCGATCTTGCTGGTCGCGATCGGGTCGAGGGCCGAGCAGGGCTCGTCCATCAGGATCACGTCCGGCTTCACCGCGATCGTCCGGGCGATGCAGAGCCGCTGCTGCTGGCCGCCGGAGAGGGCCAGGCCGCTCTTGCGGAGCTTGTCCTTCACCTCGTCCCAGAGCGCCGCGCCGGTCAGGGCCTCCTCGACCTGGTCGTCGAGGCTGCCCTTGATCCCGTTGATGCGCAGCCCGTACGCCACGTTGTCGTAGATCGACTTCGGGAACGGGTTGGGCTTCTGGAAGACCATGCCGATCCGCCGGCGCACCTGGATCGGGTCGACGCCCTTGGCGTAGATGTCCTGGCCGTGGTAGGTCACCGAGCCGGTCACCCGGGCCCCGGGGATCAGGTCGTTCATCCGGTTCAGCGAGCGCAGGATGGTCGACTTGCCGCAGCCGGACGGGCCGATCATCGCGGTGATCTGGTTCTGCCGGATCGGGATGGTGGTGCCCCGGACGGCCTCGTAGCTGCCGTAGTGGACGCTGACGTCGCGCAGCTCCATCACGGTGGTGTCCCCGGCGGAGTGCGGGCCGGCGGCACCCCAGCCCTCGCCGGGCGCGTTGATGGCGACGGACGGACGGTGGTCGGTCACGGTGCGGTGCTGGGCCATGGTTCAGCGCTCCTTCAGGGCGAAGCGGTTGGCGATGAGACGGGCGACGACCGTGAACAGGACGACGATCACGATCAGGGTGAGGGCCGCCCCCCAGGCCCGGTCCTGGGCACCGATGAAGGGCTGGCTGGCGTTGCGGAAGATCTGCGCGGGCAGGGCGGTGTTGGTGCCCTCGAAGAGGTTCGGGTTCGCGGCGAAGGTGATGCCGGTGACGATGATGATCGGCGCGGTCTCCCCAGCGGCGCGGGCCACCGCGAGCAGCGAGCCGCTGGTGATGCCGGAGATCGCGGCGGGCAGCACGACGGTGAGGATGGTCCGCCACTTCCGCGCGCCGAGGGCGAGGCTCGCCTGACGCAGCTCGTCGGGGACGAGGCGGAGCATCTCCTCGCTGCTGCGGATCACCACGGGGAGCATCAGGCAGGCCAGCGCGAGCGACCCGGCGAAGCCGGAGAACTCGCCCACCACCAGCACCCAGCCGATGTAGACGAAGAGGCCCATGACGATCGACGGCACGCCGGTCATCACGTCCGCCATGATCCGGATGATCCGGGCCAGCGGCTTCTGCTTGCCGTACTCGTTGAGGTAGATCGCGCCGAAGACGCCGAGCGGGATCGCCATCAGCGAGGCCATGCCGGTGATGATCAGGGTGCCGACGATCGCCGGCCCCATGCCGGGGCCCTCCCGCCGGTACGAGTTGGGGATGTCGGCGTTGAGGAAGTCGAGGCTCATCACCCCGCCGCCCCGGCTGACCACCGTCCAGGTGACCAGGCCCAGCGGCACCACGGCGAGCAGCACCGTCAGGTAGATGCCGCCGGTGGCCAGGTGGTTGACGATCCGACGGCGGACGGACAGGGCGCGCCCGGACAGGTCGGGGACGACCGGGGTACGGGTGCCGGGCTCGACGGTGGCGGTCACGCCACGCCTCCCCTCATGCGGGCCTCCGCCCGGCGCACGATGGCCTGGGCGGTCAGGTTGATCGCGACGGTCATCGCGAAGAGGACGACGCCGAGCCCGATCAGGGCGGCGGTGAAGGTGCCGGTGGACTCGCCGAACTGCTGCACGATCACGGCGGCCATGGTGTTGCCCGGCTCGAAGACGTTCGCGGAGATGTTGGTGGCCCCACCGATGACCAGAGCGACGGCGATCGTCTCGCCCATCGCCCGGCCCAGGCCGAGCATGACCGCGCCGACGATGCCGCCGAAGCTGTGCGGGAAGACCGCGCCCCGGATCATCTCCCAGCGGGTCGCGCCGAGCGCCAGGGCGGCGTCCTTGTCGGCCTGCGGGACGGTGCCGAAGACCTCGCGGCAGATCGAGGTGATGATCGGGGTGACCATGATCGCCAGGATCAGGCCGGCGGTCATGAAGTTCCGGCCGCTGGCCGCCTCGCCGAAGACGCTGCCGAGCACCGGCACGCCGCCGAAGACGTCGTGCAGCCACTGGTAGAACGGCACCAGCTTGGGCGCCAGCACCAGGACGCCCCAGAGACCGAACACCACCGACGGTACGGCGGCCAGCAGGTCGATCACGGTGACCGCGCTGCTCCGCAGCCGGCGGTGCGCCAGTTCGGTGATGAACAGCGCGATGCCGATCGACACCGGTACGGCGATGAGCAGGGCGATCAGCGAGGAGATCGCGGTGCCGTACATGAAGGCCAGCGCGCCGAAGACGGCCTCGCCGGTGCCCGGGTTCGGATCCCAGGTGTCCTCGGTGACGTAGCGCAGGCCCATCTCGGTGAAGGCCGGCCAGGCCTCCTTGACGGTGGTCACCAGGATGAGCGCGAGGATGGCCAGGACGAGCAGGCCGGTGCCGAGCGTCCACCAGGAGAAGGCGCGATCGGCGAGAAGGCCGCCCCGCTGTGGCGTCAGGGTCGGCCTGGTGTCGGGTTTGTTCTCTGTGATGGTCACCTTCACTCCAGTGGCGGCGCGGCTACCCCGGCGGGGACGGGACCGGCTCTGCGGTTCCCGTCCCCCGTGGGCGGTGCCTGTGCGATCTGGCTCGGATCAGCCCTGGATCTTGTCGAGCTGGGCGAGCGCCTTGTCCTTGAGCGAGGTGGGCAGCGGCGCGAAGTCGACGTCCTTGGCCAGCTCCTGGCCGTCGGTGAGGATGTACTTCACGAAGCCCTTGACCAGCTCGGCCTTCTTGGCGTCGTCGTACTTGGTCTTGACCAGGATGTAGGTCGGGGCGGTGATCGGGTACGACGCGGCGCCGGCGGCGTTGAGCGGGTTGTAGCTCAGGTCCTCCTTGATCTCCGCGCCCTCCAGGCCGGCGGTCGTGCCCTCCAGCGAGGGAACGACGTACTGGCCGTCCTTGTTCTTGATCGCGGCGAACGTCAGCTGGCTGGCCTTGGCGTCGCTCAGGTCGACGTAGCCGATGCCGCCGTTGGCCTGCTTGACGATCTGGGCCACACCGGTGTTCTTCTCGCCGCCCTGGGTGTTCGACGGCCAGGCCACGGTGTCACCGGTGCCGAGCTTCCAGACGCCCGGCGCGGCGGCCTCGAGGTACTTGGTGAAGTTGTTGGTGGTGCCCGAGCCGTCCGAGCGGTGCGCCACGGTGATCGGGGTGTTCGGCAGGGTCACGCCGGGGTTGTCGGCGGCGATCGCCGGGTCGTTCCAGGTCTTGATGTCGGTCTGGAAGATCTTGGCCAGCGTCTCCGGGCTGAGCTGGAGCTTGTCCACGCCCTGGAGGTTGTAGCTGACGGTGATCGGGGCGGCCACGGTCGGCACGTAGAGGAAGGAGCCAGCGGCGACCCCGTCGCTGTCCTTCACCAGGCTGTCGCTGCCGGCGAAGTCGACCAGGTTCTCGCCGAACTGCTTCTTGCCGGTGCCGGAGCCGGTCGCGTTGTAGTTGACCGTCACGTCCGGGGCGACGTCCTTGAAGGAGGTGATGACCTCCTGGTAGTAGGCGTCCGGGAAACTGGCACCCGAGGCCTTCAGCTCACCGGAAAGGCTCGCGTACTCGCCTCCGCTGCTGCTGCCGGCGGCGGGGGTGTCGCTGTCGTTGTCGCTGGAGCCACAGCCGGTGAGAGCCAGCGCGGCGAGCGCGACGCCGGCAAGGACGCGCCGGGAGAGCACGTTGCGGTTCACCTCAGAATTGCCTCTCTCTTGGGGTTGGGCCGGACCTCTCGGGGCCTGACCGATGTCGAAGCTAAGCGGGCCAGGTAGCCGGCTCCCCGGAGCTTGGTTAACCGAAGGTGAACAGGTCGCCAGGAAAATGTTGCCGTCGACTGAGGCGCGGCTGTCCGACGTGTGAACGGATCGAGGCGTCTGCCCCCGGAGGTGCCGCTGGGTCAGAGGACGCCGCGCGCCATGTCGCCGCCGACCAGGTAGGCCACCCGGCGGGCGACGGCGACCGCGTGGTCGGCGAAGCGCTCGTAGTACCGGCCCAGCATCGCCACGTCGATCGCCGCCTGCACCCCGTACGGCCAGGCGTCGGTGAGCACCGTGAAGAGGCGTTCGTACTGCACGTCGAGTTCGTCGTCGTCCAGGCCGAGCTGGATCGCGTCCAGCCGGTCCCGGGTGACCAGGACCAGGGCGGCCTTGTCGGCGATCCGCGCGGTCGTCTCGGCCATCGCGCCGATCAGCGGACGCACCGGCGGCGGCACCACGGGTGCCGGGTGACGGGCGAGGACGAGCTTGGCGATGTGCGCGGCGAGCACGTCCATCCGGTGCAGCTCGGTGTTCATCCGCAGCGCGGACAGCACCAGCCGCAGGTCGGAGGCGACCGGCTGCTGCCGGACCAGGGCGAGCGGCACCAGCTCGTCGATCCGGCGGTGGATGACCACCCGCTCGGCGACCTCGGCCAGCACCGCCCGCGCGCCGTCCGGCTCGATGTCGAGCAGGCACACGCTGGCGCGGCGGATGGTGCCCGCCACGTCCCGGCTCACCGTCGCGAGGAGCCCGGCGAGCCGGTCGAGCTGCTCGGAGTGGTTGCCGTGGTCCATCGCTCCCCCGCCAGGCTCGCCGGTCGACCCGGCCTGGCTACCGGCCGTACCGTCACCGGCCGTGAATCGTCGGCCCCCACCACCATTCCCTGCGACCGGCCGAAACGCCAGCCCGGAGCAGAGTGGCCGGGATCGCGGGTGGCGAAAAAGGGCGACAATGCCGGCCATGCCGAAGGACGTCGCCGTCTTCTCCGACAGCCGCTACCGCCATCTGTACCCGCCGGACGGCGAGGGAATCTACGGCGTCGGCAACGTCGACGAGTGCGACCATCTCACCGTGGACGGGGCGGGCCGGATCGGCTGGAACCGCCGTCCCACCCCGGACGACGTCACCCGCATGCGCAGCCTGCACCTGTGCCCGAGCCCGGCCCAGCTCCGCCGACCGGCCCTGCCGCCCTGGCTGGCGACCCTGCCGGCGCTGCGCAGCCTGGCCCTGCCGGTGACGCTGCTCCCCCTGCTGGACCGCGACCGGGTGCCGCCCGGCCTCGCCACGCTGATCGTCGGACACGACGCCGGGCATCCGGCACCGGCCACCCCGGTCGACCTGGCGGACGCCCTGCCGGGGCTGTGCGCGCTGCTCGTCGTCTCCGCCGCGCCCCGCCCCGGGCCGGCGGACCTGATCGGTCCGCTCCCGGCGCTGGAGTTCCTCGCCACGCCGCTGCACCGGCAACGCCGGATGCTCGACCGGGTCGCCGAACTGGACACGTTGCGCCACCTGGAGCTGTCCCACCTGGGCGACCTGGACGTCTTCCCCCGGCTGACCGTCCCGCTGCGGGCGCTGGAACTCGCCGGCACCGGCCGGGCGTTCCCGATCGACGGCCTGCGGGGCATGCCCACCGTCGCGGCGCTGCGCCTCAACTCGATCGGCGCGGAGATCGACTGTGCGATCTTCCGGGACCTGCCCGAACTGACCGACCTGACCGTGCTGAACTCCCGGCGGCTCCGGAACGTCGAGGCGCTGCTGGACTGCCCGAAGCTCGCCCACCTCACGGTTGTGAACTGCCGCGACGCGTTCGGCGCGGCCACGCGTGCCCTGTTCCGGGAGCGCGGCTTCGCCCGTCTCGACGTCGACTACGCCTGACCCGCCGCCCCTGCCCCGGACGGTCTCTCCTTTCTGGAGATCCCGCCACACTTCGAGGGAAGCTTGCCTTGCTGCGCTGCCACGGCTAACGTCTGCCCCCCGTCCACGCGCAAAAAGCCAAAGGACGTGCGTCTATGGACCAGACCTGCAACGAGGCAGCCTGGAATGTTGCAGGCGCAGCTCCCGCGATGTCCGCCCTGAGTGGGCTCATCAGCGGCTTCATGTTCGCGGGTCTGATCGTTCTGCTGGTCGAACGCCAACCCAGAATTCCATCGGCGCGCATCCCGGCGCTCACCCCGTTTCTCGCTGGGTTCATCGCGCTCGGACTGTGTTCCTACCAGTTCGTGTTGATCTCCGGCGAGAGCGATCAGGCCTGCCGCCGGATCTGGGCGGCGACCGCCGTGTCGAGCGGGATGCTGGCCGTGGGCACGGTCGCCGCCGTGGGCGGGGTCGTCCTCCTCGTGCACGCCTACTTCGACCGAGCGACGAGCGCGCCGGGCGTGGACGTCCATTCCGATCCGGCGGGCGCACCGGAGCGCCTTCTCCGGGTCGCGTTCCTCAGCGTTGCGCTGATTTCGGAGATCCTTCTGCTGGGACGAGTCGGCGAAGCCATCTGGGTGTGGCTGGGATTGCCCAGGGACTGGAAGACCGCCGGACCCGTACTGGTCGTCGCCGGAATCGTGATCTGCTTCGCCTGGATCACGGGATACGCCTTCGGGTCACCACACCGGGAGCGCCAACCCTCGGACCCGAACATTCGCAGGCTGAACACCGCTTCGCTCCTGACCATCCTGTTCTCGGCCGCCGGGACAGCCATACTCGGCGCACTGCTCGCCATAGTCAACGGCGACTGGAACAAGGCGGACTCCTGGCTCGGCTGGCTGTTCGCCGTACCGAGCGTCGCCATTCCGAGCATCGCCATCTGGCTGTTCACCAGAGGAGTGCTCGGCATGCTGGACTCGTGGTCCGCGCCGGTCCAGAAGGAACTCACCCCCTCGTGAACAGTCGGCGGCTGCACTCCCCGTCGTGGCTGGGCCGGAGCAGGCGTCCTACGGCCGGCTGTGGCACGGCGGGCTCCTCAGGTCAGCCCGAGCGTGGTGGCCAGTCGTGCGACGCCGGCCGCGGCGGGTCCGCCGCGCACGACGGCGGTGATCGTCGTACGCGCGACCGGTCGTGACCGGGTCTCGGCGGGTGCGGTGCGGTCGGCCTCGACCAGGGCCCGCCCGGCTGCGGTCAGATCACCGACCAGCAGGTACGCCCGCGCGGCGTCGACCAGGTGCGCGGCCCGGTGTCCGGCGGGCAGCCGTCGCCACTGCTCCCGGCGAACAGCCTGCTCATGCCGGGTGACCGCCTCCCCGGCGTCGCCGAGGTCGACGGCCGCCGCGACGCGGGCCAATTCGACGGTGGTGGGTCCGAAACTGGTCCAGTGGTGGTCGTGGCCGTCACCGACCTGCTCGGCGATCTCCCCGGCCTGGTCGAGCAACTCCCCGACGCTGCGCGCGTCGCCGCAGGTGGCGGCGGCCAGGGCGGCCTGGAGCAGCAGTGTGCCCAGCACCGACAGTTGACCGGGCGGGCCCTCCTGCGGGACCGGCGGGGCGATCCGGTGCGCGGCGGCGATCGTCGCGGCCATCGCGAGGCGGCCCCGGTCGAGGGCCCGTAACGCCTGGCCGAGCGGTATCGCCGCGACGGCGGCGCGCAGCGGGTCGGCCGCGGCCACCGCCACCGCCCGGTCGGCAGCCAACCAGGCACAGTCGGCCTCGCCGAGCTTCACCAGCACCGACGAGGTGACCCGGTAGACCTGCACCAGCAGGGCGGCGGTCTGCTCCGGCTGCGCGGCGCTCTGATCCGACTGCGCGGCGCTCTGATCCGACTGCGCGACGTGGGCGCGCTGGGCGTCGCCGAGCAGGCCCGGCAGCATCCGCAGCAGTTGCGGGTAGTGGGCGTGTTGGTAGGTCAACCAGGCGTGGCCGACCCGCTGGCCCAGCGCAGCAACCGGCGGCGCGGGCGGTCGAACGCGCTCGTCCGCCGCAAAGTCGTAACGGGCGAGCGCGGCCCGCACCGCGTCGATGCCGTCGCCACCCCCGGTCGCGGGCGGTGTGCTATCGCCCAGCAGCACCGCCGGATCGACGCGGAGCGCCTCGGCGAGATCCCGGAGAACGGAGAGCCGGTCGAGGGTACGAACGCCCCGCTCGACCTTGTCCACCCAACTCTTGGACTTGCCAAGCCGGTCGGCGAGCATCTGCTGCGTCATCCGCCGCCGGATCCGCCACTGCGCTACCCGACGCCCGATCGGCAGCTCATCGACGCTCACGACGCCACCACCGCCCGGTCGTCCGGGCATGGTCGTCGGGCCAATGGCCCCGGTTTACCGGCAGGCGGTACCAGACCCGGCACGGCAGGTCGCCACCACACCGACACACCCGCCGCCACCTGCGCCACGACCACACCGGCCGATGCCGGTCGGCCAGCAGGACCGCCGACGCCACAACGAACCCGTTGGACGGACCGCGTCCCGCCCGGCCGTCGTCGCTCATCGGTGCAGGGCGTAACGGTCGCGGGTACGGGCCTGCTCGGACTGCCAGCGCCGCAGGGCGTCCTTGATCCGTACGGTCTCGCGGCGAGCCCGCTCGGCCGCCTCCTGGGCCTCGGCCAGTTCGAGCGCGACCCGGTCGAGGAAACGCCGCACGTCCTCCGGGTCCAAGCCGCGCCGACCGAACCGGGTACGCCGGAACCGACGGTCACGCACCTGGACTGGGAGCAGCGGCACGCAGCACCGAGAGCGGTACGGCGATCCATCGGGCCGCCGGTGCCGGGCAGCACGGCTGCCGAACAGCCACTCGACGAGATGTCTCACGGGGAACCCGCCTTTCGACATGTGCCACGGAGAGGGCGGGTCCGTCCCCGGGTCGGGCTCCCGGAGACGGACCCGCAGCGCCGTACCGCACAGGGGAAGTGGCGGCACGCGAGCTGGGAGTCATGGTCAGATCACACTGACGGATACAAGCAATGTGCACAGTACACCATGGGATGCCATGTTGCAGGGTAGCAACATTGCCGGTGCACTGCTGCCTACCTTCGGAGTGTGGATTTGGTCGCCCTGTCGGACATCGCCAAGATGCTTGGCGGCGTGTCCCGGTCCCGCACCACCGAGATCACCAACCGGAAGGGCTTCCCCGACCCTGTGGCGACGGTGGCCAACGGTCGGCTGCGCGTCTGGCAACGGGCCGACGTCGAGCGCTGGATCCGGGAGCACCGCCCCCACCAGGCAGACTGAGCAAGACCAGCTTGTGAGCGCCAGGAGGAAGAGGCTGTACGGCGCGCAGGAGCTTCGGGAGCGCTTGGGCGTGTCGCGCACACGCGTGCTTCAGCTCATCGCGCGGCCTGACTTCCCAGACCCCTATGAGCGGTTGGCCGGCGGAGCCATCTGGCTCGCAGAGGACGTGGAACGCTGGATCGCGGAACACCAGCCATGGAAGCTCGATGACCAAACTGACGAAGAGGGCTGACGACACCGGGCGTCAGCCGCTGCGCGTGATGGGAACCGCCGAGATCGCGGAGTACCTCGGGGTCTCGCGCCAGTGGGTGGAGGTTCTCAGCAAGCGGCGGGACTTTCCCGAGCCGTCTGCGACTCTGAAGGCGGGCCGCATCTGGCGCACCGAGGACGTCGAGCGGTGGGCGGCCGAGCACCGGCCCAGGCCCGAATCCGATGAGTACGACGGATCCGAGTAGACGACTTTCCATCGTGACGGAGGTCGACTCAACGCGGAAGCCTCGCTGCTGACCCGACCTGCGCTCCGCCCTCCGCCCCGTTACCGCCGGGCTCTCTGAGCACCAACGGCCATCCTTCTGTCCGTCTATCATGAAAACGACAAGACGGACAGAACGGGCGGCCGATGACGCCGGGTGGGCAGCGTAAGCCGCTGAGAGCGGGCGAAGGGCCACACGAGTCCACGATCCTGGATCTGCTCCTGGACCTGGTGTTCGTCTTCGCGCTCAACCGGATCGCCGAAGAGGCCATCCACACACTGACCGGCGAGCCGCACCTTGCCCTGCCCCGGGCCGGTGAGGTGCTGCTGCTCTTCCTGGCCATGTGGCTGGTGTGGTTCTTCGCCGCATTGGCGGCGAGCAGGTTCGACCCGCGGTACCCGGAGATCCAGGTGGTGATCTTCGGCGTCGCGTTCGGCAGCGTCGTGATGGGGGTCTCGGCACCGGCAGCGTACGACGGGCACGGCGCCCACTTCGTCGGCGCGTACGTGGCGATCCAGATCGGTCGTCCCCTGATGCTGGCGTTCTTCCAGCGCAGACGCGCTCACGAGATCGTCGTCCCGCCTCCGATCCCGTCGCGGATCCTCTGCTGGTCCGTGGTCGCCGCTGTGCCGTGGATCGTCGGGGCGTTCGTTCCGACCGGCGTCGTCCGGGGCGGGCTGTGGGCGCTCGGGCTGACCATCGAGTACGTCGGGCTGATCACCGGTTGGCCGACACCGGGGTTGGGCCGCAGCCGGATCCACGACTGGGACGTGGTCGGCGAATACCTGGCCGACCGCTACCGCCAGTTCTTCATCATCGCCCTCGGGGAGTCCGTGCTGCTCAGCGGGCTGACCTTCAGCAGCCACCCGTTCGGCGCGGGACAGACCGAGGCGTTCGTCTGCGCCTTCCTCAGCACGGCGTTGCTCTGGCGCATCTACTTCTACCGCGCCGGCACGGTGATGAAGAGCGCTGTCGCGGCCGCCACCCAGCCGGCCCGGCTCGTCGCGCACGGATTCGTCACCCATCTGACGATGGTGGTCGGCGTCGTCACCACCGCAGTGGGCTACGGACTCGTCATCGAGCACCCGTACGACACGGCGAACCCGACGTGGCTCGCCGCCGTCCTCGGCGGACCGGCGCTGTTCCTGGCCGGCCGGGCCCGCTTCGAGTACGACATCTTCGGACGGGTGTCCCCGGTTCGGATCATCGGCATCCTCGTCCTGGCCGCGACGAGTCTGATCCTGGTCCGACTGCCGCTGCTGGCGGCGATCATCGCCGTCGTGGCCGTCCTGCTGTGCATCGCCGTCGCCGACGCGGCCCGCGCCCGTGGCCGGTCGCTGGAGGAAGCCGCGCCACCGCACTGAGCCCGGCCGCACCCGCCACCGTTTCAGTCCAGGGTGAAGTAGGGCGCGTCGCCGTCCAGGTCGGCCAGGCGGGGCGTGATCGGGGTGGCCGCGTCCCGACCGGCCGCGAGCCGGGCCACGTCGGGCAGGTCGCCGGCCGTCGCCACCTGCGCAAGCGTGAGCAGGGTCGGCGGCAGCATGGTCAGCTCGCCGGCTGCCGACCGGCGCAACGCGTCCGCCGGGCTGATCCACAGGGTGTGGTCGGCCTCGCCGGAGACGTCGCGGGTCCGCTGCCCCTCGGGCAGCAGGGCCACGAAGAAGTACGTGTCGAAGCGACGCGGCTCGAACTCCGGGGTGATCCACCGGCTCCACGGCAGCAGCAGGTCCGACCGCAGGGTCAGCCCCCGGCCGGTCAGGAACTCGGCGAAGTGCGTACGCCGCTTCTCCAGGTCGACCCGGGCGTTCTCCCAGTCGTCGCCGCTGACGTCGCCCACCACGGTCGCCGGGTCCGGGCCGGCGAGCAGCACGCCCGCCTCCTCGAAGACCTCGCGGGCGGCGGCGCACACCACCGACCGGGCCGCCTCCGCCGCGACGCCCAGCCGCCCGCCCCACTCCTCGGGGTCGGGACCGGCCCAACCCGGGTGCGCCTGCGCGTCCGACGGATCGACGCCGCCACCGGGGAAGGCGTACATCCCGCCGAAGGCCATCGCCGCGACCCGGCGGATCATGTAGACCTCGAACCCGACGGCGGCCGGGCGCAGCAGCAGCACGGTGGCCGCGACCCGGGGCACCGCCGGGGTGCTCCCCTCGGCGCGGAACCGGCGGGCGTGCTCGACCAGGGCGGCCGGGACGGGAAAGCTGCCGCTGTCGATCGTCATGGCGCGAGCCTAGTTCCCCGTGCCTTACCCGACGACCGCCGCCGTCTCGCCCAGCGGGCGTCCCGGCGGATGGATCAACGGTGGGGCTGCGACGGGAACTGCGCTAGCGTCCGGTCGCATGACACGTTGGGGCATCCTGGCCACCGGAAACATCGCCGCCCGCTTCGCCGAGGACCTGACGCTGGTGCCGGACGCCGAGCTGGTCGCCGTCGGCTCGCGTACCGCCGAGGCCGCCGAGCTGTTCGCCGCCAAGCACGGCGTCGCGCGGGCGTACGGCTCCTGGGCGGAGCTGGCCGCCGATTCCGACCTGGACGTGGTGTACGTCGCCACGCCGCACTCCGCCCACCACGAGGCGACCATGACCTGCCTCGACGCGGGGCGGGCGGTGCTGGTGGAGAAGCCGTTCACGCTCGACCTGGCGGACAGCACCGAGCTGGTGGAGACCGCGCGTTCCCGTGGCGTCTTCCTGATGGAGGCCATGTGGATGCGGTGCAACCCGCTGATCCTGCGGATGGTCGAGCTGGTCGCCGAGGGGGCGATCGGCACGGTCACCGGTGTGCGGGCCGACTTCAGCATGGCGGGGCCGTTCCCGCCGGAGAGCCGGCTGCGTGCCCTGGCGCTGGGCGGCGGCGCTCTGTTGGACGTGGGCATCTACCCGGTCAGCCTGGCGCACCTGCTGCTCGGGATGCCCGACCACGTCCACGCCTGGGCCAAGATCAGCCCGGAGGGCGTGGACGAGAACACCGGCATCGTCCTCGGCTACGACTCCGGGGCGGTCGCCACGCTGAGCTGCGGTCTGGTCGGGGCGAGCCCGGTGACCGCCTCGGTCGTCGGCACCACCGGCCGGATCGACCTGCCGTCGCTGTTCTTCCGCCCCGACTCGCTGACCCTGCACCGGGCCGACCACGAGCCGGAGACGATCCACTCCGAGCTGGTCGGCAACGGCTACCAGTACGAGGCGATCGAGGTGCAGCGTTGCCTGGCCGAGGGGCAGTTGGAGAGCCCGCTGGTGCCGCACGCGACCACGCTGGAGGTGATGGGCCTGCTGGACGACGTCCGCGCCCGGATCGGCGTGGAGTATCCGGCTCGGCGGTAGCCGCGTGGGGTGGCTGCCCTGCCAGGTGGTAGCCCTGCCAGGTGGTAGCAGGGGTCCCCTCCTCATCAAAAAGCGGTAGGAAGGGTCCCCTGCAACCACTCAAGCCGTGCGCCGGCGGCACCCGGAGGCGGGCTCCGTCGGCAGCCGGCGGTGCCGTGGTCAGCTGAACAGCGGGCGGACGATGAAGTACATGAGCGCGCCGATGCTGCCGGCGGCCGGGAAGGTGAGGATCCACGCGCCGACGATGTTGCCGGCCACGCCCCACCGGACGGCGGAGAGCCGCTTGGTCGCGCCGACACCCATGATCGCCGAGGTGATCGTGTGGGTGGTCGAGATCGGAGCGCCGAGCACCAGGGCGTTGAAGTAGAGCACGCCGCTGGCGACGGTCTCGGCGGCGAAGCCCTCCGGCGGCTTCAGGTCGATGATCCGCCGGCCCAGGGTGCGGATGATCCGCCAGCCACCGGCGTACGTGCCGGCGGCGAGCACGGCCGCCGACGTCCAGTACGCCCACTCCGGGATGAAGCCGGGGTCGTCCTGGTAGCCGCCGACGTAGAGGGCGAGCACCACGATGCCGATGGTCTTCGCGGCGTCCTGCATACCGTGGCCGACCGACATGGCGGCGGCCGAGGCGGTCTGCGCCCAGCGGAAGCCCCGGTTGAGCTTGCCCGGATGCCCCTTCCGGAAGATCCACTGCACCGCGATCATCACGATGTAGCCGAGGAGGAAGCCGACCATCGGCGAGAGCACCATCGGGATGACGACGCTCTCGCCGATGCCGCTCCAGAGCACCGTGCCGGAGGCGGCGATGGTCGAGCCGACCAGGCCACCGATGAGCGCGTGCGAGGAGGACGACGGAAGCCCGAAGTACCAGGTGATCAGGTTCCAGGTGATCGCGCCGATCACCCCGGCGAAGACGATGCCGAGACTGGCCGTACCGGTGGGAAGTTCGACCAGGCCCTTGCCGACGGTCTTGGCGACCTCCCCGCCGAAGTGCGCGCCGATGAAGTTGCCGACCGCGGCCATGGCCAGGGCGACCCGGGGTGTCAGCGCCCGGGTGGAGATGCTGGTCGCGATCGCGTTGGCGGCATCGTGGAAGCCGTTGGTGTAGTCGAACACCAGGGCCACCGCGATCACCGCCAGCACGGCGATGAGTTCGGGACTCACAGGATCAGGACTCCTTGACCGCGATGGTCTCGACGGTGTTCGCCACGTGCTCGAAGGCGTCGCAGGCGGCCTCCAGCTCGTCGGCGACCTCCTTCATCTTCAGCACGGTCAAGGCGTCGTACTCGCCGGAGAAGAGGCGGACCAGCAGCATCCGGTACGCCTGGTCGCCCTCGTTCTCCAGCCGGTTGCACTCGATCCAGTAGTCCTCGAGGTCCTTCATCGACTTCAGCCGCGGCATCGCGTCGGCGGTCAGCCGGGCCTGCTGGTCGAGGACGTTGACCAGCTCGTGCATCTCGCGGGGCAGCGACGGCAGCTTGGTGAGGCCGTACAGGTAGAGCAGGTTGCCGACCGCCTCCAGGTGGTCCATCACGTCGTCCAGCAGCGACCCGAGGCGGTAGATGTCCTCCCGGTCGAACGGGGTGATGAAGGTGGAGTTGATCTTCTTGTACAGCTCGTGGGTGATCTGGTCGCTGTCGTGCTCCACCTCGGTCAGGCGCTCGCTGACCGACTGGACGTCGACGCCTGGCAGGGCCAGCTCGTTGAGCAGCTCCGTACCCTTCACCAGATTCTGCGCGGCCCTGGTGAAGAGCTCGTAGAAAGCGCCCTCGGAGGGGCGGAAGGAAAACTTCACAGCACGGACCTCGTCGTGTCGATGGAAGGGTGACGGCCGCCCGGGGAGAGGCACTGCCCAGCGCATGCTAGGGAAGGTTCAGGAGCCGGAAAATGCCGGCCCACCCCCGGTCGGATGTCATTCATGCATCGTTCACCCGCTGTTCACCTTGACCCGCCCATCCGGACAGCAGTCGCCCCCGTTCCCGCGCGAGATCGACGGTCGGCGGCGGATACCCCAGGTCAAGCGTGGCGAACGTCTCACGCAGCAGGTGCGCCACCGCCCAGTCGCGGTACCACTTCCGGTCCGCCGGGACGACGTACCAGGGGGCGGCGTCGGTCGCGCAGCGGGACAGCGCCTCGGCGTACGCGGCCTGGTAGTCGTCCCAGCGGGCCCGGGCGTCCACGTCGGCCGGGTCGTACTTCCAGTGCTTGCGCGGGTCGGTGAGCCGCTCCAGCAGCCGCTCGCGCTGCTCGTCCTTCGAGATGTGCAGCATCACCTTGACCAGGCTGACCCCCTCGGCGGCCAGCTCCTGCTCGAAGGCGTTGATCTCGTCGTAGCGCTCCCGCAGGATCTCCTCGGGGGCCAGCGCCTCGACCCGACCGATCAGCACGTCCTCGTAGTGGGACCGGTTGAAGATCCCGACCCGGCCGGCGGACGGCAGGGCCCGGCGGATCCGCCACAGGAAGTGGTGCTTCAGCTCCTCGTCGGTCGGCGGCCCGAACGAGGTGATCCGCAGCCCGAGCGGATTCATCGCGCCGGCCACCCGCTTCACCGTGCCGTCCTTGCCACCGCAGTCCATCGCCTGGAGGACCAGCAGCACCCGACGACCGTCGGCCGGGTCGACCTTGACCGAGGCGAAGAGCATCTCCTGCTGCCGGGCCAGCTCCGCGCCGACCAGCCGCACCTGCGCCCGGCACCACGACTTACGGTCGGGGCCGGTCACCGTGGCGCCGGGCAGCCCGGGTGTGGCGCGCGGATCGATCGCGGCGAGGTCGACCGGGGTGGCGCCACCGGGTGCCACCCGGAGCCGCTGCCGGATCCCGCCGTCGACCGGAGGGACGATGTCGGACACTTCGGGTGCGCTCATGCTGCGATCATCACCCAGGCCGCCGCCGCCCGCGCGTCGAGCGCCGACCCGGCATGGACCCGACCCCACCCGGTACGGCAGGGTTGAGGCAGGCGGGGACGAGGAGGCGGCGTGGACCTGGCGACCGAGTTCGAGGCGGAGCGGGCCCACCTGACGGCACTGGCGCACCGGATGCTCGGCAGCCGCGCCGAGGCCGAGGACGCCGTCCAGGAGACCTGGCTGCGGTGCGCCGCCGCGCTCACCGACCCGGCGGCCCGCGCGCAGGTCCACGAGCTGCCCGCCTGGCTGACCACGGTCTGCGGCCGGATCTGCCTGGACGTGCTCCGCTCCGCCCGGCACCGGCGGGAGAGCTACCCGGGGCAGTGGCTGCCCGAGCCGGTGGTGACCCCGCTGCCGGACGGGTTCGCCCCCGACCCGGCCGAGCGGGTCAGCCGTGCCGACCAGGTCGGCACCGCGCTGCTGGTGGTCCTGGAACGGCTCACCCCGGAACAGCGGGTGGCGCTGGTGCTGCACGACGTCTTCGCCGTCGGATTCGACACGGTCGCCGACGTGCTCGGGACCACCCCGGCCGCCGCCCGGCAGCTCGCCTCCCGGGCGCGGCGGGCGGTCGACGCCGACGGCGTACCCCGGCACCGGGCCGACCGGGCCGAGCAGCGCCGGCTGGTCGAGGCGTTCCTCGCCGCCAGCGAGTCCGGTGACCTGGCCGAGCTGCTGCGGGTGCTCGCCCCCGACGTGGTGCTGGTCGGCGACGGCGGCGGGCACTTCCCGTCGGCCCGGCGGCCGATCCTCGGCGCGGACGCGGTGGCCCGCTTCGTGCTCGGCGTGTTCGGCCCCGACGGCCGGTACACGGGCCAGGTCCGGTTCCGCCGGGTGCTGGTCGACGGCACCGTCGGCCTGTACGGCGAGGCGCCCTACCGGGACGGCCGGACGATCCGGGTGGTGCTCTCGTTCGCCGTGCACGACGGCCGGATCACCGGGGTGTTCAACCAGCTCAACCCGGAGAAGCTGGCCGCGCTGCCCCCGCTGTAGGCGCTCAGACCACCAGGGCGAGCCACTTGCGGTACGACGTGGCGAACGGCTCGGTGCCGTCGCCCAGCGCGCCCATCAGCCAGCGCGCGGCGGTCTCCGCCTCCACCACCAGGTCCTCCGGGTAGCCGAACCGGACCCGGTGTTCGGCGAACTCGTCCTCGTCGCGCAGCTCGACCAGCCCGGTGGCCCGCCGGCGGACCACGTCCAGGTCGAGGTCGACCAGGTGGACGGTGTCGGTGCCCTCCCAGCGCGCCGGGCTGGCGATGTCGCAGTAGACCTCGCTGGTGCGCGGTGGCGGGTTGAACATCCCCGTCCACCAACCGTGGTGGGGCACCAGCAGGACGAAGGGGATCTGCTCCACCGAGGGGCGGCCGTGGTAGATCGACTCGGTGCCGGCGGTGACGCCGAGCCAGACGCCCAGGTCGTCCTCGGCGAGCCGTCGGGCCGGGTAGTCGCGGTGGGCGCTGCCGTCGTACTTCCGGTAGACCACGCGCACCACGTCGTTCGGCATGCCCCGCAGCCTATCCCGGATCCCCCAACGGGCGCGCTGCGGAAAGAACCGGTTGACACTGACCGATTCCGGACGGTGACCTCCGCCACGACGTCATCGACGCGAACGGTGTCGTCGGCTACCGGTACGGTCGCACGGTGACTCCGCCGCGCGCCGCCACCAGTTCCGCCAGTTCCCGCACCCGGCGCCGGGGGTCCCGGCCGAGCGGCGCGGAGCTGCTCGAAGCGGCCGTGGGCGCGGTGCCCGGCGGGTCGGCCCGGCCCGGACAGCAGCAGATGGTCACCGCGATCGAGGAGTGCGTCGCCAGCCGGGAACACCTGCTGGTGCAGGCCGGCACCGGCACCGGCAAGTCCCTGGGCTACCTCGCCCCGGCGCTGACCGTGGACGGGCCGGTGGTGGTCTCCACCGCCACCCTCGCCCTCCAGGCCCAGCTCGTCGAGCGCGACCTGCCCCGGCTCGCCGAGGCGGTCGAGCCGGTGCTCGGCCGCCGGCCGACCTTCGCCGTCCTCAAGGGACGGCACCACTACCTCTGCCTGGCGCGCCTGGACAGCTCCACCGAGGACGAACCGGCCGACACCCTCTTCGACACCCCGACCGGCTCGGGCGGGGGCACCCGGTGGCTCGGCGAGGCGGGCCGGCTCGGCAAGCAGGTCCAGCGGCTGCGCGACTGGGCGATGGAGACCGACACCGGTGACCGTGACGAACTGGACCCCGGCGTGGACGACCAGGCGTGGCGACTGGTGTCGATGCCGGCCCGGGAGTGCGTCGGGGCGTCCCGCTGCGGGTTCGGGGCGGAGTGCTTCGCCGAGGCCTCGCGGGCGCGGGCCCGGGAGGCGGACATCGTCGTCACCAACCACAGCCTGCTCGCGGTGGACATGCTGGCCGGCCGGCACATCGTGCCGCCGCACAAGCTGCTGATCGTCGACGAGGCCCACGAACTGGCCGACCGGGTCTCCTCGGCGGCCCAGGCCGAGCTGGTGCCCGAGCTGATCGACCGGTCCGCCAAGCGGGCCCGGCCCCTGCTCAAGCCGGAGGCCGCCGAGGCGCTCGCCGAGGCCGGCGACGCGCTGGCCGTCGCGCTGACCGAGGCGCCCGCCGGGCGGATCACCAGTGGGCTGCCGGGGCCGCTGCGGGAGGCGTGCACCCTGCTGGACGCGGCGACCCGGGCCGCCCTCGACGCGATCGGCGAGGTCAAGGCCGACGACCCGGACCCGGTCCGCAAGCAGCAGGCCAAGGCGGTGCTGGACGAACTCTCCACCACCGCGCAGCGGCTGCTGGAGGAGGCCGACCACGACGTGGCCTGGGTGGAGAAGCCGGACAACGGCAACCGGCGGGCCCTGGTGGTCGCGCCGCTCTCCGTCGCCGGCACCCTCGCCACCCACCTGTACGAGGAGCGCACCGTCGTCGCCACCTCGGCCACCCTGACCCTGGGCGGCCGGTTCGACACGGTGGCCCGGGCACTCGGGCTGGAGGCCCCGCCGACCAACCCGCCGTCGCCGGCCGCCAGCGCCCTCGCCACCGCCACCGGGCGACCCGACCGGTCGGCGTCGACGCGGACGGACACCCCGGTGACGCCGTCGCGCGACCGCCAGGGGTCGGCCCCGGCCGGTGCCGCCGAGCCGGCGACCGAGGGGCCGGGCTGGCGGTCGCTCGACGTGGGCTCCCCCTTCGACTACGCCCGGCAGGGCATCCTCTACGTCGCCGCGCACCTGCCCCGGCCCAGCGTCTCCGGGCTTCCCGAGGCGGCCGGCGAGGAACTGCTCACGCTGGTCGGCGCGCTCGGTGGGCGTACCCTCGGGCTCTTCTCGTCGCGGCGGGCCGCGCAGCAGGCCGCGGAGCTGCTCCGGGCGCGGACCGACCTGCCGATCCTGCTCCAGGGCGAGGAGTCCCTGCCGCTGCTGGTCCGCCGGTTCAAGGAGGAGAAGTCGAGCTGCCTGTTCGGGGTGATGTCGCTCTGGCAGGGAGTGGACGTGCCGGGCGACTCCTGCCAGCTCGTGGTGATCGACCGGCTGCCATTCCCGCGTCCCGACGAGCCGCTCGCGGCGGCCCGGGCGGCGGCGGTGGACGCGGGCGGTGGCTCCGGCTTCGCGTCGGTCAGCGTGCCGATCGCCGCCATCCGGCTGGCCCAGGGGGTCGGGCGGCTGATCCGCTCCACCGGCGACCGGGGCGTGGTCGCGGTGCTGGACTCCCGCTTGGAGACGGCCCGTGGGTACGGCCCGTTCCTGCGCCGGTCGCTGCCGCCGTTCTGGTACACCACCCGCCCGGAGGTCGCCCGGGGTGCCCTGGAGCGGCTCGGCCGCTCCTGACTCCCCACCCCGCCCGCCCGTCCCGGCGGCCGGCTTCGCCGTTTCGGCGAAACGGCGCGGTCGGCGACGCCGGATGCCGCGACTTCGGCGAACCGGCGCGGCCTCACCCGGCGCGAGGCGGGGCTGACGCGGGGCGGGCAGGGCCGGCGCGGGGCAGGCGGGGTTACGGAGCCTTGGCGGCGACCACCACCGCGTCCGGCGGCGTGTCCGGCACCGTACGGGCGGCGAGCCGGCGCACGGCGGTGTTCAGCACCGCGATCAGCGGGACCGAGACCAGGGCACCGGTGATCCCGGCCAGCACCACCCCGGCGGCGATACCGATGATCACGGCGAGCGGGTGGATGGCCACCGCCCGGCCCATGATCAACGGCTGGAGGATGTGCCCCTCGACCTGCTGCACCCCGATCACCACGCCGAGGATGATCAGGGCGGTGACCAGTCCACTGTCGACCAGGGCGACCAGCACCGCGACCGTGCCGGAGAGGGTCGCGCCGACGATCGGGATGAACGCGCCGAGGAAGACCAGCGCCGCCAGCGGGAAGGCGAACGGGATGTCGAAGACGACCAGGAAGATGCCGATGCCGACCGCGTCGATGAAGGCCACCAGCACGGTGGCGCGGACGTAGGCGACCAGGGTCGACCAGGAGGCCTGACCGGCGTCGTCGACCTTCCAGCGGGCTCCGACCGGCAGCAGCCGGACCAGGAAGCGCCAGATGATCCGGCCGTCCCGGAGGAAGAAGAACGTTGCGAACACCACCAGCAGGGTGCCGGTCAGCAGCTCGGCGACGGTCGCGGCGGTGGAGAGCGCGCCGCTGGTCAGCCGGTTGGTGTTGTCGTTCACCCACTGCTGACCCTCGTTGATGTAGCGGTCGAGCTGACTGTCGCTCATGTGCAGCGGGCCGGTCTTCAGCCAGTCCTGGATCTGCCGGACCCCCTGGGAGGACTTCTTGCTCAGCTCCGGGACGCCCTTGATGAACTCGTTGACCACCAGGGTCAGCGTGCCGACCACGGCGGCCACCCCGCCCACCAGCACCACCGCCGTGGCCAGCGACCGGGGGAAGCGGGCCCGCAGCAGCCAGCCCACGGCCGGGGCGAGCAGCGCCGAGAGCAGCAGCGCGACGGCCAACGGGATGATCACGATGCGGATCTGGCCGACGATGCGCAGCAGTGCCCAGCCGACCAGTCCGACCACGAGCAGCCGCCACGACCAGGCGGCGGCGATCCGCAGCGCGTGAGGGACGTCCGCGTCGTCCTGGCTGGCGGTGGAGGGGTGGGGGGCGGCCGGGGACTCCGCGCCGACCACCACTGCCGACGGCGGGGCGGCCGGCCCCGGGGTGGCGGGCGAGGCGACTCCCGAATCCGGTCCACCTGGCTGAACGGAGACGGTGCCGACGCGGGCGCGGTGGCGTTCCCGTCCCGCCCGGACCGCGTTCCGTCCCGACTCGTACGCGCGGCGGAGCCGTTCGCGTACCCGTTCCAAGCGGCTCACGCACACCTCCAGGTGACCAACTGCTGTCCTACGGTAACGACCGGACATGAACCTCGCCGACGCCACGGTAGGCGCGTTCCGCCACACCTTGCCCCCGCGCCGCACCCGGTAACCACCAGCGGGAGGGCAGGTCCGGACACGGTAGCGTTTCCTCCCGTGACCGCTGACCAGAATCTCGACTCCGGGTTGCCGATCCGACTCCTGCACGACCGCGTGCTGGTGCGGCTGGAGGGGAGCGAGGGGGAGCGCCGCTCCACCGCCGGCATCGTGATCCCGGCGACCGCAGCCGTGGGCAAGCGCTTGGCCTGGGCGACTGCGGTGGGAGTCGGCCCGAACGTCCGGTCCATCGTCTCCGGCGACCGGGTGCTCTTCGACCCGGACGACCGGTCCGAGGTCGAACTGCACGGGCGGGGCTACGTCCTGCTCCGCGAGCGGGACGTGCACGCCGTCGCCGCCGAACGCGTCGAGAACGACTCCACCGGCCTGTACCTCTGAACCGGCTCCTCCCCGGCCGGTAACGACCTCCGGCGCGACGTCCTCCCCCACCGACCGGGCCGCTGCCCGGTCGGTGCCGTTTGCACCTGGGAACGGCGGGAAGCCAGGCACGTCCACGCCCTGGGGAGGGACGATGCCGGTTTTCCTGAAGAAGCTGCTGATCTGGGGAGGCGTCGCCTTCCTGATCTACTTCATGGCGTTCCGGCCCCAGGGGGCGGCCGAGATGTTCAAGGCCATCGGAGCCGCGCTGATGGCCATCGCCGCCGGTCTGGGCGACTTCCTGAGCAGCCTGCTGACCTGACCCGACCCGGCCGCCGGGACCGGGTCGGTCGCGGGCCGGGGGTCAGCGGTGGGGCGGCCAGCCGGCGGGCGGAGGCGGGCCGTACCAGCCGGGGAGACCAGGGACGTACGCCGGCGGGGGCGGCGGCGCGAGCACCACCGGGATCGGCACCACCGGCTCGTCCGGCGGGTCCACCGGGCGCTGCTGGCCGTCCGGGAAGCGCAGGTGGTAGCGCTGCCCGTCCCAGATCCCGACCGGGGCGTACGGATCACGCCCCACGAAGAACGACCGGTACGCGCTGATCGACTCCAGCAGGTGCCGCTCCTCGGCGAGGGTCCGCTGCCAGTCGGCCGGACGGGTGTCCAGGCCCCGTCGCATACCGTCGCGGAGCAGCGCCAGCCGGGTGGCGGAGAACTGGTAGCCCCGCATCGCCTTCACCGCGCGGTCGCCCCCGACCCGGCGGGCCCAGCTCCGGGCCGCGTGCCGGCGGCCGAGACTGCCCAGCGCGGCCACCTCCGGCGGGGTGAGCCAGCCGGCGCGGACGTAGTCGGGCAGGACGCGTTCGGTCAGTCGCCCTTCCCAGGCCCGCAGCCAGACCGCCAGGCCGACCATGCCGAAGAAGATCGGCACCATCACGCCGATGTAGCCGTAGAGGGCGACCAGAGGCTGCCCGATGGCCAGGGACAGCGACGGCAGGAAGTTCCAGGCGCCGTGCAGCATCATCGCCAGCAGCAGCCCGGCGAGCGGGGCGAGCACCCGCACTCGGCGGTCGGCGGTACGCGCGGCGATACCCAGCCCCACCCCGACCATCGAGGTGAACAGCGGGTGGGCGAACCCGAAGATCAGGATCCGGACGATGAAGGTCATCAGCACCATCTGGGCACCGGTGGCCGGGCCGTACTCCTCGACGCCGGTGCGGTAGCTGTGCCCGCCCAGGTAGAGGATGTTCTCCACCATCGCGAAGCCGACCGCCGAGAGCCCGCAGTAGACCAGCCCGTCGGTGATGCCGGACCACTCCCGCCGCCGGAACAGCAGCAGCAGGATCGGGCCGAGCGCCTTGGTCAACTCCTCGATGAAGGGAGCGCTGAACACGGCGGTGAGCGAGTCGGGCAGCCCCCAGTCGGCGAACCGGTCGGCGAAGAACCCGTTGACGGTCAGCGACGCCGCGGTGGAGACGAACGCTCCCCAGGCGAAGCAGAAGATCAGGTACTTCAGGGGTTCCGGTTCGTACCGGTCGAGCCAGAGGAAACAGGTCACCAGCACCGGGACCGGCAGGATCGCGGCGACCAGGCCGATCAGCAGCGCCTCCGCCCCCAGGCTCTCGCCGAGCGTGAAGAGCATGAAGATCGCGCAGGCGGCGATGAGCAGGATCGCGCCGGCCAGGACCACGTACCGCCACCAGCTCCGACGACGGTACGGCGGCGGCGCGCCGGGCGGCCCGCCCAACGGGGAGAGGGCGGGGCTCGGCGGCGGCGGAGCAGTCGGGGTGGCTCCGCCGGACGGGGTGTCGGCCATGCGGTCAGCGTAGCCACCCGCCACCGGACCGGCCGGGCGCATTCGGTACGGGTGATGCGCGACCCCGGGGGGCGGGCACGGGTGGTCAGGGCAGCGGCGGGGGTGAGGTGTGCCGGGGCGGGGCGTGCTGCTCGGCGGGTGGGGTGGGGCTCTCCTCCTCACCGAAGGCTTCCCGGACCAGCCGGTTGGCTTCCTCCTGATCCAGGCCGGAGGCGACCATCAGGTCGCTGGCGGTGGTACGCACCTGCGCCACCACCACGCTGCCGGAGAAGCCGACTCCCTGTGTGTACGCCCGGCCGGCCTCGCTGACCGCGCGCAGGGAACGCTCCCGGCTGTCCTGCGGTTCCGCCCCGACGGCGAACTCGTGCCGGAGCAGCCGCACCGACTCGGCGAGGTGACCGACCGCGTCGGGCAGCGGGTCGGGCACCGGTTCCCCGTCCTCGATCATGGTCACCGCCCGCCGGATCAGCGTGCCGCTGTTGCGCATCGCCCGGTCGATCGGCCCGGCGGCCTCGGCGTAGTGGTGCAGCTCGTCGCGCCGGTGCCAGCGGGCCGGGGAGATGGTGATGGTCTCCTTCGCCCCCTCGATCGCCTCGGTGAACGCGGTCAGCTCCTCCTGGTTCGCCCGGAGCCGTTCCAGTGACCGCTGGCACAGGTCCCGGTCCCGGTCCCGGATCCCCTGGGACGCCCGGTCAAGCTGGCCGGCGAGCAGGTCCAGGGCCGGACGGGCGGCCCGGTTGATCACGCGGAGCGGGTTGAGCGGGAGCAGCACCGCCGTCACCAGCAGCGCGATGCCGCCACCGACGAAGGCGTCCACGAACCGGGGGATCTCCAGGTCCTCGGTGGACGGGCTGAGCGTGGCGATCAGCACGGCCGTCGCCGCCGCCTGGATGACCACCGAAGCGCTGCCACCGAGGAAGGTCGAGATGACGATGGCGAGGATCACCACGAGGGCGAGTTGCCAGGGCCCGGTGCCGAGGAAGTAGATGAGCACGTCACCGATGAACACCCCGATGGCCACCCCGACGATCAGCTCGACCGTCCGGCGCAGCCGCTGCCCCACCGAGGCGGCCAGGGTGCCGACCGCCGAGATCGGCGCGAAGACCGGCTCCGGGTTGCCGAGCAGTTCGTGCGCGGCCAGCCAGGCGAGCGCCGCCGCCAGCCCGGCCTGCAACGCGAGCGTCATCACGCTGCGCAGCCGGTGCAGCCGGTCGCTCAGGGTGGCCCGGCCCCGGTGCCGCAACTCGGACATCGCCCCGGCGATCCGGGCGGTGTCGACGTCGACCAGTCCGTCCCGCAGCCGCTCGGAACGGTGCCACAGCGCACGGCGACGGTTACGGGCAACGGCCATGGGCGGGACTACCCGCGCCGGGGCGGGTGAATCCTGCCCTCCCTTCCCCATCGCCCGTTGCCGGCGCGTCCGGCAACCACGCCCGGCAATCAGCGGTCGGCACCAGAGAACGGCGTAGGGCAGACTGCGACCGTGGAGACGCTGATGCGACGGTGGCGGGCGGCGGCCCGCGCGGCGGGCGCCCCGGACACGGGGGCGCTGGCCCGGGCCGGGGAGGCGCTGCTCACCCGCTGGCACGAGCCGCAACGGCACTACCACACCGTCGCGCACCTGACCGCCGTGCTGGACGTGGTCGACGCGTACGCCGGGCACGCCGACCGGCCCGATCTGGTGCGGCTCGCCGCCTGGTGCCACGACGCGGTCTACGATCCGCGTGCCACCGGGGACGCCAACGAGCGGGACAGTGCGGCGCTGGCCGGCACCCTGCTCACCACGTTGGGGATCCCCGCCGGGGCGGCGACCGAGGTCCGCCGGCTGGTACTGCTCACCGCCGGCCACGCGGTCGCCGCCGACGACCGCGACGGGGCCCTGCTCTGCGACGCCGACCTGGCCGTCCTCGGTTCCGACCCGCAGCGGTACGACGACTATGCCGCCCGCGTCCGCCGGGAGTACGCGCACGTGCCCGAGCCGGCGTTCCGGGCCGGTCGGGCCCGGGTGCTGGCCGGGCTGCTCGCCCTGCCGGCGCTGTTCCGCCTCCCCGCGCCCGCCGCGCGGTGGGAGGCCCCGGCACGGGCGAACCTGGCCCGCGAGCTGGCCGCACTGCGATCCGTCGGCTGAGCCGCCGGAGTTCGCCGCGCCACGGCCCGTGAAGTGAGCCCCGGAGTCGGAGGCGCTACCTCCCCGTCGGGCGAGCCCCGGGCCGGACGGCACCCACCCGACCCGGTAGTCGTCGCCCGGCCTGACAGCGGCTGCCACCTGCGATGGAGGCCGGCACCCTGTGGTCACCGGGCGGGGGCGCCGCTACCCTCTCCTGCATGTCCGCCACCCCCCTCCTCGACGAACTGCGCGCCGCGCTCGGTGAGGCCGCCGTGCTGACCGACCCGGACCTGCTGCGGATGCACCAGCGGGACGAGGCCGACCTCTGCGACGCCGGCATGCCCCTGGTCGTGGTCCGCCCACGGGACACCGCCGGAGTGGTCGCGGTGGTACGCGCGGCGGCGCGGCACGGCGTACCGGTGGTGCCGCAGGGCGCGCGGACCGGGCTGGCCGGCGCGGCCAACGCGGTCGACGGCGCGGTGGTGGTGACCACCTCGGCCATGGACGCCATCCTGGAGATCGACCCGGTCAGCCGGATCGCCGTGGTGCAGCCCGGGGTGGTCAACGCCACCCTGGCCGGCGCGGTCCGTCGGCAGGGGCTCTACTACCCGCCCGACCCGGGTTCCTGGGAGTCGTCCACCATCGGCGGCAACGTGGCCACCAACGCCGGCGGCATGTGCTGCGTCAAGTACGGCGTGACCACGGAGTACGTACTCGGCCTGGAGGTGGTGCTCGCCTCCGGCGAGGTGCTGCGCACCGGGCGGCGGACGGCCAAGGGCGTCGCCGGTTACGACCTGACCCGCCTCTTCGTCGGCTCGGAGGGCACGCTCGGGATCATCACCGAGGTGACCCTGGCGCTACGGCCCGCCCCGGAGGAGTCGCTGACCCTGGTCGCGGTCTTCGACTCCACCGCCGACGCGGGCACGGCGGTCGCCGGGATCGCCGCGCAGGGCCTGAGCCCGAGCCTGCTGGAACTGCTCGACCGGACCCACCTTCAGGCGATCGAGGCGTACCAGCCGATGGGGTTGCGCACCGACGCCGAGGCGCTGCTGCTCGCGGCGGCCGACACCGGTCCCCGGGCCGCCGAGGACCTGGCCCGGCTGGAGAAGGTCTGCGAGGCGGCCGGCGCGTCCGAGGTGTACGCCGCCACGGACGCCGTGGAGGCGGCGGCGCTGCTCCAGGCCCGGCGGCTGGCCTACCCGGCGATGGAGGCGTTCGCCGCCCGGTCGTACCCGGCGGGCAACGGCGGGCTGATCCTCGACGACGTGGCGGTGCCACGTGGCGCGCTCGCCGCGCTGCTCGACGGGGTGGCCCGGATCGCCGCCGGGTGTGACGTGCCGATCGGCGTGGTGGGACACGCCGGGGACGGCAACATGCACCCCATCATCGTGGTCGACCGGGCCGACCCGGCCAGCCTGGAGCAGGGCCGCCGGGCCTTCGACGAGATCATGCGGCTCGGCCTGGAGCTGGGTGGCACCTGCACCGGCGAGCACGGGGTGGGCCTGCTCAAGCGGGACTGGCTGGCCCGCGAGATCGGCCCGGTCGGCGTCCGGGTGCACCACGCGATCAAGGCGGCGCTCGACCCGGACGGCCTGTTCAACCCCGGCAAGGTGTTCTGACCGCCGGAGGGGGCGGTGGTCAGTACGGGGCGGGCAGCCCGCTCAGGTCGCTGTCCGTGCCCCGGTCGGCGGCGAAGCCCCGGACGTCGGGCGCGCCGAGCCGGGCCGCGTCGGCGGTGGCGTCGTCCGGCATCCGCTGCGACTGCCGTTCCGCCTCCACCCGGGCCCGGTAGTGCGCGACCTCGCGGGCCCGCACGTCCGCGTCCCAGCCGAGCACCGCGCCCATCAGCTCGGCCGTGTGCTCCGCCGACTCCAGCCCCCGGTGGGTGGTCTCGAAAGAGATCCGGGTGCGACGGGTGAGCACGTCCTCCAGGTGCAGGGCGCCCTCCGCCTGCGCCGCGTAGGTGACCTCGGCGGCCAGGTACTCGGGGGCACCGGCGAGCGGGGCGGCGAGCAGCGGATCCGCCGCGATCAGGGCGAGCAGGTCCAGGGTGAGGCTGCCGTACCGTTCCAGCAGGTGCTCCACCACGCCGACCGGCACCCCGTGCCGGCGGGCCAGGTCGGCCCGGTCCCGCCACATCGCCGCGTACCCGTCCGCGCCGAGCAGCGGCAGGTCGGCGGTGCGGGACGGGCGGACGTTGCCGAGCCGGCGGGCGGCCCGGTCGACCACGTCACCGGCCATCACCCGGTACGTCGTGTACTTCCCGCCGGCCACCAGGAGCAGCCCCAGCATCGGCTCGAACACCGCGTGCTCACGGGAGAGCTTGGAGGTGGAGTCCGCCTCGCCGGAGAGCAGCGGGCGCAGCCCGGCGTAGACGCCCTCGATGTCGTCGGTGGTCAACGGCTTGTCCAGCACCGTGTTGACCTGTTGCAGCAGGTAGTCGATGTCCCGCGCGGAGGCGGCCGGATGCGAACGGTCCAGCCGCCAGTCCGTGTCGGTGGTGCCGATGATCCAGTGCCCGCCCCACGGGATGACGAAGAGCACCGAGGTCGGCGTCCGCAGGATCAACCCGGTCTCGCCGGTGATCGCCGAGCGGGGCACCACGAGGTGCACCCCCTTGGAGGCGCGGACCCGCAGACCGGGGCGGAGGCCCACGTCGTTGAGCATCCGGGACATGTCGTCGCTCCACACGCCGGTGGCGGCGATGACCGTACGCGCGTGCACCTCGAACTCGGCGTCCGGTGAGCCGGGGGGCGCCTCCAGGTCGCGGACGCGTACCCCGGTCACCTCCCGGGCCTGCCGGATCAGGCCGACGGCGCGGGCGCTGGTCACCATCGTCGCGCCGAGGCTCGCCGCGGTGCGGGCCAGGGTGACCACCAGCCGGGCGTCGTCCACCTGCCCGTCGAAGTAGCGGATCGCGCCGGCCACCTGGTCGGCCCGCAGGCTCGGGAAGGCCCGCCGGGTGCCCTCGCGGCTCAGGTGCCGGTGCAGCGGCATGCCCCGGCCGCCGCCGAAGAGGCCGGCGAAGGCGTCGTACGCGGCCACGCCGGTGCCGTAGTAGGCCCGCCGCCAGACGCGGGCCGGCAGGTCGCGCACCCCACCGCCGTCCGGCAGCGGCACCAGGATCGGCACCGGACGGACCAGGTGCGGCGCGAGCCGGGTGGCGAGCAGCCCCCGCTCGGTGAGCGCCTCGTGCACCAGGCCGAACTCCAGCTGCTCCAGGTAGCGCAGGCCACCGTGGATCAGCTTGCTGGAGCGGCTGGACGTGCCGGCGGCGAAGTCCCGCGCCTCGACCAGGGCCACCTTGAGGCCCCGGGACGCGGCGTCCAGGGCGGCGCCCGCACCCGTCACCCCACCTCCGATGACCAGGACGTCGAACCGCTCGGCGCGGAGGCGGCGCAGGTCGGCGGCCCGCCGGACGGGCGAGAGCTGACCGGCGACGGTACGGGAGATGTTGGGGTCACGCACCCGTTCACGGTATCGGGACCGGCGGTCGACGGCACACCCCGAACCCGTCTGCGTACCGTACGGGCATGCAGCCCGTGTATCCGCCCGCACCTCCCCTCCCGCCGTCGACGGTGCCGCCGCCCGGGCCGCTGCCGGTGGTCGCGGCCGTCCTGGTCGGTTGCTGGACGGTCGCGGCGGTCCTGCTGCCCCAGCTCGTCGGCTGGATTGCCGAGCAGATACTGCTCGCCAGCGGGCTCCACCAGCCGGTCTGGATCTGGCCGGTGGTCTCCCTGGTCACCGTCGTCGCGGTCGGGGTGCCCGCGCTGCTGCTGGCCCTGCTGCCGCGCTCCGGGGCGGTCCGCGCCACCGGTAGGGCCTGGCTAGCCGGGGCGGTGGCGCTCGGTGTGCTCGGGCTGCTCCGGATGATCCCGGCCGTGCACCACGAGGCGTACCTCGCCGCGCTCGCCCTGGTCGCCGCGCTGACCGCCGTGATCGCCGCCCGCCTGCTGCGCGCCGACACCACCGCCGGTTCGGTCGGGCGGGACGGCACCGCCGGGGTCACCCCGCTCGCGGTCGCCGCCGGGCTGGTCCTGCTGCTGCCCTGGCTCTGGCTGGGCGCACTCGGCGGGCTGCTGGAGACGGTGCTCGCCGCGCTCGCCGCCACGGCGGTCGGTGTCGTCGCCGGGGTCCTGCTCGACGTCGGCTTCTGGGCCCGATTCGGGGCCGGCCGGCCCACCCGTCCGGCGCTGCTGGTGCTGGGCGGCGGCTCGGTGGCCGGGGTGACGTTGCTGCTGCTCGCCGCCGGCACCGGCCACTCCGGTGCGCAGCTCGCCATGCTGCTGACCCTGCCGCCGGTCGGGTTCCTGCTCGGCGCGCTCCAGGCGCCCACCGATACGGGCGGACGGCCGACCGGTCGCGCCCCGGTGCGCTGGCTGGTCGGGCTGGGCGTGTTCGGTCCGCTGGCCTTCACCGACCCGGAGGAGGTCACCCTGCTGCTGAGCACCACCCGGGACGTGCCGTTCTGGGTGATGGTCACCGCCGGGGTCGGTCTGGCCGTCGCGCTCGTGCTCTCCGTCGGGTACGGCGTGCTGCTGCCGCGCCGCGTGCCGGGGCGACGGTTCGCCACGGCGGCCGTGGCCGTCCTGCTGGTGGCGGGCACCCTGGTGTACGCCGTACCGGGCCAGCCGGGGCTGCACGGCGAGCGCCTGCTGGTGGTGCTGCGGCAGCAGGCCGACCTACGGGACGTCCCGGCCACCCCGGGGGCGGCCGGACGGGACGCCCGGGTCCGCGAGGTCTACCGCCGGTTGGTCGACACCGCCGACCGTACCCAGGCCGACCTGCGCCGGGAACTGGACCGGCTGCGGCTTGCGCACACCCCGTACTACCTGGTCAACGCGATTGAGGTGGACGGCGGCCCAGCGGTGCGGGCCTGGCTGTCGAGCCGACCGGAGGTGGACCGGGTGCTGGTGAGCCAGCGGTTGCGTCCACTGCCCGCCCCCGCCGGCACCAGCCGGGGCGACGCCGCCGGACCCACCGGTCCCGAGTGGAACATCCGCATGATCGGGGCGGACCGGGTCTGGTCGGAGCTGGACGTGGACGGCTCCGGGATCACCGTGGGCAGCTCGGACTCCGGCGTGGACGCCGGCCACCCGACACTGGCGGCCGGGTTCCGGGGCGGCGACGACTCCTGGTACGACCCGTGGGAGGGCAGCCGGTCCCCGCGCGACAGGAGCGGACACGGCACCCACACGATGGGCAGCGCGGTGGGGCGGGACGGCATCGGGGTCGCGCCCGGCGCGAACTGGACCGGCTGCGTGAACCTCGACCGCAACCTCGGCAACCCGGCGCACTACCTGGACTGCCTCCAGTTCATGCTGGCCCCCTTCCCGCCCGGTGGTGACCCGTTCACCGACGGTCGGCCCGAACGGGCCCCGCACGTGCTGACCAACTCGTGGGGCTGTCCGACGATCGAGGGCTGCGACCCCCAGGTGCTGCGGCCGGCGACCGCCGCCTTCGACGCGGCCGGGGTGTTCGTGGTGGCCGCTGCCGGCAACACCGGCCCGTACTGCGCCTCGATCGACGACCCGCCGGCTCCGTACGCGGACGTGTTGACCGTCGGCGCGGTGGACCGGTCCCGCCGGGTCACCGAGTTCTCCAGCCGGGGGCCGGTGCCCGGGGTGGCCAAGCCGGACCTGGTCGCGCCCGGTGCCGGGGTGCGCTCGGCGATGCCCGGGGGCGGATACTCCGTCCTGGACGGCACGTCGATGGCGACCCCGCAGGTCGCCGGGGTGGTCGCGCTGATGTGGTCGGCCAATCCGGCCCTCGTCGGCGACGTGGACGGCACCCGGCGCATCCTGCGGGAGACCGCCACCCCGGTCGAGGCGTCGCCCCCACCGGGCGGGGAGGCGACCTCGACGTGCGGTGGTACCGCCAACGTCGCCGGGGCCGGCCTGGTCGACGCCTACGCCGCCGTCCGCGCCGCCGGGGTGTGAGCAGGGGCCCCCTGTTACCGCTTTTTGATGAGGAAGGGCCCCCTGCAACCACCATCGGAACCCCGCCACCACTGCAACCCCACCACCGCTGGAACCCCACCACCCGCTACACCCGTGCCGCAGCCGCCGCACCCCGTGCAGCCGGTACGGCCGGGCCGGTGGCTGCCGTTCCCGCCCCGGGTGGCCTAGGGTCGGCGACCATGGACGACGAGCGGATCAGCGTGACCGAGCTGACCATCGAGCGGCTGCCCGAGGTGGTCGCGCTCTGCCGCCGGGGCCTGGATCTGGCCGAGGACGCCGCCGAGGCCGAGGCCATCGTGGACACCGTGTACGGGCGGGCCCGACTCGACCGGCCGGTGGTCGGGCTGCTGGCCGTACGGGGCACGAAGCCCGTCGGCGTGCTGGTCTGCTCCGTCCCCGAGCGGCCGGATACGGCGTACGGGTGCGTCGACCTGGTGGTGGTCGCACCGGAGGAGCGGCGACGCGGTGTGGGGCGGACGCTGCTGGCGTACGCCGAACGGTGGCTCGCCGAGCGGGGCGCGCGGGAGGTGCTGCTGGCCGGGAACCCGCCGTACTACGCCTGGCCGGGCATCGACGTGCGCTACACCCCGGCGGTCTGCGCCGCGCTGGCGCTGGGCTACCGCCAGGACCGGACCGCCTGGAACATGACCGCCGACCTGTCGTACGACGACTCGCCCGCGCTGCGCTCCACCGTGGAGGCGGAGCGGCGACTGGCCGCGACGGGCGTGACGGTACGCCGGGCGGAACCCGCGGACCTGTCGGCGCTGACCGCGTTCGCCCGCAGCACCTTCGGCGGTGCCTGGGACGGTGAGCTGGTCGGCTCGGTGGGACGCGCCGGGGCGGGGTGTCACGTGGCGTGGCGCGACGGGATGGTGGTGGGCTTCGCCGCCTGGGGGTCGTCCCGCCCGAGCTGGTTCGGGCCGATGGGCACCGATCCGGCGGCGGTCGGTTCGGGCATCGGAGGCGTGTTGCTGCGGCGGTGCCTGCGGGACCAGCGGGACGCGGGGATCGAGCGCGCCCAGATCGGCTGGGTCGGCCCGGTGCCGTTCTACTCGGGCAGCGCGGGAGCACGGATCGAGCGGGTCTTCCTGCTCTACCGGAAGGACGTCGACCCCGATCGCCCCCAAACCGGGCAGGGACCTGAATAGTCCCGTTCCACCCCGGAGCGTGCCGTGGATCTCCTACCGTTTCGGGCAGGAGGAGGCAGTCATGAGGATGGACGACGAACCAGCCGACGACACCGCGCCCCTCGCCTGGGCACCCGTCGGCGACCTGCCCGGCCACCTGCCGATCGACTGGCTGGACTACGGCGACGCCGAACAACTGGTGGAGATGTCCGCCGGCACCGAACCGGCATCCGCTGAACCGTTGGAGATGGTGGACGCGCCCGTCGGAACCGATCCGCCGGACCATCGTCCGGGCCGACGACGCCCCCTGCCGACCTGACCGGAAGGAAGGGGCGACCGCCCGCTCCGGGCCGTGGACGGCGGGTTCGTACGGGACGGGCGGTCACCGGGTCCGCGCCGGAGACGACGGCGGCGACTACCGGACGCCCGACCGTCCACTCCGCGAGCGGACAGCGGAAGGGGCGGACCGCTGACGCGGCCCGCCCCTTCGGCGTGTTTCGGAACCGGACTCAGAAGTCCATGTCCCCGCCACCCGGACCAGCCGGGGCAGCCGGGGTCTTCTCCGGCTTGTCCGCGACGACGGCCTCGGTGGTGAGGAAGAGCGCCGCGATCGACGAGGCGTTCTGCAGCGCCGACCGGGTCACCTTGGCCGGGTCGATGATGCCCGCGGCCAGCAGGTCGACGTACTCACCGGTCGCGGCGTTGAGGCCGTGACCCGGGTCGAGGTTGCGGACCCGCTCGACGACGACGCCACCCTCCAGGCCGGCGTTGACGGCGATCTGCCGCAGCGGGGCGTCCAGCGCGATCTTGACGATCTGCGCGCCGGTCGCCTCGTCGCCGACGAGGTCCAGCTTGTCGAAGGCGGTCTTGCCGGCCTGCACCAGCGCGACGCCACCACCCGGGACGATGCCCTCCTCGACGGCGGCCTTCGCGTTGCGGACGGCGTCCTCGATGCGGTGCTTGCGCTCCTTCAGCTCGACCTCGGTGGCCGCGCCGACCTTGATCACCGCAACGCCACCGGCCAGCTTGGCCAGCCGCTCCTGCAGCTTCTCCCGGTCGTAGTCGGAGTCGCTCTTGTCGATCTCGGCCCGGATCTGGTTCACCCGGCCCTGGATCTGCTCGGCGTCGCCGGCACCGTCGACGATGGTGGTCTCGTCCTTGGTGACCACGACCTTGCGGGCGCGGCCCAGCATCTCGACGCCGACGGCGTCCAGCTTGAGGCCGACCTCCTCGCTGATGACCTGGCCACCGGTGAGGATGGCGATGTCGCCCAGCATGGCCTTGCGGCGGTCACCGAAGCCCGGCGCCTTGACGGCGACCGACTTGAAGGTGCCCCGGACCTTGTTGACGACCAGGGTCGCCAGGGCCTCGCCCTCGATGTCCTCGGCGATGATCAGCAGCGGCTTGCCGCCCTGCATGACCTTCTCCAGGATCGGGAGCAGGTCCTTCACCGACGAGATCTTGCTGTTGACGATCAGGATGTACGGGTCGTCGAAGACGGCCTCCATACGCTCCGGGTCGGTCATGAAGTAGGCGGAGATGTAGCCCTTGTCGAAGCGCATGCCCTCGGTGAGCTCAAGCTCCAGGCCGAAGGTGTTGCTCTCCTCGACGGTGATGACGCCTTCCTTGCCGACCTTGTCCATCGCCTCGGCGATGATCTCGCCGACGCTGGCGTCACCGGCCGAGATGGAGGCGGTGGAAGCGATCTGCTCCTTGGTCTCCACGTCCTTGGCGAGCTTGGACAGCTCCTCCGAGACGTTCGCGACCGCGGCCTCGATGCCCCGCTTCAGGGCCATCGGGTTGGCACCGGCGGCCACGTTGCGCAGACCCTCGCGGACGAGGGCCTGGGCCAGGACGGTCGCCGTCGTCGTGCCGTCACCGGCCACGTCGTCGGTCTTCTTGGCGACCTCCTTGACCAGCTCAGCGCCGATCTTCTCGTACGGGTCCTCGAGCTCGATCTCCTTGGCGATGCTCACACCATCGTTGGTGATGGTGGGGGCACCCCACTTCTTCTCGAGCACGACGTTGCGGCCCTTGGGGCCGAGCGTCACCTTCACGGCGTCGGCGAGCTGGTTCATGCCCCGCTCGAGGCCGCGACGGGCCTCCTCGTCGAACGCGATCATCTTGGCCATACGGCGTTGTCCTCCTGGACACTCACGGGCCACCCGAGTGTGTGTCCCGGATGGGCCGCCTGGTGTACGCACCTTGGGACGTCGCCACCTGGCGACGACGACGTCTCCTCGGCCGGGCCGGATAGCCCGCGACGACCGGCCATGTGCCACGCGGCTCGATGCCGCGCGACCGTGGCCCTACCGCCCCGACCATTGGCACTCACGCCATGCGAGTGCCAATGACTTGTTTAGCACTCTCCCCTGCCGAGTGCAAGCACGATGGCTCCGTCCGGCACTCTCACCGGCCGGCCCACGCCGCACTGCGCACGAGAAGATCATGAGCTCGACGGAGAACTCGACCTCTCTGGACACGCCCACTTCATGGTCGACGCGGAGAGGGAGGGAGTGCCGGACGAACGTCAGCCGGCGGAGCGCGGCGACGGCACGGAAGCGAGCGATCCCGGACACGGGGAAGGGTGGGGCCTTGTGCGGCATGTCGGGGTGTCCACGCGGAGGGACACCCCGACATGCCGCGGTTCGCCTCGGACCGACGGCTCGGGTGAGCCGCCGGAACGGGCTGGTGAACGGGGGCGCGCCCGGCTCCGGGAGGGCCGGGTCCGGGCGGGCCTGGAGGGAACGAAGGGAACGGGAGGAACGGGTCAGCCATGGGCCGATGCCGGCACCTGTCCGCCGGGGCGACCGCAGGCCGTGCCGGTCGTGGTGGCGACACCTCAGCGTCGCCTCACGGAGTCAGCTCAGGCGATGACGCGCACCCGCTCGGCCTGCGGACCCTTCTGCCCCTGAGCGATCTCGAACTCGACCCGCTGCCCGTCGTCCAGCGCCTTGTAGCCGTCCATCTCGATCGCGGAGAAGTGGACGAAGACGTCCTGTCCTCCGTCGACGGCGATGAAGCCGTAGCCCTTTTCGGCGTTGAACCACTTGACGGTGCCTTGCGCCACGGTGCACTTCCTCACTTCGCTGGGCGACACGCAACCCCCGACGCCGGTCCGATCGACATCGGGACCACCGCTTTCCTCACCGGCCCGGAGCGGCCGATGTTCGGTGACCGAAATCGCACGCTACACGAAGCGTGACGACAGCGCACGACCACAAACCAGGGCATAGCGGACTGGTCTCGACCCGGGATCGCATCGGCGGCCATCGTTGCGGTAGGCATTCGGACATGACGCGGAATCCGGCCAGGTCGACGGCGTGCGCACCCATCGTCCGCAGGGTCCGCCCGGCCGACGCCGCCCGGATGCGAGCCCTGCGGTTGGAGATGCTCGCGGACGCTCCGCTGGCCTTCCTGGAGACCCTCGCGGACGCCGCCGCCCGCCCGCACGCCGAGTACGCCGCCCGGATCGCGTACACCTCGACCGGCTCGCACACCGCGCAGTTCGTCGCCGACCCCGGTGGCCGCCTGGTCGGGCACGCCGGGGGTGTCGCCTCACCGCACGAGGCGGGCCTGACCGTGGTCTTCGGGGTCTACGTCACCCCCGCCTGGCGCGGCACCCGCCTGCTCGCCGACCTGATCGACGAGGTCGGTCGCTGGTCACGGGCGTGCGGACGACCGGAGCTGATGCTGGAGGTGGTGATCGGCAACGACCGCGCCTACCGGTCGTACCTGCGGCTGGGCTTCACCGACACCGGGGTACGCGTGCCGCACCCCACGATTCCGTCGATGCGGGAACTCCAGATGCGCCGCGCCGCCTGAGGGGATGCCGCCTGCGGGGATGCCGCCTTCACGCACGCGCTGCCCGCGGGCGGCGGCAGCCCTGCCGCGCGCACCGCGAGGTGGTTGCAGGGGACCCTTCCTACGCAAAAAACGGTAAGAAGGGTCCCCTGCTACCAACCCAGCCGGGTGGGCTGCCGAGCCAGCCCGCTGGGCTGCCGATCGGGTCCGGTCAGGCGGTGTGGCGGCGGCTCTGCACCACGCGGAACCGGTTCGCCACGTACGCGCCGTCGGTGAGGGCGGCGTTGGCGGCCGGGTTGGCGCCGCTGGCGTGGAAGTCGGAGTACGCCGCCGACTGGTTGACGAAGACCCCGCCGGTCAGGTTGCAGGACAGGTGCACCCCGACCTCGATCGCCGCCGCCTCGGCCGCGTCGAGCACCGCCTCGTCGGTGGAGTAGACGGCGGCGGTCAGCGCGCCCTTCCGGCCCACCGTGGTCCGGAGGATCTCCAGGCTCTGCGCGGTCGAGCCGGTGGCGATGACGAACGAGACCGGGCCGAACCACTCCCGGCCGTACGTCGCCGTGGCGTCCGCGTCGAGCTTGACGATGGTCGGCGTACGCACGACCGCGTCCGGGTGCGCCGGGTGCGGCAGCGGACGCGACTCCAGTACGACGTCACCGAGCTTGGCCGCCTCGTCCAGCCGCTCCAGCACCCCGTCGTTGACGATCGCGCCGGTCAGCTCGACGGCGCGGGCCGGGTCGGCGGTGAGCTTGCCCACCGCCCCGGCGATCCCGGCGGCCACCTCGTCGAAGCTCTTGTGCCCCTGGTCGGTGGCGATGCCGTCGGCCGGGATGAGGATGTTCTGCGAGGTGGTGCACATCTGGCCGCTGTAGAGCACCAGGGTGAACCCGAGGTTGCGGCACATGCCGGCGAAGTCGTCGGTGGAGTCGATCACCACCGTGTTCAGTCCGGCCTTCTCGGTGTAGACCGAGGCCTGGCGGGCGTGCTGCTCCAGCCAGTCGCCGTACTCGGTGGAGCCGGTGAAGTCGACGATCTTGACAGCCGGGTGCAGGGCCAGGTCGGAGGCGAGCTTCTCGCCCGGGGACTCGGCGGCGAGCAGCACCAGGTTCGGGTCGAACCCGGCCTCGGCGAGCACCTCACGGGCCACCTGGACGGTGATCGCCAGGGGCAGCACCGCGCGCGGGTGCGGCTTCACCAGCACCGGGTTGCCGGTGACCAGCGAGGCGAAGAGACCGGGGTACGAGTTCCAGGTCGGGAACGTGTTGCAGCCGATCACCAGCGCCAGGCCCCGGGGCACCACGTGGAACGTCTTGGTCATCCGCAGCGGGTCGCCCTTGCCGGCGGGCTTCTCCCACCGGGCCGTCGCCGGGTGCCGGGTCATCTCCGCGTACGCGTACGCGATCGCCTCCAGCGCCCGGTCGAACGCGTGCGCCCCACCGGCCTGGAACGCCATCACGAAGGCCTGCCCGCTGGTGTACTGCACCGCGTTGGCCAGCTCGAAGATCCGCTTGTGCAGGCGGGACAGGATCTCCAGGCAGACCCCCGCGCGGGCCTGCGGGCCGGCGTCCCGCCAGGCGGGCAGGGCGGCGGAGGCGGCGGTCACCAGCTCGTCGACCCGGGCGTGCGGGTAGCGCACGCCCAGCGTCACCCCGAACGGGCTCGCCTCGGTGGCGATCCGGTCGCCGGTGCCCGGCTGGTCGAGCGGGAAGTCGCCGTCCAGGTACGCCTCGAAGGCGGCCCGGCCCTCGGCCGCGGCGGTCTCGCCGTACACGCGGGGGCTGGGGGACTCGGGGTAGGCGGACCAGTACCCGCGCTCGGAGATCGCGGTCAGCGCCCGGGTGAGGGTGTCGGCGTGCGTGGCGTACAGGGGATGCGGGGTCTCCGTCATGCCGCCATCATGCCGCAGGCCGGGAGGAGTCGGTAAGGGCCGTGAGCCGAGTCGGCGCGGGCCGTGGGCCGGCTGGCCGGGCTCGGCCCGCAGGGCCCATCCTGGAGCCGTGCGGCAGCGGACGTCGACCACGCTCACCTGGCTCAACGGCACCACGCCGGCCGGGCTGGCGTTGGCGGTCCTGGCCCGTACCACCCGGCGGCGCACCCCGGACGGAATCGTCGTCGCCGGGGGCTACCGGTTGCCGGTGCCGAGGCAGCGGTGCTTCACGGTCGGCTCGGTGGTGCTGACCCGTCGCCCGCCCGAGTGGCTGCTGCACCCGGGCCGCGCCGACCTGCTCGCCCACGAGCGGCGGCACATCGACCAGTACGCGCTGCTCGGGCCGCTCTTCTGGCCGGCGTACTGGCTCGCCTGCGTGTGGTCGTACGCGCTGACCGGCACCTACGGCTGCGGCAACGTCTTCGAGCGGCGGGCCGGCCTGGCCGCCGGCGGATATCCCGAGCCGACCCTGCGACCGTGGGCGGCGGCCCTGCTCCGCCGGTCACCGGGCACCGCCGGCGCCGGCGCCGGGATCGTCGCCGCGACCCGGACCGCCGGTCGCGGACCTGTCGGACGTACGGTCAGATGTCGAGCTGCCAGTTGGTCCAGGCGTCGACGGCGCGGAAGCCGAGCTGCTCGTTGATCGCGATCATGTGCTTGTTGTCGGCGGCGTTCCAGGTGTCGATCTCGCGCAGCTCCGGCTCGTGCGCCAGCACGTACCGGAGATTCTCGATCTTGGTGAGCAGACCGAGCCGGCACCCCCGGTGCGCCGGGTCCACGATGGTGATCTGCTGGTCGGCGTGCCGTGGGACGGACGGCACCACGACGATCATCGACCAGGCGACCAGCCGGCCACTCGCCTCGTGCACCACTCCGCAGTGGTAGGGGGACCGCCCCCGGGCCGTCAGCACCCGCTCGACGCCCCGGACCCGTTCCGCGTCGACGCGCTCCGGTTCGAGCACTAGGTCCCCGGTGGGCGAGTCGGTCACGAGGCGGCTGTCCAGGTAGCCCACGTCGGCGACGTACTCCTCGGGGGTGACGGCCTGCCAGGTGACCGTGCGGTATCCGGTGGCCCGCTCGCGCGCGTCGGCCAGCAGCGCGTCGTGGGCGGCGTGGTCCGCCTGGTCGACCACCAGCCGGCGGCGTACCTCGCCCAGTGCCGGCTGCGCACCCAGCGCGGCGGCGAACCGCGCGCCGACGGCCGGCCGGTCCGGCCCCTCGGGCAGCGGCCCGACCGTCGCCGCGATGATCCGCTTCCGGCCCAGCTCGCGCAGCACCCGCACGGCGTGCCCGTACAGCGCCCGCCCGACGCCGCGCCGCCGGAACGCCGGGTGCACGACCAGTTCGAGGCTGGCGTTGTTGACGTTCTCCGCCTGCGGCAGGTACAGGACCAGGTAGCCCACGCTGACGTCGTCGAGGGTGGCCAGCGCCATCCGGAGCGACCTGCTGGGCATCGGGTGCCGGATCCCGCCCTCGAACTGCTGCCGGGACAGCTGCGGGAAATCCGGCAGGTCGACGGCCTGCGCGGCGGCGGCCACCTGGAACGCCGCGTCGATCGCGGTCTGGTCGGACTTGTCGAACGACGCGATGGCGATGCTCATGTCGACGAGGGTGCGCCGCCGGAACGGCAACGGGCCAGCGATTTAATCGCTGGCCCGGGAAGCTTTGGTCGGGAGGGACGGTCGCACAACGCCTCCGGCGTTGGGTCGTAAGGCTTGAAAAGTCTTCGGCGAACGCCCTCCCGCAGGAAGCATCCTGCGCCTGACCGGTTACTGGCGTCAAGTCCCTGGAGGGTGGTTTTTCGTACCCTGGGCGAACGGTCGGTTACCCGACGGATCGGCCCGATCCCCCTTTCGGGCGGGTCGGGGTGATCCGTCGGGACGACCAGCAGGTCAGCCGAGTAGACCGGCGTCGCGGGCGGCGCGCAGCGACGGCTTGATCCGGTGGGTCGGGCCGACCTGGCCGGCGACCGCGTCGATGGTCTTCAGACCCTCGCCGGTGTTGAAGACCACCGTCTCGGCGGTCGGGTCCAGCCGGCCCGAGGCGACCAGCTTGCGGAGCACCGCGACGGTCACCCCGCCGGCCGTCTCGGCGAAGACCCCGGTGGTACGGGCCAGCAGCCGGATCGCCGCGCGGATCTCCTCGTCGTCGGCGTAGTCCATCCACCCACCGGTACGCCGCACCGCCTCCAGCGCGTAGAGGCCGGCCGCCGGGTCGCCGATGTTCAGCGACTTCGCGATCCCGGTCGGCTTGACCGGGGTGATGGTGTCGGTGTCGGCGTGCAGCGCGGTGGCGATCGGGTTGCAGCCGGCCGACTGGGCGCCGAAGACCTTCCAGCCGCCGGCCGGGGCCTCCACCAGCCCGATCTCGACCAGCTCGCTGAACGCCTTGTCGACCTTGGTGAGCAGCTCGCCACTGGCCATCGGGATGACCACCTGCGCCGGGATCCGCCAGCCGAGCTGCTCGGCCACCTCGTACCCGAGGGTCTTCGACCCCTCGGCGTAGTAGGGGCGGACGTTGACGTTGACGAACGCGGTGTCCTCGAACTCGTCGGTCTCGACCAGTTCGCCGCAGAGGCGGTTCACGTCGTCGTACGAGCCGTCGATGGCGACCAGTTCGCCGCCATAGACGGCGGTGGTGACCACCTTGCCCTGTTCCAGGTCACCCGGGATGAACACCACCGAGGGCACCCCGGCGCGGGCGGCGTGCGCGGCGACGGAGTTGGCCAGGTTGCCGGTCGAGGCGCAGGCGAAGCGGGTGAAGCCGAGGGCCCGGGCGGCGGTCAGGGCCACCGAGACCACCCGGTCCTTGAACGAGTGGGTCGGGTTGGCGCTGTCGTCCTTGATCCAGAGCGGGGCGGTGATGCCCAGTTCGGCGGCGAGGTTGCCGGCGGCGACCAGCGGGGTGAGCCCCGGGTCGAGGGTGACCCGGGTGGTCGGGTCCTGGCCGGCGGGGAGGAGGGCGGCGTACCGCCACAGGTTCTGCGGCCCGGCCTCGATCTGCTCCCGGGTGACCCGGGCCAGCGCGGCGGTGTCGTAGTCGACCTCCAGCGGCCCGAAGCACTCGTAGCAGGCGTGCTGGGCGGCGAGCGGGTAACGCGCCGAACAGGCGCGACAGACCAGGGCGCGGGCCGGGCTGGCGGTGGTGTCGATACCGGGGGCGACGATCGCCGACGTCATGTCGAGGGGTCCTCTCATCTTTCCCCGCGTCGCACCCTGCGGCGGGGACGGATTTGGCACCTGCCCCGTCGGACGCTCAACTTTGAGCGCACGGGGTGGTTGCCGGGGCGTCGTCGGGCCGTATCCCTCAGCCCCTCTGGATGAGGTATTCAGTTGTGCCTGCGAGCATACGCACAGCCCAACCCGCGTCCGCTTCCCCTTCCCACCCTGTGAGCCAGTCCACCCGCCGGAGCGCGGGTAGGGTGCGGGACGTGCCGTGGTGGGTGGGGGCCGCGATCGGGTGCGCAGTGGCGGGCGCCCTCCTGCCCACGGTGGGCTACCGCCTAGCGGTGCCGTACGGCGAGCCGCCCCGACAGGACTGCTCCGGTTGCGGCGTGCCACTGCGCCCCGGTGTCGTGGGGTGGTTCGCCGGTCGCTGCGTCCGGGGACACCGGCTGGGCGTCCCCCGGTGGGTCACCACCGCGCTCGCCGGGCTGGCCGGGGCGCTGCTCGCGGCGGCGCTCGGCGCGGTGGCCGTCCTGCCGCTCCTGCTCGCCCTGGCGGTGCTGGGCGTGCTGCTCGGCGTCGTCGACGTCGCCTGTCATCGACTCCCCGACCCGCTGGTGCTGCCGGCGCTGGCCGCCACGCCGCCGCTGCTCGGGCTGGTCGCGCTCGGCACCGGCCAGTGGGACGACTGGGTACGCGGGCTGCTCGCCTGCCTGACGGTCGGAGCGGCGTTCACCGGGCTGGTCCTGCTGCCGGGCGGCGGTTTCGGGTTCGGTGACGCGAAGGTGGGCGCGCTGCTCGGCTGGTACCTCGGCTGGCTGGGCTGGGACGCGGTGCTCCTCGGTGTGGCGCTGCCGTGGGTGGTGAACGCACCCGTGCTGCTGGTGCTCCTTGCCGTCCGACGCGTCCGCTGGCGGACGAAGCTGCCGTTCGGGCCGGCCCTCCTGGCCGGTGCGCTGCTGGCGGTGCTCGCCACCGCCAGATGACGGTCGAGTCCGTCCGGAGTGGAGCCGGCGTCCCGTCCGGCCACTGGCGACCGTCTACTACCGTCCCGGTCACCTGCCTAGAGAAAGGTGACGGACGATGCGTCGGAGCGTGGTTCCGGTGGTGGCGCTGCTGATGGTCTGCGTACTGGCCGCGTGCGGCGGCAGCGGGAAGAAGAAGCGGTCACGGGACGCCCGACCGACCATCGCGACCACCGCTGGGAAGGTCGCGCCAGCCGACCGGGACGAGGACGCCGGACCGGCCCGGGTCGACGCCAGCCCGAGTTCCACCAGGACACCGCGACGCAAGGTACCGGCCCTCACCTGCGCCGACCTGAGCGACGCGGAGTTGGGCAGCAGCGGCGTACGGTACCGGGACTACCCGAACCCGCTGCGGCTGCGCGACGGGCGGTGGACGGGCAACGGCGCCACGGTACTGCTCCAGAAGCCCTGCGCGACCGGTGACCTGGACGGTGACGGCGCGGTCGACGCGGTCGGCGCCGTCATGCTCGACTCGGGCGGCTCGGGGCGGTTCTGGAGCCTGGTGGTTTGGCGCAACGTCGACGGCCAACCGCGCTACGTCGCCGTCACCGACGTGGGTGACCGGACGCCGGTCCAGTCGATCCGCATCGCCGACAAGCGGGCCACGGTCGTCCAGCTCACCCGATCACCGGGGGCGGCCATGGCCGAACTGGACCTCCGGCGTACCGCCGTGCACCGGCTGACCGGCGCCCGCTTCCCGGCGATCAGCCACACCGACGTGCCGTACACCCCCTGAGCCACCAAGCGAACAGACCGCTGGGGCGAGGTGAGGTGGTAGCAGGGGTCCCCTGTTACCGCTTTCTGCCGAACAGGGGACCCCTCAGGCAGGCCGAGCCGGCGGCCCGGATCAGGCGACGAGTCGTCGGGCGAGTTCGTCGGCGACATTCTCCGCCAGGTCGGGCGGAATCGCGGCGGCGATTGCCTGCGGGGTGAGCGTGGCCAGCACCCCTCGCACCACCTCCTCGCTGATGTTGCCGCTCTGGAAGTTCTGGACGCCCTCGTAGATGTTGTTGAGGACGTTCAGCGTGGAGAGGTCGGCCGGGATGCCGCCACCGCTGTACTGCCACGGCAGACGTCTCAGCTCGGTTGCCACGGAAGGGTCACGGAGAATGGCCAGGAACTGTGCCGGGGTCATGTCGTCCTCGCTCTGGTTGAGGGCCTGCTCGACCTTGGCCAGCAGGTGGTCCCAGGGAAAGTTGGAGCCGGGATCGGTGTGGGTGGTGCCGCCCCAGGCCAGTCGCATGTCGTTGTGTCCGTAGAAGGCCCGGACCTGGGGGGTGGCCTTCATCTCGGCGACGGTGGCCCGGCGGGGCGCGATGTCGTAGTGCCGGCAGACCACCGCCAACACCTCGGCCAGCCGGTCCCAGGCCACGTTCTCCAACCACCACTGGCGGCTGCTGGACGAACGGCCGGTGATCTCCACCGCGATGGCGTTCTCGTTACCGATGCTGGAGCCGGCGTGACCGGCACGGGCGGTGGTGTCCAGGGACTGGACGACCGAGTCGGCGTCGACGTAGAAGTGCGAGCTGACCCCGTCGGTGCGTCTGGTGGCGTAGACGGATTCCGCCTCGGCTGAGGCGGTGTTGTCGGTGGCGTGGATCGCGATGCCGAACTTGAGGCCGTCGCGGTCGGGGTAGGTGTTACGGCCCTGGACGAAGGGGACTCCGGGGACCTGCATGATGGCTCTGCCTTCGGTTGGGGCACCGAGCTGACCACACCGGTCGTCAACGTCCCGTTAACCAGGAGGCCGCACCTTGTGCCCGGTCCATGACGGAGCGCGAGTGGACTGGCATCCCGAGCCCACGAAGAGGTGACGACAGGTGCCCAGATCCAGATACGCCGCAGCGCTCGTCTTAGCGATCCTGGCCGGAACCCTCACCTTCGCTCCTCCGGTGCGGGCCAACGGAAACTTCGTCTTCTACCCCACCAACGACAGCTACGTGAGTGCGAGCGCGCCGAACACCAACTTCGACAACCAACCGGTGCTGGCGGTGGCCGGCAACCCGACCCGGATCTCCTACCTCAAGTTCTCGGTCACCGGTCTCCTCGACCCCGTCATCCACGCCCGGCTACGGCTCCACGTGTCGACCATCCGCGACGCCGGCAGCCGCACCGGCGGCACCGTGCAGCGGGCCGAAACCAACTGGCTGGAGACGAGCCTGACCTATGCCAACCGGCCCGCCCTCACCGGTTCGCCGCTCGGCGCGTACGGCCAGGTGACCGCCAACACCTGGTACGACGTCGAGGTCACCGCAGCGGTGGCCGACAACGGGATCGTCAGCTTCGGAATCAGCTCCGCCGACCCCAACGGCGCCTACTACGACACCCGGGAGAGCGGCTCGACCGCACCGCAACTCCTCGTGGAGACCGGTCTACCCGGCACCGGCGAGAACGTCCTACTGGCCGCCGGCGACATCGCGTCCTGTGACCGGGACACCGACGAGCAGACCGCACGGATCCTCGACCGCGAACCCGGCACGGTCGCGGCCCTCGGCGACCTGGTGTACGAGACGGGCAGCCCCGCCGAGTTCGCCAACTGCTACGGGCCGACCTGGGGGCGGCACAAGGCCCGCACCAGCCCCGCCGTCGGCAACCACGAATACCTCACCGCCAACGCGGCCGGCTACTTCGGATACTTCGGCGCCGCGGCCGGCCAGCCGAGCGAGGGCTGGTACTCGTACGACATGCCGGCGGGCGGCTGGCACATCGTCGTGCTGAACTCCAACTGCAGCAAGATCGGTGGGTGTCACGCCGGTTCGCCCCAGGAACGCTGGCTCCGCGCCGACCTGGCCGCCCACCCCGCCCGGTGCACCCTGGCGTACTGGCACCACCCGATCTTCAGCTCCGGCGACCGGGAGCGACCGGAGCTACTCCCGCTCTACCAGGCGCTCTACGAGGCGGACGCCGAAATCCTCCTCACCGGCCACGCCCACCAGTACGAGCGGTTCGCCCCGCAGACCCCGAACCGGGTGGACGACCCCGCACAGGGCATCCGAGAGTTCGTGGTCGGTACGGGCGGCCGTTCCCTCCAGCCGGATTTCGGGACCATCGTGCCGAACAGCGAGGTCCGCAACGGCACCACCTACGGGGTGCTCAAACTGACCTTGCTCCCCGGGGTCTACCAGTGGCGTTTCCTACCGGTGGCGAACCAGACCTTCACCGACAGTGGTGCCGGCACCTGCCACTGACACCCCCGCTGGGTGTGGATCCTGGTGGGTAAGTGCCCCGTCGGGGCACTTACCCACCAGGCACCCGCGTCGGGTCAGGGGCGCGGGGCGCGGGCCCGGAGCAGGGCGACGAGGGCGTGACCGAGCAGCAGCAGGCCGGTGCCGACGCCGACCACCAGGGGCATCGACCCGGACGACACGAGGCCGGCGACCAGGCCGACGAGCGCGACGAGGCAGACCGCCAGTCCGAGCGGTCGCAGCAGCGGATCGCCCAGCACCGGGGCCAGCGGCAGGAAGTGCAGCCCCACGACGGCGCTGACCAGGACCGGGATGAACGCCGACCAGCCGACAAGCCCGAGCAGCGCCGCGCCCAGCCCGGCGGCGGCGAACTCGGCGACGACGACGAGCAGGTAACGCCGGTCGGTGGCCCGGTCGCGGGGCGGCGCGTCGACGCCCCGTGCCCGGGCGGCCACGACGCCACCGGCCACCGCCGTCAGCAGGGCCGCCACGCTCGCCACCACCAGCACCGTGTCCAGCGGCGGATCCGCCTTCGGCACGCTGAACCAGAGGGTCGCGAAGACCCCCAGGTAGAGCGCGGTCAGCCCGGCCTGCCGCCGGGTGGCTGTCCGTCCGGTCGTCACCGTCGTCACCGTCCGTCTGCTCGCGTGGGTGCCCCGGCGATCCTACTGACCAGCGACACGGTGCTCGGCGGTCAGCTCGTGACGTCCTTGCGGGTGAACCGCCAGAAGGCGAGGCCCCAGAAGAGGGTGGCGTAGCTGATCGCCGAGATGCAGCCGCGCACCACGTCGTCGGTCTGCACCGGCGTGGAGAGCAGACCCAGCCAGGCGTTGCTGTAGTGGGTGGGCAGGAAGGTCCGCAGCACGCCGAGGGCGGTGATCTGGTCGAGGATGCTGGAGAGGATCCAGAGCAGCACCGCGCCGCCGACCGCGCCGAGCGCCGCGTCCGTGACCACCGACAGCAGGAACGCCAGGCCGGCCACGACCAGCATGACCACCGCCAGGTAACCGAGGACGGCGAGCAGCCGCAGCAGTCCCTCGCCCGGGGCCAGTTCGGCGGCGACCAGGCTGCGCAGCGGCGACCAGCCGTAGCGGAGGGTGCCGGCCAGCAGGGCGGTGCCGGCGAGCAGGGCCAGGGCGATCGCCGAGTAGGTGAGCGCGACAAGCAGTTTCACCGTCAACAGCCGGGCCCGGGGCACCGGGATCGCCAGCAGGTAGCGCAGGCTCCCCCAGCTCGCCTCGCTGGCCACGGTGTCCCCGCAGAACAGCGCCACCACCACGACCAGCAGGAACGACGCCGACACGAAGATGGTGAAGAGGGTGAAGTTCAGCCCGCCGGTGGTGGCGAACTCGACCAGGCTGGCGAACTCACCGCCGCCGTTGTCGTCGTCACCGGAGTCGAACTGGAACGCGATCAGGATGATCAGCGGCAGCAGCACCATGAAACCGAGCGCGAGCTGGGTACGCCGCCGCGACGCCTGCCGGCGGAACTCGGCCCCGAACGGCAGGGTCGCCGACGGGCGGTAGCCGGGGGCCGCGCCCACCGTGGCGGACGTCTTCGTCATCACCGGTTCCCCGCTCCCCCGCGCCTGCACCGCCGGTTCCCCGCTTCCCCCGGGCCCCGCCGCCGGTCTCCCGTTTTCCTGGACCCCCGACACCGGCCGCCCGCTCTCCCGGGACGCCATCACCGGTCCCCGCTTCCCCGGGAGTTCTCGCCGACCAGGGCGAGGAAGGCGTCCTCCAGGCGACGTCGGGGCACCACCCGGTCCACCCCGATCCCGGCCCGCACCAGTTCGGCGACCACCTCGCTGCGGGCGGTGCCGTTGGTGTCCACGACGAGCTGCCCCTCGGTGTCCGGCAGCACCCGTACGCCGTCGAGCCGGTCGAGCACCTCCCGCGCGGTGTCCGGGTCGCTGACCTCGAACAGCACGCTCGGCGACTCGCCGACGATCTCCTCGACCGGGCCGGAGGCGACGATCCGTCCCTTGTTGACCACCACCGCGTGGGTGCAGGTCTGCTCCACCTCGGCGAGGAGGTGGCTGGAGACCAGCACCGCGCGACCGTCGGTGGCGTACCGCTGGAGCACCCGGCGCATCTCGGCGATCTGCGGCGGGTCCAGCCCGTCGGTCGGCTCGTCGAGCACCAGCAGCTCGGGCAGGCCGAGCATGGCCTGGGCGATGGCGAGCCGCTGCCGCATGCCGTGGCTGTAGTTGTTGGTCCGGCGGTGCACCGACGCGCCGAGGCCGGCGATCTCCAGTGCCTCGGCGAAGTGCGCCTCCGACTCCGGCCGTCCGGTGGCCCGCCAGTACGCCTTCAGGTTCTCCAGGCCGCTCAGGTGCGGCAGGAAGCCCGGTCCCTCGACCAGCGCGCCGATCCGGGAGAGCACCGGCGAGCCGGGCACCAGCCGGTGCCCGAAGACGTAGATCTCCCCGGCGGTGGGCTGGGTCAGCCCCATCAGCACCCGCAGGGTGGTGGTCTTGCCCGCGCCGTTCGGCCCGAGCAGGCCGACCACCTGGCCGGGGTGCACCTCGAAGTCGACGTTCGACACGGCGACGAAGCCGTCGGCGTACTCCTTGCGGAGCTGCCGGACGGCCAGCGGCGTGCCCGCGTACGCCGGGTGGACGGAGCTGTCCTGGCGGCGGTGCCGACGGCGCAGCACGGCGACGAGCACGACGAGCGCGACCGCGATGGTGGCGAGCAGCCCGGCGAGCACCCAGCGCCAGACGGTGGCCGTGGTGGGGATCGGCTCGCCGCTCACGGTGGGCAGCACGACCGGCGCGTCCCCGACGGCGACGGTGTAGACGGTCGGTTCGGCCGGCGTGGCGTACGCCTGGTCGCTGGTGGCGACGACGACCCGCAGCCGGTGACCGGCCTCGATCCGCCGGACGATCGCCGGCAGGGTGACGGTGACCGGCCGGGCCTGCTCGATCGTGGCCGGCAGCCCGCTCAGCCGGACCGGGGCGACCAGGCCGCTGGGCAGGGTGGCGGTGCCGTCCGGGGCGACGTCGTAGAGCTTGACGAAGAGGACGGCCTCCCCGGTCGGCGAGGCGGCCCGGATGCTCACCGTGGGCGCGCCGACCACGTCGACCGCCCCGCCCAGCGGCGCGGACTCGAAGCGGGCGTGCTGGCCGGGCAGGTCACCGGCGACCCCGTCGAGCAGCGACGAGAACGACCCGGCGAGCGGCAGCGACGAGATCGCCGCCGGGTTGCCGCCGGGCGGGTTGGCGATCGGCTGCGCCGGGCCGGTCACGGCGACCTCCCGGCGGTCGTCGCCGCCGACGCCCGGGTAGTCGGTGGTGCGGTAGCCGGTGGCCACCAGGCCCCGGTCGAGCGCGTCGAAGCCGGCGATCCGTGACCAGGTGAAGTCGTCGCCCGGCGCGTCCCCGGTGCCCGCGACGTAGTGGTCGAGCCACTGCACGGTCAGGAACTTCACCCGGTCCGAGTCGGTCTCCGGGCCGTCGCCGCCGTCGTGCCCACCGGTGAACCAGGCGACCCGGACCGGCGTGCCGTTGACGGCGATGCCGCGCGCGTTGGCGTCCGCCTCGGCGATCGGGAAGAGGCTGTCCGCGGTGCCCTGCACCAGCAGGGTCGGGGACTCGATCCGGTCCAGCACGGTCGCCGGGCTGGACCGGCGGAGCAGGTCGACGGCGGCCTGGTCGCCCCGGCCGGTCGCGGCGATACGCAGGTACGCGGCGCAGACGTCGGCGGCGAACCGGCCGCAGGCGGGGTCCGCGCCGGCCGGCGGGGAGCCGGACACCGCCGGCCCGCCCGGGGTGTTCCCGGTCGGCTCGCCGGGCTGGCCACCCTCGCGGGCACCGTCGTTCCCGCTCTCCTCCTCGTCCCCGTCGACGCCGGGAGGGCCGGTCAGGCCGGCCGGAGCGGCGCCCGCACCGCCGAAGAAGATCCCGGCCCAGCCCTTCTTGAAGACCCCCTCGGTCGCCGGGCGACCGGTGCTCTCCGGCAGGAACGCCCGGGGCAGGTCGTTCCAGGTGATCATCGGCACGATCGCGTCGACCCGCCGGTCATGGGCGGCGAGGAGCAGCGCCAGCCCGCCGCCGTACGAACCGCCGACCACGCCGACCCTGGGGTCACCGGCGGCGTCGGTGCGCACCTGCGGTCGGGCGGCCAGCCAGTCCAGCAGCCGCTGCGCGTCGCGTACCTCGTGGTCGGGGCTGTTCAGGTGGATCTGGCCGCCGCTGCGGCCGAAGCCACGCGCGGTCCAGGTCAGCACCGCGTAGCCCCGGGCGGCGATCTCCTCGGCGTCGGCGCGGACCGTCTCCTTCGTACCGCCGAAACCGTGTGCCAGCAGCACCGCCGGCACCCGGCTCCCGGCCGAGGCCCCTTCGGGCAGGTAGAAGGTGGTGTCCAGGTCGACCGGTTCGGCACCGGACGGCCCGGAGCGGACGGTCAGCAGCGCGGACTCGGTCGTGTAGGCGGGACGCTCCGGCCACACCGCCCAGCCGACGGCGGCGGCGACCAGCGCGATCGCCACCGAGGCGGCGACGAGCCGGCGACCGGTGGGGAGGGCACGCCGGAGCCGCGCGACCGTCAGGGTTGGCATGGGGATCACGGTACGGCGTCGATCCTGAGCGTTGGCTGAGATCCTCCGTACGGCCGTCCGGGTCGGCCGATCGGCGAGTCCGAATAGTCGACCGCGCAACTATCCACGAAATCCGGCGTTCTGAATTCGTATCACGTGAATTCGGATCCTTCCCTCGGAATACGGTGAGACACCGCCATGCCACCGCGCGTTTCTCACTGAAGGTCATCACGCCGTCACCGTGCGCCAATCGGGCCCGGATCCGGGCGGCGCGGCCCGGTCGGGGGCGGGAGCGAATCCAGCCTTGCGGGTAGATTTCCGCTCCGGTGCACCGGACCGGATCGGGCGTGTGCCCGACCCCACCCGCCGCGCCTCCTCGGACCGGTCGCCGGGTCGGTGGTCCGCACCGCCACCGACCCGGCGACCCCGTGCCCGTCAGCCGCCCCGGACGCCGGCGCCCCGTGAACCGACGGCCGCCCCGCCGGGCACCCCGTGACCCGACGGCCGCGCCGGACGCCGGCACCCCGTGAACCGACGACCATCCGGATGCGCCGACGGCCGCGCCGGATGTGGCCGATCCGGGCCGACCTGGGCGGTGCCGGCTACCCTCGGGCGGGTGGCCGAACCCGAACTCACCCTGATCGCCAGCCTGCGACCGGCGGCGCTCGACGCCCGCCGGGGCGTCGTCCGGCTACACCCGGAGGTGCTCACCGCGCTGGCCCTGCGCCCCGGCGACCCAGTCCGGATGACCGGTCGGCGGCAGACCGCCGGCATCGCGGCGAAGGCCGAACCGGGTGCCGGCACCGGGCTGCTCCACGCCGACGACCTCGTCCTCGGCAACCTGGGCGTCCGGGACGGTGGACAGGTCACGCTCAGCCCCATGCCGCTCACCGCAGCCGGCCGGGTGACGTTGCGCGGCCCGCTGGAGATCGTCGCCGCCGTCTCACCGGAGATGCTCCGGCTCGCCCTGCTGGGCAAGGTGGTCACCGCCGGGGACGACGTCTCGCTGCTACCCCAGGACGTCAGCCCCGACGCCCCGGTCCGCCCGCTGGTCGAGGCCGCCCGGCGCAGCCTCGCCAACACCGTCGGATACGCCTGGACCAGTGCCCTGCTCACCGTGGTCACCGTCGAGCCGGGGCCCGGATCGCTGGTCACCATGGACACCGTCGTCGGCTGGGAGCACGGCCACGTCACCCACGGCAACCCCACGCCGGCCGGTTCCCGCGCCGCCGCCCCCGGCTCCCCCACGACCCGGCTCTCCGGCTTACGTCCGTCGAACGCGCAGCGCCACGACGACGACGCGGTCGCGACCTCCGGGGAGGCGGACCCGGCACAGGCGCCGGACGTCGACGAGCTGCCCGGCCTGCGGACCCAGGCCGAGGAGCTGACCGAGCTGCTCGACCTGGGGTTCCACCACCAGGAGGTGCTCGGCAAGCTGAACACCACGGTGTCCCTCGGCGTGCTGCTGAGCGGACCGGCCGGTTCCGGGAAGTCGGCGCTGGTCCGCGCGGTCGCCGCCGCCGTACGGGCCCGGGTCCACCCGGTCTGGGCACCGGAGCTGGCGGCGCTGACCAACCAGGCCGCCGCCGAGCGGCTGCGCGCCGCAGCCGCCGCCGCCCGCGCCGACGGGCCGGCGGTGCTCCTGGTCACCGACGTCGAGGCGCTCGCCCCGGCGGACCAGCCCGGACCGCTGGCCACCGTCTTCCGGCAGGTCGTCGCGGAGACCGTACGGGCCGGGGCGGCGGTGGTGGGCACGACCAGCCGGCCGGAGGCGGTCGACCCGGCGCTGCGCACCCCCGACCTGCTCTCCCTGCCGATCACCGTGCCGCTGCCGGACGCGGCGCTGCGCCGGGAACAGCTGACCGTGCTGACCCGGCGGGTTCCCCTCGCCGGGGACGTGCGGCTGGACGAGGTCGCCGGCCGGACGCCCGGCTTCGTCGCCGCCGACCTCGCCGCGCTGGTCCGCGAGGCCGGGGTACGGGCGGCGCTGCGGCAGAAGTCGACGGAGACGCCGACCGTGGCGATGGCCGACTTCACCGCCGCGCTGGAGGTGGTCCGCCCGACCTCGATGGCCTCCGCCACGCTGGAGCTGGCCAACGTCACGTTGGAGGACGTCGGCGACCTGGTCGAGGTGAAGGAGACGCTGACCGAGTCGGTGCTCTGGCCACTGACCTACCCGGACACCTTCGCCCGGCTCGGTGTGCAACCGCCGCGCGGGGTGCTGCTCTACGGGCCGCCCGGGTGCGGCAAGACGTACCTGGTCACCGCGCTGGCCGGCTCGGGGCGGGCGAACGTGCTCTCGGTGAAGGGCGCGGAGCTGCTCTCCAAGTGGGTCGGCGAGAGCGAGCGTGCCGTCCGGGAGCTGTTCCGCCGGGCCCGCGAGGCCGCCCCCACGCTGATCTTCCTGGACGAGGTGGACGCGCTCGCGCCCGTACGGGGGCAGGCCACCGACGGGGGCACCACCGACCGGGTGGTCGCCGCGCTGCTGACCGAGCTGGACGGGGTGGAGGCGCTGCGCAACGTGGTCGTGGTCGGCGCGACGAACCGCCCCGACCTGGTCGACCCGGCCCTGCTCCGGCCCGGACGGCTGGAGCGGCTGGTCTACGTCCCACCGCCGGACGCCGAAGCCCGGGTGGAGATCCTCAAGGCCTCCTCCCGGAACGTCCCCCTGGCCGACGAGGTGGACCTCGCCGGGCTGGCCGAGTCGCTGGACGGCTTCTCGGCGGCGGACTGCGCCGCCCTGGTCCGGGAGGCGGCGCTCGCCGCGATGCGGGAGTCGCTCACCGCCTCCACGGTCACCGCCGCGCACGTCGAGCGGGCTCGGGCCCGGGTCCGGCCCTCCCTGGACCCGGCGCAGGTCGCCTGGCTCGCCGCGTACGCCGCCGAGCGCCAGGGCTGACCGGTCGGTACGTGTGACGTGCGGGCGGGTCGGCGGCCCCCGGTCGCCGACCCGGTCGGTTCGAGACCGGGCCGCAGGTGGTCAGCGGGGTGACCCGTCGGTGGGCAGCAGCGGGCCGAGCGGTCCGAGGTCCAGGTTCAGGTCCTCGGGGGCCAGGCCGAAGTGCTCGCGCAGCCCGACCATCTGCTCCTCCAGCGCCATCAGGGTCACCCCGATCCGCTCGACCTGCTCGTCGGTCAGGTCACCCAGCTCGACCCGGCGCAGCGCCTGCCGTTCCATCAGCTGACGCAGCAGCTCGATGACGGTCAGCACCAGGCTGGCCAGGCCCTTCTCCACCGAGTCCCGGTCCACCGCCAGCCGCCGGTCCAACGGCGTCACCCGGGGTGCCCGCCACTGCGGCTCGCCGAGCGCGGCAGCCAGCGCGGCGGCCTCGTCCGGTGGGGCCGACCCGGGGTCCCCGGGGGCGGTCATCCGGGGCCACCGGGCGGGGTGAGCGCGCCGACCGAGGAGATCAGTGCGCGCAGCGAGACGTACACCAGGTCGACGTCGGCGATGGAGATGGTGATGTCCCCGCTGACCACCACCCCGGTCGCGAGGACCCGGTCGAGCAGGTCCACCAGGGCGATCGTCTGGTAGGCCAGCGGATCGTCGGCACTGCTCGGCACCAGCGAGGTGGTCGCCATGTCAGCTCCCCGGCTGCTCGACGATGAAGGAGTACGGCGGCCACGGGCCAGTCAGCTCCAGCCGAAGCGCCGGGTGACGCGTGGCGAGTGCCGCGACGACCGCACGGAACCCGGCGAGCCCTTCGACCGGCACCAGGTACGCGCCGTTGAGCGCCATCGGGTGGGGCTCGCCGGAGAGCCGGCTGTCCTGCGGCGTGTGCCGGCGGGCCTGCGCCGCGTAGCCGGCCAGTTCCGTGTGCACCGCCGCCGCGCTGTGCGCCGCGGCCTGCTGGCCGGTCTCCCGGGCCCGTAGCTGGGCCCGACGCCGCCGCAGGTAGGCGGCTCCCGCTCCGGTGCCGCTGGCCGTCGGCGTCCCCGGCCCACCGGCGTCGACCGCCGGGGCTGCCGCGCCCCCAGGGTCCACCGTCGGCGTCCCCGCACCACCGGCGTCGACCGCCGGCTTTCCCGCGCCACCGACGGCTGTCCTCGGTGGGGTCGCGCCACCGTCGGCGGGGGGCGGACCGCCGGGCAGCACGTACCCCTTGACGCCCCACTCCTGGTGGCCGGCGAGCCGGGCCAGGGTGGCGGTCAGGTCGGCCCGACGGTCGTGCAGCAGCACGGCCAGCCGGCGCTCGTCGGTGTGCACGGTGGCCAGCCGGGCCGGCACCACCGGGCCGGTGCGCGCCAGCACGTCCACCACCCGGTGGTGCGCCCGGGCGGTGCGCTCCAGCCACCCCAGGTTCTCCAGGTTGCGGCGCAGCGGCTGCTCGCCGTACTCGTCGAGCGGGACGGCGCTGAACACGGCGGCCAGGCCGGACCCGCGGACCACCCGCACCGGGGTGTCCGCGAGTCCGGTGACCGGAGCCAGCGCCCCGGCGACGGACGCCGGGACGATGCCGTGCAGCCAGGTGCCGGTGCCGGCGGGTGTGGTCGGGACGACCGGATCAGGCCTCATCCCGCTCCTCCAGACGTTCGCTACGCGCGGCGATCCGTGGTCGCCGCTCGGCCTCGACCTCCTCCGGGTCGCGCGGTCCCGGCTCGACCGGCGGACGGGCCCGGGAGCTGAGCCACGGATCGTGCTCCCACCAGTCGATGCCGATCTGTCGGGCCGTGTCGACCGAGGCGATCACCAGGCGCAGCTTCAACGTCAACAGCTCGATGTCGAGCAGGCTGACCCGGATGTCACCGGCGATGACGATGCCCCGGTCGAGCACCCGTTCGAGGATGTCGCCCAGGTTCGCCGGGTCGTGCCCGGCCGGGAGCACCTGCCCGGAGTTCTGCACCACCGAGGGGACCTGTCCCATGGTCATCTCAGCCCACCTCGCCCTTGCCACGCTGGTATCGGCGGACCCGCCGGAAGGAGAGCACCTCGCCGTCGGCGTCCAGGTCGACCTCGTAGAGGCCGAGCAGGTCGGTCGACGCCGGGATGCGGTGGTCCTCCACCAGTTCCACACCGACCCGCCAGCCGGTCCCGTTGGGCTGCACCGAGGTCACCCCGGACGGGTCCCGGCCGGTGAGCCGGCTGACCTGCCGCAGCCCCTCCCGGGCCGCCTCGCCGGCCGGGATCGGCTCGACCTCCTCTTCCTCGTCGTACGACTCCTCGTCGGAGTAGTCGTCGTCGGTGTACCGGTCGTCGTCCTCCGCGTACCGGTCGTCGGCCGGCTCGCGCCGGTCCTGACCCGTGGACCGGGAACCTGCTCGGCTTCGCTGCGTCCGCACCCTCGCTCACCTCCCTCGCGTCGGCCGGTCCGGCCCGCCGCTCGGCACGGCCGGGCTGACGAGCCGGTTCAGCACCTGCTGCTGCAACCGGTTCCGCTCCTCCTCGGTCAGCTCGCCCGCCGCCGCGGCAGCGTCGATCTCCTCCAGCTCACGGCGGATGTGGACCGGGTTCTGCCGCCGGGACTCCGCTTCCCGGGCCACCACCTTGAGCACCGCGGTCAGCCCGCGCACCGGCGCGTACGGGAGGGTCAGCAACGACCACAGGATCTCCACCGCTCACCCCGCCAGATGGTGGGCGTCGACGAAGTCGTACGGGGCGAGTGGACCGAGCAGCCGCATCCGGACCAGCTCCCGGCGTTGGCCCGCGAACTCCTCCGCCACCACCGCGAACTCGTCCGCCCGGTCGACGTCGACCAGGAACGACACGTGCATCGCGTCCATCTCGTGCCCGGGCGGACGGACCGTGCTGGTCACCGCCACCGGGCCGAGCACGTCGACCAGTTCCCGGGTCTCCGCCTCCCGGCGCAGTTCCACCGCCTGGCTGATGATCTCCCCGAGCCGGATGCGCTGTTCCCGGCTGGCCGCCTCCGGCTGTCCGCGCACCTGCTCGGCGAGGTCCGCCGCGCCCGGGTTCTCGGCGAGCAGCGCACCCATCAGCTCCGACTCGTGGAACCGGCCGCGCACGGTGTACTGCGTCCGTCCGTCGAGCTCGTCGAGGGCGGCCCGGAACCGGTCCCGGTGGGCGTCCAGCAGGTCGTGCACCGCGTCGGTGCCGGTGACCACCGTGCCGAACCGCACCGGCACGACCGGGGCCACCGCCGCCGTCCCGTCCAGCAGTTCCTGGTACGCGGTCAGGTCCACCGGCCGGCCCACCGGCTGCTCCAGGTCCACCTCGCTGACCAGGGCGGCCAGCTCACCGTGGACCACTGCGGTCACCTCGCCCGGCGGATCGCCCACCCCGACCGCGTCCTCGGTCGGCTCCACGTCCGCCGGGACGATGCCGTAGACGAACATGCCGCTCGGTCCGGCCATCTCAGCGTCCCCCGTTCCGCCGGGCCGCCCGGCCACGACCGGAGGAGCGCTCCCGGTCCCGGTCGGCACCGGCATCGTCCCGGTCGTCGTAGTCGTCCTCGTCCTCGTCCCCGGTCGCACCGCCGAGTGCCCCGGCCGCACCGCCGAGGCCCCGGACGGTCTCGCCGACCCCGGACGTGATCCCCTTGGCCGCGTCGGTGACGTTCTCCACCGCCCCGCCGAGGCCCGACTTGCCACGTGGTGTGATGTCCAGCCGGTCGACCGCCTCGGCGAAGCGCAGGTACGTCTCGACGCTCGCCACCACCACCCGCGCGTTGATCTCCAGCAGCGGGATGCCGATCACCCCGACGACCACCTGGGCGTCGATCACCACGCCCTTGTCGAGGACCATCTCGACGACGTCCGCCAGGCTCGACGTGGTGCCCCGGTCCAGCGCGGCACCTCCGCCCGGTACGGCGCTCATTCGTCCCGGTCCTCACGCCGACGCCGGACCACGGGCCGGCGGGGCCCCTCCGGGGTGCGCCGGGCAGCCGGACGAGGACGTCCCTCCTCGCGAGATCGTCCCTCCTCGCGAGGGCGTCTTTCCTCGCGGGAACGTTCCTCCTCGCGGGGCTGCGGACGGCCGGCCCGCTCCGGACGCCGGCGGCGCGGCGGTTCCTCCTCCTCCGGCTCCTCGTCCTCCGGCTCCTCGTCGTACTCGTCGTACTCGTCCTCGTACTCTTCCTCCGCGGGGCGACGGCGCGGCGCCGGGCGGCGGGCACGACCGGCGGGACGGCCCTGCCTCCGAGGGGCCTCCTCCGGCTCCTCGCCCTCCTCCGGCTCCTCGGGCTCCCGCTCCTGCGATTCGGCTTCGGCACGCTCCCGCTCCTCGCGCAGCGCGGTCTCGTGGTCCCGGACCACCCGCGAGTCGCGGATCTCGCCACGCCAGCCCTCGACCTGGTCCGGATCCAGAACGGTCTGGGTCATCACGTGCCGGACGAAGTGCTTCAGTTCGAGGCGCACCCGGCGTCCCTGGGCACGCCAGAGGTTGCCGGTGCGCTCGAAGAGGCCCTGCGGGTGGTACTCGAGCACGACCAGGATCCGGGTGAGGTCCGGTGCCACCGCGTGGAAGCTGACCGTCCCGTCGACCGAACCCTTCTCGCCCTTCGAGCGCCAGTGGATGTGCGAGTCCGGCACCTGCTGGACGACGGTCGACTCCCAGGTCCGGTGCGACCAGAGAACCTGCGCCTTCCAGGTCAACTTCTCGTCGGCCTCCTGGTCGACGTTCTCGACCTTCTTCATGAAGCTCGGGAAGTCCGCGAACTGTGTCCACTGGTTGTAGGCGACCCGCAGCGGCACGCCCACCTCGATCGTCTCGACGATGTTGGTGACCTTGAGCTTCTTCTTCCCGCCCTTGCTCTTGCCACCCCGGGCACCGATGGCCGCCATCAACTTCTCCTTACCGCCGGCCAGACCGGCACCGACCATCGCCCGGACCGGCGACTTGCCCTCGGCGAGTCTCTGCGCGCCCGTCGCCGCCGCGACCAGGCCCGGCCCGCCTCCCTGTTTCGCGTACTCGCTGAGCCGGCCGGTCGCGCCGGTGATCCGCTCGGTCACCACGGCCACGGCGCGCTCGCCGATCGCCCCGACCAGGTCCCGCGCGTCACGCAGCAACTGGTCGCGCAGCCTGCCGCGCAGGTTCAGGCTCGGGTTCGAGGGGACCGACACGGTCACCACCCCCGCTGCCCGGCGCTGTCGCCGGAGTCACGCCGCCCACGACGGTCGCGCTGCCCACCACCGTCACCGTCACCGCGATCCGACCGGTCCGCACCGTCCCCGTCCCCGTCGCCACCGCCGGTGGCCTTCCCGCGCAGCGCGTCGGCCCGGCCCCGGAGCTTGCCGCTGACCGCGTCGATGCCACTGCCGACGGCGGCGGTCGCCGCCGCCCGGCCAGCCCCGACCAGCGGTCCCCCGAGGCGGCTCAGGTTGCTCAGCTGAGGCGACGCCTGCACCAGGTCACCGAGCTTGCGTAGTCCGGCCGGGTCCCGGCTCATCCGTCCGACCGCCACGGCGGCGGCCAGGGTCAGCGCGGTACGCAGCCGGCGACGCCGGCCGAGGACGTAGCCGAGACCGACGGCGAGCCCGATTCGTGTCCCGCTCTTCATGGTGCACTCCTTACCTCCCCGGTGTGGTGCGAAAGCCCGATACGCGAGGTCATGACAATTACCGGGGGCTGAACACGACAACGGCGTCCACTCGGGCAGTCCCATTTCAACGGACTGGTCGGCAGTACCCTGACCCCTGCCCACAAAACCTCGGAAAGTGCAGGCCAGAACAGCAACGCCACGCCGATGAGCAGGGCGAACCGGACAGACGAGCAGCCGCGAACAGATAGTTCACGACGCTTTACAAAGAGGCGAAGAAAACGAATTACGGCATGGGCGGGGCGGAATCAAGACAGATTTCCGCGTGTATGGTCCCGCCGTCGGAGCGCAATTTTGCGCCGCACCGGGCGAGCACGCCCAGCGCCCCGGTGTTGTCGACGGTCGTCTCGGCGGCCACGGTGCGCATGCCGTGTGCGGCGGCGACGTTGAGCAACTCCCGCAGGGCCGCCGCACCGACTCCCTGGCCACGGGCCGAACGCCCCAGCCACATCCCGGTCTCCACGGTGCCGGGCTCGGCGCGGCGGGCCATCCTGATCATGCCGACGACCTCGCCGCCGAGCAGGATCGCGAACATGACGGTGCCGGTCGGGCCGTCGAAGCCGCCGAAGTGGGCACGGTGGAACTCGCGGAACGCCTCCCGACGAGCCGCCGACCAGCCGGCCGGCGCCTCCACCGGCGGCATCACGTCACTCGGCTCCGCCTCGGCGGCGGCCACCGAGAGCAGCGGCTCCAGGTTCCGCTCGTCCACCGGCTCCAGCCGGACCGCACCTGCCACGTGCCGCAGTCTGCCGGCCCCACCCGACCGGCGTCCACCCTTCCGCCGGGCACCACCGGTCCGGCCGGCCGGTACCAGCCGGTCGGCGGGGGTGAGTGTTCCTGGTCACGCTCCGGGGTCGGCCGGCTCCGGGAACTCGCACAGGACGACCGACGCGTCGTCGGAACGCTTGGTCCGCCGCAACCGGTCCGGGTGTTCCCGCTCGGCAGCCCGGACCCGGTCGAGCAACGCCCCCGGTCCCTCGGTGGTGACCAGGTCCAGCAGACCGTCCCAGCCGAACAGGCCAAACTGCTCGACCGCACAGGACGCCCCGTCGCTGAGCAGCACCGCCCGGCGCAGCGCGTTCGGCCCGCGCAGCGGCACCGAACCGGTCACCGCGTGGTACGCCGCCTCCGGGTCACTGGCGGCCACCCAGTAGCCGTGCGTACGGTTCATCCGCTCCCGCTGCACGGCGACCGCCCGACGGAACCGGGTGGCCGGGTCGTCGGCGGCACGGGCCGGCACGGTGTGGGCGACCGCGCGCAGGTCGGCCAGGGCGGCATCCAGCCGGTCGTCGGAGACCACCGCCACCCGGCCCCCGGTGTCCAGCACCAGCGGGCTGTCGCAGAGCACCAGGTAGTCGGCCCGATCCCCGCCGTCGCGCAGCAGGCAGACCGTGGCCGACGGGGTACCGGGGTGGTCCAGGTCGCACGCGCCACCGTGGTCCGCCCGGACCGCCAGGATCGCCGCCGCCAGATTGCTCATCAGGGTGGCGGCCGGACGGGTCGCCTCGGCGAGCCCGATCCGGGCGGCGAGGTGCCGGACGTACCAGGCCGGGCCGTGGACGCAACCGGTGGCGAAGCCCTCCGGCACGGTCGCGCCGTCGAGCACTCCCACCAGCGGCCCGAGGCGGAAGACCGAGTCCTCGTTCTCCAGCCGGCCGGGCGCCGCCGTGGAAGCGGAGCTGACCTGCATCATCGATCGTCCTCCCGTCGGTGGCCGGACCGGTCCGTCATCGTGGCATGCCGTCGGGGGCGTCGGTGTCCGTCAGGGTGGCATTCCGCCGGGGACGTCGGTTCGCCACGGCTGCGCCGCCGGCGCGTACCGGGGTCGCCCGGTGTAGGACTCCTCCCCGGTGTACGGCGCGTCGACCGCCACCCCCTCGGGAAAGGGCATGGGTTCCGGCAGCGGGGACGGCCCCCGCGTCGGCCCGGTCGGGGCCGATCGCCCCCCGGCCGGCGCAGTCGGCTCCGGCCCGGTCGGCTGCGCCACGGTCGGCTCCGGCCCGGTCGGCTCGGGTGCGGTCGGCTGTCGGGCGGTCGGCTGAGTCGCGGTCGGCTGAGCCTCGGTTGGCTGCCGGGCGGTCGACTGCGCCATGGGCGGCGCACCCGCGCTCCGATTCCCCAACCGGGACCGGGCCAGCCAGCCCGCGATCGCCCCGGCCAGCGCGGCGGTCAGCAGCGGCGCAGGACGCTGGGCGTACCAGCCGGCGGCCATACGTGCTCCCCTCGTCGCCCCGGACCCCGCGCGGACGGGACCAGCACCCGCCTACCCGCCCCGCCCGCGGACATGCCCCGGATCCCACGACACCCCGGCGCTCGACGGCGCTTTCGGACCTGTCCGAGTGCGACGGCACCCCGACCGTCGACGGTGGCGTTGTCGGACCTGCCCAGGGTGCGACGGCACCCGGCCGTCCTGGCCGTCACCGGCTGCCGGCGGCGACTCCACCCGCCACGGCCACCGCCAGGTCAGCGGCGGCGGTTGCGGGCCCGGGACGAGCGCAGCCGACGCAGCCGGCCGACCAGCAACGGGTCGGCGGCGAGGGCCGCCGGATTGTCCAGCAGCGCGTTGAGAAGTTGGTAGTACCGGGTGGCGGAGAGACCGAAGGTGTCCCGGATGGCCTGCTCCTTGGCACCGGCGTGCCGCCACCAGTGCCGCTCGAAGGCGAGGATCCCCCGTTCGCGCTCGGTCAGACCGTCCGCGGGTGCCGTGCCACCGGCATCCCGCGCCGGCGGCACGGCCTGGTCGTCGGAAAGCGGTGCCGGTGCTTCCCCGGCCGCCGGGTCGGAGGCGACCTGCGCGATGCCGACCGCCGGGTCGCGGACTGCGGGCTGCGCGGTGCCGTGTTCCGCGTCGGCGGGAGCGGGTTGCGCCGCCGGCACCTCGGACGCGCTCTCCGGGGCGGACGGGGCGGACTCCACCTCCGGGGCGGACCGGGGCGGAGGCACCCCGCGCGCGGACGACGCTTGTTCCGTGCGGTCGGCACGGCCGGGGAACGCGTCGGCGGACGGCTGCATGGCGCTCCTCGGGCAGGCGGCCGGCCGGGCGGCGCCAACCGGGGAACCCCAGGGTAACCAGGTTGGGCCAGCCCCGCATCGCACGTCCGACGTGCCGCCGCCCAGGTCGGGTGCAGGGGTCCCCTGCTCACCGGAAATGATGAACAGGGGACCCCTGCAGGCACCCGAGCGGCGGGCTCAGGCGATGTCGCGGCCTGGCACCCGAGCGGCGGGCTCAGGCGATGTCGCGGCCTGGCACCCGAGCGGCGGGCTCAGGCGATGTCGCGACGGCGCATCGACCAGAGGGCCGCGCCGAGGGCGAGCACCAGCCCGGTGAGGAGTAGCACCGACGAGTGCTGCCAGGTGATGGTGAGGACGTCAGGCTCGCAGCCCCCGGACACCGAGAAGTTGCAGGCGTCGTAGTTCTGCAGCTTGATCTCCTTCCCCATCCAGGCCAGGCCGTAGGTGGGGATCAGCCAGGCCTCGGGGAACTTCACGTCGGCCAGGGCGAGCACCACGCCGAGGCCGAACTGCCCGACGACGGCGACGGCAAGCACCCCACCGAGGGCGAACGCGGTGTGCCGGCCCAGCGAGGCCAGCGCGAACCCGACCACCGCCGCGACCACCACCAACGCGAACCCGCGCAGGCCGGTGAGGGCGAAGGACTGCCAGACGCCCGAGGTCATCCTGGCGGTGCTGCCCCGGAAGGAGCCAACCGCCCAGAAGGCGGCCGTCCACGCGAGCAGCCCGAGCACGGTCACCGCGACCACGCCGGTGAGCAGCGCCGCCAGCTTGGTCAGCAGGACGTTGAGCCGCTTCGGCCGCCACAGCAGCAGGTTCATCATGCCGCCGGTGCTCCATTCGGCGCCGACGAAGGAGGCGCCGACCACGAAGGCGACCAGCGCCAGGATCGCCGCGTACGGGATCAGCGTCGCCCCGAAGCTCTCCCGGAAGTCGAAGGTCGACGGGAGGAACCAGCGGGCCTCGAAGTCCTCCCGGGCTGGCGGGGTGATAGCCGAGCAGTCGTCTGGGTAGCGGTCGCCGGTCGGCTCGCCGGCTGCCTGGAGCCGTTCGCACTCGGCCCGGTCCTGCTCCATGAAGCGGACCTGCCTCTCGTACTGTGCCTGGGCCGCCCGTTCGGCGGCGGCCCGCTGCTCCGGGCCGATCTTCTGGTTGGTGAGGAACGTGCCGACCGCCACGGCGAGGAGCACCAGCAGGCCGATCAGGGTCATGTACCGGGTGAAGCGGCGCTTGCCGAGGCGACGCAGTTCGGTGACGTACAGGCTCATGCGCTCTGCCCTCCCTGGGTGTGGCCGCCGACCTTGCGGGACTCGTCGACCTGACGGTGCTGGCCGGGAACCGGCGCGGTGGCGGTCAGTTCCAGGAAGACGCTCTCCAGGTCGGCGGTGACCGGGGCCAGTTCGCTGACGTAGAGACCGTGTTCGGCGAGCAGCCGGGTCACCGTGGCCGGCTTGTCCACACCGGCCAGCATCAGGTGGTCGTCGTACCCGGTGACCTGCACGCCGGACCGGCGCAGCGTCTCGGCGGCGAGTGGCAGGTCGGTGGCCGCCTCCAACCGGACCCGTACCGCGCCGCCGGAGTAGCGGGCGAGGACCTCCTCGACCGGTCCGAAGGCGACCCGACGGCCCAGCGAGATGATGGTGACCGAGTCGCAGATGAGCTGGATCTCGCCGAGGATGTGGCTGGAGAGCACCACGGTCATCCCGGAGGCGGCCAGATCCCGCATGAGGGTGCGCATCTCCCGGATGCCGCCCGGGTCGAGGCCGTTGGCCGGCTCGTCGAGGATCAGCAGCTTCGGGTCCTTGAGCAGCGCCGAGGCGACCGCGAGGCGCTGCTTCATGCCGAGCGAGTACGTCTTGACCCGCTCGCCGGCCCGGTCGCGGAGCCCGACCAGTTCCAGCACCTCGTCGACCCGGCGCGGCGCGACGTTCCCGGCCCCGGCGAGCAGCGAAAGGGTGTCCCGCGCGGAGAAGTGCGGGAAGAACTGCGGGCTCTCCACGATCGCGCCGACCTGTCCGGCCACCTCGGGCAACGCGGCCGGGACTTCACGGCCCAACAGCGCCATCTGGCCGGCGTTCGCCCGGATCAGACCGAGCAGGGTACGCAGGGTGGTGGTCTTGCCGGATCCGTTCGGGCCGAGGAAGCCGTGCACCTGCCCGGCGTCGACCCGCATGTCGAAGCCGTCGAGCGCGTGCCGTTCGCCGCGCCTCCGACTCTTGTACGTCTTGCGTAGACCTTCTATCTCCAGCACGGCGGGCACGTTGACCTCCCCCGCTCGGGTTTATGACGGGAGAGACAATACTGTGTTATCCGCAATAGTGGGGGCGGAAACGCCGTCGTCGCGTCCGGTATCCGCGCGACGACGGCGTTCACCACCGCCCCGGCGCCCGGTGGGCGGGCGGTCGAACGGTCAGTGTTCGGCGGACACCGTCGCGACGCGGCGTCGCCGGCCGGCCAACGTGAGGCCGACCCCGGCAAAGATCAGCGCCAACGCGCCCCCGGCCATCGGCAGCACCGGTGGGAGACCGGTGATCGGCAGGGTGTCGGAGCCGTCCCCACCGCCGGATCCCCCTCCGGTCACCTGGACGACGACGGCTTGCGACGCGCCGACCAGCTCCGGGTCGGAGTTCGGCACGATCACCCGGTACCGGTGGCCGCCGGCACCCTTCGGCGTCACCGGCAGGGTGTAGCGACCGCCGTCCCCGACCGTCCCGTCGACCACGGTGCGCCACGTTCCGTCGACCTGCTCCTGGAGTTCGAGACTACTTGCGCTGGAGGGTTCGACCGTGCCGGTGAAGGTGACCTTCGTACCCGGCGGGACGCTGGTCCGGTCGACCTTGGCGGTGACGGTGGGCTTGACCCGCGGGTGACGGGACGCGACGACGATGAAGGCGGTCGACACCGCGATGTTGGACGGACGCAGGATGCCGACGCAGCGCAGGAAGCCCTCGCCCTGCGGATACACCTTGGAGAAGCTGCCGTCGGCGGCGGTTCTGCCGTTCGGCACCCCGGGATGCTCCACGCAGAGATTGTCCTCACCGAAGAAGATCGGCTGGTCAGGGATGCCCTTCCCGGTGTCCTCGTAGAAGAACCGGCCACGGACCGTCAACCGGCCGTCGCCGACCAGCGGGTCGGGCACGAACTCCATGGTCACTGCCGGACGGTGGGTCCCCGTCACGTCGAGGGTCGCCGCCAGCGGAAGGTTCCGCGGGTCGACGTCGAGGCGCTGCGATCCCTCGTCCACCGCGACCACCCGACTGAGCTCCCACCGGCCGTCCCAGGTCGACGGAACCTGGATCGTCGCGCTCCACACGCCGTCCTGTGCGGTGCCGGAGGTGAGCGCGAGTTCCGCGCCCTGGGTGGCCGCCGGTCCGCCGGGCACCCGCGTGAGGACGACGTAGGGCAGTTGAACGCCGTCCATGTCGACGGAGTGCATGACGCCGGACTCGTCGGTGAGGCGGACGGAGACGGTGACCGGCACCAGGTCGACGCCGGAGACGGAGACCCGGTCCGGCGTGACCGTGATGCCCTTGAGCACCGGAGGTGCCGTGTCGGCCGTGGACGCCGGGGCGGCGAGCCCGGCGGGGGCGGCGAGCACACCACCGATGGTGAAGAAGATCGCGGTGAGCCCGATCTTCAGTTTTGACATGCGATGACCTCCAGGGAAAGGTGGTCGTGGCCGGGAGCCACGTCGACACCCTTCCAGTCCGCGCACGGACGGTGGCCGTTCGCGATTGTCGGCTTTCCGACTCAGCCTGCCGCTCAGGCGCAGATGACGGTGACCCCGGCGGCCCGGAACGCCTCGACCACGGAGGGCGCGGCCCCCGAGTCGGTGACCAGGGTCTCCACCCGGTCCACCGGGCAGATCCGGGCGAAGGCGTGACCGCCGAGCTTGGACGAGTCCGCGATGATCACCACCCGACGGGCCCGGGCCACCATCAGGTTGTTCATCGCCGCCTCGCCCTCGTGGTGGGCGGCGGCCCCGAGGTGCGGGTCGATCGCGTCCACCCCGAGCAGTGCGACGTCCAGGGTGACCTCACGCAGCAGCGCGCCGCCCAGCGGTCCGACCAGCTCGAACGACTTCGGCCGCACCACCCCGCCGGCCACCACGATCTTCATCCGGGACCGGACCAGCAGCTCGTTGGCGATGTTCAGGGCGTTGGTGACCACGGTGAGCTGGGCGCCCTCGGCGCTGGTGTTCAGGTCGGGTCGGACGGCGAGGGCCCGGGCGACCTCCGTGCTGGTGGTGCCGCCGTTGAGGCCGACCACGGTGCCGGGCGAGACCAGCGCGGCGGCGGCGGCCCCGATCCGCTGCTTCTCGGCCGAGTGCTTGGCGGTCTTGTAGCGCAGGGGAAGGTCGTACGAGACCCCGTTGGCGACCGCACCACCCCGGGTACGCGTGATCATCTGCTGTTGGGCGAGCTGGTCGAAATCCCGACGGATGGTGGCCTGGGAGACGTCCAGCCGCTCGGCGGCCTCCTCGACGCTGACCCGACCGTCGTCGGTCAGCATCTCCAGCAGGGCGTTCCATCGGGCGTACCGGTCCACTGCGGGAGCCTCCCCTGACTGCATGGAACGTGATTGATTGCGTGCACAGTAGTGCGCGAAACGCGGGCGCGCAAAGCAATGCCTTGCTCGAACGCGCAAGCGGTTGCCACGACCCCCCAACTTCACGCAGAATGGCGCTCGAAACATGCCCCTAACGAGCCGTAATGCGCACAGCCTCCCCTACGAGGAGTTCTCATGGCGTACGTGGACGCGGAGATCGCCAGCCAGCCGGACTGCTGGCGCGAGGCAGCGGACCTCGCCCCGACCGTCACCGACCGGCTACCCCGCCCCGGCGAGCGGGTGGCCGTCGTCGGCTGTGGCACCTCCTGGTTCATGAGCAGCGCGTACGCGGCCCGCCGCGAGGCTGTCGGGCTGGGCGAGACCGACGCCTTCCAGGCCTCCGAGTTCCCGGTCGGCCGCCGCTACGACCGGCTCATCGCGATCACCCGCTCCGGCACCACCACCGAGGTCACCGACCTGCTCGCCGCGCTCCGCGGTCAGCTGCCGACCACGGTGATCGTCGGCGACCCGGGCTCCCCCGCGACGCGCCTGGCCGACGCCGTGGTCACCCTGCCCTTCGCCGACGAGCGGTCGGTGGTGCAGACCCGCTTCGCCACCACCGCCCTGGCCCTGCTCCGCGCCCACCTCGGCGACAACGTGCCCGCGCTGGCCGCCGACGCCGAGGTTGCCGTCCGCGCGCCGTTGCCGCTCGACCCGGCCCGGGTGGAGCAGGCCACCTTCCTCGGCCGGGGCTGGACCGTCGGCCTGGCCCAGGAGGCCGCGCTGAAGTGCCGGGAGGCGGCCACCTTCTGGGCCGAGGCGTACCCGGCGATGGACTACCGGCACGGGCCGATCTCGATCGCCGCCCCCGGCCGGCTGGTCTGGGCCTTCGGCGAGATCCCGGACGGGCTCGCCGAGGACGTCGCGGCCACCGGTGCGGCCTTCGTGCACAGCCGTACCAACGGCTGCCGCACCGTGCTCGGACGGTGGGCCGCCGGGCGCAACCCGGTGGACCCGATGGCCGACCTGATCCTGGCGCAGCGCTTCGCGGTCGCGCTCGCCACCTGCCGGGGCCTCGACCCCGACGCGCCCCGGCACCTGTCCCGCTCCGTGGTGCTCGCGTGACCGCTGGCCCGCCCGTCGCCGGCCGGGTCGGCGATCCGGTGGTCGTCGCCCTGGACGTCGGCGGAACAGGGATGAAGTGCGCCCTGGTCCGCCCGGACGGCACGGTCGTCCATGCGGAACGGCACCCGACCGGCGCCGACCGCGGCCCCGACGCGGTCGTGGACACCATCCTGGACGTCGCCGGCACGCTCGCCGACCGGGCCCGCGCCGACGGGCTCACCCCCCGGGCGCTCGGCGTCGCCGTCCCCGGCGTCATCGACGAGGCCGCCGGGGTCGCGGTCTGGTCGGCGAACCTGGGCTTCCGGGACGTACCCCTGCGGAAGCTGGCGACCGAACGGCTCGGCCTGCCCACGGCGCTCGGCCACGACGTGCGCGCCGGGGGCCTGGCCGAGGCCCGGCTCGGGGCCGGTCGCGACACCCGGCACGTGCTCTTCGTCGCGGTCGGCACCGGCATCGCCGCCGCCCACGTGGTCGACGGGTCGGCCGCCGTCGGCGCGCACGGCGCCGCCGGGGAGATCGGCCACATCCTGGTACGCCCGCACGGCCCACGCTGCGGCTGCGGACGCGTCGGCTGCCTGGAGGCGGTGGCGTCGGCCGCCGCGATCGGCCGCCGGTACGCCGAGTTGTCGGGCCTGCCGGGGAGCACCGCCGTCGACGTGGTCGAGCGGGCCGTGGCCGGTGAGGAACTGGCCCGGGAGGTGTGGAGCAGCGCCGTCGCGGCGCTCGCCGACGGGCTCGCCACCGGTCAGGCTCTCTTCGACGTGCAGACCATGGTGCTCGGCGGCGGCCTGGTGCGGGCCGGACGACACCTGTTCGACCCGCTCCGTACCGCACTGCGGGAACGGATGACCTTCCACCGGGAGCCGCGTCTGGTCGCCGCCACACTCGGCGACGAGGCCGGCTGTCTCGGTGCGGCCCTGCTCGCCCTCGACTCTCTGGAGCCCTGATGACCCAACGGGTGACCGGCAAGGTGGTGACCCCGACCGGCGTGATCCGTCAGGGGTGTGTGGAGATCGGTGACGGCCGGATCCGGGCGGTCGCGGAGTACCCGACGGCGCGCGACGGCCACTGGATCGTCCCCGGCTTCGTCGACATGCACACCCACGGCGGCGGGGGGCACACCTTCACCACCGGCGACCCGGAGGCCGCCCGGGGGGCCGCCGCGTTCCACCTGCGGCACGGCACCACCACCCTGCTGGCCAGCCTGGTCAGTTCCCCGTTCGCGCTGATGCGGGAGGCCACCACGGCGTTCGCCCCGCTGGTGCGGGAGGGGGTGCTCGCCGGCATCCACTTCGAGGGGCCGTACCTGTCGACGGTTCGGTGCGGGGCCCAGAACCCGGAGTTCCTCCGCGACCCGTCCGCCGAGGAACTGACCGAGTTGATCCGTCTCGGCGAGGGCGCGGTCCGGATGGTCACCCTGGCTCCGGAACGTGACGGGGCGCTGGACGCCGTCAAGCTGCTCACCGGGGAGCGGGTGGTCGCGGCGATCGGGCACACCGACGCCAGCTACGACCAGACCCGGGCGGCGATCGCCGCCGGAGCCAGCGTCGCCACCCACCTGTTCAACGGCATGCGCCCGGTGCACCACCGCGAGCCCGGACCGGCGGTGGCCCTGCTCTCCGCGCCGAACGTGGTCTGTGAGCTGGTCGCCGACGGCGTGCACCTGCACGACGGGATGCTCACCTTCGCCACCTCCGTCGCCAGCCCCGAACGGACCGCCCTGATCACCGACGCGATGGCCGCCGCCGGCATGGCCGACGGCGAGTACGAGCTGGGCGGCCAGTCGGTCACCGTGGCCGACGGGGTGGCCCGACTCACCCGGGACGGCGCGATCGCCGGGAGCACCCTCACCATGGACGCCGCGCTGCGGCAGGCGGTGGCCGCCGGGATCGCCATGTCCGACGTCTGCCGGATGGTCGCCACCACCCCGGCCCGTGCGCTCGGCCTGGGCGACCGCCTCGGCGCGTTGCAGGCCGGTCTCCGCGCCGACCTCGTCGTCCTCGACGACGACCTCACCGTGCTCCGGGTGATGCGCGGCGGTGAGTGGCTGGACTGAACGGTGGTAGCAGGGGTCCCCTGTTACCGCATTTTGATGAGGAGGGGACCCCTGCTACCACCCAGGCACCGTGAGGTTGCCCCGTCCGCACGGACGGCTGCACGGGTGGTGGGCTCGGAGGTCAGACGTCGGCGACGTCGACGCCGAGCACGGCCTGCTCGTCGGGGCGGTGCACCAGCACGTCGTTGAGGAACGACTGCACCGCCGGCCCCATGCCGACGTCACGGCCGGCCCGCTCGGAGAGCAGCCACTTGTGCTCGATGATCTGGGTGAACAGCTCCTGCGGCTCCAGCTTGCGTCGCAGGTGGGCGGGGACCGCCCGGACCACCGGCTCGAACACCTCGGTCAACCAGCGGTGGGCGGCCTGCTGCTCGTCGGTCAGGTCGCTCTCCGCCCGGTACGCGTCGAGGTCGTTGAGGAGCTTGCGGGCCTGGTTCTCCTCGGCGTCCAGGCCGGTCAGCCGGAGCAGGCGTCGGGTGTGGTAGCCGACGTCGACGACCTTCGGGCGGATCAGGTAACGCCCACCGTCGATCGTGGCGAGCGACACCTCGGCGACGTCGAAGCCCATGTCGTTGAGACGCCGGATCCGCCGCTCGATGTCGTGCCGGGCGTCCCGCTCGACCTGCTGCTCGTAGGTGACCTCGTGCCAGAGCCGCTCGTACCGCTGCACGACCTCCTCGCAGACCATCTCCGGGTCGATCGACTCGTGCAGCAGGCCGGCGGCCTGGAGGTCCAGCGCCTCACCGAAGATGTTCACCCGGGCGATCTCCAGGTCCTCGCCCCGCTGACCGTTGGAGAGGGAGTTGCGCAGGACCCCGGTCTCGGCGTCCACCAGGTAGGCGGCGAACGCGCCCGCGTCCCGGCGGAACAGGGTGTTCGACAGCGAGCAGTCGCCCCAGAAGAAGCCGGTCAGGTGCATCCGGACGATCAGCGCGGCGAGCGCGTCGAGGAGCCGTTCCAGCGTCTCCGGACGCAGCGTGTGCGAGAAGAGCGCCCGGTACGGCAGGGAGAACTGGAGGTGCCGGGTGATCAGCACCGGATCCAGGGGCTGCCCGTCCGGGGCGTGTCGGTCGGCGACGATCGCCACCGCCTCCACGGCGGGGAAGTCGATCCGTTCCAGCGCCCGGAGCAGGTCGTACTCGCGCTCGGCGACCCGCTCGCCGGTTTCCTTGACCGCGTAGACGTAGCCGCCCATCCGCACGAACCGGACGATGTGGCGGGAGATGCCCTGAGGGAGAGCCACCAGATGTTCGGCAGGCCACTCCTCCAGCGGGGTCGACCAGGGCAGGTCGAGCAACGCCGGGTCGACGAGAGCCGAAGTGATCCGCACGGGACAAGCATGCCGTCTCCACCCGCACCGCGCCTCCCTTCGTGGCTGGGCACACAGCCATTGATGTCCCACCGCGCCGTTGGTCCCGGTGCCCCCCGACCGGCAGCGGGGGCGGCCGGTAGCGTGATCGGCGTGCGGGAGCCGAACACGGTACGACGGAACACGTGGCTGCGGCCGGTGCGCCCCGCCGGCTGGTGGTTCGACGCGCTGCTGCTGGCCGGGCTGGTGGCGGTCACCGTGGCGCTCGCCGACCGCCGTCTCTTCGGCATCGACCGGGCGGTCGCCGACTGGGCCGACGCGCACCGGCCCCCGGTCGCCCACGGCATCGCGGTGGTCTTCAACTACCTCGGGCAGGGCATGCCGCTCACCCTGCTCACGGCGGGGATGGGGCTGCTGCTGGCGGTCCGGCTCCACTCGCTGCGTCCGCTCCTGCCCAGCGTGGTGGCCTTCGCGCTGACGTACGTCACCATCGGCCCGCTGAAGGTGTGGACGGCACGCCCCGCCCCGAGCGCCAGCGTCAAGGAGCCATACCTCCCACCCGAGCAGACGCTCCCCCTCTTCCAGGACGAGCTGCCGCTCAAGTTCGCCCAGTCGTACCCGTCGGGGCACGTGGCCAACGCGATCCTCTGGTACGGCGTACTGGCGCTGCTGCTCGCCCCGCTGCTGCGCAGCTACGGCCGGAGCATCTCGCCCCGGCTGGTCACCGTGGTCCGGGTGGTCCCGCCGGTCGTGGTCATGTTCACCACGACCTACCTGGGCTGGCACTGGCTGACCGACTCGGTGGCCGGGTTGCTGCTCGGGCTGCTGCTGGACCGGATCCTGCACCGGGTGCCCTGGGACGACGTACCGCTGCCGGGGCGTCTGCGGAACTGGAACCGCCCGTTCATCTCGTACCCCTAGGGTCACGGTCATGGAGCGGCTGGCGCGACGGTTGGGTCTGACCGATGCCGTGGTGATCGGTCTGGGGTCGATGCTCGGCGCGGGCGTCTTCGTGGTCTTCGCGCCGGCCGCCGCGGTGGCCGGCGGCGTGGGCCTGCTGCTCGCAGTGGCCCTGGCCGGGTTCGTGGCGTTCTGCAACGCGACCAGTTCGGCCCGCCTCGCCGCGCGGTACCCCGAGTCCGGCGGCACCTACGTGTACGGGCGGGAGCGGCTCAGCCGGTACGCCGGTTTCCTCGCCGGCTGGGGGTTCGTGGTCGGCAAGACGGCGAGCTGCGCGGCGATGGCGCTGACCATCGGGGCGTACCTCTGGCCGGGGCAGGCGCGGCTCGTCGCCGTCGCCGCGATCGTGGCGGTGACCGGGGTGAACCTGCGCGGCATCGGCAAGACCGCGAACGCGACGAAGATCCTGGTCGGCCTGGTGCTGGCGGTGCTGGCCCTGGTCGCGCTGACCGGGGCGGGCGCGGTCTCCCCGGACCGGATCGGTGGCCTCGACGGTCACGCCCGGGGCGTGCTCACCGCCGCCGGGCTGCTCTTCTTCGCCTTCGCCGGGTACGCCCGGATCGCCACTCTCGGCGAGGAGGTACGCGACCCGGAGCGCACCATCCCCCGGGCGGTGCCACTGGCCCTCGGCATCGTGCTGGCGATCTACCTGGCCCTGGCGGTGGTGACCGTCGGCGTGCTCGGTGACGAGCTGGCCACCTCCGCCGCGCCCCTGGTCGACGTGGTGACCGCCGCCGGACTGCCCGACCTGGCCTGGGTGGTCCGCGCCGGGGCGACCGTCGCGGTGACCGGGGTGCTGCTCTCCCTGGTCGCCGGGGTGGGGCGGACGACGCTGGCGATGGCCCGTCGCCGCGACCTGCCGGCCGCCCTCTCTGCCGTGCACCCCCGCCACCGGGTGCCGCACCGCGCCGAACTGGCCGTCGCCGCCGTGGTGATCCTGGTGGTGCTGCTCTTCGACGTACGCGGGGCGATCGGCTTCTCCAGTTGCACGGTGCTGGTCTACTACGCGATCACGAACGCCTCCGCGCTGACGCTGGCACCCGAGCCGGGGCGGAAGCTGCCGGTCCGGGCACTGGCGGTGGCGGGGCTGGCCGGATGCCTGCTGCTCGCGGTCAACCTGCCGTTGCCCAGCGTGCTCGCCGGTTTCGGCGTCCTCGCCCTCGGCACCCTCTGGTACGTCCTCCGCCACCACCTCGCCGCTCAGCGATCCGGTTGATCGACTTCCTTGGTCGACGCCGTTCAGGCGAAGCGGGCCCGTCCACGCAGGCGATCCCGACACCGCCATCTCGGCGACCTGGAGTTGATCGTGGCCGGACGAGCCGGCTGTCGGACCACCCGGCGGGTGCCGGGCCACCCAGGTCAGTCGGTCTCGCGGGGGTGCCCCGTGCCGGCGTAGACGAGCCAGAGCGTCCGTCGTTCGTCGTCCACGAGGTACCAGATCCGGCCACCACCGGTCACCTCGTACTGCCAACGTTCCAGCTCCTGCCCCTTCCAGGACACCGAGGCCAGGGAGCCCTTGAGCCGGTGCTGCCGGTCGGGCGACGTTCTCGCCCGTGGTGCCGCCCGCAACACCTCGTAGGCCCGCCGGAGGTTCGCCGGGGCCTGCTGGGCGAGTCGTTCCCAGCCCTCGGCCGCCGCCGAGTCGGCGAAACGTAGCTCGTACTCACCGTCGACCGCCGGCGGGGCGGCGCGATCCCCCCGCTTCGGGCTCACTGCCCACCTTCCGGCACCGGAACCCGCCCGAAATCGCCGGCCGGCTCCCGTGTGAGGATCTCCAGTAGCACCGGATCGGCGTAGACCTCGGCGGTGTGCCGCCACTGGGTCAGCAGCACCGCGATCGGTGACAGGTTCTCCAGCGAGGCCGCCCCCTGGGCCACGGTGATCAGTTCGGTCAGAAGTTGGTCGACGTCCGGTCCGGGCAGGAAGGTCACCCAAGGCAGGGCCTCACCGAGCACGCGACGGATGACGTCGTCGGGCTCGGAGCGGACCAGACCGGCCAGCAACCGGGCGGTGAAGTCGACGACCACCGCGTCCTGTTCCAGTTGTTCCGCCCTGGTCAGCGCGAGATCTCCCGCGTCCCGGCGGCGCAGCCGAAGGGCTCGCACGTTGTCCAGGCGGTCGGCGGCAGCCGCAGGCCGATGCAGGAACTCGCTGAAGGGCAACTCTTCGTATGCCGCTGACATGACATCCACACTACCGTGGAAGTCGCCGGCCCGAACCGCCGCGACGGGGAGGCTGGTCAGGCGGGCGGACGGTCCGGAGGGCGAACCGCTGGCGGTTCCCCGGTCTCGTCCAGCCCCTGCTCCGCGACGGACCGCTCACGTGGTGGTGGAACGGCACCGGGAGCCGGTGGAGTGCCCCGGGTGGCTGCGGGTGGGGCCGACGGTGCGCCGGGAGCGCCCGACGAACCGGGGGCGGTGGGCGGGCCAGCGGCCGGTAGGGCCGACGCGGCGGTCTCGCGGAGCAGGGCGTTCAGGCCGGCCCGGCGGGCCAGCACCGTCATCCGGTCCCCCGCGGTGATCACCATGCGCGGGTCGGGTGCCCACTCGCTGCGGGACTGACCGGCGCGGGCGTGCGCGAGCAGCCGTACGCTGCCGGGGCGGTCGACCGTCGCGAGCGGGTGACCGTCCAGCGGCGACCCGGCGGCCACGGAGACCTCGGTGACCAGCAGCGCGTGCCGGCCGACCGGAATGGTGGCGATCATCGCGCGGTCCAGCAGCGCGGCGGTGAAGGAGGGCGCGGCCAGGTACGACACGCTGCGCGAGATGCCGATGCCGAAGGCGCGCTGGACGCGTTCGGCGAAGTCGCCGTCGAAGAGGCGCAGCACCACGCGCAACTCGTCGTTGAGCGCGCGGCCGTTCAACGCGGCTCGGAGGTTGGCCCCGTCGTCGGTGGAGACCACCACCAGCGCCTGGCAGGTGCCCACCGAGGCCGCCTGTAGCGTCTCCTCCAGCGCCGCGTCGCCCACGATCAGCGGTACGCCGAGCCGCCGCGCCAACGACGCCCCACGCGGTTCGGGGATCTTGTCGATCGCCACCACCTCGACGCCGAAGTCGTTCAGTTGGGCCATCACCCGGGTGCCGAGGTTGCCGAGGCCGACGACCACCACGTGCCCGGAGCGTCCCGGCTGGATGCGCCCGGAGTGCAGGGCCAGCCGGGCCTTCACGACGCCGTCGACCACCACTGCGGTGATCAGCGGAATCAGGGCCAGCCCGGCGATGCTCAGCACCACCTGCATGACCTGCTCGGCGAGGGACTTGTTCGGGTCCGGGTCCTGGCCGCTGAGCGTGGTGACCAGGGTCAGGTAGAGCGCGTCCGCCCAGTTGAGGTGCGCGGCGCGGGCGTTGAGCCAGCCGAGCACCCCGATCACCGCGAGCAGCACCAGCACCGCGACGCCGATCTTGCGGGTGGCGAAGCTGCGTACCGCCCGGAGCAGCACCACCGCCGGCCGGCGGCGACGCCGGGTACGCCGGGCCCGGGCCAGCCGCCGCGCGGCCAGCTCGGCGCCGGGCATCCGGCCGGTCGCCTCGGCGAGCACCACGTCCGCAGTGGACTCGTCGGCGGGGAGCACCCGCACCTCTCCCGCGTCGCGGGTGTCGGCCACCGCGCAGACGACGTCCTCCGGGCGGACGTCGTCGCGACGGGCCACGTAGAGGGTGCGGCCGGCGTGCCGGAAATGGGTCGGGGCGACCTCGCCCAACGCGGCGGCGACGAACGCCGGAGCGGCCATGGTGGCGTCGGAGAGGACCGCCGAGTCGGGGAAGATCTGCCGTACGCCGTTGGCCAGGCCGGTGTTGAACATCCGGACCACCAGGCGCAGCCTCGGTTCCACCTCCTGGGCACAGAGTGCGGCGTGCATGTTGCCCACGTCGTCCTGGTGCAGCAGGGCGAGCCCGTCCGCGCCGGCCAGCCCGGCCCGGCGGAAGGCGGCCTCGTCCAGCCGGTCGGCCAGGACGACGTCGATGCCGTGGATGTCCCGGCCGTCCGGCCCGTCGGAGCGACGCCGCTCGGGCACGATCAGGGTGACCCGGATCCGGCCGGTGGACACCTCGCCGGCGAGCAGCGCCCGCACCACCCAGTAGGCGAGTGGATCGTGCCCGCAGACCACGTAGTGGGGGCGGGAACCCGCGTTGGCCCGTAACCGCCGGCTGGCCCGCCACGCACGGTCGAGCAGAGGCTCCTCCATGTGCGGCATGGTAGTCAGTGTCACCCAGCCGCCGTGGCCCGCATGATCGCCGTCAGGCATGCGCCGGCCCGGGCCGGGTAGAGCGGAACCGTGCAGACCTTCCTGCCGTACCCGGACTTCACGGCCAGTGCGCTGGCGTTGGACCAGCGGCGCCTCGGCAAGCAGCGGGTGGAGGCGATCCAGGTGCTGCGCGGGCTGACCCGGCCCGGGTACGGCTGGCGCAACCATCCGGCGGTGCGGATGTGGGCCGGATACGAGGAGGCGCTGGTCCGGTACGGGTTGGACGTCTGCACGGTGTGGTGTGCTCCGGGACGGGCGGACACCTGCGCGACCACGCTGACCGCCGACCTCGCCGACGCCTGCGGCGTCACCCGGGTGCGCGACCAGGACGAGCTGGCCCGGGCCGGCGAGCTTCCGCCCTGGCTGGGCCGGGCGGACCTGCACCGCAGCCACCGGTCCTCGCTGCTGCGCAAGGATCCCGACCACTACCGCCCGATCTTCGGTGACGTCCCGCCCGACCTGGAGTACGTCTGGCCCGACTCCGACCGCCCGCGCCGGTGCCTGCCACCCGCCTGAGGTGGTAGCAGGGGTCCCCTGTTACCGCTTTCTGCCGTGCAGGGCCCCCTGCAACCACCTGCAACCACTCCGGCGACCACCACACACACCGACGTGCCTCGCACGCATCAGGCAGCATTCCGACAACTGGGGCAGACTGGGGCGCATGGCGCTTTCCCAGCGGATCGGCCGGTTGATCGGCGTACGGGAACACGTGGTCGACCCGGGCGGAGGCGGCCCCGCCCACGTGCCGCACCCGGTCGACGTGGTGGTGGTCGGCGGCGGCATCGCGGGCATGTCGGCGGCGGTGGTGCTCGCCGAGCGGGGCGTCCGGGTCACCGTGCTGGAGGCGGCACCCACCCTGGGCGGACGGCTCGGCGCGTGGCCGGAGACCCTGGCCGACGGCAGCCGGCAGGTCGTCGAGCACGGCTTCCACGCGTTCTTCCGGCAGTACTACAACTGGCGGTCGATCCTGCGCCGGGTCGACCCGGCGCTCGGCTTCCTCAGGCCGGTCCCCGGTTACCCGATCCTCAGTGCCCGGTGGCCGACCGAGGAGTTCGGCCGGCTCCCGCCCGCCCCGCCGGCGAACCTGCTCGCGCTGCTGCTGCGCAGCCCGAGCGTGCGCCTGCGCGACCTGCGCGGGATGGACCGGGACGCGGCGCTGCCGCTGCTGACGTACGACCCGGAGCGCACCTACGCCGAACTGGACGGTCGGACCGCCGAGGAGCTGCTCGACTCGTTGCGGCTGCCGGACCGGGCACGGGCGATGCTCTTCGAGGTCTTCTCGCACTCGTTCTTCAACCACGAGGCGGAGATGTCCGCCGCCGAGATGGTCGCGCAGTTCCACTTCTACCTGCTCGGCAACGCCGAGGGGTTGGCGTTCGACGCCCCGGACGAGGACTACGCGACGGCGGTGTGGGAGCCGCTGGCCGACCACGTACGGCGGCACGGCGGTCGGGTGCTGACTCAGGTGCCGGCCACCGCGCTGGTCCGCGACGCGGCCGGCTGGCGGGTGGCGACCGGCGACGGGTCGACGTACCGGGGTGGGCACGTCGTCCTGGCCGTCGACCCGCCGGCACTGGCCGCGCTGGTCGGGAACTCACCGGGCCTTTCGGCGGTCGCTCCGGAGCTGGTGGCGCGGGCGCCCGGGTTCGGCAACCCCGGTCCGCCGTACGCGGTGGCGCGGTACTGGTTCGACGGGGACGTGGCCGCCGGGCGGGCGGTGTTCAGCGGGGTGTCCCGGCAACCCACCCTGGACTCGGTGACGCTCTATCACCGGCTGGAGCACGGGTCCCGCCGCTGGGCCGGGGAGAGTGGCGGCTCGGTGGTGGAGCTGCACGCGTACGCCTGCGAACCCGGGGTGGCCGCCGAGGTCCTGGCCGAGCGGATGCGCGCCGAGCTGGCGACGCTCTGGCCGGAGGTGGCCGGGCTGCGGATGCGCGATCTGCGGGCCCGGGTGGAGGCGCGGGCTCCGGCGTTCGCGCCGGGTGGCCACGCGACCCGTCCGGGGGTACGCACCGACGCGGCGGGGCTCTACCTGGCCGGCGACGGGATCCGCACGGACTTTCCGAGCGCGTTGATGGAGCGGGCGGCGGCGACCGGGATCATCGCCGCCAACCACATCCTGCGTGGCGAGGGTGGAGCCGCCGAACCGGTCCGGTCGGTCCGCCCCCGGGGTCTGCTGGCGTCGCGACGCGGCACGTCGACGCAGGCCGGCAAATTAGCTATTTCGTGAAACTAGAACCTATGTACGAATAAGCTGGACGGCAGATCACCTTGCCAGCGGGGGACACCGTGCAGCCACGCCACCATCAGCTCCAGACGGAGCCGGGCACCCGCCCCGACGAGCCCGGCCGCGAGGACGGCCCACGCGCCGACGAACGGGCGGGCGTGGTGACCGCGTTGCGGCTCGGCTGGTGGATGGCGGACGCGTACCACCACGCGCGGACCACCGCGCCGGACGACGGCCCCGCCGGCCGGCCGGTCGCCCCCCGGTCGAAGCTGTCCAACCTGACGGAGATGTCCGGGCGGCAGCGGATGCGGATGTACCTCGACGGTGTGGAGGTGGCGCTCCGCCAGATCGCCGCGCTGACCCGGCACGACGGGGCCGGACCGTCGACCGCCGCCGCCCGGTCACGGATCCGGGAGGTCGGCGACGACCGCCCCGGTGACGTCGAGGCGCTGCTGGTCGCCCTGGACGAGTTGAACGTGGACGTGCTGCGCTGGGCGATGGCCCGCGACCACCGGATCGGGATCGCGTACCGGCTCGGGCGCTCCCTCGCCGACACGGTGCGGCGGTGCGACGCCGAGCAGCTGCCCCAGCGGTTCGGCGGCCGGCAGGACCAGCTGCGCCGCTGGCTGGACGAGTTGGCGGGCGTGCTGCCGCCGTATGCGGCCCCGGTGGTGCGTCACTCGATGGCGAGTTGGACGGCGGCGGTCCGCGCGGCGGCGGCCGGCGACCCGGGCGAGGCGGAGCTGCGTGACCTCGCCGACGAGCTGCGCAACCAGGGTGACCTGTGGCGGAGCGTGCTCACCGGCGGGCTGCACCCCCGGGACCTGCTCGACGAGGAGCACTACGCGATCGTCGCCCGCAACCTGATCATCCGGGACCGGCGGCTGGTGGTGCGGGCCGCGCGGGGCATCTGTTACCCGGTGCTCGTACCGCTGCTGGTGGTCCTGCTCGCGGTGGTCGGGGTGAGCGCCACCGCCGCCGCCGGCTCCCCCGCTACCCGGGCGGCGGTCGCGCTGCTCGGCCTCGGCGCGGGTCTCGCCGCCGTGTGGCGTGCGCTCGCCGGTCCGGCGCTCCAGGTCGCCGGCGAGGTCAACCGGCCGCTGCTGCACGGCGAACTGGTCGTGCAGATGGCCGGATGCGTCGACCGGCCGCTCACCGCCGCCCGTGCCGCCAGCCGCGCCCGCCGCGCCGGGACCGGCTGACCGCCGGGTGCCCGCGACCGGGCCGCGACCGAGCGGCCCGACGGTCCCGTCCGCGCCCCGGAACCCGAACGCCGGCGACCGGGCCACCGGACCCACCCCGGCCGACCGGCACGAAACAGACTTTCCGGGCTGGACGAGCTGCCAGACTGGCCCGGTGACGGAGGACCGCCCGACGACCGGAGGTGACAGGAGGAAGACCGGACGACACAAGCCGGCACGCGAGTACCTGCGCGACGCCGTCGGCAGCCTGCTCGGCAAACGGCCGGTACGCGAGGGCACCCGCACGGCCACCGAGGAGCTCTTCTTCGACCTGGTCTTCGTGTTCGCCTTCGTCCAGATCGGGGCCTTGATCATCAGCGACTACACCTTCCAGGGCCTGCTTCGCGGGTTACTCGTGCTGGCCCTGCTCTGGTGGTCCTGGGGCGCCTTCGCATGGCTGACCAACAACCTCCAGGCCAGCTTCGGGGTGATGCGGTTCGGGTTGTTCGTGGTCACCGGGATCACCTTCGTGATGGCCCTGTCGACCCTCGTCGCGTTCGTGGACCGGCCCGGCGGGGTGTACGGCCCGCTCGTCTTCCCCACGTGCTACTTCCTCGTGCGGTCGCTGCACCTGGCGCTGTACGCGTACGCCGTCTCGGCCAAGAACCTGGCCCGGCACATCCTGGTGCCCGCGGTGCCGATGGTCGCCAGCACCGCCCTGCTTTTCTGCGCCGCGCTCGTGCCACACCGGGTCATCGCCGACCGGCGGCAGGTCGCCCTCGCCGTGACCCTCCTCTGGCTCGTGGCCGTGTTCGTGGACTACCTGGGTAGTTTCACGCTGCCCGTCTGGGAGATCGGCATCTTCTCCGCCCGGCACTGGTGCGAGCGGTACGGGCTGATCCTGATCGTGGCCCTCGGCGAGAACATCATCTCGATCGGAACCTCCAGCGCCGACGTCTCGATCAGCTGGCAACTCCTGTTCGCCGTCATGCTGGCCATGACGGTCACCGGGGCGCTGCTGTGGACCTACTTCGACGTGGTGGCGCTCGTCGGTGAGCAGGCCCTCGGACGTGCCGACCCGAAGACCAGGTTCGCCCTCGCCCGGGACGCCTACAGCTACCTGCACCTACCCATGGTCGCCGGCATCCTCCTGCCGGCCCTCGGGATACGCGAACTGGTCAAGAACGTCGGCCGCACCGAAGGGCACCCCGACGACCCGCTGTCCGCCATCGGCCTCTTCGGCCTCTACGGCGGGATAATCCTCTTCCTCCTGGCCAACGTCGCCTACCAGCTGCGCATCGCCCGCACGATCAGGACGATCATCTGGACCCGGGGGGCCGCCGCGCTGGTGCTGGTCGCACTCGTCCCCGTCGCCCGACGGATATCCGCGACCGGCGCGCTGGGTGTGCTGGCGGCCGTCTCCTTCGTCCTGATCGTGGTGGAGGTCGTCGTGGCCGACGGGCAGCGCCGTGCGCTACGCGAGGAGGGCCTGGCCGCGAGGATGGAGATCTGAGACCGCTTCACCCGGCCGGCGGAAGCGTCCAGGTGAAGCGCGCCGGACGGCGTTCGTGGAACGCCGTCACCCCCTCCCGCGCCTCGCCGCTGGCCAGGACCTCCCGGTGCCACCAGGCCACCCGGTCGACGTCGGCCCGACCGTCCACGACCTCCTTGGCGGCGACGATGCTGAGTTGGGACCGGAGAGCGATCGTGCCGGTCAGCGCGGCGATCCGGTCGACGAGTCCTTCGGCCGGCAGCACCTCGTCGACCAGACCGAGCCGACCGGCCCGCTCGGCGTCCACCAACTCGCCGGTGAAGATCAGGTACTTGGCGGTGGCCGGCCCGACCAGGGCGGCCAGCCGTCGGGTCGCCGGCGTCTGGTAGACGACCCCGAGTCGGGCCGGCGGCACACCGAACCGGGCGTCGGCGGCGGCGATCCGCAGGTCGCAGGCGACCGCCAGCTGGCAACCGCCGCCTACGCAGGCGCCGCGTACCGCCGCGACGGTCGGCTTGGCGAAGGCGGCCAGCCGCTCCTCGGCGACCACCGCCACGCTCTGGTCGCCGGCGGCCAGCACCTCGTCCACGTCGCCCAGGTCGGCGCCGGCGCAGAAGGTCTCCCCCGCCCCGGTGAGCACCAGGACCCGGACGGCCGGATCCGCCTCCAGCCGGTCGAGCAGCGGCGGCAACTGCCGCCACATGTCCGGGGTCATCGCGTTCCGGCGGGTCGGATTGCTGATCACCACGGTCGCCACCGGACCGGCCACCTCGACGGTCAACCGCGCGTCCGACACCGTTCCTCCTCGTCCCGCCGGCCTGCCCGTTGCCCCGGGGCGGCAAAGCCGGGTCCGGGATCGGCCCGTCGACCCTAACGGACCCCACCGGTCGGTGGCCGCGCGGCGGCGACCGGCCCGTCGCGAGAGCGGGTGCCCCGGGGGAGGGTCAGAACATCTGCCCGATCCGGATGCGGTTCCCGAACGGGTCACGGATGCCGAAGTCGATGCCGTACGGGCGCTCGGCCGGCTCGTCGGTGACGTCCACCCCCTTGGCAACCAGGTCCTCGTACGTCTTGTGCGCGTCGTCGGTGGTCATGAAGAGGTAACCGCCCAACGCTCCCTTGGTGAGCAGTTCCCGCACCTGTTCGGCGGTTGCCGGGTCCAGGGCCGGCGGGCCCGGCTTCTCCAGCAGGATCTCCCGCTGGCGGTCGCCGGGCACGTTGACCGTCAGCCAGCGCATGAAGCCGAGGTCGGCGTCGGTGTGGACCTCCAGGCCCAGCTTGCCGACGTAGAAGTCGAGGGCCTCGTCCTGGTCGAGGACGTAGATCTGGGAGCGGCTGATCGCGTTCATCGTCATGCCGACCACGCTACGACCCGGCCCTGACCTGCTGCTTATCCAAAACTGCTGGGTCGGGTCCAGGCCTTGGTGAAACAGCTCGGCACGGCACCGGCCGGGCTCCGCCGGGCCCGGAAGGCGGTCGGCGACTGGCCGACGATTTCCCGGAAGGTACGGCTGAAGGTGCCGAGGCTGCTGAAGCCCACCGCGTGGCAGATCTCCGTGACGTCCCGGTCCGACTCGATCAGCAGGGACATCGCCCGCTCGACCCGACGGCGTTGGAGGTAGCGGTGCGGGGTCTCGCCGAAGGTGGCCCGGAAGGTCCGGATGAAGTGCGCCTCGGAAACGTGCGCGATCCTCGCCAGGGTGGGGATGTCCAACGGCTCGGCGTACGAGCGGTCCATCGCATCCCGGGCCCGCAGCATCGCCCGGTTGGACTGCTCGACCGCGCGGCTCACCGCACCACCCTACGGACCCGACGGGACCGCACCCGTGTCGCCTCTCCGGTCACGCCCCGCACCGGTCGCCTCGACGCGGCCTCCCGGGCGTGCGAGCCCGCGCACCGGGCCGAAACGGACTGACCGGACTGATTCGGGCGTTCATCATCGGAACGGCTCCTCGACGCCCGTCGTCCGGGCCTGTTCGGTGAGGAACAGGCCCGGAACCGACGGGAATTGGAGCCCCCGGCCGGGATCGAACCGGCGACATCTCGCTTACAAGGCGAGTGCTCTGGCCAGCTGAGCTACAGGGGCGCGGGCGTCCGTGGTCAGCATAGCGACTGGCGTCCGGATTTCCTCCCTCACCAGGCCCCCCAGCACTGGAAACGTGATCTGACGCCATCCTTCTGGTCGGGTTGTGATCCTACGGTGCACGCAACGCAGTCAATGTCCCGGCGATTGATGGTTGTGCGTGCCTGAGTGACCGGTATGCGAATGTCGTCGGTCCCATCCTGTGCCCACCGTCTTGGCACGCGAGGAAATCCCGTTTACCGTGCAGTGACGCGGACGACATTCCAGTGACCTGCGGGTGACCGGAATTCGGCCGACGGGCCGGCACGGCTACGTGCCGGTCGCTCCTTCACTCGGATCGTCCGGCACGTTCCTGCCGGTGAAAGGAAGCGCTTCACCATGGCCACGGTCACCTACGCCAAGGCGTCCCGCATCTACGCGGGCACCGAGCGTCCCGCCGTCAACCAGCTGGATCTGGAGATCGGCGACGGCGAGTTCCTCGTCCTGGTCGGCCCCTCCGGTTGCGGCAAGTCCACCAGCCTGCGGATGCTCGCCGGCCTGGAGGACGTCGACGAGGGCTCGATCTACATCGACCAGCGCGACGTCACCCACCTGCCGCCGAAGGCCCGCGACATCGCGATGGTCTTCCAGAACTACGCCCTCTACCCGCACATGTCGGTGTACGAGAACATGGCGTTCGCGCTGAAGCTCCGCAAGACCCCCAAATCGGAGATCGACCGGCGGGTCAAGGAGGCGGCGGCCCTGCTCCAGCTCGAGGAGTACCTCAGCCGTAAGCCGAAGGCCCTCTCCGGCGGTCAGCGCCAGCGGGTCGCGATGGGCCGGGCCATCGTCCGGGAGCCGCAGGTCTTCCTCATGGACGAGCCGCTGTCGAACCTCGACGCCAAGCTCCGGGTGCAGACCCGTACCCAGATCGCGTCGCTCCAGGCCAAGCTGGGTGTCACCACCGTCTACGTCACCCACGACCAGGTCGAGGCGATGACGATGGGCCACCGGGTGGCCGTCATGCTCGACGGTGTCCTCCAGCAGGTGGACACCCCGCGGGCGCTCTACGACACCCCGGCGAACGTCTTCGTCGCCGGCTTCATGGGTTCCCCGGCCATGAACATCAAGACCGTGCCGCTGGGCGAGACCGGCGCGGCCTTCGCCGAGATGAACATCCCGCTGACCCGGGAGCAGGTCGAGGCGGCCCGCGCCGAGGGCGGCAACGGCAAGGTCACCGTGGGCTTCCGTCCGGAGGACTGCGACCTGGTCAGCCCCACCGAGGGCGGCATGCCGGTCGTCGTCGAGCTGGTCGAGGACCTCGGTTCGGACGCCAACATCTACGGCCACGCCGCACTGGAGGGCGCGAACGAGCGGTTCGTCGTCCGCACCGACCGCCGGGCCATGCCGAACATGGGTGACACCGTGTTCGTCAAGCCCCGCACCGGCCGGATCCACGTCTTCAACGCCGGCAGCGGCAACCGGATCTGACGTACCACGAAAGGGGCGGCCCGCTTCGGCGGACCGCCCCTTTCGGCGTCTGGTCTGTCGTCCGGACTCAGGCGGCGCCGCGCCGCCGGGCGACCTCAGCGAGGGTGACCGCGGCGGCCACGCTCGCGTTCAGCGACTCGACGTCGGAGACCATCGGGATGCGCACGGTCAGGTCGCACGTCTCGCCGACCAGGCGGGAGAGCCCACGCCCCTCCGAGCCGACCACGACGACCAGCGGGCCGACCGCGGCCTCCAGGTCGTAGAGGTCGGTCTCGCCGTCGGCGTCCAGCCCGACCACCATGAACCCGGCGTCCTGGCAGGCCTTCAGCGAACGGGTCAGGTTCGTCACCTGCGCCACCGGCACCCGCGCCGCCGCGCCCGCGCTGGTCCGCCAGGCGGTCGCGGTGATCCCGGCGGCCCGCCGCTCCGGTACGAAGACACCCTGCGCGCCGAACGCGGCAGCCGACCGGATCACCGCGCCGAGGTTGCGCGGATCGGTGACCCCGTCCAGCGCCACCAGCAGCGGGGCGGTCTGCTCCAGCGCCGCCACGACCAGGTCCTCGAAGGGCTCGTACGCGAACGGCGGCACCTGGAGGCCGACGCCCTGGTGCAGCACGCCCCCGGTCATCCGGTCCAGTTCGGCCCGGCTGACCTCCAGGATGGCGATGCCCCGGTCGGCGGCCGTCCGGACGATCTCCTTGACCCGGTCGTCACTGTCGATGCCCTGCGCGGTGTAGAGCGCGGTCGCCGGCACGTGCGCGCGCAGCGACTCCAGCACCGGGTTCCGCCCGACCAGCAGTTCCGGGCTGTCCTTCGCCGGATTCGACCGGCGCCCCGGGGAGACCCGGGGGCCGCCACGGCCGGCGGGCCGACCGCCGTGCCCCTTCGCGGGTGGGACACCCCGACCGCCACCCCTGCCCCAGGTGGTGTCCTTGCTGCCCGGCTGGCCGATCTTGGGGGCGCGCCCCTCCTCGGCGGCGGCGCGCCGCTCCTTCTCCTGCTTCCACGCGGTGCGCTGGGGCAGCTTCTCAGTGCCCGAGTACGCCTTGTGCCAGGGACGCTCGTCGGCCGGGAGGGTCTTCCCCCGCCCGGCGAGGGCGTCCCGGTTCTTGCCGCCGGAGCCCTTCGGGGCCCCCTGCTTCGGGGCCAGTCGCCGGCCTCGGCGCTGTGAGTTGCCGGGCATCAGTCCTGCTCTCCAATAGTCCAACGGGGGCCCTGCGGGGTGTCCTCGACCACCACGCCGGCCTGCTTGAGCTGGTCGCGTACCGCGTCGGCGGCGGCCCAGTCCTTGCGGCCGCGCGCCTGGGCACGCTGCTCCAGGGCCAACGCGACCAGGGAGTCCACCACGCCGCGCAGGTCGTCACCACAGCCGCCGCCCGTCCACGCGGCGTCCAGGGGGTCGACGCCGAGGATATCCAGCATCGCCCGGACGGCGGCGAGCGCCGTGCGGACCGTCACATCGTCCCCGCCGGCCAGGGCGGTGTTCCCGTCGCGGAGGACGTCGTGCAGCACGGCCAGCGCGGCGGAGGTGTTCAGGTCGTCGTCCATCGCGGCGGTGAACGCCGCCGGCAGCTCGCCGGGCGTTCCCGCGCCGACCAGTTCGGCGGCCCGCTGCACGAAGCCCTCGATCCGGCGGTACGCGGTCGCCGACTCGCGCAGCGCGTCCTCGGTGTAGTCGATGCGGGACCGGTAGTGCGCGGCGGCGAAGTAGTAGCGCAGCTCGACCGGCCGCACCCCGAGCGAGGCGACGTAGGCCAGGTCCAGGGCGTTGCCGGCGGACTTGCCCATCTTCGCCCCGCCGAGGCTGAGCAGGCCGTGGTGCACCCAGTACCGGGCGAACGGCAGACCGGCGGCCTTCGACTGGGCGATCTCGTTCTCGTGGTGCGGGAAGGTCAGGTCGAGCCCGCCGCCGTGGATGTCGAACTCCGCGCCGAGGTAGCGCCAGCACATCGCCGAGCACTCGATGTGCCAGCCGGGACGGCCCCGTCCCCACGGCGACGGCCAGTAGGCGTCGGCCGGCTCGTCCGGCTTCGCGCCCTTCCAGAGCGCGAAGTCGCGGGGGTCGCGCTTGCCCCGGTCCGGGGCGTCCCCGGCGGACTGCATGTCGGCCGGGGACTGGCCGGAGAGTTCGCCGTACGCCGGCCAGGAGGCGACGTCGAAGTAGACGTCGCCCGAGCCGTCGGTGGCCGGGTAGGCGTGACCCCGCTCGATCAGCGCGGCGATCAGCTCGTGCATCTCCGGGACGTGCCCGGTGGCCCGGGGCTCGTACGTCGGCGGCAGCACGTTGAGCGACCGGTACGCGGCGGCCAAGACCAGCTCGTTGGCGTACGCGATCGACCAGAAGGGCCGCTCCTGCTCGCACGACTTGACCAGCAGCTTGTCGTCGATGTCGGTCAGGTTGCGGATGAAGGTGACCTCGAAGCCCTTCGCCAGCAGCCAGCGACGCAGCACGTCGTAGTTGACGCCGGAACGAAGATGGCCGATATGTGGAGGTGCCTGGAGGGTGAGACCACACAGGTAGACCCCCACCTTGCCGGCTTCCCTCGGGACGAAGTCCCGGACCGTTCGGGTGGCGGTGTCATACAGGCGTAGCGTCACCGTACAAGGGTAACGGTCCCCACATCTTCGGGCTGCCCGGCGCTGGGTCGTACGCTGCCTGCTGTGGAGACGGCGGGACGACCCGGGAACGGGCCCACGGAGCCGGCCGGAGACAGGCGGCCCGGCCGCCCCGGCGACGGCTTCGCGGAGCGGGACGGAAGCAGTCGGCCCGGCCGCCCCGGAGGCGACTCCGCGGAGCCGGACGGCGGCGCGGCGTCGGGCCGTCCCGGGGAGACCGCGCAGACCCTGGACCGGGGACTGCGTCTGCTGCACCTGGTCGCCGACGCGCCGGGCGGGCTGACCGTCACCGAGGCCGCGCACCGGCTGGGCATCGGCCGGGCGGCCGTATACCGGCTGGTCAGCGCGCTGACCGGGCACGGCATGCTGCGCCGTGACCGCGTCGGCCGGCTGCGCCTCGGTGCCGGGGTGCTCCACCTGGCCCGGCGCGCCCAGCCGCTGCTCGCCGAGGGGGCGATGCCCGCGCTACGCCGGCTGGCCGAGCAGGCCGGCGCGACCGCCCACCTGACCGTGGTGGAGGGGGACGAGGGCGTCGCCCTGGCCGTGGTCGAGCCGAGCTGGACGGCCTTCCACGTGGCGTACCGGACGGGTTCCCGGCACCCGCTGGAACGTGGGGCGGCGGGACGGGCCATCCTCGCCGGTCGGGCCGGGTCCGCCGGCCCGGTGACCACCGAGGGCGAACTACAACCCGGCGCGTACGGCGTGGCCGCGCCGGTGCTCGGCGTGCCCGGGCTGGAGGCGAGCGTCGGCGTGGTGGCGCTGGCCCCACTGGACGCCGCGACGGTCGGCGGGCAGGTCCTCACCGCCGCCACCGCCATCGCCCAAGCCCTCTCCTGACCCCCTCCCTCCCCGACCCCACCCGACCTCCGCCCGCCCGGCCCCGCCGGGGGTGATCGACTCGGATTGCGGTATGTCGGGCCTTCTCCTGACCCTGACACCCCGACATGCCGCACCACGAGTCGATCGCCCATACCACGGCTGTCGGGCGCAGGGGAGGTCGTCCACAGGAGGGGGGCGGACGGGAGGATCCGGTCATCCACAGGGGTGCCGGCGGATACACGTCAGCCGGCACCCTGACGGACGTGCCTTCACGCGCTCACCGACCCCCCGCCCTGGCCTGGCAGGTCTTCCGTGGTTCGGACGTGGTCCGCCGTGGGTTCCTCAGCGCGGACCAGCTCCGCAGCTCGGCCTGGATCCGCCTACGCCACGACGTCTACGCGGACGCCCGACTCGACCGGGACCACACACTCGCCTGTCGGGCGGTAGCGTGCCAGCTTCCTGCCAACGCGGCGTTCGCCGGCCCCTCGGCGGCGTACCTGCACGGTGTCGAGCACGCCGCCGGCTTCACCGACGAGGTCCACGTCGTCGTCGCCGGACCGGCGGGGCTGCGCAGCCAGCGGGGCTTACGGGTGCACACGACCACCCTGGCCGCCGACGGTTCCGCAACCGGGGCTGCGTCCAGCCTGGAGCCGGTCTGGACGGGGGCACCGCCACGTTCCGACCCGACCCGTTCCGCGTGGGAGACGGCGGTGTGGGTGGAACCGGTCCGGGCGGTCGGCATCATCGACGGCTTACTGGGGCAGGGCCTGACCAGCCAGCATGCCCTCGCCGACGTCGCCGCCCAGAACGCCGACCGACGGGGTGGCCGGCGGGCGTTGCGCGTGTTCGGCCTGGCGGATCCGGGCGCACAGTCACCGCCGGAGTCCCACCTGCGGGTCAGACTGGTGCTGGCCGGGCTGCCCCGACCGGTGACCCAGCATCCGGTCCGGGTGTCGTCCGGGCTGGTCCTGCACCCCGATCTGGCCTGGCCCGAGTTCAAGGTCGCCGTCGAGTACGACGGCCGCTGGCACGCCGACCCGGAGCAGTTGCACCGCGACCGGCGCCGGCTCAACCAACTCGTCGGCGCCGGATGGCTGGTGCTGCACGTGACCGGTCGACGCCTGCGCCACGACTTCGCCGCGCTGCTCCGCGAGATCCGGGCGGCGCTGGCCAGCCGTGGCTGGCGCGGCGTCGCCTGACGGCGGTAGCGGGGGCGGCGCTGGGGCAGAGACGGAACTGCGGCACCCGGGCGAGCCGGATGCCGCAGTTCCACCGATCAGTCGGACGTGGGCCCTACGGGCGGGCGTTCGGCTTGAGCGGGGTCTTCACGGCGGCGTAGGCGTCGACGATGCCGTAGCCGTAGAAGCCGTTGAAGTTGAGACCACCAGCGCAGTACGCGTCGTAGGTCTCGTCCCGGCCCTCGTTGCGGTACTGCTGGAGCCGGGGCTCCGGGCAGGCCCGCTCGGCGGCCGTACGGTAGAGGTGCTGCTCGACCAGAGCCGGGTCCATGCCGAACCCACCCCGACGCTCGTTCTTGCCGAACTTGCTGACGATCAGCGCGGTGACGCCGGCCGCGTGCGGCGCGGCCATCGAGGTGCCCTGGAGGTAGGTGTAGTAGCCGCACTCACCGTTGGTCTTGCACTCCTTGAAGACGAACGTCTCGGCACCGGGGACGATGTTGCCGTCCGCGTCGACCGAGCCCTCCTCCTGGAGCACGTGCTTCGGGTACGCCGACAGGATCATGTTGGCGTCGGTGCGGTACGAGTCGGTGCCGAAGCCGTCCCGGAACCAGCCACCCGGTGCGGCGACGGAGATCTGCTCGGTGCCCCAGTTCGAGAAGTCCGACTTCTTGTACGACGGGCCGAGCGAGGAGACACCGATCACGTGCGGGCCCTCGGCCGGCAGGTCCCAGCAGCTCTCGTTGTCGATCGGGCGCGGGTACGGCGCGACCGGGCCGTAGTCCGGGCTGGACACGTCGGTGCGCGGGGCACCGAGGTCCTCGTTGTTGTTGCCGAGCGCGCCGACCAGGGTGACGCCCTTGCGGTGCGCGTAGGTCAGCGTCCGCTCCATCGCCGCGATGATGGCCCGCTGCTCGGCCTGCGCCTCCGGCGAGTCGGCCGGGTTGGCGGTGCAGTTGTACAGCCACGGGTCGACGTAGAACGACATGTTCACCACGTCGAGGCCGTTGTTGGCCGCGTGCACCAGCGAGTTGACCACCGGCTGAAGGAAGAAGTAGCCCGAGTCCTGGCCGCCCTTGAGCTGCACCAGGGTGACGTTCGGGGCGACCCCGGAGATGCCGAAGCCGTTGGCCGCCGCGCCGATGGTGCCGGCGACGTGGGTGCCGTGCCCGTTGTCGTCGGTGCCGACCGGGTCGAGGCAGCTCGCCACCTCGCACGGGCCGTCGACCTCGGCGATGTCGGGGGCGAAGTTGCGCGACAGCGACCAGTCGAAGTTCGGGGCGATGTCCGGGTTGCTGGCGTCCACGCCGGTGTCCAGGACACCGACCTTGACCCGCCGGTCACCCGGCTCGATCTTGCGGGACTTGTCGGCCCGGATCATCTCCAGGCCCCACAGCTTGTCGTCGAGCGGGTCCATTTTGGTCCCGCGCTTCTTGGCGTCCTTCGCCGCCTTCTTCGTCGCGGCCAGCAGGTGTTCCTGCTCGACCCGGTCCAGCTTGGGCTTGCGGCCGATGGCCTTCTGCTGGGCCGCACCGACCAGGGCCGCGGCAGCGGTGGCCCGGGCGGCGAAGTCGGCCCGCTCGCTGGTGACCTGGAAGATACCGACCTCGTCGGTACGGGAGACCACCGTGCCACCGGCGGAGCGGATGGCGGCGATCGCGGCGTCGGCGGAGACACCCTCCTCCGCGACGACGGTGAACGTCCGGGACACGGTCGGTTCGGCATTCGCCGGGCCGACCGGACCGGTCACCGTGAGTGCCAGCGCCGTTGCGGTAGCGACGGCACCGGCGGTGAAGCGCTTGCTCACCACATCAGATCCTCTCGTTGAGGGACGTGGCAGACATCAGACAACATCAACGCTGGTTCCGCCAGAGGTAGCGGCAGATCAGAGGCGTTCACAGCGGCTGTCGCACCGACCGGTCGATGACGTCGAGCAGTTCGGCCATTGTGGACACCTCACCGTCCGGCACCACCCCGGGACGGCAGACCGTCCCAATGCGGTTCAGCCAGACCGCGCGCAGTCCCGCGCGTTGCGGCGCGATCACGTCGTGGTCGAGGGAGTCCCCCACGTAGAGCACCTCCGACGGGGGCACCCCGGCCGCCGCCACCACCGCCGCGTAGAACTCGGGTGCCGGTTTCTTCGGCAGTCCGTTCTCGTGGGCGTACAACTCGAAGGCGAACTCGCCGGCCAGGCCGCAGCGTTCGGTCCGGCTGTTGCCGTTGGTGGCGTAGCCGAGAACGAAGTGCCGGCGCAACTCGGCGAGCGCCGGGAGCACATCCGGAAATGGCCTGGTCAGCGCGAACCGGTGAGCGAAGAACAGTTCGAGCATGCGGTCGAGTTCGGCGTCCAGCCCGGCCCGGGCCAGCGACAGGGCCAGCCCGGCGCGACGGACCTCCTGCACCGGCGCGGCACTGCGTACAGCCCCGACCGCCGCCCAGTCCGCCTCCAGGTCCGCCAGGGAGACCGTGGCCGCGGCGGGGCTCAGCCGCCGCATCTCCTCCAGTACGACCGCCAGACTGCTGGTCACCGCCGGTCTCAGATCCAGCAGCGTCTCGTCCGCGTCGAACACGACCACACTCACCATGAAATGAAGGCCCCCGTTGTCAACTCCGTCGGCAGAGCATCATTCCTAGCATCCGGGGTGAGAATTTCGTATTCCACCTCCCCGTGTTCGTATCCCGGAATCGGGTCGTCCCAGGTGAGGTGAAAAGTGCGGACATAATGCAGGCCGGTTTTCTCCATGACCCGCCGGGATCCCACGTTGACGGCCATGGTCTCCGCCCAGACCCGGCGCAGCCCGAGCCGCGTGAAGGCGTACCGGACGAGGGCCCGCGCCCCTTCCGTGGCGAGCCCTCGTCCCCAGGCGGAGCGCCGGAGACGGTAGCCCAACTCGGCCTGGGTGGGTCCGGACGCCGGGGGGTCACCGGCCGGCGGGGCGAGGGCGAACCAGCCGAGAAAGGCCCCGTCGAGCCGGTCGACCGCCGCCCAGCGGCCGAGGCCCGGCCAGCGGTCGTACTGGTCGAGCAGGTGGGGCAGCAGCTCGTCCCGGATCACCGGCAGCGGCGTGGGCCGGCCGTTGGTGAGGTAGCGCATGACCTCCGGGTCGGCGTCCAACCCGACGAGGTGGTCGACGTCGGCGGGGGTCAGCCGGCGCAGCCGGAGGCGCGCGGTCTCCAGCAGGATCGTGGCCTGCTCCGGTGGGGTCATGCCCCGTATGGTGCCGCGCGGCCCGTCGGCCGGGCCACGACTTTGGCCGCCGCCCCGGTTCCGTCGGGTCACCTGAACGTCCGCCCGGGTGTGCGTGCCGTGGTAGCCCAGCGCCGCCAGCGGACCGCCGAGGCAGCGGCGGCGGTCAGTCCGTCGGGCCGGCGAAAAGCCAGCGGGAGACGGTGACCTGGAGCAGCACGTTGCCGCCCTCCGGCCCGTCCGAGCCGGTGACGTCCCAGCCGTACTTGGCGCGGAAGGCCGCCACCACACCGGTGGGGAAGGACTCGCGGTGGATCGTCGCCGTCCCCTCCGCGACGACCGGGGCACGTCCGTCCTCCAGGGCCAGCGAGACCCGGGGGTCGGCCGCCACGTTCCGGACCTTGCGGTTGCGGGCGGCGGTGCAGATCCACCACTGGTCGTCGAGGTGGACGAACCAGACCGGCGTCAGGTGCGGTGAGCCGTCGGGGCGGAGGGTGCAGAACCAGACGTTGCGTTCCCGGCCGAGCCGGGCCAGCACCTCGCCGTCGGGAACCACCGGCACGTCAGCGCGGCAGCGCCGCGACGAAGACCCGCCCGGCGTACGGGTCGAAGGTGAACACTGGGTCGACCGGGTCCCTGCTGTCGCGCCTCCCGACCATGCCGGTCAGCTCCATGATTCCGCCACTTCCCTCACCAGCTCGATGGATTCCTGCGGTGGCAACGCCACGCCGAGGGTAACGGCTGGGCGCGGGTCAGGGGTGGGTCATCCTCAGCACGTCGAGCGCCTCGTCGAGCTGGTCCTCACTGAGCTTCCCGCTGTCCACGTGGCCCCGGGCGAGCACCACCTCCCGGATGGAGATCTCCTTCGCCAGCGCCTCCTTGGCGATCGAGGCGGCCTCGTCGTACCCGAGATAGCGGTTGAGCGGGGTGACGATCGACGGCGAACCTTCCGCGTACGCCAGGCAGACGTCCGCGTTCGCGGCGAGGCCGGCCACGCAGCGGTCGGCGAAGAGACGGCTGGACGCGGCCAGCAGCCGGATCGACTCCAGCAGGTTGCGGGCCATCACCGGGAGCATCACGTTCAGCTCGAAGTCCCCCTGGGAACCGGCGAACGCGACCGTGGCGTCGTTGCCGACCACCTGGGCGCAGACCTGCCGGACCGCCTCGGCGACCACAGGGTTCACCTTGCCGGGCATGATCGACGAGCCGGGCTGGAGGTCGGGGATGCGCAGCTCACGCAGGCCGGCGCGGGGGCCGGAGCCCATCCAGCGTACGTCGTTGGCGATCTTGTAGAAGCCGACCGCGACGGTACGGAGCTGGCCGGACGTCTCCACCAGCGCGTCCCGCGCGCCCTGCGCCTCGAAGTGGTTGCGGGCCTCGGTCACCGGCAGCCCGGTCTGCTCGCGCAACTTCTCGATCACCCGGCTGGCGAAGCCGAGCGGGGTGTTGATGCCGGTGCCCACGGCAGTGCCGCCCAGCGGCAGTTCGGCCAGGCGGGGCAGCGCCGCCTCCAGCCGCTCGACGCCGTATCGGATCTGCGCGGCGTACCCGCCGAACTCCTGGCCGAGGGTGACCGGGGTGGCGTCCATGAGGTGGGTCCGCCCGGCCTTGACCACCGTCTCGAACTCGGCGGCCTTGGCCTCCAGCGCCTCGGCCAAGTGGGTCAGCGCGGGGAGCAAGTCGTGGGTGACCGCTTCGGTGGCGGCCAGGTGGATCGAGGACGGGAAGACGTCGTTGCTGGACTGCGAGGCGTTGACGTCGTCGTTCGGGTGCACGTCCCGGCCGAGCTCCCGGCCGGCCAGGCTGGCGATCACCTCGTTGGTGTTCATGTTGGACGAGGTGCCCGAGCCGGTCTGGAAGACGTCGATCGGGAACTGGTCGTCGTACCCGCCGTCGGCCACGTGCGCGGCGGCGGTGGCGATCGCGGCAGCCACCTCGGCGTCGAGCACGCCCAGTTCGGCGTTGACCTGCGCCGCCGCGCCCTTGATCTGGGCCAGCGCCCGGACCTGGGCGGACTCGATCCCCCGGCCCGAGATCGGGAAGTTCTGCACCGCGCGCTGGGTCTGCGCCCGCCACAGCGCGTCGGCGGGCACCTCCACCTCGCCCATCGAGTCACGTTCGATCCGGTAACCCACTGCCTCTGGATTCGTCACGCGTTCCATCCTGCCGCGCCCGCCGCCGGCCCGCAGATGATCGCAGGTCATCGAGGGTGGGAGCCTGGCAGCCGCGCCAGGCGGTCAATCCGCCGGCGGGCACACAAGAATGGGTCTTGGAAATATCCATTGCCAGCGGTGCGCGCCCGCCCTTACCTTCAATGGGCAAGGCAAGACCGGCCCAAACCCAAGGAGTTCCCCGTGTTGCAGTACGCCTCCACCGAAACCACGCGGTGTATGCCGCGCGGCGGTGTCGTGCTGCCCTCGATCGGGCGAGCCCATGACCTGTCGCTGAGCGAGTGGAACTGGAAGCCGGGGTGGCGGCGCGAGTAGCGCCAGCGCAAGCTGCGAAGCCGCCCACCCCAGCCAGGGAACGGGCGGCTTTTTCGTTACCCGGCAACAATTTCACCGGGACGTAGCTCAACGGGTAGAGCACCCGTCTCCAAAACCGGAGGTTGCAGGTTCAAGTCCTGTCGCCCCTGCTTTTCGTCACGGCTGCGGCCGGCGGCGTCGCTAATTCTCAACTCCACAGTGGATGGCATTTAGCAATAACCCGGCCGGCGCCATCACGGGCCGGCCGGGGGCAACACCTACCGGGGCGAGGGAGACGGTAACCCGCCTGCTTTGGGAGCAGGAGACACGGGGTTCGACACCCCGGTCCCGGACCACGGGCCGTTGGAGCAAGCTGCCTTCCAAGAGGTAGGTCGGGGTTCGATTCCCCGGTACCGCTCTGGCCATCAGCCGAGAAAGCCCAACAGGTACGAGGCGCGGAGCTCAAACCTCCGTCGTTGCGGGTTCGAGTCCCGCTCTCGGCACCACGCCGTCGTAGACGGCCCCTTGCGGACGTGGCGCAGCCGGTAGCGCGCGACGTTGCCAACGTCGAGGTCACGGGTTCGAACCCCGTCGTCCGCTCTCACCACCGATCGTCGAGAAGAAGGGAGGGCCCGGTGAACGCCGTGCTCGTGCTCAACGCCGACCTGGGACCGCTACACCGGGTCCCGGTCCAACACGCGATCCGGATGCTGATGCGCCGGGTCGCCGAGATCCACGAGGCCGAGCCGGACCGGCACCTCGGCGTCTTCCCGATGCCGCGCGTCCTGCGCCTGGTCCGGTACGTCGTCACCAGGTGGCGGTACCGCAGCGGCCCCGGCTGGTCCAAGTGCGGCGTGCTGCGCCGGGACGGCTACCGGTGCGCGTACTGCCCGTCGACGGCCACCACCGTCGACCACATCCTGCCCCGCTCGCGCGGCGGCCGGAACAGCTGGAAGAACACGATCGGCGCCTGCTACGCCTGCAACCAGCGCAAGGGTGACCTGACCCCCGCCGAGGCGGGGATGGAACTGCGGTTCCAGCCGTTGGTGCCCACCTGGTCGGGCATGGTGCAGCGCTGATCACCGGCCGGCGGGCCTTTGCCCGCCGGCCCCGATGCGGGCTGGTGCAACTGGCAGCACGTCCGGCTCTGGACCGGAAGGTTTGGAGGTTCGAGTCCTCCGCCCGCAGCGCACGCCCTCGTGGCCCAACTGGAAGAGGCACCAGGCCCAGATCCTGGTCGACGCGCACGTTCGAGTCGTGCCGAGGGCACCAAGCCGGTGGAGCTCACGATGGTCGAGCACCGCACCTGTAATGCGGCGGACGCAGGTTCGATTCCTGTCATCGGCTCCAACCACGCCGACGTAGCTCAACGGCAGAGCGTCCGGCTCATAACCGGAAGGCACCCGGATCGACACCGGGCGTCGGCACCACGACCTTGGACGCGAAGGCTGCGCCTTCGGCACGGGGCCAGGGTCACTTGTCCGGGTAGCCCAAATGGCAGGAGGCAACGCGTTCAGGACGCGTTCAGTGTGGGTTCGAATCCCTCTCCGGACACGGCAGGTCGTAGGCGGAGGAACCGCCGCCCCGGGCAGCCGGGGAGAAGCCGGTTCGATTCCGGCCAACCGAGCCATGGGTCGGGTGCTGGTGCACAGCGTCGCTTTGCAAGCCTCGCGTGCGGGTTCGGCTCCCCGTCGATCCGCCATGCCGACGTAGCTCAGTGGAAGAGCATCCGCCTGTCGAGCGGAGGGCCGCCGGTTCGATTCCCGTCGTTGGCGCGTATGAAGGGTTGGCCGAGTCTGGTCGATGGCACCGCGTTGCTAGCGCGGAGCGGGTCCGCCCGCCGGGGGTTCGAATCCCTCCCCCTTCGCCAAGCCGTCGTAGCTCAGCGGTCAGAGCACCGCCCTGATAAGGCGGGAGCCGGAGTTCGATTCCTCCCGTCGGCACGCAGCAACACCTTGCCCCTGTAGCTCAGTGGATAGAGCGCCTGGCTACGAACCAGGAGGCCGCAGGTTCGAATCCTGCCGGGGGCACGTATCGGGACGTGGCGCAGGGGTAGCGCGCTGGTCTGGGGGACCAGAGGCCGGGAGTTCGAGACTGCCCGTCCCGACTCAACGGGTCGTAGCTCAACTTGGCGGAGCACGCGGTTTGGGACCGCGAGGATGCAGGTTCGAATCCTGTCGACCCGACGTCGTGGCCCGCATTGCCCGGCTCGCCACCGCGTGTCGCCGGCCGAGGCCGGCGGTGCCAGGATTCGACTCCCCAGAACGCGGTCTGGCGGGCCACGTGGCCGGGCCAGCCGACGGGTCACGCCAGTGGAGGGGCCAGCCGACAGCAGGCGGCGGCCACCGTCTCGAAAACGGTTGGGGCGAATAGCCCGTAGGAGTTCGACCCTCCTCCCCTCCGCCACGCGCCGCTAGCTGAGTGGCTTAGCACCGGACTCTTAATCCGGAGAGCAGGGTTCGATCCCCTGGCGGCGCACTTGACAGACGCCCCAGCAGGGTCCGGTTCCACGCCGCGACGACACCGGTGTCGCCCAACTGGCAGGGCAGCGGATTGTTAATCCGTACAGTGCAGGTTCGAGTCCTGCCACCGGAGCCTTCTCCCGGGGCATCGCCCCGTTTCCGCCCATGTCGCTCAGTGGTAGAGCACCGGGTTGTGGTCCCGGGTTGTCGCGGGTTCGAGTCCCGCCAGTCACCCATGGAAGTGCGCCACCGATGGTGAGGTGGGCCCGGCTGTAACCCGGGTGCGCGGAGCGCTCTGGGGAGTTCGAATTCTCCACTTCCATCTGCCCCCGTGGCGCAGCGGATAGCGCGTCGGATTCCGGATCCGAAGGTCGCAGGTTCGAACCCTGCCGGAGGCGCGTGTCACCTTGGTCGTGTGCCCGAGTGGTCAGGGAGCGGTCTGCAAAACCGCGCACCGGGGTTCGATTCCCCGCACGGCCTCGATGCCATCCACTGTGGGGTGATATTTGGACGGGCGCCAGAGATGATCAACCTCGAGGAATTCGCCGCAAGGCATCTCGATGGGGACGAACGACGGCCCCGGCGTGCCGACCAACCTGCCGGTGGACGCCACCGTCGAGTGGACGCCCCAGTCGTACGACGAGCAGACATACGGCTGGGTGGAGCTGCGGGCCCGGCGACACGACCACCGACGCGGTGTTCGGGTCGACTTGTCGACCTACCGGCTAGCCGGTAGCCTGAGAGAAGCCAGCGGCACTAGCTGCTGGAAGTGAACCCGGCAGCCTTCCGGACGGTAGGTGGGCCGGGTTTCGCGCTTTCCAGGCCCGATCACACCTCCCGCACGTCCACGACTATCGGACGCACCTTCGCGCGCCAGCCGCCGCCTTTGGCCCAGCACCATGCGACAGCGTCAGGGATGGCGAGCAGACATTCCTCATCGGCGCGCATGTGGTCGTACCGGAGCTGGTCTGCGACTCCTGCCGCCCGTACCTCGCGGTAGAGCAGGTCGCGGTCGGCTTTCCTGGTCGAGTCGTCCAGCTCCAGCACCAGTCGGGCAGCAGCGATCTTCGCCACGTCGGCCACGAGGGCGACCAGACATGCATCTCGCGCTGTTTTGACACTCCGGTACCTGGTCGCATCGTAGATCGTCACTTGTGCGCCAAGAGCACGGAGCACGCTGATGATCTGTCCGCGTCGCTCCTCTCGTTCCTTGTGAAAGTGAATCCTGCGCTGCCCGGGCAGGATCATCTTTCGCACCTCTCGACGAGCGTGGGCGATGTCGTTCTCGACGACCACTGCGGCAGCCACGAGAAGTCCCCGTTCCTTCGTCTCGTCCACAAACACATGAGGCTTCATGCAGAGCGCTCAGGCGGGCTTGTGCCGGAGACTCTGGAGCGGAGCGCCGTTGGCAGCGACGAAGAAGAACCCCCAACCGTTCCGGTGCGGACTGACACCCGGGTTGTAGTGCTTGACGATCTCGCGTGCCGCCTCACTGGGAGTGCGGAAGGTCTCGCCTTCGAGAGGGCCGGAGGTGATCTCAATCCGACCCGGCCCCGGAACGAACAGGCCGAACGTCCGGTGCCCGGCATAGTCAGCGTAGATCCGCACCGAGGCCGGCTCGGTTTCGGCGCCCCCCGACAGAGCCGCCGCACCCTGCACCTGCTTCACCAGCCGAGCGACGACCTGCCCTTTTGTCAGGCCAGCCAGCGCGGCTGCGAACGCAAGGTAGCTGTCGGTTTCTTCATCGACGTCAATCTGCGGCATCCAGCCTCCTTCTCCATAGGGAGAGTAGCAGACTGAAGACTTATGAGACCTTGGAGACTTCCCCTCCTCCAAAGAATTCTGAGTTCTTACAGTGGTCAGCGGCGGCCGACGGTGAGGACCGGCTTGGTGACCTCGGCGAAGAAGTCGTTGCCCTTGTCGTCGACCACGATGAAGGCCGGGAAGTCCTCCACCTCGATCTTCCAGACCGCCTCCATGCCCAACTCCTGGTACTCCAGGACCTCGACGTGCTTGATGCAGTCCTGGGCGAGCCGGGCGGCGGGGCCGCCGATGGAGCCGAGGTAGAAGCCGCCGTGCTGGTGGCAGGAGCGGGTGACCTGGCCGGACCGGTTGCCCTTGGCGAGCATCACCATCGAGCCGCCGGCCGCCTGGAACTTCTCCACGTAGGCGTCCATCCGGCCGGCGGTGGTCGGGCCGAACGAGCCGGAAGCGTACCCCTCGGGGGTCTTGGCCGGGCCGGCGTAGTAGACGGCGTGGTCGCGCAGGTACTGCGGCATCGGCTCGCCCGCGTCCAGCCGCTCGGCGATCTTGGCGTGGGCGATGTCCCGGGCGACGACCAGGGGACCGGTCAGCGAGAGCCGGGTCTTCACCGGGTACTTCGACAGCTCGGCGCGGATCTCGTCCATCGGCCGGTTCAGGTCGACCCGGACGACCTCCTCGGTCTCCAGGGTCTCGTCGGTGACGTCGGGCAGGTAGCGGGCCGGGTCGGTTTCGAGGCGCTCCAGCCACACGCCCGACGGGGTGATCTTGGCTACCGCCTGCCGGTCGGCCGAGCAGGAGACCGCGATCGCCACCGGGCAGGACGCGCCGTGCCGGGGCAGCCGGACCACCCGTACGTCGTGGCAGAAGTAGCGTCCGCCGAACTGCGCGCCGATGCCGAAGTTTCGGGTCAGCTCCAGCACCTCGGCTTCCAGCTCCAGGTCCCGGAAGCCGTGCGCGGTCATCGAGCCCTCGGTCGGCAGCGCGTCGAGGTACTTGGCGGAGGCGTACTTGGCGGTCTTCAGCGCGTACTCGGCCGAGGTCCCGCCGATCACGATCGCCAGGTGGTACGGCGGGCAGGCCGCGGTGCCGATCAGCCGCAGCTTCTCCTCCAGGAACTGCATCATCCGCGTCGGGTTCAGCAGCGCCTTGGTCTCCTGGTAGAGGTACGACTTGTTGGCCGAGCCGCCGCCCTTGGCCATGAAGAGGAACTTGTACGCGTCCGGGTGACCGTCCGGGTCCTCGGCGTAGATCTCCACCTGCGCCGGCAGGTTGCTGCCGGTGTTCCGCTCCTCCCACATGGTCAGCGGGGCGAGCTGCGAGTAGCGCAGGTTCAGCCTCGTGTACGCCTGGAAGACGCCCCGGGAGATGGCCTCCGCGTCGGTGCCGTCGGTGAGCACGTGCCGGCCCCGCTTGCCCATCACGATGGCGGTTCCGGTGTCCTGGCACATCGGCAGCACCCCACCGGCCGCGATGTTCGCGTTGCGCAGCAGGTCCAGCGCGACGAAGCGGTCGTTCGGGGAGGCCGCCGGATCGTCGATGATCGACCGGAGCTGGGCCAGGTGGGCCGGGCGCAGGAAGTGCGCGATGTCGTGCATCGCCTCGGCGGTCAGGGCGGTGAGCGCGGCCGGGTCCACGGTGAGGAACCGACGGCCACCCGGACCGTTGACGACGTCGACGCCCTCGTCGGTGACCAGCCGGTACTCGGTCTGGTCGGCACCGACCGGGAGCAAAGGGGCGTAGGTGAACGCGGCGGCACTGCTCATGAGCGGAAAGCCTAGGGCAGTCGGGCCGCGTCGTCGTACCCGCCGGGTGAGTCGTGCGACACCGCTCTCATCCGTGCCGCCTCCCGCCACCCGTCCCGGTGGTCACCCCCGCTCATCCGTCCTTGCCGCCGTCCGGCTCCGGGCAGCTCTCGCCCTTCGGACCGCAGCTCGCGGCCGGGTCCGGGCCGCGGCCCGGGCCGTCGCCGGAGTTCCCGTCGGAACCGTCGCCGGAGTTCCGGCCGGAACCGTCGTCGCCGGCCGCCGGCGCGCCGCCGGGGGCCCCGGCGAACCGGACGTACCCGATCTCCCGACCCTCGCCGATCACCATGCCACCGGGCCCGACCGCCAGCACGTTCGCCGAGGTACGCAGATTCGCCAGTTCCCGCCCGGTACGGGGGTCGAGGGCGACCGCCCGGGAGGGACCGTCCTCGCTGAGCACCGCCGCGTACGGGGTGAGCGCCCCGGCCGTCTTCTCCGCCGACCGCCGGGTCCAGCGCGGACGGTCGACGCCGAGTTCCCGTCCGACGATCGAGCGTTTGTCCGCGGAGCGGGCCAGCAGGTGGCGGTCGTCGACGGCGACGAGTTTCTCCCCGGCCGCGCCGACCCAGAGCAGCCGCCCGTCGTAGGCGTCCACGACCGTCTCCCGGGCATCCGGGGCCACCCCGACCACCACGTTCCGCGCGCCCTGCGGGTCCTCCCGCTGCACGCACCCGGCGTTGTCGGCGGTTCGCAGGTTGATCCCGGCGCGTCGCCACACCTCCCGCCCGGTGTTCGCGTCCCGGCCGGAGATGGTGAAGTAGCAGGTGCCGTCCTCCGACCTCGCCTCGATCCGCAGCAGCCGCCCACCGACGGCGACCAGCCGTTCCTCCCGGCCGGGCTCGATGTCACGCACCACCCGGCCGGTCGCGGTGTCCAGCACGTGCACCCGGCCGTCGACCGGGAAGCCGAGCAGGGCGGGCACCGCCTCCGGACCGGCCACGCCGGGGTCGATCCGGAGGCCGGTCAGTCGCCGGGTGCCGAGCAGTTCCGGGTTGTCGGCGAAGAAGCCGCTCTCCACGCCGGGCAGGAAGGCCGTCCAGAGCGGACGGCTGCCCCGCACGTCCCAGGCGCTGACCGTGCAGTCGGTGGCCTGGGCGCAGCGGGCGTCCAGCACCATGTTCCGGTACGTCCAGACGGCCACCGCCTCGTTGTCCCGGCGGCGCACCGCGCCGGTCGCCGGGTCGAGCAGCTCGTACCCCTTGACCAGCAGCTTGCCGACCGCGACGACCGCGTCACGACCGTTCCCGGCGACCGCCGCCCAGTCCGCCTTGCGCTCCCACAGCGGCGCGCCGGTGGCGAGGCTGAGCCCTTCCACCCGGGTCCGCTGCTCCACGACGACGGTGTCCCCGGCGACGGTGACGCTCTTCGGGGTGCCGCCGATGCGGCGCTGCCAGGTCACGTCCGGCTCGGAGATGGGTCGGCTGCGGTTGACCGCGTCCCACACCCCCGGCCAGGGATTCCACACCCCGGTCAGGGTCAGCACGACGACCGCGATCAACGCGAGGATCACGTAGCAAATGACGCACCGGCCGCCCTGCTGAGCCACAACGGACACCGTAGCCAGGTCGGCACGGCCCCGGCGCCCTCCGTACGGCCGTGTCGGTGAACTAATCCGGACGGTCGGGCGACGGCTCCGGGGTGAGGACCCGCCACAGCGCCCCGGTGGCGGCGAGCGAGGCGACCCCGGCGAGGGCCATCGCCACCGCCGGGCCGGTCACCTCGGTCACCGCGCCGCCACCGGCCGCGGCGAGTCCCTGGGCGGTCATCAGGCCGGTGCTGGTCAGCCCGAACGCCTGGCCGCGCCGGGACTCGGGCACCGCGTCGAGGAACCGGCGGGCCAGTCCGAGCTGGTAGGCGAAACCGGCGGCGGCCACCGCGAAGAGCAGCGCGGCGACGACCAGGCCGGGCCGGAACAGGAACCCCAGCACCGGTACGCCGAGCAGCAGCGCGAGCCACGGGCTGAGCCGTTCCCGGGCGGCCGGCGGCACGAACCGCCCGACCACCAGGTCCCCGACGAGCATTCCGAACGCCCCGGCCATCAGCAGCACGCCGGCGCTCGCCCCGGGGCCGAGTCCGGCCGCGTACGGCACGGCGACCGCCTCGGCCCCGACCAGCATCGAGCCGGGCAGCCACTGGGCCAGCAGCAGTCCCCGGATCCGCCGGTCGGCGAGGAGTTCCCGGTTTCCCCGCCAGGTCTCCCGCACCGCGCCGGTCCGGGTCGGGCCGGTCGGGCCGGTCCCGTCGGTTCGGGCCGGGCCGGTCGGGCCGGTCCCGTCGGTTCGGGCCGGGCCGGTCGGGCCGGTCCCGTCGGGCCGGGCCGGGGCGCTCCGGTTCCGCCCGGGACGGGCCCGCAGCCCGGCCCGGACGAGCAGGGCCGACAGGGCGCAGGTGGCGGCGGTCAGCCAGAGCGCCCCGTACGGCCCGACCACGCCGAGCAGGAGGCCGCCGACGGCGAACCCGACGACCTGGGTGCCGCCGGACGCCACGGTGAGCAGGGAGCGGCCCAGCACGTACGCGTCGCCGTGCAGGATCTCCGGCAGCAGCGCGGTCCGGGCGGCGCTGCTGACCGGGCCGAACAGCCCGACGACGAAGACCAGCCCGAGCATGCCGGCCGGCGGGAGCACCCCGATGGCGAGCACCGCCACCAGGGCCAGCCGGACCAGTTCGTAGCCGACGATGACGGCGCGGGGCGGCCACCGGTCGGCGAGGGCGAGCAGGAACACCCCGCCGAACGCGTGCGGCAGGAACCCGGTGACGTACGCGAGCGCGGCGATCAGGCCGGATCCGGTGCGCTCGTACACCAGCACGGAGAGGGCGAGCATCTTGACCGTCTCGCCGATCAGGAACACGCCGTAGCTGGCGAAGATCACCCGGAACTCGGCGACGGCGAAGACGTCCCGGAAGGTGGCCGGCCGGTCCGGCGCGACAGGTGGTGCGGTGGTGGTGCGGGCTGAGGTCACGAGACGCCATCCTGTCCGGACCGCGTCGGGCGCTCTATCCTTTCGCCTGAGGACGAAAGGTGGGCCGGTACGTGCGGATCCAGGTGACCCCGGCCGACATTGCGGCCAGCCGGTACGCCATCTCGCCGTTGGGCGAGGCGATGTCGGCGCTCCGGTTGTGCGCCGGCCAGCACAGCGTGCCTGGGCTCGCGCCGTGGACGGCCCGGGTCCGCCCGGCGTACCAGCGGCTGCGCCGGGAGGTGCCGGCGGTGGGGGCGCTGCTGGCCCTGTTGCGCCGGGGCGGCTACAACGCCGACTTCATCCAGCCGCCGCCGGCCGGCACCGGACGGAGCTTCGCCGACGAGATCGCCGCGGTCCGGGCCACCCCGCGCGAGCGGGCCCGCTACGAACTGGCCCGCAACCTCGCCGGGCACCGCACCCCGCCGGCGTACGCGCAGCGGATCTTCCGCTCACCGGACGTGGTGGACCGGCTCGCGGACGCGGTCGAGGCGGTCTGGGCGACCCTGGTCGAGCCGGAGTGGCCCCGACTGCGGACCATCCTGGAGCGGGACGTCGTCCAGCGCGCCGGCCGGCTGGTCACCTACGGCTGGGGTGCCGCCGTGGCCGGTCTCGACCCCCGGCTGAGCTGGGATCCGGGTGGCCCGTTCGGCGCCATCGTGGTGGCCGACCGGCAGCCGGACGTCTACTCGCTCGGTGGCAAGGGGCTGCTCTTCGTGCCGACCGTCTTCGGCATGATGATCAACTATGTCGAGCCGCCGTGGCCGTTCGCGCTGGTCTACCGCGCCTCCGGCGTGGTGGACCTGCTCGGCCCGCCCGACCCGGACCGGCCGCCGGACGCTCTGGACCGGCTGCTCGGCCGCACCCGGGCGGCGGTGCTGCGGGCCCTGGCCGCACCCGCCACCACCAGCCAGCTCGTCCGGCAGCTCGACCTGACCCTGGGCGGGGTCGGTGGGCATCTGGCGGTGCTGCGGGACGCCGGGCTGGTGACCCGCACCCGCACCGGGCGGGCGGTCCGGTACGCCCGCACCACGCTCGGCGACGCCCTGGCCCGGGACGCCCGGCCCGGGTAGGCGGTGGGTCAGGGCCGGCCGGTGGCCGCCGAGCGCACCAGCGGCAGTACGCGGTACGGGATCTGCTCGGCCAGCGCGATGATGGTCGAGGCCCGGCGGATGCCCTCGTACGAGACGATCTGGTCGATGACCCGCTGGAGGTCGGCGTTCGACCGGGCCACGATCCGGCAGAGCACGTCGCTGGAACCGGTGATGGTGTGCGCCTCCAGCACCTCGGGGATCTTGGCGAGGTGGGCGGTGACCGGGTCGTGCCCCTGCCGCTGGCTGATCTCCAGGGTGACGAAGGAGGTCACCCCGAACCCGATGGCCGCTGGGCGGACGTCCGGCCCGAAGCCGGTCACCACTCCCCGGTCGACGAGCTTGTCGAGGCGGGCCTGGACGGTTCCCCGGGCCACGCCCAGGCGGCGGGAGCACTCCAGCACCCCGATCCGCGGCTCGGCGGCGAGCAACTCGACCAGGCTCGCGTCGAGCTGGTCGAGCTGGACAACCTGACCACTGGTCATGAGTGAAGACCATACCGAATGCGCAACCTGACCAGCCGATCGGCTGACTGTTGCCCACCGGTGTGCCGGCCGCGATCCTCGCCTGAAGGAGCACCGCGCGGTGCGACGTCACACCGCCGCCGGGGCCACGGGCGGCACCGTACGGAGGGAGTCCACGATGACCCAGGCGATCGACCGACCCATGTCGACCGAAGAGGTCGACGTCGACGCGCTCGTCGGCGCCGTCGACCACGACATCAGCCACGACCCGTTCCCGGTGCGCGGACTCGACCACATCGGCTTCCTGGTGGGCAACGCCAAGCAGGCCGCCCACTACTACTCCACCGCGTTCGGCATGACCGCCGTGGCGTACCGGGGGCCGGAGCAGGGCTACCGGGACTACGCCGAGTACGTGCTCACCAGCGGTTCGGCCCGGTTCGTCCTCCGGGGCGCGGTCCGCCCCGACGCGCCGGACGCCGCCCTGGTCGCCAAGCACAGCGACGGCGTCGCCGACATCGCCCTGGAGGTCCCGGACGTCGACGCGGCGTACGCGCACGCCACCGCCCAGGGCGCGACCGGCCTGCTGGAGCCGCACGAGGTCACCGACGAGCACGGCACCGTCCGGGTCGCCGCGATCGCCACCTACGGCGACACCCGGCACACCCTGGTCGACCGCTCCCGCTACACCGGCCCGTTCCTGCCCGGCTTCGTCGCCCGGGGGCCGATCGTCGACCGGCAGCCCATGATCGACGCCGGGGTGCAGCCGAAGCGCTTCTTCCAGGCGGTCGACCACGTGGTCGGCAACGTCGAGCTGGGCCGTATGGACGAGTGGGTCGAGTTCTACCGGCGCGTGATGGGCTTCACCAACATGGCGGAGTTCATCGGCGACGACATCGCCACCGACTACTCGGCGCTGATGAGCAAGGTGGTCGCCAACGGCACCCGGAAGGTCAAGTTCCCGCTCAACGAGCCGGCCGTCGCCCGGAAGAAGTCGCAGATCGACGAGTACCTGGAGTTCTACCAGGGGCCGGGCGCCCAGCACATCGCGGTGGCCACCAACGACATCCTGGCCAGCGTCGACGCGATGCGGGCCGCCGGCGTGGAGTTCCTGGACACCCCGGACTCGTACTACGACGACCCGGAGCTGCGCGCCCGGATCGGCAACGTACGGGTGCCGATCGAGGAACTGAAGGCCCGCAAGATCCTCGTCGACCGGGACGAGGACGGCTACCTGCTCCAGATCTTCACCAAGCCGGTGCAGGACCGGCCGACGGTCTTCTTCGAGCTGATCGAGCGGCACGGTTCGCTCGGCTTCGGCAAGGGCAACTTCAAGGCCCTCTTCGAGGCGATCGAACGCGAGCAGGAGCGGCGCGGCAACCTCTGAGTCGTCGACCGGGCCGGTCGCCGTCCACCGGGTGGACGGTGACCGGCCGAACCCCGTGCCACAGGTGGCTGGTCGCTGGCGAAGGCGTCGTTAAGGTAGCTGCGTGAGTGTGCAACCCGGCTGGTACGTCGACCCTGCCGACCCCGAGACCCAGCGCTACTGGGATGGCGAGGGGTGGATCGGCGCGCCGATATCCGCCGACGCTACCCCACCCGAGGGACCACCGCCGGCCGAACCGGCACCCGCCCCGACCCCGACCGAACCGGCACCGGCCACCCCGGCGGCCGGTCCGGGCCCAGCCACGCCGACCTCCGCGCCGCCCCCGGCCGGTCCGGTCACCGGCCCCCCGTGGCCCGGCCCCACCGGGCCGCCGACACCCCCGTCACCGGCCCCCGGGGCGCAGCCGACGGGGCCGTGGCCGCCGCCCGGGTACGCTCCCCCGCCCGGCCACCATCCCCCGCCGCCGTACGTATTCCCGCCCGGTCACGTCCCGCCGCCCGGCTGGCCGCACCCCGGGTACCCGGTACGCCCCCCCGAGCCGCGCCCGCACGGCCTGGCCCTGGCCGGGTACGGTCCCCGCTTCCTCGCCCGCCTGATCGACTTCGGCATCGTGTTCCTGCTGAACGCGGTGGTGAACGGCTGGTTCGTCTGGCGGTTCATGCAGGAGATGTCGCCGGTCTGGCGGGAGTTCTGGGCCCGGGTGTCGAGCGGCTCCACGTCCACCGAACCGCTGCCTCAGCCGGGCGACCAGGCCGGTGGTCTCCAGGTGGCGATCCTGCTGCTCGCGACCGCCCTCTGGTTCGCCTACGAGGTCCCGTCGATGGCCAGCGGGGGGCAGACCTTCGGCAAGCGGGTGATGGGCATCCGCGCGGTGCCGGTCGCCGGTGACCAGCCGCTCGGCTTCGGCCGGTCCTTCCGGCGCTGGAACACCCTCGGCCTGCCCACCCTGCTCTGGTACTGCTGCGGCCTCGGTCTGCTGCTCCAGCTCCTCGACGCCCTGTCCCCTCTCTTCGACCATCCGCTGCGCCAGGCGCTGCACGACAAGCGCGCGCAGACCGTGGTCGTCCAGGTGCCTCGTCCCACCCCCACCCGTGCCGAAGCGCACGACCGCCCAGAGGGAGATGCCGAATGACCGACACCGGCCGCCGCGAGCCCCCGATCCGGCTCACCCGCGCCGACCTCGACGCGCTGCCCAACTACGTTCCCGGCCGCAGCCCGGCCGACCTGGCCCGGGAGCTGGGCATCCCGGAGGCCATCAAGCTGGCGAGCAACGAGGTGCCCTACGGCCCGCTGCCCGGTGTGGTGGAGGCGATCGCCGAGGCCGCCGCCGGGTCGCACCGCTACCCCGACATGGGCGTGGTGGCGCTGCACTCCGCCCTCGCCGAGCGGTACGGCGTGACGCCGGAGCAGATCGTCACCGGTTGCGGTTCGGTGGCGCTCGCCGAGCACCTGGTGCGGGCCACCTGCCTCCCCGGCGACGAGGTGGTCTACTCGTGGCGCTCCTTCGAGGCGTACCCGATCGTCGTGGCGACCAGCGGGGCGACCAGCGTGCCGGTGCCCAACCTGCCGGACCACGGGCACGACCTGGCCGCGATGGCGGCGGCGGTGACCGACCGGACCCGGATGGTGGTGGTCTGCAACCCGAACAACCCCACCGGCACCTTCCTGCGCCGGCCCGAGTTGGAGCGCTTCCTCGACGCCGTGCCGGACGACGTGCTGGTGGTGATCGACGAGGCGTACCGGGAGTTCGTCACCGACCCGGAGGTGCCGGACGGTCTCGGCTACGTCGACCGGCCCAACGTGGCGGTGCTGCGCACCCTGTCGAAGGCGTGGGGGCTGGCCGGGATGCGGGTGGGTTTCATGGTTGCCCAGCCGGCGGTGGCCGCCGCCGTACGGAAGGTGGTCACCCCGTTCTCGATCAACGCGCCCGCCCAGGCCGCCGCGCTGGCCGCGCTGGCCCAGGCCGACGAGGTCGAGCGCCGGTGCGCGCTGGTCGTCGCCGAGCGGGACCGGGTCACCGAGGCGCTGCGCGCGTTCGTGCCGGACCTTCCGACCAGCCAGGGCAACTTCGTCTGGCTGCCGCTGGGCGAGGGGGCGATCACGTTCGCCAAGGCGTGCGAGGCGCGCGGCGTGATCGTCCGCCCGTTCCCCGGTGACGGCGTCCGGATGACCATCGGCACCCCGGCGGAGAACGACGCCTTCCTGGCGGTGGTCGAGTCGGCACTCAGCAAGGAGATTGGGCGGTAAGTCCGATTTAGGGCTGTTTGTACTTTTTATGCCCTATCTTTCGAGGTGGCCGACGGCGTGACCGCGCCGAGACGGCATCGGCACTTCGAGTAGACGGGGAAACATCAGTGCGCACTGCCAAGATCTGCCTCATGGGAGCCGTCGCGGTCGCGGCGGTCGGACTCGGCGCAACGCCAGCCGCCGCCGCGCCCACCGACTCCACGACCGTCACCTTCGAGATCCTCGCGGGCACTCTCGACATCGACGCCCCGACCACCGCAGACCTGGGTACCGGGGCGCCCGGCGGCACCATCACCGGCTCACTCGGCCCGGTCACCGTGACCGACTCGCGGGGCGCTACGGACGCCTCCTGGGTGGCCTCGGTGACCGCGTCGGTGTTCCAGACCGGTGGCGGCACTCCGCCCGAGACGGTCCTGCCCGAAGAGATCGACTACTGGTCCGGCCCGGCCACGGCGACCACCGGAACCGGCACGTTCACCCCCGGCCAGGCGACCGCGGGCGACGCCGAACCGCTGTCGAGCGTCACCCCGGTCGTCGCGTTCACCCACACCGGAGGCACCGGCGGCAACACCGCCACCTGGAACCCCACCCTGATCGTCAACGTGCCGCTGGACAGCGTCGCGGGGGTCTACACCGGGACGGTGACGCATTCGGTGGCGTAGCCGCCGGGGCCGGTCGGCCGCTGCGGCCACGCTGGCACTGCTCTGTCTCGCCGGCCCGGGTCTGTCGACCCGGGCCGGCGCGGCCGAGCCGGACCCGGACGAGGGCAGCATCGGCATCCGGTTGCTGGAGGCCCCCACCAATCGCCGCGACGACCCTCGGGCACGGCGCTACATTGTCGACCACCTGCCGCCGGGCGAGACGATCACACGGCAGCTCCTGGTGACCAATCGCACCGAGGAGCGGCGACGGATCGACGTCTACCCGGCTGCGGCGACCCTCGAGGAGAACAAGTTCACCTTCGGCGAGGGACGCGCCGCCAACGAACTCACCTCCTGGATCAGTCTGGACCGCACCACGGTCGAGCTGGGTCCACAGGCGGAAACCCGGGTCCGGGCGACCATCCGGGTGCCCCCCGCCGCCTCGGCCGGCGAACGGTACGGGGTGATCTGGGCGTCCACCACCTCCCTGCCCCGGCCGGGGGGCCAGGTCACCCAGACCCACCGGGTCGGTGTCCGGATGTACCTCGACATCGGCCCCGGCGGCGAGCCGCCCTCCGACTTCACCATCGGTGACCTGATCCCGGCCCGGAGCCCGCAGGGCGAACCCTCGGTCGCCATCGGGGTCACGAACACCGGCGGCCGGGCCCTCGATCTGACCGGAAAGGTGGCCCTCACCGAGGGACCCGCCGGAACCCGGGCTGGCCCCTTCGACGTGGTGCAGGGCACGACCCTGGCACCGGGGCAGTCGGGGCAGGTCACCGCCCGTTTCCCGGCGGAACTGTCGAACGGGCCGTGGACGCTCCAGGTCGACCTGGAGAGTGGCCGGGTGAAGAAGACCGCCACCGGGCGGATCGAATTTCCCGACCCCGGCGAGACCGGGAAACCGGGGACGTTCCTCTCCCAGCTGGTCACCTGGTGGAACGTGGCGATAGCGGCAGCGGGAGTGCTGGTCGTCGCCGGTCTGACGACGCTGGCCCGGCGGTACCGCCGGCGGATCCTGGTCGGACGCTGAGTCCAATCGCCAGGCGGGGGGCCGGCCGGAGGCGGCTCCCGGCGACCGACCACCGGTCAGGGCCGGACGTGGCACCGACCACTTGTCAGGCCGGACGTGGCTCACCGCGATCAACCCGGTCAGGCCGGACGTCGGCGGCGAGCCGCCCACCAACCGACCACCAGCAGGGCAAGTCCGAGCGTCACCAGAGCGACCCACCGGCTCAGGCCGAATCCGGTCACCGGCAGCGCGCCACCGGGCTGGGTGGGCGCGGGCTGGGTCGGTGCCACCGTGGGTTGGGCCGGCACCACCTCGAAGGTGACCCCGGTCCCCGCCGACGGCTCGGCCCGTACGGCCGACACGACGGACGCCCGGACTGCCGCGTCGGCCGGAGCGGGCAGCAGCAGTGCCGCCGCGACGACGAGCACACCACCCGCCGGCCAGCTGGTTCCCGCGCCGACCATTCCCGGGCCCCCTTCTCCACGCCGATGAACTAGAAAACTACCCTTTCCGGGCAGATCGCGACGCGGCTTCGGGTCCTGGCACCCCGTAGGGATGTCAGATCGCGGCAAGCACCACCGGCTCGGCCATCGCGTAGTACCGCTGGTCGTCCCCGGACGCGTCGACCGGGGTACGCAGACGCTCCAGCCCGACGTACCCGCCGGCCGCGTAGCCCAGCCCCGGCGTCCAGCCCGTCCCGTCACGACCGACCGTGAACCGGAAGCGGGACCGCTCGACGCCGTCGGCCGGGTCGAGGGTGACCAGTTCCTTCTCCCCGGTCAGCAGGTGCACGCGGCCCGGCTGCGCGGCGACCACCGTGGTTCCCGGGCCGAGGTCGACCCGACGCCACAGCTCGTCGCCGGTGAGCGCCGAGCGGGCCACCACCATCCCGTCGACCACCGAGACACCGACCTCCCCGACGAGCACCGTGCCGGCGCGGTCGAGGCCCAGGGCGGCCACGGGCGACCTGCCGTCGACCAGCCAGCCCCGGCCACCGTCCTCGCCGGCCGCGCCCCCGCCGCCCGGGTCGGCGCTCCCGGTCTCGGTGATGTGCAGACCGCCGCAGTTCGAACGGGCGGTGGTGCATCCGGTCGGGGTGACGATCACCTCCGCGCCCGCCCCCGGCGGGCTCCAGCGTTCGACCACCGCGCCGCTGGTGGCAGCGCGGAACTCGACGACCGGGCTGCCCGCGCACCGGTCCAGCGTGGCGAGGAGACCCGCGACGGTGGTCCCGACATCGGTACGGCAACCAGGGTCGACGTCGGCCCGCCAGAGCTGCCGACCGGTGGTCAGGTCGGTTCCCTGCAACTGCCGGTCGCCGACGACGACCACCACCGTCCCGCCCGGACCGGTGGCGGTGTGCAGGCCGGACGGCTGCCAGACGGTTCCCGCGCCGGTACGCCGCCCCGTGTAGCCCTCCTGCGGGGCGGGGGCGTCCGCCTGCCAGGCGACCCGGCCGGTGTCGGCGTCGAGGGCCACCAGCCGCCCGTCCGACCAACGGCTCACCACCGTCGTCCCGGCGGCCACCACCCCGTTGAGCTGGGCCGGCCACCGCCGGTACGACCAGTACGGGGTGTTCCGTTGGCGGTCGTCGACCGGCTCGTCGGCCCAGACCTGCCGGGTCGTCGCGTACACCCGCAGCCGACCGTCGACGATCAGCGGGGCGGTGGAGAAGCGCCCGACCGGACCGACCTCCGGCTCGACCGCCGACGGCCGTTCCCCACGGGCCACGGTGACGACCTCGGCCGGGGCGAGCACCCGGTACACGGTGGCGGCGGCCAGCCCGGCGACGAGCAGCGCCGCGACCGCGACGACGATCCGCCGCCGGCCCTTCGGGATCCCCATGACCCACCTCCGCCCGGCACCCTACCCAGCGAAGGAGCCCCGCACCGGCGCAGGTGGCGCCCGAGCGGCCCGACACCCCGGCATCCGACCCGATGGTCGGCGGTCGGAGGTTCACGTTCCGCCCGGCAGTGGGCGACGCCGAACCTCTCGACCGCCGGATCCACCGGGCTCAGGGCCGCAGTTCTCCCCTACGCAGCCCGGCGACGAACGCCGACCACCCCGGCGGGCTGACCGCGAGCGTGGGACCGGTCAGGTCCTTGGAGTCACGCACGCCGACCACGCCGAGGGTGGCGACCACGTTGTCCGCCACCTCCACGCAGAGCCCCTGGTCGTTGGAGCGGCTGCTCTTGCGCCAGACGGCGCCGACGAGATCGTTCATCTCGCTTACCTCCCTGTCCGGTGGGACGTCCCACGACTGCCGCCGCCCTGGCGGGCGGCGGGATCCGGGACGATCAACGGAGGAGGCGAAGACACCGGTCGGACCCCTTGTGCGACCGGGGGACGGTCGACCTGCGGCGACGGACCGGACCGGTGGACCGTCCACCGGGCCCCGCCCGGCGGTCGCTCGGCGGGATCCTGTCGACGGTCGTTCGGCCGAACCGCCGGCGGTCAGGTGGCCGGATCCGTCGGCGGTCAGGTGGCGGGGAGGATGGTGCCGGTCACCTCGCCGAGTGCGATGACGGTGCCGTCCGGGCCGGGCGCGGTGGCCGTCACGGTGACCGTGTCCCCGTCCTCCAGGAAGGTGCGGGTCCCGTCGCCGACCCGGACCGGCTCGCTGCCACCCCAGGTCAGCTCCAGGAACGAGCCGGCCTGGCCACGCTCGGGGCCGGACACGGTACCCGAGGCGTACAGGTCGCCGGTCCGCAGCGACGCGCCGTTGACGGTCAGGTGGGCGAGCTGCTGGGCCGGGGTCCAGTACATACCGGCGAAGGGTGGCTCGCTGACCCGCTCGCCGTTCCACTCCACGGTCAGCCGCAGGTCCAGTCCCCGGTGCGGGACGTCCCGCAGGTAGTCGAGCACGGTCGGGTCCTGTTCCGGGGCCGGCACGAAGGCGTCGGCGAGCGCGTCCAACGGGGTGACCCAGGCCGAGATCGAGGTGGCGAAGGACTTGCCGAGGAACGGGCCGAGGGGCTGGTACTCCCACGCCTGGATGTCCCGCGCCGACCAGTCGTTGACCAGCACCACGCCGAAGACGTGGTCGGTGAGGTCGTCGGCGGAGACCCGGTGGCCCAACGGCGAACCGACGCCCACCACGAAGCCGACCTCGGCCTCGATGTCGAGGCGCACGGAGGGGCCGAAGACCGGACCGTCGGCGGCGCGCTGCCCGCACGGGCGGACCACCGGCGTGCCGGAGACCACCACCGTGCCGGCCCGGCCGTGGTACCCGACCGGCAGGTGCTTCCAGTTCGGCAGCAGCGGCGGCTGGCCGGGGCGGAAGATCTGCCCGACGTTCGACGCGTGGTGCTCCGACGAGTAGAAGTCGACGTAGTCGGCGACCTCGAACGGCAGGGCCATCTCCACCTCGGCGAGCGGCACCAGCAGCGGCTCCACCGCCGGCCGGTGCTGCGGGTCGGTGAGCAGCTCGACCAGACGCTGCCGGACGGCCGTCCACTGCGGACGCCCGAGCGCCATGAAGTCGTTCAGCGTGGGCCGACCGAACGCCCCGGCGGCCAGCACCAGCCCGGCCTCCTCCGCGCCGGTCAGGTCGAGCACGAGATCCGCGACGCGTACGCCGATCCGGGGTTCCCGCCCGCCGTGCCGGAACACTCCGTACGGCAGGTTCGTCACGCCGTACGGCGACCCCGCGGCACCCGTCACCCAGCTCATCGAGTCCAGCCTCCGTCCACCAGCCCCAGCCGGATCAGGTCGGTCAGGGGTTCCTGCACGCTGCACGAGCCGAAGCCCACCCAGAGGGGGCGCGCCTCGTCGCGTCCGGGCTCCACCTGCTGGAGCAGCGGACGCGGATCGGTCCTGGTCAGCACCTCGGTGACCTCCTTCACCCCGGCGCCCTCGGCCGCCACGCCCACGGCGGCCAGCACGTTGACGAAGCCGTGGTGGGTGAACCCGGTCTCCGGGTCGAGGTGGCGGGTCGCGTGGTGCAGCCCGGCCGTGAGCTTGAAGGGCAGCTTCCGGTCGCGACAGGCGCAGACCACCGTGGCCAGTTCGCCGGGAGTGGGGAAGAGTTCGGCGGCCAGTCCGCCGGTGCGGAACTTGGCCGCGATCCGGAGGCCGGCGGACCGCTGCTCGGCGAGTTGGTCGAGGGCGTTCATCAGGCCCCAGGCCAGCGGGATCTCGGCGTACACGTCGAGGTCGGGGTGGCCGGCGGCGAGGGCGGCCAGTTCGGCGAGTCCGGGCAGCGGGTCCTCGCCGCGTCGGGCGACCGCCGCCTCCACCTGACGTACGCGCAGCCGGGGGTCGGCCGCCGCGCAGGCCGTCCCGAGTCGGTCGAGCGGGACGTCCCCGATCACACCGACGTCGAGCCGCCCGGTGGTCGCCCGCCGGGAGCCGTTCCCGTCGACGCCCGCCGACCGGGACTCGTTCCCGTCGACGCCCGCCGACCGGGACTCGTGGTCGCCTCCGCCGGTGTCCGTCTGCTCCGACGCGTCGAGGAGCCGGGCCAGGTCGGGCAGGGCCGAGGCCGGCGCGAGCAGCGGGCCGACCAGGTCGGCGTACCAGGAGGCGCGGTGCCGGCGGTGGGCGGCGAGGGCGTCGGGCAGGGACGCGCTGCCGGGCGGGAAGACCGCAGCGTCGTCGACGAGTCCGGCGAGGAACCGGGGCACCTGCGTTGACACGAGACAAGAATCTACGGGACGCTACGAGTAGCGGACAACAGCGTCCGACTATCGGACACACTCGGCCGGTGCCTGGGACTGATCAGGAGGCGAGATGCCGTACTACCGCAGCGTCGGAGAGGTGCCGCGCAAGCGCCACACCCAGTTCCGCCAGCCCGACGGCAGCCTGTACGCCGAGGAACTGATGGGTCAGGAAGGCTTCTCCTCCGACTCGTCCCTGCTCTACCACCGGTACGCCCCTACCGCGATCGTCGCCGCCGAGGAGTTCACCCCACCGGCGGTGACCCGGGTGCCGAACCTGCCGCTGAAGCCCCGCCACCTGCGCACCCACAAGCTCGACGGCGGCCCCGCCGACCCGGTGCTGGGCCGGCGGTACCTGCTCGCCAACGACGACGTACGGATCGCGTACGTGCTCGCCGACCGGCCGTCGCCGCTGTTCCGGGACGCCACCGGCGACCACTGCCTCTACGTCGAGTCCGGCTCGCTCCAGGTGGAGTCGACGTTCGGCGTGCTCGACGCGGTCGCCGGCGACTACGTCGTCATCCCCACCTCGACGATCCACCGCCTGGTGCCCACCGGCGACGAGCCGGCCCGACTGCTGGCGATCGAGGCGGCCGGGCACGTCGGCCCGCCCAAGCGCTACCTCTCGGTCCGGGGGCAGTTCCTGGAGCACTCCCCGTACTGCGAACGCGACGTCCGGGGGCCGGACGCGCCGCTGCTGGTCGACGGCGAGGAGGTGGAGGTCCTGGTCCGGCACCGGCGCGGCTGGACGCGGTACGTCTACGCCCACCACCCGTTCGACGTGGTCGGCTGGGACGGGCACCTCTACCCCTGGGCGTTCTCCATCCACGACTTCGAGCCGATCACCGGTCGGATCCACCAGCCCCCGCCGGTGCACCAGACCTTCCAGGGGCCGAACTTCGTGATCTGCTCGTTCGTGCCGCGCAAGGTCGACTACCACCCGGACGCGATCCCGGTGCCGTACAACCACCACAACGTCGACTCCGACGAGATGCTCTTCTACACCGGCGGCAACTATGAGGCCCGGCGCGGCTCCGGCATCGAGCAGGGGTCGATCTCGCTGCACCCGTCCGGCTTCACGCACGGTCCCCAGCCGGGCGCGGCGGAACGCTCGATCGGCGCCGACTACTTCGACGAACTCGCCGTCATGGTCGACACCTTCCGCCCGCTGGACCTCTGCGACGCGGCGGCCGAGTGCGAGGACCCGGGCTACGCCTGGACCTGGGCCCGCCGTCCCTGACCCGGCACCGCCGCTCCGGCACCGCCCCTCGTCGCTCCGGCTGAGGTGGTAGCAGGGGACCCCTGCACGTCAAAAAGCGGTAACAGGGGTCCCCTGCTACCACCCGGGCGGGCTCAGCGCACCGGGCGGGAGAACACGGCGAGTTCGGCGACCGCCGTCGCCGCGATCGCCAGCACCAACGGCCAGGGGGTGCCGACCAGGGCGTAGAGCAGGATCAGGGCGGGCGCGGCGGCCACCGCGTACACGGCCAGGGCCAGCGTCCGGTCGGTGCGCAGCAGGCCGGGAAGGATCGCGCTGGTCAGGTTGGGCACCTTCGCGGCGTACCGCCACACCACCAGCGCCCCGCCGAGCGCGGCGACCGCCGCGAAGCCCCGGGACAGCCCGCCGCTCCCGGCGGCCAGGCAGGCCACCAGGACGGTGGCCACCAGGGACCAGCCGGCGCCGTAGAGCACCAGCCGGCGTAACCCGTCGGAGATGGTCCGCCCCGAGTCGACCCGGCCGGGGCTGATCGACGCAGCGGCGGCCAGGTGCTCCAGCGCTTCGGCGTAGCGCCGCTGCTCCAGCCGGATGACGCCGATGTCGTGCTGCGCCTCGCCCAGTTCCGGGTCGAGGCGCAACGCCTCGGAGTACGCCCGCTCGGCCAGGTCGAACAGTTCCAGCCGGGCGGCGACCAGGCCGAGCACCAGGTGCGCCTGCGGCTCCTCGGGGGCCAGTTCCACCCCGCGCCACGCCGCGTTGAGCGCCGGCTGTCCGTTGCGCGCGCCGGCCAGGATCGCCGCCGCGCTGCGCTGGGCGTACGCGTCGTCCGGCCCGAGCGCCAGGATCTCGTCAGCGGTACGGGCGGCCTCGGCGTACCGCTCCAGGTCGGACAGGGCCAGTCCCCGCGCGACCAGGGGTTCGACCACGCCGGGCGCGGCTGCCGCGGCCGACTCGGCGGCGGTGAGCGACTCGGCGGCGCGGCCGGCCGCCAGGTGCACCCGGGCCAGCATGGTCAACGCCGGGGCGTGGGTCGGGTCCCGGGCGAGCAGGTGGGCGAGTTCGCCGGCCGCCTCGTCGTAGCGGCCCAACTCGGCGAGGAGTTGGGCGCGTTGGAGGTAACTCTCCGCGGACTCGGTCTCCTCGGTCATGCCGGGTCGTCCTCGCCGCCGTGCTCGTGTGCGGCGCCGGAGGCGTTCGCCTGACCGGCCGGGGCGGGCGGGTCCAGCGGGTACACCAGGGCCACCGCGACGCCGGCCAGCCCCTCTCCCCGGCCGGTGAAGCCGAGTCCGTCGGTGGTCGCGGCGGCCAGCGACACTGGTGCGCCGACCGCCTCGGTGAGCACCCGCTGCGCCTCGTCCCGGCGGGGGCCGATCTTCGGACGGTTGCCGACCACCTGCACCGAGACGTTGCCGATCTCGAAGCCGGCAGCGCGCACCCGGCGGGCGCTCTCGGTGAGCAGGGCGATACCGGAGGCTCCCGCCCACTCCGGTTCGGCGACGCCGTAGTTGGCGCCCAGGTCGCCGAGGCCGGCGGCGGAGAGGAGCGCGTTGCAGGCCGCGTGGGCGACCACGTCGGCGTCGGAGTGGCCGGCCAGCCCGACCTCGCCGGGCCAGTGCAGCCCGGCCAGCCAGCAGGGGCGACCGGGCGCGAAGGCGTGGATGTCGGTGCCGACGGCCACCCGGGGAACGATCATGGAGCCAGGGTACGCGTCAGACGCGTACGGTCAGCAGGTGCTCGGCCAGCGCCAGGTCGAACGGCCGGGTGATCTTCATGGCGTACTCGGAACCGGGCACGCAAACCACCGGGACGCCCTGCTTCTCGACCAGTCCAGCGTCGTCGGTCAGCGGGTCGACGGCGGCGGCGTGCGCGGCGGCCAGCACCGCCCGGCGGAAGCCCTGTGGCGTCTGCACGGCCCGCAGGACGGACCGGTCGACCGTGCCCCGCACCACCTCGTCGGCGGAGACCTCCTTGACGGTGTCCACCACCGGCAGGACGGGGATGACCGCGTCGTGCCCGGAGCGGACCGCCGCGGCGACCGACTCGACGAGTTCGGCGGGGACGAGAGCACGGGCCGCGTCGTGCACGAGGACGATCCCGGGACCGGCCGGCACAGCGGCCAGCGCGGCGGCGACCGAGTCCTGCCGCTGCGCCCCGCCGGGAACGACGGTGACCGGGGCGACCGGGGCGAGCAGGTCCCGGACGGCGGGGACGTCGGCGACCGGCGCGGCGACCACGATCGTGTGCACCGACGGCGCGGCGGCGATCCGGCGTACCGCGTGCACGAGCAGAGGTTCACCGGCCAGCGGCCGGAGCGCCTTGGGAGCGCCGGGGCCGAGCCGGATCCCGGCACCGGCCGCAGGCACGAGGACCGCGACGTCACCGCACGGATTGAGCTGCGCGGTCACGTCGCGGTCCTCGTTTTTCTTTGCTACGGGGTGGGTACGACGATGCTGTGGGAACTAGGCCTCGGTCAGAACCTTGTCGAGCAGCGTCTCCGCCTCGTCCTTGGTGCTCTTCTCGGCCAGCGCGACCTCGCCGACGAGAATGTCCCGGGCCTTGGCCAGCATCCGCTTCTCGCCAGCGGAGAGGCCCCGCTCGCGCTCCCGCCGCCACAGGTCGCGGACGACCTCGGCCACCTTCAGCGGGTTACCGGAGGCCAGCTTCTCCAGATTCGCCTTGTAACGCCGCGACCAGTTGGTCGGCTCCTCGGTGTGCGGAGCGCGGAGGACGTCGAAGACCTTGCCCAGGCCCTCTTCGCCGACCACCTCGCGCACGCCCACGATCTCGGCGTTCTCAGCGGGCACCCGGACCGTGAGGTCACCCTGCGCAACCCTCAGGACGAGGTACTGCTTAGGCTCACCCTTGATGACCCGAGTCTCGATTGCCTCGATGAGTGCGGCCCCGTGGTGGGGGTAAACAACGGTCTCGCCGACACTGAAAACCATAGGTTCGAAACCCCTTTCGCTGTGTCTAGGGTAACACGCTCAGGCACCGATGTCTCACCGCAGTCCTGACCGTAAGCGCAGCTCAGGGGCCATGTGAGAGGCATTTCTTCGGCTTGACATGCAGTCAAACCAATGATTTGAACACGCTCCGTAACAGTCGGAACACGTCCCGGTGCGGGTGTCCAGGCCATCCGCCACGGGGTTGTCCCGCAAGGCGCGGGGTCCAGGGGATGCACTCGTTCAATGGTACCGGCCGGTACAAGGACGCGCCCGGGTGTAGCGCCGGGCAGCCCGGTTGGAGGACATTGGAGGCACCCCTCCTTCCCCACCACCACCATGGCTCCCGGAGGTCTCATGGGCATGCCCGAACCCAACGGCCACTGGTCCACCGACGGCCTGCCCGACCTGCCGCCCGAATGGGGACGGGTGGTCGTTCCGGACGACGCCTCCGCGCTGGCCCAGGAGGCCGCCCAGATCCGTCGTGAGCTACGCGAGGCCCGCCGGGACACGCGACGGCGCTCGCTCCGGGCCACCCTGACCCTGCCGGTGCTGATCCTGGTCGTGGCGGTGCTCGCCACCCTGGCCGGGCTGGTCACGGTCACCTGGTCCCGGGCCGAGCCCTCCACGGCCCGGTCCGCCCCGGCCCCGGCGCGGGACCCGCTGCCCGACCCGGTCGGCCGTCCGCTGCCGGCCCTGGACCTGGTCGACGGCGCCCAGGCTCCGGTGCCGCTGCGCAGCCTCCTACCGGCGGTGATCCTGCTGGTCGACGCCTGCCCGTGCCCAGAACGGGTGGCCGAGGCGGCCGCTGCCGCCCCGCCAGGGGTACGGGTGGTCACCGTGGTCGGCGGACGCACCGTGCCCACCGTCGGGGCGGGCCCCACGACCGGCGTCCGGCGTCTCGCCGACCCGGCCGACGGGCTGCGCGCCCTGACGCACGCCGACCCGGTCCCCGGCGCGGTCGACGTGATCCTGGTGGACCGCGCCGGCACCGTCGTCCGGGTCGTCCCGGCGGTCGACTCGGTCGAGGACTACCGGGCGGACCTGACCCGACTGGCCGGCTGAGCCGCGGGGTCAGTCCAGGGCGACCAGCATGGCGGTGAGCTCCACCGCGCCGACCTGCGGATGCGCGATCCGGACGGAGAGCGTGCCACCGGCCGCGACGACGCCCATCGAGTACAGCGACCCGTCGCACCCGGCGGACCGCTGGCCGTCCCAGCGTCGGCCGATGCCCATCCGCACCTGGAGGTCGCCGGCATCGCCCCCGTCACAGATCACCAGCAGCTGGTACCGGACCCCCGGCTCGGTGGCGGACTGCCGGCGCACCTCGCGGACGTTGTCGGTCAGCAGCCGGTGTTCCCGCCACACCACCGTGCCGAGCCGGGACGAGCTGTCCTCGGAGTCGCCGGGTCGGAAGCCGACAACCCGTCCCGAGGAGGGGTCGATCGTCACCCGGCTCCCCGACGGGTAACGCTCCGGCAGGTAGAGGACCGCACCGGTCGCGGGGTCGACCACCGCCCGGGCGCCCTCGCCGGTCCGGGGTGGCTCGGCGCGGACCGAAGCGGCACCGGAGGCGGCGCCGGCACGCAGCACGAGGTCGGCCCGGGGCGCCATCGCGGCACCCGGCGTGGCCCCGGGGTCGGCGGAGGTCCACCAGCCCGCGCTGGCGAGCATCGCGACCACGGTCAGCCCGGCCAGCCACCCGGTCCGGGACCGGCCTTCGGCGTGGGAGTCCATCAATCGAGCCTAACCGTCGGCGGGACCGCGCACCCCGTCCGGCGGGTCCAGAACGGTCGATGTTTCAGTCCTGGCGTTCGAGCAGGGCGGCGTAGAGGGTCAGGCCGGGGCCGAAGGCGAGCATGACGACCCGCTGCGGCGGCACGGGCTGCCGGAGCAGCCGGTCGAGAATCAGCAGCACCGTCGGCGAGGAGCAGTTGCCGTGCCCGGCCAGGGTCTCCCGGGAGGCGGCCAGGGCCCGCTCCGGCAGCGCCAGTTCCCGCTCCACCACGTCGAGGATGCGTGGCCCGCCGGGGTGCACCGCCCAACCGTCCACCCCGGACCGGTCGGCGCCGTGCCGGGCGATCAGGCCGTCGGCCAGGCCCCGGACGTGCTTCGAGAGCACCTGCGGGACCTTCGGGGAGAGTCCCATCCGGAAGCCGGTGTCGGTGACCTCCCAGGTCATGTGGTCGGCGGTGGAGGTGTCGGTCAGGGCGGTCACCTCACGCAGCGCGTACCCCCGGCCGTCGGGCACGAGCACGGCGGCGACCGCGGCGTCCGAGAAGAGCGCGTGGGAGACGATCTGCTGGGTGTCCACCCGGGCCGCGACGGGCTGGATGTGCAGGCTGGTCAGCTCGGCGCAGAGCAGCAGCGCCGGCCGGCCCCGGGCGGCGACGAAGTCACCCGCCGCGCCGAGGCCGGGAAGCGCCGCGTAGCAGCCCATGTGCCCGACGAACATGCGTTGGGTGTCCGGCGCCATCCCCAGGTCGCGGGCGAGCATGATGTCCAGCCCCGGGGTGGCGTACCCGGTGCAGGAACAGACCACGAAGAGCCCGACGTCACCGGCGGCGAGCCCGGCTGCGGCGAGCGCCCGGCCGGCCGCCTCCCGACCGAGCGGCAGCGCCTCGACCTGGTAGCGGCGCATCCGTCGCTCCGTCGGCCACTCCGAGACGTCCTCCAGCAACGGGCTGACCGCCGCCTGCCGACGACTCACCCCCGAGTTGGCGAAGATCCGCCGGGCCAACGCCCGGGTGGCACCGGAGTAGTGACCGGCGAAGAAGCCCGTCCACAGTTCGTCCTGATCGGCCGACGACGGCTGCGCCGTACCGAGACCCGCGATCACCGGGACGGCCATGTCCCCACCTCTCGTCGCCCACCACCTGTTGAGGACCAACGAGGAACCGGGTCGTCCGGTCCGTCCCCGCCGGTCCCCGGCGTCCCCTTCTACCCCCGCCCGGCGTCGGCTACCCCCGCCGGACGCCCCTGCCCTGGTAGAGCACGGCGGTGGAGCGGGTGGGCACCATCCGGGGCCGCCGGCCCACCCGGGACGTGATCGGGGCCAGCGCCGGCACGGACCGCCGGAGCAGCCAGGCCGCCACCCCGGCGACCTGCGGACGGATGCCGCGTACCCGCAGCGCCACGTCGTGCCGCGCGCACTCGCGCACCAGTTCGCGGTCGTCGACGAAGAGGCGGGGGTCGTGGATGCCGCGCGGCACCGCCGGGAGTCGCTCACCGATCCGGACCGCGACCAGGCGACTCAGGACGGTGGCGTTGAGCGTGTCCAGCACGAGCAGCCCGCCGGGACGCAGCAGGCGGCACGCCTCGGCCACCGCCCGCCGCCATTCGGGCACGTGCTCCAGCACCTCACCGGCGGCCACCACGTCCGCGCAGCCGTCCGCCAACGGGACCGCCGTGACGTCGGCGTTGACCGCCGTGACGCCGTGCGTGGCGGCCTGTTCCAGGGCGGAACGGGTCAGGTCCACCCCCACGTGCCGGTAGCCCTTGCCGGCCAGGTGCGGCGCGAGCAGTCCGGCCCCGCAGCCCAGGTCGACCAGGAGCGCGCCGGGCCGACGGGCGGGCGGCACCAGCGCGGCACGGGCCTCGGCGAGCCAGTGCAGCATCGCGAACGCCCCGTCCGGCCGCCACCACTCGCCGGCCAGGTCGTCGTACTGCCGAGGGTCGTTCGGCGGCAGCACGGGCGGACGGTGGGACGGCGGCGCCAGACGGTCTCGCATGGAACGAGCGTGGCACGACCGGCCGGTAACGGCCAGACTTCCCTTTATGTGGCGAACGGTGTTAGGGCTGGTCAGAGCGTGTCATCCGGAACCGGCCGCCGCAGTGACCGTGGTGGCCGGCCTGCTCGCCTGGGGTGTCGGGCACACCGGCGCCGGCATCGCCTCGGTGGTGGCCACCGTGTTCGCCAGCCAACTCGCGGTCGGCTGGTCCAACGACCGGCTCGACGCCGACCGGGACGAGCTGGTCGGCCGGGCCGACAAGCCCGTGGTCGCCGGCACGGTCAGCCGCCGGACGCTGGGCACGGGCGCGGTGCTGGCCGCGCTGGCGGCCCCACTGGTGGCGCTGACCACCAACCCGGTGGCGGCGCTGTGCGCGACGGTCGGTCTGGTCTCCGCCCTGCTCTACAACTGGCCGTTGAAGTCCACCCCGGTCTCGGTGGTGCCGTACGCGGTCTCCTTCGGATCGTTGCCGGCGTTCGTGGTGCTGGCCCTGCCGGGCGCGCCGGCCCCGCCGGTCTGGCAGGTGGCGGCCGGGGCACTGCTCGGCGCGGGCGCGCACTTCGCCAACGTCCTGCCCGACCTGGCCGACGACGCCCGCACCGGGGTGCACGGACTGCCGCACCGGCTCGGCGCCACCGGAAGCGGGATGGCCGCCGCCGGGTTTCTGCTCGTCGCCACCGTCGCCCTGGCGCTGGGGCCGGCCGGGCCGCCGTCCTGGGCGGGCCTGTCGGCGGTCGCCGCCGCCGCCGTGGTCCCGCCGCTGAGCTGGTACGGCGGTCGCCGCGCGGTGCGCGCCGGAGCCCGGCCGGTCGGCGCGTTCCGGGGCGTGATCCTGGTCGCCCTGATCGACGTGGCGCTGCTGGTGGCGAGCGGCCGCGTGCTCTGAACGTGACCCGCCGGCCGGCGGACCGGGTGCTCCGGAGGTGCCCGCCGGCCCGCATTGCCGGGTCGCCGTGCACGGCTCGATCAGGTCCAACTACGCTGGAGCGCGGTCTGCGCGGGTATGGCCAGCGCACCGGGCGTACGTCCCGGTGGGGATCGCAACGAGGAGGACGCGACGTGACGCGCTCGATCAGGGGCTCCCGACGGGCGGCCGTGCTGCTGGCCGGTGCGGCGGCGGCGACGGGCCTGCTGGTGTCCGGCTGTGGTACCGGACAGATCGCGGAGACCGCGGTCAAGGCGCCGTCGGTCCAGGGCGTCAACACCGGCACCCCGGACGGCACCTACCTCGTCCGCGGCCTGGTGGTCGACTTCCCCGGCGGCGAGGGTTACCCGGCCGGTGGCGACGCGCCGCTGAGCGTGGTGCTCTACAACGACACGCCGGATCCGGTCACGGTCACGGTCAGCACCGACAGCGCGCGGGAGGTCGTGCTGGCCGGAGCCGGCGCGTCCCCGTCCGCGAGCCCGAGCGAGCCGACCCCGGCCAGCCCGTCCGCCCCGGCCAGCCCCTCGGTCCCGGCCAGCCCGTCGGCGTCCGGCTCGGCGAGCCCGTCGGCACCCGGTTTGACGAGCCCGTCGCCGACCGACCAGGTCAGCCCGTCGCCGACCGAGACGACCCCGGCCGGCGCGGCGCCCACCGTCGAGATCCCGCCGTTCGGCTACGCCCAGCTCAACCAGCAGGGTGGCCGGTACCTCCAGCTCGTCGGCCTGAACGAGGCGCTGCGCGCCGGTCAGCAGGTCAACCTGGTCTTCGACTTCGGCAACGGCAAGCGGGTCAGCACCCCGGCCCCGGTCGGCGTGCCGCTGTCGCCGCAGGCTCCGCCGTCGCCGATCATCGAGCGGCACGGCGGCGGGGGCGAGGAAGAGGGCGGCCACTGAGCCCCGCACCCGAACACCGACGACACCGTCGGCGTGGCGCAGGCCACGCCGGCGGTGTTCTCGTCGTACGGGTTGGTTAACGTCCTGGTGTGACGACCTCCCGAGCGACCCCGCGCGGCGCGAGCGGTTCCGCCCGCACCCGGGCGGCCCGTGAGCCCCGCCCGGCGTACGAGTGCGACGCCTGCGGCCACCAACCGCCGAAATGGGTCGGGCGCTGCCCGGAGTGCGGCGAGTGGGGCTCGGTGGTCGAGTGCACGCTCACCGGGCCGACGGTCTCCGGCCGGGTGGTCAGCTCCCGGATGCCGGCCGAGCCCGCCCGACCGATCGCCACCATCAGCGCCGCCCCCGCCAAGGCCCGCCCGACCGGGGTGGCCGAGCTGGACCGGGTCCTCGGCGGCGGCCTGGTGCCCGGTGCGGTGGTGCTGCTCGCCGGCGAGCCCGGGGTCGGCAAGTCCACCCTGCTGCTCGACGTGGCCCAGCAGTGGGCCGCCGGGGCGGGCAGCCCGTCGCTCGTCGTCAGCGGCGAGGAGTCGGTCAGCCAGGTCCGGCTGCGGGCCGAGCGGATGGACGCCCTGCACGACCAGCTCTACCTCGCCGCCGAGAGCGACCTCGGCGCGGTGCTGGGGCACCTCGACGCGGTCAAGCCCGGCCTGCTGGTGCTCGACTCGGTGCAGACCATCTCCACCCCCGGCACCGACGGCGTGCCCGGCGGCGTGACCCAGGTGCGGGCGGTCACCGCCGCGCTGGTCTCGGTGGCCAAGGAGCGGGGCATCGCGACCGTCCTGGTCGGTCACGTCACCAAGGACGGCCAGGTCGCCGGCCCCCGGGTGCTGGAGCACCTCGTCGACGTGGTGCTCCACTTCGAGGGCGACAAGCACTCCTCGCTGCGGCTGGTCCGGGGCGTGAAGAACCGGTTCGGCGCGGCCGACGAGGTCGGCTGCTTCGAGATGCACGAGCGGGGCATCAGCAGCCTCGCCGACCCGTCCGGGCTCTTCCTGACCCGCTACGCCGAACCCGTGCCCGGCACCTGCGTGACGGTGGCGATGGAGGGGCGGCGGGCACTGGTCACCGAGGTCCAGGCACTGATCGGGGCCACGGTGGCCGGCTCGCCGAGGCGTACGGTCTCCGGGTTGGACGGTGCCCGGCTGGCGATGGTGCTCGCCGTGCTCCAGCGCCGCACCGAACGGCTGACCCTGCACGACCGGGAGGTCTTCGCGGCGACCGTCGGCGGCATCCGGGTGGTCGAGCCCGCCGCCGACCTGGCGGTGGCGCTCGCGGTCGCCTCCGGCGGGCTCAACCTGGCCATCGCCCCGCACCTGGTGGCGATCGGCGAGGTCGGGCTGACCGGTGAGGTACGCCGGGTCGGCGCGGTCCCGCGCCGGCTGGCCGAGGCGGCCCGGCTCGGGTTCCGGCTGGCCCTGGTGCCCACCGGCTGCGGACCGGGGGCCTCAGGGGTCGGCGCACCGGAGAACATGCAGGTGATCGAGGTCGCCGACGTCCGGGCGGCGTTGCAGTGCGCGGCCCGGGCCTCGGCCGAGTGACCACCGCCCCGACCGGTGGTCCGACCGTCTTCCGCAGGTGGGGAGGGGAAACGGACACTGTGACACATCACAGTAACCACGGCAGCACCCAACGCATGCCAGTCCGTAGACTGTCCGCGTGCCGATCGACCGCGATGCCAGCAAGCCAGCCGGCGCGACGCCCCACGCCCGTAGCAGCCCCCTGGGCTCGCCGGCACGACCGATCAGCGTCAGCGTGACCGGCGTCGCGAGCACCATCGGCGCCGGGGGTGACCCGCTCCGGGCGAACCTCGCCCTCATGGCGCCCGGCACCGCGCTCCGCGACGGCCTGGAGCGCATCCTGCGGGGCCGGACGGGCGCGTTGATCGTCCTGGGGTACGACAAGACCGTCGAGACGCTCTGCACCGGCGGTTTCCCGCTGGACGTGGAGTTCTCCGCCACCCGCATCCGGGAACTCTGCAAGATGGACGGCGCGGTGGTGCTCTCCAGCGACGGCACCCGCATCGTCCGGGCCGCCGTGCACCTGATGCCCGACCCGTCCATCCCGACCGAGGAGTCGGGCACCCGGCACCGCACCGCCGAGCGGGTGGCCCGACAGACCGGCTACCCGGTCATCTCGGTCAGCCAGTCGATGCGGATCATCAGCCTCTACGTCAACGGCCAGCGGCACGTGCTGGACGACTCGGCGGCCATCCTCTCCCGGGCCAACCAGGCGCTGGCCACCCTGGAGCGCTACAAGCTGCGGCTGGACGAGGTCTCCGGCACGCTCTCCGCGCTGGAGATCGAGGACCTGGTCACCGTCCGGGACGCGGTGGCCGTGGTGCAGCGCCTGGAGATGGTCCGCCGGATCGCCGACGAGATCGCCGGCTACGTGGTCGAGCTGGGCACCGACGGCCGGCTGCTCGCCCTGCAACTCGACGAGCTGATGGCCGGGGTGGACGCCGACCGCACCCTGGTCATCCGGGACTACCTCCCCAGCGGACGCAAGTCCCGCACGCTGGACGAGGCCCTGGTCGAGCTGGACCTGCTCGGGGCGACCGAGCTGATCGACCTGGTCGCGGTGGCCAAGGCCATCGGCTACCCGGGCGCGTCCGACGCGCTGGAGGCGGCGGTCAGCCCACGCGGCTTCCGACTGCTGGCCAAGGTGCCCCGCCTGCCGGTGGCCATCGTCGACCGGCTGGTGCTGCACTTCGGCAGCCTCCAGCGCCTGCTCGGGGCGACTGTGGAGGACCTCCAGGCGGTCGAGGGGGTCGGTGACGCCCGAGCCCGCGGCGTCCGGGAGGGCCTGTCCCGGCTGGCCGAGGCGTCGATCCTGGAACGCTACGTCTGAGTTCTCGCTCCACCCCGTCAGGTGGTAGCAGGGGACCCCTGTTACTCGTTTCTGGCGTGCAGGGGTCCCCTGCTACCACCTCAGGGGCATGTTCCTCCGCCCCGGCGCCCGGCTGCGGACCTTCGCCGGCCCTGCCGTCCTGCTCGCGCAACAGCAGGGCTGCCCCGGGGTCAGTTGGTGATGGTGAGCTTCACCGGGGCGCTGAGCTTGGTGTCGAGCCGACCGAAGACCTGGTACGTCCCGGCGGGCGCCGGGTTCCCGTCAGCCAGGCCGTTCGCGCACCGCGTGGTGTCCTGCCCGTTCCAGGTGACCTGGTACGACCGCTCGAAGCCGGGGGTGAAGGACTGCACGTCCGAGCCCTTGGCGGTGCCGCAGGTGTCCGAGGACCACACCTTCTCCGCGCCGGACTTGACGAAGAGCTCCTGGAGGTCGGCCCCGACGTCCCGGGTGCACGTCCGGTCCGACGTGTTCCTGATCTTGAGTTGCAGGTCGACCGGCCGGCCGGAACGGACCGAAGTGGGCGCTGCCACCGGGGTCACCGAGATCTCGGCGTCGGTGCACGCGCCGGCACCACCGGCCGGCACGACCGGCCCCCCGGGCTCCGGCGGCGCGCCGCTGGTCGTCGCCGGACCGCCGCCGCCCGGACCGCCACCGGCCGGGCCACCACCGTCCGGCGCGTCGGGTCCGGCGGACGCCGGCGGCTCGCCTGACTGAGGCGTCAGCACCGAACCGCTCGGAGCCGGGTCACCCGCCGACGGTGTCGGGGTGGGCGACCGCTCCGGGCCCGCGGTGTTGTCACTCGACCCGCTGCACGAGTAGAGCACGACGATGAGGAAGAGGATCCCAGCTCCGAGTACGACGGCACGACGCCGCCAGTACACGGCGGGCGACAGGGGGCCAACCGTCAGACGCATGATGCCCCCACGGTAACGGCGCGACGGTCACCGACCGGGCACGACGCGCCGGGGCGAGAACGGCTCACCGTACCAACTCCCTCAAATGGTCAGAGATAGACCTTGCGTTGGTAGATCGCGTGCGCGCCGGCCACCCGGTCGAGGAAGAGCAGACCGGCACAGTGGTCGATCTCGTGTTGCAGGGCGCGGGCCTCGAAGCCGTCGGTGGCGATCCGCACCGGACGGCCGGTGCCGGGCAGTACGCCCTCCACCACCAGTCGGCTGGCCCGCTTGACGTCACCGGTGAGGTCGGGCACCGACATGCACCCCTCCCGCCCGGCCTTCCACCGGCTCGCCTCCACCACCCGGGCGTTGCAGAGCACGAACGTGCCGTGCACGGTCACCGACTTCGGGTGGCCGGTCACGTCGACCGCGAAGACCTGGGCACCGACCCCGACCTGCGGGGCGGCCAGCCCGACGCAGCCCGGGGAGACCCGCATCGTCGCGACCAGGTCGGCGGCGAGGCGTACCACCTCGTCGGAGGTGGCGTCGACCTCACCACCCGTCCGGCTGAGCACCGCGTGCGGCGCGGACACCACCGGCCGCACCTCGCCCGGCACACCGAGCGCCTCCGGTGTCCAGCCGTCCAGGCCGGTGATCTGCGCGGTCACAGCAGGTCCGAATCGGCCGGCCGGAGTGTCACCTCGACACCCAGGTCGGCAGCCGTACGAGAAAGCGTCTCCCGCAGCCGGTCGGCCGCCCCGACCGGCAGGTCGACCTCGGCGACCACCACGTAGAGCGCCCCGGTCAACCGGGTGGTCAGGTCCGTGACGTTGCCGCCGACGTCGGCCACCGCGCGTGTCGTCGCCGCGACGATGCCGAGCCGGTCCGCGCCGTGCACCGCCATCACGTACGGCTCCCCGGGGGGCGCCGTGGCACCGTCCGGGGTGACCGTCCGTACGCTCGCCAGCAGTTGGCCGTCGGCGGCGAGCGGGGCGAGCGCGGCCTCGACCTCGGCGGCGGCCGGGCCGACGCAGACCAGGGTCATCGCGAAGTGACCGCGTAGCCGGGTCATCGTCGAGTCGGTGAGGTTCGCGCCGAGCCCGGAGAGCACCTCCGCGACGTCGGCCACGATGCCCGGCCGGTCCCGACCGATGACGGTGATCGCGAGCTCGTTCATGCCGGCATTCTCCCGGACCAGCGGAAACCGCCGGACGGCAACCGCCCCGACCGCCCACGCTGCGGGACATGCCGGACATGGCATCATCGGCGGCGCGATGACAGAACAGAGTTTCGCCGACCGGGTCAGCCGGTGGTACGAGCAGAACGCCCGCGACCTGCCGTGGCGTGACCCCGACGTGAGCCCCTGGGCGATCCTGGTCAGCGAGGTCATGTTGCAGCAGACCCCGGTGGTACGGGTGCTGCCGGCCTGGGAGGCGTGGCTGGCCCGGTGGCCGGTGCCGGCCGCCCTGGCCGCCGAGAGTCCCGCGGACGCCATCCGGATGTGGGGACGCCTCGGCTACCCCCGCCGGGCGGTACGCCTGCACGAGTGCGCGGTGGCCCTGGTCGAACGGCACGGCGGCCAGGTGCCGGACCGGCTCGACCAGTTGCTCGCCCTGCCCGGCGTCGGGACGTACACCGCGCGGGCGGTGGCGGCCTTCGCGTTCGGGCAGCGGCACCCGGTGGTGGACACCAACGTCCGCCGGGTGGTGGCGCGCGCGGTGGCCGGGGAGCCGGACGCCGGCCCGACCACCCGTCCGTCCGACCTGGTGGCGACGGAGGAACTGCTGCCGGTGGAGCCGGCCGCCGCCGCGTTGGCGAGCGCGGCCTTCATGGAACTGGGGGCGGTGGTCTGCACCGCCCGGTCGCCGCGCTGCGCCATCTGCCCGGTGGAGTCGGTCTGCGCCTGGCGGGCCTCCGGGCAGGAGGCGCCGACCGGGCCGACCCGCCGGCCGCAGCGGTACGCCGGCACCGACCGGCAGGTACGCGGGCTGCTGCTCGCGGTGTTGCGGGAGGCGACCGGCCCGGTGCCCCGGCCCCGGCTGGACCAGGTCTGGGCCGACGACGTGCAGCGGTCCCGGGCGCTGGCCGGACTGGTCACCGACGGGCTGGTGGAGCCGGCCGGCGAGGCCACCTACCGACTCGTCGGCGACGCCCCCGCGCCGGCCGGCCAGAACCTCACCTGAGCCCGTTGCCGGGGGCGTAACCGTTACCCAGCGCGGTTGCTGCCGGCCAGGTGGTTGCAGGGGACCCCTGCAACCACCTGGCGCGGCCTTCGGCAGATGCGAAAGGGCGAGGGCCCGACGGCTTTCGCCGCCGGGCCCTCGCTCCGGTTGTTCGCCGGTTCCGCAGGTGGTGAGACCTGTCGGGTCCGACCGTTACGCCGCCTCGTCCGCGCCCGTGGCGGCAGTGCCGCCGAGGTCCGCCGGGACGGCGTCCGGCACGTCGACCGGCCGGTCCGCGCCCCGGAAGACGAGCTTGGACTTGTCGATGTTCTCCGGGTCGCCCTCGCAGTCCACCACCACGATCTGACCGGGGGTCAGCTCGTTGAACAGGATCCGCTCGGAGAGGTTGTCCTCGATGTCGCGCTGGATCGTGCGACGCAGCGGACGGGCACCCAGCACCGGGTCGAAGCCCTTGACGGCCAGGTACTTCTTGGCGCTGTCGGTCAGCTCCAGGCCCATGTCCTTGTTGCGCAGCTGGGTCTCGATCCGGGCGATCATGATGTCCACGATCGAGAGGATCTCCTGCTGGCGCAGCTGGTGGAAGACGATGGTGTCGTCGATCCGGTTGAGGAACTCGGGCCGGAAGTGCTGCTTCAGCTCGTCGTTGACCTTCTGCTTCATCCGGTCGTAGTTGGACTCGGAGTCCTCCGACGCCTGGAAGCCCAGCGACACCGCCTTGGCCACGTCCCGGGTACCGAGGTTGGTGGTCAGGATGATGACCGTGTTCTTGAAGTCCACGATCCGGCCCTGACCGTCGGTGAGCCGACCGTCCTCCAGGATCTGGAGCAGCGTGTTGAACACGTCCGGGTGGGCCTTCTCGATCTCGTCGAAGAGGACCACCGAGAACGGCCGACGCCGCACCTTCTCGGTCAGCTGCCCGCCCTCGTCGTAGCCGACGTAGCCGGGAGGCGCACCGACCAGCCGGGAGACGGTGTACCGGTCGTGGAACTCGGACATGTCGAGCTGGATCAGCGCGTCCTCGCTGCCGAAGAGGAACTCGGCGAGCGCCTTGGAGAGCTCGGTCTTACCCACACCGGACGGGCCGGCGAAGATGAACGAGCCGGACGGGCGCTTCGGGTCCTTCAGGCCAGCCCGGGTACGCCGGATCGCCTTCGAGACCGCCTTGACCGCGTCCTCCTGGCCGATGACGCGCTTGTGCAGCTCGTCCTCCATGCGCAGCAGGCGGGAGGTCTCCTCCTCGGTCAGCTTGTAGACCGGGATGCCGGTCCAGTTGCCGAGGACCTCGGCGATCTGCTCGTCGTCGACCTCGCTGACGACGTCCAGGTCGCCCGCCTTCCACTCCTTCTCCCGCTGGGCCTTCTGGCCGAGGAGCTGCTTCTCCTTGTCGCGGAGCTGGGCGGCGCGCTCGAAGTCCTGCGCGTCGATCGCGGACTCCTTGTCCCGGCGGACCTGGGCGATCCGCTCGTCGAAGTCGCGCAGGTCCGGCGGCGCGGTCATCCGGCGGATCCGCATCCGGGCGCCGGCCTCGTCGATCAGGTCGATCGCCTTGTCCGGCAGGAAGCGGTCGGAGATGTAGCGGTCGGCCAGGGTCGCGGCGGCCACCAGGGCGGCGTCGGTGATGCTCACCCGGTGGTGCGCCTCGTACCGGTCGCGCAGGCCCTTGAGGATCTCGATGGTGTGGGCCAGCGAGGGCTCACCCACCTGGATCGGCTGGAACCGCCGCTCCAGGGCGGCGTCCTTCTCCAGGTGCTTGCGGTACTCGTCGAGGGTGGTGGCACCGATGGTCTGGAGCTCACCCCGGGCCAGCATCGGCTTGAGGATGCTGGCGGCGTCGATCGCCCCCTCGGCGGCACCCGCACCCACCAGGGTGTGGATCTCGTCGATGAAGAGGATGATGTCGCCGCGCGTGCGGATCTCCTTGAGCACCTTCTTGAGGCGCTCCTCGAAGTCACCGCGGTAGCGGGAACCGGCGACCAGGGCACCGAGGTCGAGGGTGTAGAGCTGCTTGTCCTTCAGCGTCTCGGGCACCTCGCCCTTGATGATCTTCTGGGACAGCCCCTCCACCACGGCGGTCTTGCCGACGCCGGGCTCACCGATCAGGACCGGGTTGTTCTTGGTGCGGCGGGACAGCACCTGCATGACCCGCTCGATCTCCTTCTCGCGCCCGATCACCGGGTCGAGCTTGCCCTCGCGGGCGGCCTGGGTCAGGTTGCGGCCGAACTGGTCCAGCACGAGGCTGGTCGACGGCGCGGCCTCGCCGGTGGCGGTGCCTGCGGCGGCGGGCTCCTTGCCCTGGTAACCGGAGAGGAGCTGGATCACCTGCTGGCGGACCCGGTTGAGGTCGGCGCCGAGCTTGACCAGCACCTGGGCGGCGACGCCCTCGCCCTCACGGATCAGGCCGAGCAGGATGTGCTCGGTGCCGATGTAGTTGTGGCCGAGCTGGAGCGCTTCGCGCAGCGACAGCTCCAGCACCTTCTTGGCCCGGGGCGTGAACGGGATGTGCCCGCTCGGCGCCTGCTGGCCCTGGCCGATGATCTCCTCGACCTGCTGGCGGACGCCCTCCAGGGAGATGCCGAGGCTCTCCAGGGCCTTGGCCGCGACGCCCTCACCCTCGTGGATCAGGCCCAGCAGGATGTGCTCCGTACCGATGTAGTTGTGGTTGAGCATCCGGGCCTCTTCTTGGGCCAGGACGACAACCCGTCGCGCTCGGTCGGTGAACCGCTCGAACATGCCCTCGTGCTCCTCACGTGCCGTGCGCACTCGATCTTGGTGGTCAAGATTCTTGGCGGGGCCGGTGCGCGGACGACCGGGGTGGGCGTCCGTGCCTCATTACTCTATCGCCGCGAGCCGACTCCGCTGAGGTCGTGTGTCCCCGCTGGGTGCCGGGTTCGCGTCGTTTTACCCAACCGTCCGCGCTCAGGAGGTGTTCCGGGCACCTGTCCTGTACGCGCAGAGCGAAATTCGATGGGTCGGTGGACGGGGCTGGACGGGCCTCCGGGGCTCCGGACGGCTCTCCACAGGCTGTGGACAACTCTTCCACCGGTTGTGGACAACGTCCGTTCCGCCGGATTCCTTCCCGCCGGCGCGAGCCGCCGCCCGGTGGCCTGACGAGCCACCGTCCCGGGGCACGGCCGTGCTCCGGCGGGCCCGCGAGCCGCCACCCGCCCGCCCCCTGGACCCGGTGGGGAAACCGACGCCGGCCCGGAGCGGATGCTCCGGGCCGGCGTCGGTTTTACTCGGTCGAGGGTCGGCGTCAGTGGCCGGCCTTCGCGTGGAACTCGTCGACGATCTCCTGGGGGATGCGGCCCCGGTCGGAGATCTCCCGTCCTTCCCGCTTCGCCCAGTCCCGGATCGCCTTGTTCTGCGCCCGGTCCGCGGTGGCGCCACCCCGGCCGCGTGCGGCCCGACCACCGACCACCACGCCCCCTCGACCGACCTTCGAGCCGGCCGCGACGTAGGGGGCGAATAGCTCCCGCAATTTGTCGGCGTTCTTGTTGGAGAGGTCGATCTCGTACTGAACGCCGTCGAGCGCGAACTTGACGGTCTCGTCGGCGTCTCCGCCGTCCAGGTCATCGACCAGCTTGTGAATGATCTGCTTGGCCACGTGCCATTCCTTTCGAGCAGGTTCTCCTGCTAACAAGAGCACAATAGCGGGCACGATGCTGACCCCGTCAATAGGACGGCCGATTCACCCACGGGTAGCCTCGCTACTCTGGGCGCACCAAGGGGAAGAGGATGGTTTCCCGAATTCCCAGGCCGGTCAGGGCCATCAAGAGCCGGTCGATTCCCATTCCCATACCCCCGGCGGGCGGCATTCCGTACTCCATCGCCCGCAGGAAGTCCTCGTCGAGCCGCATGGCCTCGTCGTCGCCACGGGCCGCCAGCGCCGCCTGGGCGACCAGCCGCTCGCGCTGGACCACCGGGTCGACCAGCTCGGAGTACGCGGTGGCCAGCTCGAAGCCGAGCACGTAGAGGTCCCACTTCTCGGCCAGGCCGGGCTCGTGCCGGTGCCCCCGGGTCAGCGGGCTGGTCTCCTCCGGGTAGTCCCGCACGAAGGTGGGTTCCTGGAGGCCCGGCACCACCAGTTCCTCGAAGAGTTCCTCGGCGAGCTTGCCCGGCCCCCACTTCGGGTCGACGGAAAGACCGACCTTCTCCGCGTACTGCACCAGGCGGGCGTGCTCAGTGCGGACGGTGACCTCCTCACCGAGCGCTTCGGAAAGAACACCGAAGAGCGTCACCGAGCGCCACTCGCCGCCGAGGTCGAACTCCCGGCCGTCGGCGTGGGTCACCGTGGTCGACCCGGACACCGCGATCGCGGCCTGCTGCACCAGATTCCGGGTGAGCGCGGCCATCGTGTCGTAGTCGCCGTACGCCTCGTACGTCTCGAGCATCGCGAACTCGGGCGAGTGCGAGGAGTCGATGCCCTCATTACGGAAGTTACGGTTGATCTCGAAGACCCGGTCGACGCCGCCGACCACCGCCCGCTTGAGAAACAGTTCCGGGGCGATTCGCAGATAGAGATCCGTACCCAACGCATTGCTGTGCGTCACGAATGGGCGTGCGGCGGCCCCACCGTGCAGGAGCTGGAGCATCGGGGTCTCGACCTCGATGAATCCCTTGCCGTGCAACGAGTCGCGCAGGCTGCGCACCGTCGCCGCCCGCGTCCGCACCATCTGGCGGGCCTGCGGACGGACGATCAGGTCGACGTAACGCTGCCGGACGCGGGCCTCCTCGCTGAGCGGCTTGTGCGCCACCGGCAGCGGGCGCAGCGCCTTGGCGGTCACCGCCCACTGCTCGACCAGAACGGACAGCTCACCCCGCCGGCTGGTGATCACCTCGCCGGTGACCCCGACGAGGTCACCCAGGTCGACCTGGCGCTTCCAGTCCTCCAGCCGCTCGGGGCCGACCCGGTCCAGGGAGAACATCGCCTGCAACTCGGTGCCGTCGCCGTCCCGCAGGGTGGCGAAGCAGAGCTTGCCGGTGTTCCGTACGAAGATCACCCGGCCGGTGACCGCGACCCGGTCGCCGGTGGCGGTGTCGGTCGGCAGGTCGGCGTACTTCTCGCGGACCACGGCCAGCGTGCTGGTCCGGGGGTAGCCGATCGGGTAGGGCTCGACGCCGTCGGCGAGCATCCGGTCACGCTTCTCCCGGCGGACCTTCATCTGCTCGGGAAGGTCGTCGGCGGGATCGATCGGCACGGGGTTCTGCTCGGTCACGGCATGCGTCCTCAGCGGGAGAAATCGGGTGGGTCCAAGGGACGAGCCTACTCAAGCCCCTCCGGGGGCCGGCACTCGATAACCTGCCGGCATGGTCGATCCCACCCACGCCCTGTCGTTCGGTACGGCCGCCGCCGAGTACGACCGGTTTCGACCCGGCTATCCGGAGGCGGCCCTGCGCTGGGCACTCGACGGGCTCGTCCCGTCCGCCCGGATCGTCGACCTGGGCGCGGGCACCGGCATCCTGACCCGGGGCCTGCTCGCGCTCGGGCACCCGGTGACCGCCGTCGAACCCGACCCCGGGATGCGGACCCGGTTCGCGGACGCCACGGCCGGCGTCACCGCGCTGGCCGGCACCGCCGAATCGGTGCCACTGCCCGACGGGTACGCCGACGCGGTGCTGGCCGGCCAGGCGTACCACTGGTTCGACCGCGAGCGCGCGCACCCGGAGATCGCCCGGGTGCTGCGGCCCGGCGGCGTCCTCGCCCCGGTCTGGAACCTGCGTGACGACCGGACGCCCTGGGTGACCGAGCTGAACCGGATCGCCGAGATCGGCGACACCGTCGACCACCTGCTCGCGAGCGTCACCGACTTCGGCCCCGAGTTCACCGCCCCGGAGTGGGCCGAGTTCCCGCACACCACCGTGCTCACCCCGGACGAGTTGCTCGGCATGGTCCGCACCCGCTCGCACTACCTGACCGCCGCGCCGGAGCACCGGCGACGGGTCGACCGGGAACTGCGCGAACTGCTCCGCTCACATCCCGACCTGTCCGGTCGGGAGACCCTCGCCCTGCCGTACCGGACGCTGGCGCTCCGCGTCCACCGGCACTGACCCGACCGGCGGCCACCCGTCGGGCGACCTCTCCACCCCCGCCGGGCGGCCGTCCGACGGTCTCAGACGTTGCGTTCGTAGACCATGCGGAGCCCGATGAGGGTGATCATCGGTTCGTGGTGGGTGATGGTCCGGCACTCGTTGATCACCAGCGAGGCCAGGCCACCGGTGGCGATCACCGCCTTGACCTCGCCCAGCTCCTCGGTCATCCGCTCGACGATCCGGTCCACCTGGCCGGCGAAGCCGAAGTAGAGGCCGGACTGGAGGCACTCCACGGTGTTCTTGCCGATCACCGACCGGGGCTTCGTCGCCTCGACCTTGCGCAGCTGGGCCGCCCGGGCGGCGAGCGCGTCGAAGGAGATCTCGATGCCCGGCGCGAACGCGCCACCCAGGAACTCGCCCCGACCGCTGATCACGTCGAAGTTGGTGGTGGTGCCGAAGTCCACCACGATCGACGGCCCGCCGTAGAGGGTGTACGCGGCGAGCGTGTTCACCACCCGGTCCGACCCGACCTCCTTCGGGTTGTCGATGGCGAGCTGCACCCCGGTGCGTACCCCCGGTTCGACGACGACACTGGGCAGGTTGTCGTAGTAGCGCGCCAGCATGGTCCGGAGCGAGCGGAGCGCGGCCGGCACGGTGGAGCAGGCGGCGATACCGGTGATCTCCACCGCGTCCCCGGCGAGCAGGCCACGGAACATCAGACCCAGCTCGTCCGCGGTCGAACGGGCGTCGGTCTTGATCCGCCAGGAGTGCACCAGCCGGTCGCCGTCGAAGGTCGCCAGCACGGTGTTGGTGTTTCCGATGTCGATGCAGAGCAGCACGCACGCAGCCTAGACAACGTCGCCGGCGGTCACCGGGGCGCGCAGGTCCAACGCGATGTCCAGGATCGGCGAGGAGTGGGTCAACGCGCCCACCGAGAGATAGTCGACGCCGGTGGCGGCGTACTCGGCGGCGACGTCCAGCGTCAGCCTGCCGGTCGCCTCCAGCTCGGCCCGGTCCCCCACTGCGGCCACCACCTCGGTGAGCGTCGCCGGGGACATGTTGTCCAGCAGCAGGAAGTCCGCGCCCGCCTCGACCGCCTCCACCGCCTCGGCCAGCGTGTCCACCTCCACCTGCACCGCCACCCCGGGGAACGCCTCCCGCACCCGCCGGTAGGCGGCGGCGATCCCGCCGGCCGCGAACTTGTGGTTGTCCTTGATCATGGCGACGTCGTGCAGGCCCATCCGCTTGTTGGTGCCGCCGCCGGCCCGCACCGCGTACTTCTCCAGGGACCGCAGCCCCGGGGTGGTCTTCCGGGTGTCCAGCACCATCGCCTTCGTGCCGGCCAGCACGTCCGCCCAGGCCCGGGTGTGGGTGGCCACCCCGGACATCCGGCAGAGCAGGTTGAGCGCGGTCCGCTCGGCGGTGAGCAGCGACCGGGTCGGACCGGTGACCGTGGCCAGCACGTCACCGCGCGCCACCCGCGCGCCGTCGGCGGCCACCAGGGACACCTCGACCGTACGAGGGTCGCCGGTCACCGGGCCGACCAGCTCGAACACGGCCGCCGCTACGGCCAGCCCGGCGACCACCCCATCCGCGCGCGCCACCAGGTCGGCCGTGTCGGTCTGCCCGGCCGGGATGGTGGCGAGACTGGTGACGTCCCGGAACTCCGGACCGAGGTCCTCACGCAGGGCGGTCTCGACGATCCGCCGTACCTCCGCCGGGTCCAGCCCGGCCTCCCGCAGCGCCTGCTCCGTCCACTCCCTCACCGGGCCTCCTCGATTCGCGACTGCCGGGCTCGCCGGACCGGCGCACTCCGCCCGCGGACACCTCCGTACTCGCCCGCGGGCCACATGCTCACGCGGACGCCTCCGCTCACGACCGCAGCCCACCCGGCGCTCACGCAGACGCCTCCCACCGGTGGGTCAGGCGGCCGTCCGTCCCGATCGCCCCGACCAGGTGGCCGCGCCACGTCTCGTCGGCCGTCGGGAAGTCCTCCCGCCAGTGGCAACCCCGGGTCTCCCGACGGGCGTACGCGGCGGCGACCAGCGTCGACGCCACCGTGATCAGGTTCGTCGCCTCCCAGCTCGCCGTACGGGGTGCGCCCCGACCCGCGCCCAGCTCGGTCAGCGTTCCCGCCGTCGCGGCCAGGGTCTCCGCCGAGCGGAGCACGCCGGCCCCCCGGGTCATCGCCCGTTGCAGCACCGGAGTCACCTCCGCCGGCACCACCCAACCGCCCCCGCCCCGCCACGCGCCGGTCGGCGCGGGCTGCGCCTGCTCGGGCAGCCCCCGGGCGATGTCCTCGGCGATCCGCCGGGAGAAGACCAGCCCCTCCAGCAGCGAGTTGCTGGCCAACCGGTTCGCCCCGTGCACACCGGTGCAGGCCACCTCGCCGCAGGCGTACAGGCCGGGAATGGAGGTCTGGCCGCGCAGGTCCGTGCGGACGCCGCCGGACGCGTAGTGGGCGGCCGGAGCGACCGGGATCAGGTCGGTCGCCGGGTCCACCCCGATGGCCAGGCAGGACGCCACGATGGTCGGGAAGCGGCGGGCCAGGTGCGCGCCGCCCAGGTGCCGGGCGTCGAGGTAGACGTGGTCCGCGCCGGTGGCCAGCAGCACCCGGTGGATGCCCTTGGCGACCACGTCGCGGGGAGCCAGCTCGGCCAGCTCGTGCTGCCCCACCATGAACCGCTTGCCGTCCGCGTCGACCAGGTGCGCGCCCTCGCCGCGCAGCGCCTCGGAGACCAGCGGCTGCTGGGCGTGCCCGGCCCCGGACACCCGGGCCTGCTCGGGGACGATCAGCGCGGTCGGGTGGAACTGCACGAACTCCACGTCGGTGACGGCCGCCCCGGCCCGCAGGGCCAGCGCGACACCGTCCCCGGTCGACACGGCCGGGTTGGTGGTCGCCGCGAAGATCTGGCCCATCCCACCGGTGGCCAGGACGACCGCGCGGGCCAGGATGGCGCCGACGCCGTCCTCGCTCCCCTCGCCGAGCACGTGCAGGGTGATCCCGCAGGCCCGGCCGAGCCCGCCGGGGCCGTCCCCGGGGGCCCGGAGCAGATCCAGCACCAGCGCGTGCTCGACCAGGCGGATCCACGGGTCGCGGCGGACCGCCGCGTGCAGCGCCCGCTGCACCTCCGCGCCGGTGGCGTCCCCTCCGGCGTGCACGATCCGGTCCGCCCGGTGCCCACCCTCCCGGGTCAGCATCAGCGACCCGTCCGGGTGCCGGTCGAACTCGGCCCCGATCCGCATCAGCTCCCGCAGTCGGGTCGGCCCCTCCTCCACCAGCACCCGCACCGCCGCCGGGTCGCAGAGCCCCACCCCGGCGACCTCGGTGTCGTACGCGTGCGCGTCCGGCGTGTCCGCCGGGTCGAGCACCGCGGCGATTCCTCCCTGCGCCCAGCGGGTCGAGCCCTCGTCGATGTTCACCTTGGTGACCACGGTGACGTGCAGCCCCGCCTCCCGCAGGTGCAGCGCGGCGGTCAGGCCGGCGACCCCGGACCCGACCACGATCACGTCGGTGGTCTCCACCCAGCCGGGCGCGGGCGCGGCCAGCAGGTCGGGAACGCCGGGCAGCGCGACGGTCGACAGCTCCATGAGCACAGTCAACCGCGTCGGCGGCGGCGGTGCACTGGCGGGGCCGCACCGAGTGGCGCGGCCGACGCCGCAGCCACCCCGACTGCCCGGCGAGGGGGCGATCAGCGGATGGGCAGGACGGTCGGGCCGGCTCCCTTGAGCGAGCGGGTCACCGTACGGTCGCTGAGCCACAGGTAGCAGCGGACGCCCCGGTCGCCGGCCTTCCAGCGGGCCGCGCCGGGTGGGCGCACCACCAGGTCGGTGCGGAACTTCAGGTAGTCGTCGACCGGCAGGCCGGCGTAGCGGGCCAGGACCGACCGGCAGCCGGCGTAGAGCGGGGCCCAGTCGCCGGGCTTCACCGGGTACGGGGTATCCGGTGCCTTCCACACCCCGACGAACTCCGCGTTGTGCGCCTTGGCACAGTCGGCCGGGGTGACCGCCTGCACGCCCAGTTCCGGGCCGGTACGCGCGTTCTGGCAGCCCAGCCGGAGCGGGGCGGTGGCAGCCTTCAGGGCGTCGCGCAGGCTGCCGGTGCGCAGGACCGTCCGGGCGGCCCGTTCGACGGTGTCGACCTCGGTCAGGTCGCACCGGTACCAGCGGGCACCGGCCGCCCAGCCGACCTTCGACGGCAGGGCCACGCCGAGCCGCAGCCGACCGGCCCGCCACTCGTCACCCACGTACGCGGAGGTGCGGGTGTCACAGTCGGCGAAGGCGGCCCGCATCGACGGCGAGTCGACGGCCGGCGGGGCGGTGACCGCAGCGGGGAAGGTGCCCACGTGCGTGGTCTCGACCCGGTGCGGGACGCCGCAGTCCACCGGCTCGAAGGTGGCGAGCGGGACCACGTCGGCGAAGTCGGCCACCTGGCAGACCCCGGCCGGCGGCACGAACGGCCCGGGGGCGGCCAGGGCGGCCCAGTCGTCGACCAGGTCGCCGTCGAGCCCACCGGCGTCGGCGCAGCCGGCCAGCAGGGCGGCCGTCAGCAACGCGGCGGCCAGGCTCCTCCTCGCACGGCGCATCGCGGCCTCCCCCAGCCAGCGGCCGTCGCCCGACGGCGCGCGGTAAGGGTAACCAGAAATGACCCTCCGGTAACAGACCGGATTGGTGGGCCGGAACCGGACACCCCGACCCGGTGCCGCCCCGGCCGACCGGTGACGGCCGGGTGGTCAGCGGGCGGCCAGCAGGTCACCGCGGACCGGGTCGCCGACCATGCCGGGGGCCACCCCGGCCGGGTCGGCACCCAGCTCGATGACGCGGTTGTCGGCGTCGACGTGCACCACCCGGGGCTGGTACGTCCGCGCCTCGGCGTCGTCCATCTGCCCGTACGAGATGAGGATGACCAGGTCACCGGGGTGCACCAGGTGCGCTGCGGCCCCGTTGATGCCGATCACGCCGCTGCCCCGCGCACCGGGGATGACGTAGGTCTCCAGTCGCGCGCCGTTGGTGATGTCCACGATCGCCACCTGCTCGCCGGGGAGCAGGTCGGCGGCGTCGAGGAGATCCTGGTCCACCGTCACCGAGCCGACGTAGTGCAGGTCGGCCTGGGTCACCGTGGCCCGGTGGATCTTCGACTTCAGCATCGTGCGGTACATCGGGGTCGCCTTTCGCGCATCGGGTGCCGGGCCGGGCCGGTCAGGCCCGGTCGGGAGGGTCATCGGGGGTCGAGCCGGATCGCCATGTTGTCGATGAGCCGCGTCGTGCCGACCCGGGCCGCGACCAGCAGCCGGGCCGGGCCGGTGACCGGGCCGGGTTCGAGGTCCGGGTCGGTGAGGACCAGGTAGTCCAGTTCCACGTCCGACCGGTCGCCGAAGACGGCGTTGGCGGCGACCAGCACGTCGGCGGCGGACGCGCCGTCGGAGGCGGCGAGCGAGCCCGCGTGCAGCGCCGCCGACAGGCTCCGCGCGGTGACCCGCTCGGCCGGGGACAGGTAGCGGTTGCGACTGGACAGGGCCAGCCCGTCCGGCTCGCGGACCGTCGGCACGCCGACCACCCGGACCGGCACGTCGAGGTCGCGGACCATCCGCCGGACCAGGGTGAGCTGCTGGTAGTCCTTCTCGCCGAAGAACGCGAGGTCGGCCCGAGTGAGCTGGAGCAGCTTCAGGACCACGGTGAGCACCCCGTGGAAGAAACCGGGACGGCTCTCCCCCTCCAGCTCGCCGCCGAGCCGGCCCGGGTCGAGACGCACCCCCGGTGCGCCGTCCGGGTACATGTCCGCCACCGAGGGAGCGAAGACGAGGTCCGCGCCGGCCCGCCGGCACACCTCCAGATCCTCGTCGAGGGTGCGTGGGTACCGGTCGAAGTCCTCGTTCGGGCCGAACTGCAACGGGTTGACGAAGACCGTCACCAGCACGTGGTCGGCCTGTTCCCGGGCCGCCCGCAGCAGCGACTCGTGCCCGCTGTGCAGGGCACCCATGGTCATCACCACGCCGACCGTGCCGGTCAGGGCGGCCCGCGCCGTCGCCAGTTCCGCGCGGGTGTGCACCACCGCGGTCACGCCACCGCCTCCCTACGTGCGCCAGCCAGCACTCCGAGCAGCGGCTCCGCGTCGACCGGACGGAGCCGTCCGGCGGCGATCGCCCGGTCGGCGGTACGCCGGGCCAGGGCCAGGTACGCCCCGACCGAGTCCGGCGCCGTCGCCACCAACCGGTCGAGATGCCGCGCGACGGTGCCCGCGTCGCCACGCGACACCGGGCCGGTCAACGCGTCGTCCCCGAGTCGCAGGGCGTTCTCCAGGGCTGCCCGCAGCAGCGGGGCCAGCACCCGTGCGGGCTCGTCCACCCCGGCGTCGCGCAACCGGTCGGCCGCCTCGTTGACCAGGGTGACCAGATGGTTCGCGCCGTGCGCCAGGGCCGCGTGGTAGAGCGGCCGGTCGGGCTCGGCGATCCACTCGGGCACGCCGCCGAGGTCGGCCACCAGCCGGGCGGCCAGCGCCCGCAGCTCCGGCGGGGCGGTCACGCCGTACGAGACACCGGGCAGGCGGTCGAGGTCGTCGGGCGTACCGGTGAAGGTCATCGCGGGGTGCAGCGCCAGCGGCCGGGCTCCCACCTCGGCCGCCGCGGCGAGCACGCCCAGCCCGTGCGCGCCGGAGGTGTGCGCGACCACCTGACCGGGGCGGAGGACGCCGCTCTCGGCGAGCCCGGTCACCACGGCGGCGAGCGCGTCGTCCGGGACCGCGACCAGCAGCAGGTCGGTGGCGGCCCGGGCGACCGCCAGCACCGGGCGGCGCGGGACGTCGGGCAGCAGCCGGGCGATCCGGGCGGTGGACGCGCTGGAGACACCGGCGGCGGCGACCACCCGGTGGCCGGCGGCGGTGAGCGCCGCGCCCAGCACGGCACCGACCCGACCGGCGCCGATCACGCCGACGGTGAGATGACGGGGGAAAGAGACGGTGCCCGGCGGTACGGCGGCGGCGCCGGTGGGCGCGCCGGGGCGCGGGCGCAGGGATGCGCTCATGGCGGTGATCCAGTCCTCGAAGGTGGGGTACCGGTCAGCGCAAGTATGCGCCGTGGTGATCGGACCGCACAGACAGGTGTGAAAACGTTCACCGGTGTGGGTCGGGCGGAATGTTCACCGACGCGGGTCGGGCGGAACGGACGGCCCGCGGACCGTAGGGTCGGCACGGTGACCCCACCTGAACCCGGCACGGAACCGACGGGCACCGGTTGGCGGACGGCGATGACCACGGCGCTCTACGGTCCCGGCGGTTTCTTCGTGGCCGGCACCGGCCCGGCGGCACACTTCCGGACCAGCGTGCACGCGTCCCCGGTGTTCGGCGCGGCGCTGCTGCGGCTGGTCGAGGGAGTCGACGCGGCGCTCGGCCGTCCCGACCGGCTGGACGTGGTCGACGTCGGCGCGGGCCGGGGTGAGCTGCTCACCACCCTCGCCCGGCTCGCCGCCGCCCGACCGGCGGACGGAACCGACGCCCACCCGTACGCGATCGACCGCCACCCGGACCAGGCCGGTGGGGCACGACCGGCGGACGCCGCCGGGCCGCCGCCGCTGGTCGACCGGCTCCGGCTCACCGCGGTCGAGGTGGCCCCCCGGCCCGCCGGGCTGTCGCCCGCCGTCCACTGGCGGGACCGGCTGCCGGAGGGGATCACCGGGCTGCTGCTGGCCACCGAATGGCTGGACAACGTGCCGCTGGACGTCGCGGTGGCCACCGACGACGGCTGGCGCACCGTGCTGGTCGACCCGACAGGCGGCGAGTCGGTCGGCGGGCCGGTCGACGCCGTCGACGCCGAGTGGCTGGCGACCTGGTGGCCGGCGGTGGTCCCCGGTGGGCGGGCCGAGATCGGGCGGCCCCGCGACGCGGCCTGGGCGGCGGCCGTACGCGCCGTCGACCGGGGACTCGCCCTGGCCGTCGACTACGGTCACCTGCGCTCCGGTCGTCCGCTCGACGGGACGCTCACCGGGTACCGGGCCGGGCGGCAGGTGCCACCGGTGCCGGACGGTTCCTGCGACCTCACCGCGCACGTCGCCGTGGACGCGGTCGGCGTCGCCGGCTCGGCGGTGGCCGGTACGCCGTACACGCTGCGGGGGCAGCGGGAGGCGCTGCGGGCGCTCGGGGCCGACGGCGGGCGACCGCCCCTGGCCCTGGCCGCCTCCGACCCGGCCGGATACGTGCGCGCGCTGGCCACGGCGTCGGCGGTCGCCGAACTGACCGACCCGGCCGGCCTCGGCGGGCACTGGTGGCTGCTGCAACCGGTGGGCATCCCCGCGCCGCCGCTGCCGGCGTCCGGGGCCGCCCCGCCGGCGGCCCGCTGACCGGCGTCCGTGGCACGATGTCGGCATGACCACCGACGCCGGGAGCCTGCGTGAATTGACCGTCGGCACCGGGACCGGTCTGGACACCGCCGACATGGTGCTCAACATCGGCCCGCAGCACCCTTCCACCCACGGGGTGCTCCGGCTCAAGCTGGTGCTCGACGGCGAGCGGGTCGTCGCCTGCGAGCCGGTCGTCGGGTACATGCACCGGGGGGCCGAGAAGCTCTTCGAGGTCCGCGACTACCGACAGATCATCGTGCTGGCCAACCGGCACGACTGGCTGTCGGCCTTCGCCAACGAGCTGGGCGTGGTGCTGGCCGTCGAACGGCTGATGGGGCTGGAGGTCCCGGAGCGGGCGGTCTGGCTGCGCACCGCGCTCGCCGAGCTGAACCGAGTGCTCAACCACCTGATGTTCCTCGGGTCGTACCCGCTGGAGATCGGCGCGATCACCCCGATGTTCTACGCCTTCCGGGAACGGGAGACCCTCCAGACGGTGCTGGAGGAGGTCTCCGGCGGCCGGATCCACTACATGTTCAACCGGGTCGGCGGGCTCAAGGAGGAGGTGCCGGCCGGCTGGACCGGCCGCGCCCGGGCCGCCATCGACGAGGTGCGCCGCCGGCTGCCGGACCTGGACCACCTGATCCGGCGCAACGAGATCTTCCTGGCCCGGACGGTCGGGGTCGGGGTGCTCTCCGCCGCCGACGCCGCCGCGTTCGGCGCGTCCGGCCCGGTCGCCCGCGCCTCCGGGCTCGACCTCGACCTGCGCCGGGACGAGCCGTACCTCGCCTACGGCGAGCTGGACGTGCCGGTGGTCACCCGCACCGCCGGGGACTGCCACGCCCGCTTCGAGGTGCTGCTCGACCAGGTGTACGTCTCACTCGACCTCGCCGAGCAGTGCCTGGACCGGGTGGACCGGCTCACCGGGCCGATCAACACCCGGCTGCCAAAGGTGGTCAAGGCCCCCGAGGGGCACACCTACGCCTGGACCGAGAACCCGCTCGGGATCAACGGCTACTACCTGGTCTCCCGGGGCGAGAAGACGCCGTGGCGGCTGAAGCTGCGCACCGCGTCGTACGCCAACGTCCAGGCGCTGGCCACCCTGATCCCCGGCTGCCTGGTGCCCGACCTCGTGGCGATCCTCGGCTCGATGTTCTTCGTCGTCGGCGACATCGACAAGTAGCGGTCGGGGCGGCGGTTACGGCGGGGCGCCAGGCCAGCGCCAGCGTCCCGGGCGTCTGGTCAGCGCCAGCGTCCCGAGAAAAGCCCGGTCAGCGCCAGCGTTCCGGGGAGTCGTCGGCGCGCCCACCGCGCTCCCGGGAGGAGCGGCCGTACCGGTCCGGGTCGGGCTCCGACCGGCGGCCCCGGGACGACGGCTCCGGCCAGTCGCCGGCCTGCCGCCGGTCACGCGGCGGCGACCACTCCGGCTCGGCGGGCGGCGTCGACCAGCCGGGTGCCGGCTCGGAGCCGCGCGGCGTCGACCGTCCCTCCGCTCCACGGCCGCCCGGGGCGGGTCGCCACTGCTCCGGCACCGGCACCCCGCCCGGCGGCAGGGCCCGGTCCGGCTCGGGCCGGTGGCGGTCCCGCCGGGGGTACTCCGGGCCGGCTCCACGGCCCTCGTCCCGGTCGTACCCGTCGTCGGGATGCCCGCGCCGGGGTCGCCGGACGGCGGCCCAGTGGTCCTCCACCCGCATCTCGGTGCCGTCGCCGTCGGCGTGCACCGCCGCCCGCCGTTCGCCCATCCGCAGTTCCCGGCCGTGCTCGTCGTCGCGGACGGTCGCCCACCGGCCGCCGGCGGAGACCTCGGACCAGTCGTCGGCACCGGCGTCCGCCGGCGGATACGCCCGCCCGGAGACCCGCTCCGCCGCGCCCCGGCGGGACCGGCTGTCGCCACCGGTCGGCCCGGTCCGCTCACCGCCCGGCGCGTACCGCTCGTCGGTACCGGGGGCGTACCGGCCACCGGCCGGGGTTCGCCAGTCCGGGTCCGGGCCACCGCCGTGACCGGGCCAGTCGCGGGTGCCGTCCGGCCCCGGCCGGTCGTCCGGACCGGACCAGGACCGCGCGCCACCGGGACCCGGCCCGGTTGGCGGGGTGTCCCAGGAGCGGTCGTGGTGTCCGGGCCGCGCCGACCCGCGCGGACGGCCCGGCCGGGCGTGGTCCTCCCGTGGCGGGTAGCCGTCCCACCGGTCCCGCTCCGGGCCGCCGTGTCCCGTCCAGGGCTGCTCCTCCGGTGGCGTCCACCGGCCGTAGCCGTCGCCCGGCCCCGGGTCCGGGGCGGTGCCGTCGACGATGGTGTGCCGGGTGGTCACGTGGACGGTCTCGGTGTGCCGCACCACGCCGACCGGGCGGGGCGGCACCTCCGGACCGGGCGCGGCCCCGGGGCGGACGTCGTGTCCGTCGGAACGTGGCGGACCTCCGTACACTCCGCCGGCCGCGCGCTCGGCGGCGTACCCGGGAGTGGTGTGGGGCCGGGTGGTCGACTCCCGGTCCGCGTACCAGTCCTCGGCCGTCCGGTGGTCGCGGTACGGCTCCCCGTCCGGCTCGGGGGCCCGTCGGCGCCCGGTGGCGGGCTCCGCCGACCGGCGTCGCCCGTCCTCCGGGTCGTCCGCGCGACGGCGGCCGCCCGGCGGCTCGCCGACCCGGCGGCGGTCGTCCTCCGTCGGCTCCGCCGACCGGCGGTCCTCCTCCGGGTCCCCGGCCCGACGGCGGTCGTCCTCCGACTTCCCAGCCCAGCGGCGGTCGTCCTCCGGATCCCCGGCCCGACGCCGGCCCGGCGCGGCCCCGGCCGACCGGTGGTCGGTCGCGGCGGCCCGCCGGGGGTCGTGGTCCCGCCCCGCGTCCTCCGGTTCCGGCTCGTCGGCCGGTCGGATCGGGTCCGCCCCGGCCACCGTCACCCGCGCGCGCCCGGCCCGGGGTTCGACGACCGGCACGGGTGGCGCCGCGTCGATCCGGCCCCGGGGCGCCGCCGGTTCGGCGGGCCACCGGGCCGGGTCGGCGTTCGGCGGGGCGGAGTGGGCGACGGCGGCGAGTTCGGCCCGCAACTCGTCGATCTCGTCGGCGAGCTGCCGCACCTCGGCGGTGGCATCCGGGCGGAGGCTGATCGACAGGCCGATCATGGCCACCGCCGCGATCGCCAGCACGGCGGCGACGCGCAGCAGGCCGTTGCCGTTGGCGACCAGCAGCAGCAACGCCGCGAGCGCGGCGACCGCCAGACCGGCCCGGAACAGGAGGGTCAGCCGCGACGGGCCGCGTTTGTCGTCCATGGAGACCGGAACGGGCATGGGTGTGCAGCCTACCGAGCGTTCCTGGGACGAAAAAGCCGACGGCGCCCGAAACCGGGCACCGTCGGCACAACGGTACGGGCCCGTGCGCCCAGGACGGGCGCGCAGGCGGACTCAGCTCGCCGCGAGCGCCCCGTCCGAGGAGAGGACCAGGCCGACACTGGCGGCCCCGGTCTTCAGGGCGTTCTTGGTCTGCGGGCCGGCGGCGTCCAGGGAGCTGAACGAGCCGGCCTTGAAGTTGTAGACCTCGACCAGGCCGGCCTGGCACTTCGGCCGCTGCGGGCACTCCGGCGGGCCGGCGAGGACGGTGTCCGCACCCGAGCACTTCTCGGCGAGCTGGGTGAGGGTGGTCACACCGTACTTGTCGGCGAAGGCCTTGGTGACCGCGAAGGCGTTCTGGTCCTGGGCGGCCGAGGGCGTGCCGAAGGTCAGGCCGGCCTTCTCCCCGGCGGCCTTGAGCGCGGCCACGGTCTTCTCCAGATCGGGCGAGGAGACCGGCTGGGCGTCCTTGCCGTTGGCCTTGGTGTTGAGGAACTCGGCCAGGGTCGCCGCGTACTCCGGGACCACCTGGATCTCGCCCTTCTCCAGGGCCGGCTCGTACAGCTCCCGGCTGCCGATCTGCTGCACGTTCACCTGGTATCCGGCGGCGGTGAGCACGATCCGGTACAGCTCGCCGAGGGTCTGGCTCTCGCTGAAGTTGGCCGCGCCGACCACGATCGAGCCACCGGGCCCCTTGGCGATGCCGTCGGTCAGGTTGTTCGCCGTGGCGAACTCCTCGGCGGCTGCCTTGGGGGTCTTGCGGTCCACGTCGACGGCCTTGTTCAGCGCGATCAGCTTCGGGGTGTCCAGCGCCGCCGAGACCTTGTCGAGTGCCGCGACGAGCTGCGGGTTCGCCACCTTGGCGTTGATCGCCGGGATGACGTTGTCGGTGTTCTGGAGCTTCTTGTCGTCGTCGAGGACGACCAGCTGGTCGCCGGCGACCGGGGCGCAGCCCGCGCCGGAGGCCCCGGCCTGCGGAGCCTCGGTGCCGGAGGAGCCAGCGTCACCGCATCCGGTGAGGATTCCGGCCGCGGCGAGCGCGCCCACCGCGCCGATCGCCAGTCGAGTACGTGCGCGCAGCATCAGCCCGCCTCCTGTGTCCCGGCGCGACCCGTCCGGGCCGGCCGCGTGTCCGACGGGCGATCGTCGTGCCGCCCGTGTGTCCGTTCCCCGAGTCGGTCTCTCACGGGAACCCACGAGACATCCTCGCCGATTCACGCGAGGCCCACTCGCAGAAGTTCCACGAAACACTTTCGGCGGCGGAGGAACAACCCGGGTGACGGGTTTTGTCGCCGGATCGTCACCGGTCGGTCGGGCCCACGTCGTTCAGGGGCGGCCGGGACCGGGCGGGGAGCGGCCGGGACGGGTCAGCCCCCGGGACGGGTCAGCCGCCGGCCACGGCGCTCGCCGCGCGGCGGCCGGCCCCGCGCCGGGCGCGGCGCAACGGACGGGGGGTGACCAGCCGTTCGACCAGGGCCAGCAGCAGCTCGACCAGGATCGCCAGCCCGGCCACCAGCATCCCGCCGGCGAGGATCTGCCCGCCCCCGGCCGCGATGTCCAGGCCGAACCCGGCCCGGATGATCTGGCCCAGCCCGCCGCCGTTGACGAAGGAGGCCAACGCGGCGGTGGCGACCACCTGGACGGCGGCGGTCCGGAACCCGGCCGCGAGGTACGGCACCGCCAGCGGCAGCTCCACCCGGCGCAGCACCTGCCACCCGGAGAAGCCCATGCCCCGGGCCGCGTCCCGGGCCTCCGGATCCGCCTGCCGGATCCCGGTGTACGCGTTCGCCAGCAGCGGCGGCACGGCGAAGACGGCCAACGCGACCACCACGGCCGGCTGGCCGAAGCCGAGGAAGGTCAACGGCAGGATGGTCAGCAGGGCGAGCGTCGGCACGGCGAGCGTCAGGTTGGAGACGAGCACCACCAGGCCGCCGCCCCGTCCGGTGTGCCCGAGCCAGAAACCGACCGGCCAGGCCACCAGGCAGCCGAGGACGACGGCCGCCGCCGACATGGTCAGGTGCTCACCGAGCCGGTCCAGCACACCCCCGGGGTTGGTCCAGTTCAGCGGGTCGTTCAGCCAGAGCACCGCCTGCTCGATCGCGCTCATCAGGTGGTCCTCCGCAGCCAGGGGGTGAGCAGCCGGCCGATCCCGGCCAGCACCAGGTCGAGCACGAGCGCCAGCAGCACACAGAGCAGGGTGCCGGTCATGATCTGCGCCTTGTAGAAGTTGTTCTGGAAACCGGCGAAGATCAGCTGGCCCAGCCCACCGCGACCGACCACCACGCCCACCGTGACCAGCGCGACCGTGGAGACGGTGGCGAGTCGCAGTCCGGTGAGGATGCCGGGCAGCGCGAGCGGCAGTTCCACCCGGAACAGTCGTCCCCAGCGGCCGTACCCCATGCCCTGGGCGGCCTCCCGGACCTCCGGCGGCACCTGGTTGAGGCCGGCCACCGCGTTGCGCACGATGACCAGCAGCGCGTACAACACCACCACGCTGAGTACGGTGACCGCCCCGATGCCCAGGTACGGCGCGAGGAAGGCGAACAGCGCCAGGGACGGGATCGTGTAGAGCACACCGGTGAGTGCGAGAATCGGGCCGGTGAGCGGCCGGAACCAGTACGCCGCCACCGCCAGTGGCAGGGCCACCAGCGCGGCGATCACCACCGCGCGGGCGGTCAGCGAGGCGTGCTCCCCCAGCGCGGCGGCAATGGTGTCGGAGTTGTCCCGCACGTACTGCCAGGAGAACCACGGGTTACCCGGATCGGCCCGGTAGCTCAGGCGGAAGGACATGCGTGGACGTTACCCCGGACCCCGAGCCCGTCGCCGACCGCGCGACCGACCCGGACGGCGGTGCCGCGTCGATCACCCTGGACGGGATCGGCAAGCGCTACCCGGACGGCACCGAGGCGGTACGTGACCTGAGCCTGGAGGTGAAGGCCGGCGAACTCGTCGTGCTGATCGGCCCCTCCGGCTGCGGAAAGTCGACCGTGCTCCGGATGATCAACCGCCTGGTCGAGCCGACCTCCGGCCGGGTCCTCCTCGGCGGCGACGACGTCACCCGGGTCGACCCGGTGACGCTGCGCCGCCGGATCGGCTACGTCATCCAGAACGTCGGCCTCTTCCCGCACCAGACCGTACGCGCCAACGTCGGCACCGTGCCCCGGCTGCTCGGCTGGTCGAAGGAGCGCAGCCGCCGCCGGGTCGACGAGCTGCTGGACCTGGTCGGGCTCGACCCGGCACAGTTCGGCCGCCGCTACCCGCACGAGCTCTCCGGTGGGCAGCGGCAGCGGGTCGGGGTGGCCCGGGCCCTCGCCGCCGACCCGGTGGTGCTGCTGATGGACGAACCGTTCTCCGCCGTGGACCCGATCGTGCGGACCCGGTTGCAGGAGGAGTTCCTCCGGTTGCAGGCCGAGGTGCGCAAGACCATCGTGCTGGTCACCCACGACCTGGACGAGGCGGTCCGGCTCGGCGACCGGATCGCGGTGCTCTCCGAGGGCGGCCGGCTGGAGCAGTACGACACCCCGGCCGCGGTGCTGGGCGCGCCCGCGTCGGACTTCGTCCGTGACTTCGTCGGCGCCGACCGGGGCATCCGCCGGCTGGCGGTCACCCCGGTCACCCGGGACACGCTGCGCCCACTGGCCGACGCGGAGGCAGCCGACCTGCCCCGGATCCGGTTGGGTGGCTCGGCGTACGACGCGCTGGCCGTCCTGCTGATCTCGCACGCGGACCGGGCGGTCGTGGTCGACGACGACGGGCCGGTCGGCGTGCTGAGCCGGCAGCACCTGCTGGACCTGGGCCGGCCGGAGCGCTGACCGGCCACCCGTCGGGCGGGCCTCGTCGGTTCCGGGGCGCTGCCGCGCGTCGTCCCGGTCAGGCCCGTCCGCCGAGGCTGGCAACGCCGACGATCCAGCCGGCGAAGAAACCGTACGCGGCCCCGGTGCCGGCGGCCTGCACCGCCACAAACAGCGACGAGTCCGCCCCGAACAGCGAACTGAGCAGTGCGGCGAAACCGGCCGCGAAGACGTAAGCGCCCCAGCCGGAGAAAAGTTGACTGAACAGTCCCGCCGCCGGGGCGGTCTGGGGTCCGGGCAGGAGGTAGAGCAGGGTCGCGGCCAGTACGACCACCAGCAGGGCCCGCAGCCCGTCGGTGAAGAGCGTCTCGACCGGACGGTCCGAGTCGAACCGCCAGCTCGGCCAGGCGAGCAGGCGCAGGAACCAGCCGGCGGCCGAGTTCGGGTCCGTGCTGTCCCCGGCCCACCGGACGTAGCTGGGACTCCCGCAGACAGCGACGAGGACGAGCGCGGCGAGGGTGCCGGTGCCCGTCGCGGTGCTCCGGCGACGGTCGACCCCGGCCCGGCTGGTCAACGGCATGCCACGATCAGTTCCCGGCCAGCCGGGACGGGCAAACCTGAAGGCCGGTCGTTTCACCGTGCGGATCGGTTCAGTGCTTCATCAGGTAGTCGATGAAGGCGGCCCGCAGCAGCGGCGCGGACTCCTCGTAACCGTGGCCGGTCAGCTCCCGCCACAGCGCCGCCGCCTCGTCGATCGTCGGCCCGACCGAGTTGGGCGCGCCGTCGAGCACCGCCGCCTCGTCGGCGTTGGGCAGGTGCCGCAGGACGGACCAGAAGAAGGCGACGTCCCGGCGCTCCCGGGCCAGGGCGAACGCCTGCTCGCGAAGCTCCTCCGTGGAGAGCGCGTCCAGCTCGGCGAAGGAACGGCCCGGAGCCGGCGACGATGATTCGGTCATGCGGCGAGCCTAACCGGCGAGATCAGCATCAGCGCGTCGAGTCGGGTCACCCACGGTCACCGTGCCACCGGTCCCGCTCGCCGTCCCAACGCGCCCAGGGGTCGGCCGGGTCCTCGGTGGAGCGGTCCGGCAGTGCCGGGGGCCAGGGGCCGACGTACGTCCCCGTGCCCGCGCCCGTGCCCGGGAGGGCCCAGCCCGAACTGGTTGAGGGGTCCCCGCCCGGCCCGGGATCGGGCGGCTCCCCGGACGCCGGCCGTGGTCGGCCGTACGTCTCGACCATCCGGGTGACGACCAGGCCGACGGCGAGCGCCGCCCCGGCCACCGCCCAGCGGCTGATCTCGTGGCCGGCCGCGTCGACGTACGCGAAGAAGAGACCGGCCAGGACCACCACCAGCATCGTTCCGCTCACCCCGCCGCGCCGGCCGAAGGCACTCGTCCCGCCGAGCAGGGCCATGCCGACGCCGAGCGCCGTCCAGTCCAGACCGGGGTCGGGTACGACCCGGTCCGCGCCGTTCGCGACGAGCAGCACACCGGCCAGCATCGCCAGCACCGTGGAGCCGACCACGGCACCGCCGGTGACCAGCGCGGCCACCGCCCCCCGCCGGCGGGCCGGATCCTCGACCGACCGGAACCGGCCCACCAGTCCACGCACCGGTCGGATCGCGCCGAACAGGCCACCGAGGACGGCGACCGCCAGGAGACCGGCGAAGAGCTGGTAGGCGTTGTGGCGGGGGTCGTAGTGGGCCTGGACCAGCACCGGCACCGACCGGCGCTCGATGTACGTCACCACCCCGGCCGCGGCGGCCAGGCTGGCCGCCCAGGCGGGCACGTGCAGCAGCACCACGAACATCGCCATGACCAGCCCGCCGAGGACGGCCACCACCAGGGCCGGCACCATCGCCTCGGTCGTCCCCCGGTCGCCCTGCTCGGCGAAGTGCAGGGCGGCGGCCACCGCGACCGGACCGATCGCCAGGTTCGGGGCGGCGGTCCGCAGGCTCAGCCCGGCCGCGAGCGCGAGCAGGCCGAGCCCGACCACGCCGACGAGGAGCTCCCGCAGTCCGTCACCGCGCAGGACCCGCGGCTCCTGGAGCCAGAGCAGCAGGCCGAGAACGCCCACCGTGCCGGCGAGGACAGCCTCCCAGGCCACGTGCACGGCGACCCGGTCGGGACCGGGTTCGGCCACAGGCGGTGGTTCGGGGACGACGGCTGTGGCCGGTCCGGACTGGTGCCGATCGACGGACTCACCCCGGCCCGGCTCGTCGTACCCCATGGACGCACGCCTCCCACGCCTCGCCGACCGGCCCGGCGCAGGGCGGACCGGAACGCGTGGACCGGGGTCGGCCTTGACTACCCGGTCGCAGGCACCGTACCCGCGCCCGGACGAAGACGTAACCCCGTGATCAATGGATGCGCCGGTTCTCCCGGTCGTCGGGCTCGCGTTCGTCGTCCGGCCGTTCCGGCACCCGGCAGGAGCGTTCCAGCCAGAGAGCGGCCGCGACCAGCGCCAACGAGGCGACCAACCCGCCCAGCGCCGCCGGACGGTCCTCGGTCGCCGCCCGGGTGCTCTCCACGAAGAGCCAACCGGCGAGTCCGGCGTAGAAACCGGCGAAGATCGCACCGGCCAACGCGGACGCCTTCGCCAGCACCACGAACCGGGCCACCAGGAGCGGGTTGACCGGGTCCCGGCCGGGCCGGCGCTCGATCCGCCCCCTGGTGTTGACCGCCGCGTACGCCTCCAGCACGGCGAGTCCGGCCAGGGTCACCACCGGCAACCAGGGGAGATCCGGCAGGGAGCCGTAGAGGAAGCTGATCAGCAGCCAGGCCAGCGCCGCGGCGGCGAGCCCGGCCACCAGGAGGGTGGCGGGTCGGGTCGGGCCCATCCGGTCGCGGTCGGGTGCCGGCCCGCGCGGGGGTGGGGACTGAGGCACGGTCATGCCGCCCGGCTCCGCTGGGTCATGCCGTCGACTCTAACGTCAGATCCGGTCGGGCACGCAGTTCCAGGGCGTCCCCGGCGACCGGCTCGGCGGTGAGCAGGTCGGTGAGCCAGCCGTGTCCCGGCAGCCGTCCGTACGGCTGGATGTCGATCCACGGGCGCAGCACGAACGCGCGCAGGTGGGCGCGGGGGTGGGGCAGGGTCAGCTCGGGGTCGTCGCTGAGCACCGGCTCGCCCGCCTCGTCCCAGACGGCCACCACGTCGACGTCCAACGTGCGCGGACCGAACCGGCGCTGCGGGTCACGGAGACGCCCGGCCGAGAGTTCGGCGGCCCGGGCCCGGTCCAGCCAGTCCCGGGCGGTGGCGCTCGGGTCCTCCGCCAGCAGCACCGCGTTCAGGTACGTCGGCTGGTCGGTGTCCCCCCAGGGCGGGGTCTCGTACACGCCGGAGACCACCCGGACCGCCGCGCCGAGATGTGTCACGGCGGTCCGCAGGTTGGCCAGCCGGTCGTCGAGGTTGCTGCCCAGGGAGAGCACGGCCCGGGTCACCGGGAACGCGCCCGGGTCATGGTCACCGCCACGTCGGTGAAGGCGTGCGGCACCGGCGCCTCGGGCTTGTGCACGGTCACCGTGGCGGCGGCGACGCGGGGGTCGGCCAGGCAGACGTCGAGCAGCCGGTCGGCGAGCGTCTCGATCAGGTTGACCGGCTCGCCGGTGACCACGGCGACCAGCCGGCCGGCCAGTTCGCCGTAGTGGACGGTGTCGGCCACCGCGTCGGAGCGGGCCGCCGGGCCGAGGTCGAGTTCGAGGACGGCGTCGACCACGAACTCCTGTCCCTGTTCCCGTTCGAAGTCGTAGACGCCGTGCCGACCCCGGGCCCGCAGCCCGGTCAGCGTGATCCGGTCGCTCATGCCGTTCCCTCTCCCCCGCGATCCGTGGCGGCTGCGCCGGCCGACCCGGCGCCCGCCGGTGGGGCCAGCCGGGGCCGGCCGCTGGCCCGCCAGACGGCGAGCGCGTCGACCGTGCCCCGTACGTCGTGCACCCGCACTCCCCAGGCGCCGGCGGCCACCGCGAGCACGCTGGTGGCGATGGTCGCCGCCTCCCGGCCGTCGGTCGGCCGGGGTTCGCCGTCCGGTCCGGCGAGCAGCCGACCGAGGTACGACTTCCGGCTCGCGCCGAAGAGCAGCGGAAAGCCGAGGTCCAGCAGCTCGGACAGGCGGGCGGTGAGTTCCCAGTTGTGGGCGGCCGTCTTGGCGAAGCCGAGGCCGGGATCGACGACGATCCGGTCCGCCGCCACCCCGGCCCGGAGCGCGTCCTCGACGCGGGCGCCCAGTTCGGCGCGGACGTCGGCCACCACGTCCGTGTAGGTGGCCAGGGCACCCATGCCCCGGGAGTGGCCGCGCCAGTGCATCAGCACCCAGGGGCAGCCGGCGTCGCGGACCACACGTGCCATGTCCGGGTCGGCCAGGCCGCCGGAGACGTCGTTGACCACGGCCGCGCCGGCGGCCAGCACGGCCTCGGCGACCCGGGCCCGGGTGGTGTCGATGCTGACCGGCACCCCGGCGGCGGCGAGTTCCCGGACGACCGGCAGCACCCGGGCCGTCTCGCTCGCCGCGTCGACCCGGTCCGCGCCGGGACGGGTCGACTCGCCGCCCACGTCGACCAGGTGCGCGCCGGTGGCGTGCAGCCGTACCCCGTGCCGGACGGCGGCGTCGACGTCGGCGTACCGGCCGCCGTCGGAGAAGGAGTCGGGCGTGACGTTGAGGACGCCCATCACGACCGGGCCGTCCGCCCCTACCAGATCGGTCACCGCTGCACCGTACCCGCCACGCCGACGGCCGGGGCCGGGCCGGGGTCGATTCCACACGCCCCTGACGAGGCGATTCGAACAGGTGTACGATCGGTCGCCGAGGGCGAAGCGGGCATACTCTTCACCGCTTGTTCCAAAGAGGGGCGGCCCGTACGCTTTGGAATTGCTTCGGCACTCAGGCGACCGAAGCCCGGAGGGAGGGGCAAAGCGGGGAAATCCGCCCAAAGTCTGCCACCTAACGTGGCGTGGTGCGGACGCAGCGTCAGCCACGACGCCCGGAACGCACAGTCCCATCAGGTTCACCCGAGTACCGCAGCGGCTCCGCCGGCCGCGCCATGGGGAGGTTTCCAGTGATCGCCACAGAGCTCGTGGACACGGTGTCGACAGCTGTCGCCCCGATGCTCCACGCCCTGGCGTCGACCCCGCTCGCCGAGCCGGCCCCCAAGGGGATCAACACCGACGGTGTCGTCTCCTTCTTCGCCAGCAAGATCGCGCCCATTCTCCTCGCCGTCCTGGGCGTGATCTTCATCGGCCGGGCCAGCCGGGGCGAGATCTCGAAGGTGCTGACCAGCTCGGCCATCGCCATCGTCGGGCTCGCCTTCATCGCCGGCGCCGCCACGCTCTTCTTCGTCGGTGACTACCTGATCGAACTGATCTTCGAATAGGCGCGGGCACGAGATGCGGCTGCGCACCGACGACGACATCTACCGGGCCCGCCTGGTCTACCTCGGCCCGCCCGGGTACACCCTCCCCGTCCACCTGCCGTACGCGCAGTACGGCCTGTTCATGCTGCTCGTCCCCTCTACATGTTCATCCACTGGTTGTTCACGCTGAAGGTCGAACTCTTCCCGGCCTGGGAGATCGCGCTCGCCATCGTGACGACCTCGTTCATCTTCCGGTACGTCGATCCGGACCGGCCGGCGCGCATGGTGATCCGCACCGCGCTGACCGACTGGCGGCGCACGCGGGAGCCGGCGGCCGAACTACGCGACCCGCGCCTGGTCGGCAGCCGGATCAGGATCCGGGAGGAGCTGGCATGACCGGGCGTACGCCGACCAGACGGTCAAGTGATCCAGGTGGAGCGATCGAATGAACCGCTCGTCGACGCCGGGACAGTCGTACCCGGCCGGACACCAGGGCGTCCCGCACGGTCACCGTGCGCGCTCACTCGACTACCCGCCAGAGGAGGCCTCCGGCGAGGTCAGCCTCGACCCGGCGCTGGCCACCAGCGCCGGGCACGGCGGGGTCGGGGTCTTCCAGGCCCCCCGACCGGTCCGGGGCCGCCCGACGCCGCCCGCCGGGGAGAGCGCCCCACCGCGTCCCGCCCCGGAGAGCCCGGACATCGACTCCCCCTTCCTGGACCTCTTCGGCGGCACCCGGCCAGGTGGCCGCCAGCCCCTGACGCCGCTGCGGCGTCCCGGGCGCGATCCGCTGCCCATCCCGCACCAGCCCGCCGCCCCGCCGGTGGAACCGGCGGCGTCCCGGGCGACCCCACCGACCGTGGAGCCCCCCCGGGCCGTTCCGGCACCGCCCCGCACCCGGACCGTTCCGGCCGACGAGACGCCCGTGTCGACTCCACCGGCCGTGCCGGTACCGCCATCCGAGCCCGGGCCGCCCGCGCCGGTGACGGCGCTGGCCGAACCCGAGCCGCCCGCAGTGCTGCCGCGCGTACCCGAACAGCCGGCCGAGCGCCTGCCCGTCGCCCGGCCACCGGCGGAGCCCACCCCGGTCACCGCACCGGCGGACGACACCGACGGCGAGGCAGCGTCGGGCCACCGTCGGATTCCGCCCCGGCAGCGATCCGCCGAGGGCCGACGGGAGAAGCGCGAGAAGTCGCCCAAGCCGGTCAAGCCGACCCGGATCCGGCCTCCGAAAATCAAGTTCGGGGACCGGGACCCTTCCGTCGAGCTGGCCATCACCGAAATCGCGGGGCACCTCACCTTCACCCCGAACACGGTCACCGCGTGGTACTGGCTCCCCGAGGTGCGTTGGGCGTTCCGCCCCGATGCCGAACGGGAGGCCCTGCTCTCGGCGATCTCCGAGCAGTACGCCGGCCTCGCCGGGTTCCGACTCCACCTGCGCCGCACCACCCGGCCGTTCCCGGCCGACGAGTGGGCCCGCACCATCGACTCGTACACGCCGACCCCGCTGCCGGACGTACCCGGCACCCCGGGCTGGGGCGACCACCTGGTCGCCGCGCAACGGCACCTGCTCTCGGTCAACCACGCGGAGGGGCAGACGTACCTCGGGGTGACCTTCGCCCGCCGATCGCTGGGCGACTCGTTGACCGAACGCCTGCTGCGCACCTTCGGTCGCGGCACCGCCGACGGTGAGCGACGCAAGCTGGGCCGGACGGTGGAGCAGTTCGACGAGGTGCTCGCCGCGTTCGGCATGCGCGGCCGGCGGGTCACCGCCCAGGAACTGGAGTGGCTGCTCTACCGCTCGGTGGCGCTCTGCATGGCGCCGCCCGGAGCGCTCTCCCCGGTGACCAACGGACACTGGGAACGCGGTGACCTGCTCGCCCTGACCGAGCAGGTGGAGCGGTACCGCACCCCGTACGGGTCCACGGTCAAGCTCGTCAACCGGATGACCGGCGAGGAACGACACGTCGCCGTGCTCGCCGTCGGCCGCATGGAACCGCTGGAGATCCCCGAGAAGCACGAGCCGTGGCTGCACTTCCACGAGCGGCTGCCCTGGCCGATGGAGATCTCCACCCGGGTCGACATCCTCGGCTCCGGCGACTCCTTCCGCAACCTCGAACACCGACTGCGGATGATCCGTTCGCAGCAGCTCGACTACGCCGAGCACGGCATCGACGCCCCACCCGAGTTGGAACGCCTCGCCAAGCGGGCCCTGGTCATCGGCGACGAGATGACCACCGGCCTGCCGGTGGACTCGGCCCGGGCGCACGGCTGGCACCGGATCGCCGTCGGTGGCCGGACCCGGGAGGAGTGCCTCGAACGGGCCCGCCGGCTGATCCAGCTCTACTCACGCGAACTGCGCATCTCGCTCCAGCACCCGAAGAACCAGGACTGGCTGGCCCGGGAGTTCATTCCCGGCGAGCCGATCGCCAACACCGGATACGTCCGCCGGATGCCGGTCAACCTGCTCGCCGCCGCCCTGCCGCAGGCCGCCTCCACGGTCGGCGACCGGCGCGGCGACCTGATCGGGCGGACCGCCGGCACCTGCCGCCGACCGGTCTTCCTCGACATGCACTTCCCCATGGAGGTGCGGGAACGCTCCGGTCTGGCCGTCTTCGTCGCAGAGCCGGGCGGTGGCAAGTCGACCCTGCTGGGCGCGCTCGGCTACCTCGCCGCCCGGCGGGGCGTCCAGGTCACGCTGCTCGACCCGTCCGGCCCGCTGGCCCGGCTCTGCAGCATGCCCGAGCTACGGCCGTACTCCCGGGTGCTCAACCTGACCGGATCGGAGCACGGCACGCTGGCGCCGTACTCGCTCATCCCGACCCCGCTACGGACGGAGTTCGCCAGCGGCCCGGCCGGGGACCGGGAGTTCGAGATCGCGGTCTCCAACGCCCGTGCCGAACGGCGCATGCTGGTGCAGGACATCTGCATGATGCTGGTGCCACCGCAGGTCGCCCGGGAGGCGTCCACCGCCACCCTGTTCCGGCACGCGGTCCGGCAGGTGCCGGCCGAGGAGACGTCCACCCTGGACGACGTGGTCGCCTGTCTCGGCCAACTCGACGACGACGCCGGCAAGGAACTGGCGAACCTCCTCCTGGACACCGCCGAGATGCCGCTGGCGCTGCTCTTCTTCGGTCGGCCCCCGGAGGGACTACTCGGCGCCGACGCCGCGCTCACCGTGATCACCATGGCCGGGCTGCGCCTCCCCGACCTCAAGATCGAGCGCGAGTACTGGTCGGCCGAGGAGTCACTGGCCCTGCCGATGCTGCACACCGCCCACCGGCTCGCCGTACGACGCTGCTACGGCGGCTCGATGTCCTCCCGCAAGCTGGTCGGCCTGGACGAGGCCCACTTCATGGAGGGTTGGCGCTCCGGCCGCTCGTTCCTGGTCCGGCTCGCCCGCGACTCCCGCAAGTGGAACCTCGCCGCGCTGGTCGCCTCGCAGAACCCGCGCGACATCCTCGGGCTGGACGTGCAGAACCTCGTCTCCACGGTCTTCGTGGGCCGGATCGCCGAGGACGCCGAGATCGCCTCCGAGGCACTCCGGCTCCTCCGGGTGCCGGTCAACGACGGCTACGAGGCGACCCTGGCCTCCCTGTCGGCCGCCGACGCGTCGTCGGCCACCCGGCTCGGTTTCCGTGAGTTCGTCATGCGGGACGTCGACGGCCGGGTGCAGAAGGTCCGGGTGGACGTCTCGTACGTCGACGGACTGCTGGAGCACCTCGACACCACCCCCGCGGCGGTCGCCACGAACGCCGCGAACCTACCGAGCATCCTGTCGGACCTGGAGGCGTGACATGGTGGCGAGGGCCCCGGCACGGATCGCGGCACTCCTCCTCGCCGTCGGCGTACTCGCGGTAGCCACGATCGTCTGGCCCGCGGTCGGAGCGACGGCGGCACCACCCCCGGCGACCCAGGCCCGCGCCGACCTCTGCACCACGCAGGAGTGGCAGGCCGACTTCCGCGCTTGCGTGGCGAAACTCCAGGATGTGACCGAGGCACGAGCGGAGTGCCTTTCGCCACCGACACCCGGTACGCCTGACGCTGGCCTGGCCGGCTGGTTCGCCAGTGCCCCCAGTGCGGATACCGCCGATGGCATCGTCGGCCGCTACAGCCTGTACGGCTACGCAGGTTACGGCTATACCACATACGACGTGGACGGCGGATGCGCGTCCAGCATCCTCCATCCCGACTACAAGTTCACCACGACTGTCGCCAACGGCGAATTCATGATCGCGACGGCGATCATTGGAGCATCCAACGCCCTTCGGGAACGTGCCTGGGGACCGCAGGCTATGTGGGGCTGGGCCGACCCGCTGGTGGAACAAGCCACCAAGGCCGTCTATCAGAAGGTCTTCAGCGTCTTCGGCATCGTCACCCTGTGTGTGGTCGGTCTCTACCTGCTCTGGCGGTCCCGGCAGTCGGATATGAGCAACGCGATGACCACGGCCGGTTGGGCACTACTGGTAATGGTGGCGGTGACCGCACTGGCCGCCTGGCCCGTGAAGTCGGCCAACATCGCCGACGGCACCCTGGTCACAACCCTGGGCGTCGTGCACGACGCGGTAGGGCCACAGGCGAAGGAACCCGCTCCGGGCCGCTGCATCGACCCCGATCCCAACAGATGCAAGGACCTCCGTTCGCCAGCGGCGCGAGCCAGCGACACCGCGACCGAGACGATGCTCTATCGCAACTGGCTGCGCGGCCTGCTCGGTTCGGCCGACAGCGAAACCGCCAAGAAGTACGGACCGGCTCTTTACGACGCCCGTTCTCTGACGTGGGGGGAAGCCCAGTCCATGCGGGCGAACCCCTCCACCCGCATCACGACCATCGAAGCCAAACAGCAGCAATGGATGAAGGTCGCCGAGCAGATCAAGAAGGAGGACCCGGAGGCGTACGAGTACCTCCAGGGGGTCCGCGACATGGACCGCGTGGGTGCGGGCTTCATCGCGGTCCTCGCCGCCGTCCTCTTCGCCATGTTCGACCTGGTCGCCTCGTTGCTTGTCCTTCTCGGCTTCCTGCTTTTCCGGTGGGCGGTGATCGCAGCGCCGATCCTCGGCACCATCGGCCTGATGCGTCCGGCGAGCGCGGGCCTGCGGCGGCTCGGCAACGCCGTCGTCGCCGCAGTGTTCAACATCGCCATCTTCGGCACCGGCGCGGCCATCTACCTCTTCGCGGTTGACCTGATCATGAACACGCCCACGCTTCCGGGCTGGCTCCAGGTGGTGCTGGTCTGGCTCTGCGGTGTGGTCGGCTGGTTGCTACTGCGGCCGTACCGGCGGATCACCCAACTCGGCGGGAAGGAAAACAGCGAGGCGTCCGGATCCGGTGGTTCCTGGCACCGCCGGTTCTTCCGCGACATGCGGACGGCCGCCCGGTTGGAGGAGGCCGAAGCCGGCCAGCGGGCGGAGTCGGCGACGGGCCGGACCCGGGGAGCAGTGGCCGAGCAGACCAGGCTCCGGCCGGAGTCACGTCGGGAGGATCCCGCCCACACCCCGGCCCGCCCCGAGACCCTGACGGTTCCCGGAACGGAGCCTCGACAACGCCCGGACGGCCGGGAACGCGCGGACGAGACGGTGGTGCGGGAGGACTCACATCGTGCCGCACGATCGGCCTCGTCGCCGCGTCCGCGTCGGCAGCCGACGACCTGGACGGAGCCGGACGTACCGGAGGAGAGCCCGTCCTTCGTGATCTACCGGCCCGGCTCCACCGAGCGCACCACCGCTCCCACCCCGCAGGCTCCCCGGGTACGTACCGAGGCGAGGTGAGGACGTGCGACGGGCGATCGAGTTCCTTCTGACCCGGGTCCTCCGGTCCCGGCTCGGCGTGGCGCTGGGCATCGGCGTTCTGGTCCTCGGGGTCATCGGAGCGGCGCGGCTGGTCTCCGGCCCGGTGGACCCGTCCGCCGGGCTCAGCAACCGTCCGGACCGGCCGATCACGACGGTGGATCCGGAGGCGGGGGACGACGGTGTGATCGGCACGGGCGCACCGCCCTCCCCGGTCACCCGTCCCGGCGCTCCGAAGCCGGAGCAGGTCGCGGACCGTTTCGTCGGAGCCTGGCTCGGCGGACGCGGCATGACCAGTGACGAGTGGTTGGCGACCATCCGGCCCCTCGCCACACCCATCCTGGTCGAGAAAATGACCGGGGCGAACCCGGCCGGAGTACCGGCGCAACGGACCACGGGTCCGACCACCCTCCGGCCACGGACCGAGTCGTTGGTCGAGGCACTGGTCCCTCTGGACACCGGGCAGCTGCGGCTCGAACTCGTGGCACCGGAGGGACGCTGGCTGGTTGACGTGGTGGACTGGGAGCGGGCATGAGCGACACGACCCGGAAGGCCCTACCCGGACGGCAGGTGCGTGTCGGGGCACTGGCAGCGGCGCTGACCGCGGCGATGGCCCTGCTCTGCTGCACCGGTGGAGCCGGTGCGTTTCTCCTCACCGAACTCGGTGGCGAAACCGATCAGATGATCAATATGGCGGCGAACTGCGGCACGGAGAACACCGTCGACGTGACCGGCGACATGCCCCGGTTCAGCGAGTACGGCGAGCGCCAACTCCGGAACGCGGCCGTCATCATCAAGGTCGGGCAGGACATGGAGCTGCCTCCACGGGCCTGGGTCATCGCCGTCGCCACCGCAATGCAGGAGTCCGGCCTACGCAACCTGGCCAACAGCACGGTGGCGGCCTCCAAGGACATTCCCCACGAAGGCATCGGCTGGGACCACGACTCGGTGGGCCTTTTCCAGCAACGCCCCGGGTGGGGCACCGTCCGGCAGCGGATGGATCCCGCCTACGCGGCCCAGAAGTTCTACGAGAAGCTGGTCAAGGTCGACAACTGGGAGCAACTCCCGTTGACCGTGGCGGCCCAGAAAGTGCAGATCAGCGCCTTCCCGGACGCGTACGCCAAGCACGAGGAACTCGCCAGCAGGATCGTAGACGCGTTGGCCGGCGGAGCTGCCCGGACGGTCCAGATCTCCGGCCGGAAGGTCTGTGACGCGGCGGCCGGCGGCGAGATCGCCGCGTCGGGTTGGACAGCGCCCATCCCGGGCGGGGTCGGGTCGGGATTCCGCACGGCGGAACGCCCCAAGCACAACGGCGTGGACATCGCCGCCCCCAAGGAGACCAAGATCCGCGCCGCCGCCAGCGGCCGGGTGCTGATCGCCAAGTGCGACCCCGACAACCGGGAACGGCTCAGCTGCGACGAGGACGGCTGGCCGAACAAGGGCGGCTGCGGCTGGTTCGTCGACATGCTGCACGCCGGCGGTTACATCACCCGCTACTGCCACATGCTCTACAAGCCCCTCGTCGTTCCGGGTCAGATGGTCGAGGCGGGCGAGGTCATCGGAGTGGTGGGCAGCAGCGGCAACTCCTCCGGCCCGCACCTGCACTACGAGGTGCACGTCAACGAGGATCGGAGCAGCAACGGGGCCATCAACCCGGTGCCTTTCATGAGAGAACGGGGTGCCCCGCTGAAGGGCGCGGCGTGAGGCCTTCCCACCGATGACCGATCCGCTTCCGGACCCGTTCACCGGTCAGCCCGACTGGGCCCCGCTTCCGCCTCGGCCGATCCGGTTGGTGCCCGCGACCGGCCTCGTCGACCTGCGCGGACGGCGGGTCGTGGTCGGGCTACCCGGCACGGGCTGGCGCGGAGACCTGCGGGCCGACCAGCGTGTGGTGCAGAACAGCCGGACGTACGTTCCGGTCATCCCCGAGAACGAGTGGTACCGGGCCGAGTCCGAGCAGGTGGAGGTGTTCGCGCCGCTGGTCCCGGTGGAACGGGTCTGGGTGGAGACCCTGGGGACCCGTCCGGTCGCCGGCATCCCGCACGCCCCGGCACCACGACTGGTCTCCCTGGACGCGCCGTCGCACCGGCCACCGACTCCGGTCTTCGAGGCCGGCTCGGCGACCGGCCGACGGGTTGTCCACGTAGCTGGTCCGACCGAACGCCGTGACCTGCGCGCCGTCACCGAGCCCTACTCCGGGCCCGACGGGGACATCTGCGTACGGGTGACCGCCGAGCTGGACTGGTACCGCTGGGCCTGGCGCGGTCAGCCCCCGACCACCCTCGAAGTGCCTGTCCACCTGCTCTGGATCGAATAGAAAAAATCAGGCCAGTTCGGCGCGACAGACACGCCAGCCATCGAGGTCCCGCAACTCGAAACGCCACCCGTCAGTGAGGCTCTGTTGAAGACCATCGACGGAGGCACTCCTCCTAACCACCGCTGCCACGACTGCGTCCGAGGATCCTGCCTTGGAGACAGTCACCTTCTCGATATTGATCGAGAAGGTGACTTCGAGTTCTCGCTCACGAGTCACGATCTCATCGCGGAACCGTTTGATCGCGCCTAGACCCGTGGAATCTTGGCAGGTGTGAGCCTCGGCTCGCGCGTCATTACGGTCAATCAGAAAGGCCTGCAGGTAGTTCACCACGGTGACTTCTGGCGACGTTCGATCGGGGGCGCTGGCGCGGCTGTAGAGGATGTAGACGGTTACGGCTCCGCTGAGGCAGAGCACGGTGAGCACGACGCCCGCCACCGTCAGAACCGTCCGCAGCCGGCGACGCGGCGGCACTGGGACCGGCTGGACGGGAGGTGGTGCCAGGTCCTCCTGCGGGGTCCGCTGTGCCGGTACGCGGGACACCTGGGAACCGGCGGGGGGCTGCACTGATTCCACCCCCTGAGGTTATCGGCTGGACGCCTGGTACCCAATGCCCCGGAAGCCGCCGATCTTCACCTGGGTCGTCCCGCTTGGCCGGATCAGCACGGTTCGCGATCTCCCTGCGCGCACCGCCGTCGCACCTCCCGGACGGCCGCCCCGACCTGGGATACCGTCTCTGCTCGGGGAGGTTCTTCCGGCCTCGGAAAGAGAGGTGGAGGGGTGGCCGACATCAAGGGGTCCACCGGCCGTGCCGCCGCCCTGCACCGCCGTGCCGCCGCCACCGCGACCGCCGCCGCCACCGTTCTCGACGACACCCGGCCGATTCCCGCCGATCAGCGTCGACAGTACGAGCTGACCGACCGGCTCCGCCGGGCGGCCGAGACGTTGGCGCCGGGCTGGGCGGGCGACGCACTGGAGTCGCTCACCCCGGACGTGCCATCCGGTGACGAGGTACCCGCCTTCGTCCGGGTCGGTACCGCCGGCCCATTGGACGACGCGCGCTTCCCGGCTCTGGTGCCCCTGCCCGGCACCGGCCATCTGGTCATCGACACCGACGTCCGGGACCAACGGGTCGCGGGTCTCCTCCGTGCCGTACTGCTCCGGCTGCTGGCTGCCTCGCCCGCCGGGTCCCTGCTGGTACGCGCGGTGGACGGCAGCGCCGGCACGTTGCGCCACGTGTCGGCTGCGGCACCCGTCCCCGTGGCCTCGGGTGTGTCCGCCCCCGGGGTGGCTGACGTGACGTCCGACCCGTCCGTCGAGGGACGGGCCGGCGGTCCGCCTTGTGACGCGAGGAGCAGACCGGCAGCCGACGTACCCACCGCCGGCCAGGGCGTCCCGGCCTCGGGGAAGACCACTGGCGGCAGCGGACGGGCGTCGACGGGGCCCTCGGACGGCAGCGGACGGGCGCCCGCCGAGCCGGCCGGCGATCCTGCCGGAGGACCGACTGGATCCGGTGCCCGGGTGTCCCCGGCGAGCTCCGGTGGAGCCGGACCGGTCGCGGAGCGGACCAGCGGGACCTTCGCCGGGTTCGCGCCGCTCGCCGACGCCGGTCTGCTGCCCCCGCCCGCCACCGATTCCGCCGGCCTGCGGGCGGTGCTCAGCGAGGCCGAGCAGTGGGTGGCCTCCGGTACCGCCCGTCAACGCCGACACGACCGCACCATGCTGCTGGTGATCGCCGCGCTGCCTGTGGGGGTCGAGCCGAATGACCTGGCACGGATCGAGGCTCTGGCCAGGTGCGGTCACCAGGCCGGCCTGCACCTGGTCGTCGCCGGCTGGCCGCCGTCGGCAGCCGGCCATCCCCCACCGGCAGACGCCACCGACACCACCCGGGACGGTACGCCACGATCCCACGCGACCGACCCGAATTCCGTTTCACGGGACACGGTCCGGACCGGCGCACCGGCGCTGCCGTACGCGACGGAGATCGCGATCCGGAACGCGTACGCGCTGCTGGGCGACCCGCCCGGCACCTCGTTCGCCGGTCCCGGCGCGGAACCGCCGACGGGTCTGAACGCCCCGGTCCTCGTCGAGGAGGATCCGCCGGTCGAGTTGGTCGAGGCGGTCTGCCGCCGGCTGGCTCGCCGGGTGGCCGCCGGTGCCCAGCTCACGCTCGCCACCCTGCTGCCGCCCGCCGACGCGCCCCGCTGGGAGGCGAGTTCCGCGACCGGCCTCGCCACGGTGGTGGGGGACGCGGACGGGCGGGCGGTGACCCTCGGCCTCACCGAACTGACCCCGCACTGGTTGATCAGCGGACGGCCGGGCAGCGGACGGGCGGACTTCCTGACCAACGTGCTGTTCGGCCTGGCTGCCCGGTACGGACCGGACGAGATGCTCCTGCATCTGGTAGACCTGGCCGACAGCGAGTCGTTCACCGAGTTCCTCCAGACGCGGCGGGACCGGTCGTGGGTGCCGCAGGTCGCGACGGCCGCGCTCGCGGCCGACCGGGAGTACGTGCAGGCACTCTTCGGTCACCTGGAGACGGAGCTGCGGCGCCGCGAGGAGGCGGGACACCGCGCCGGTGGACAACGTTTCGTCGAACTGCGCCAGCACCGACCCCTGCCTCGGATCGTCTGCGTGATCGACAACGTGTCCTTACTGTTCCGGGACGGCCGTCCCGGACACCGGCCGGGGCAACGTGACCGGCTCGGCGCCGACCTCGCCGGCCGGTTGGAGACCCTGGCCCGCGCCGGTCGGGCGTACGGGATCCATCTGGTCCTGGCCGGGGAGGGTGACCTCGGTCTCGGTGCCGGGGCCGCCTCCCGGGACTCGGTGCTCGGCCAGTTCCCGGTACGGGTGGCGTTGCCGGGCGGCGGCGCGGTGCTGGAGCCGACCAACGACGCCGCCGCCGGCCTGGCGGTGGGCAGCGCGGTGGTCAACACCGCCGGCGGGCTCGGTGGTCCGCGCGGCGCCACCCGGGGGCACGAGCGGATGGTGCGTTTCCCGGATCCTCTCGACGATCCGGCCGCGCTCGCCGCGCTGCGGCGCGACCTCTGGGCGGCCCGTCCCGCCGGGTCGTCGCCGCCCGTGGTCTTCGCCGGGTACGCCCGGCCGGTGCTGGGTAACGACCCGTGCTACCGGGCCGCCGTGGGCGGCCGGACCCGGACCCCGGCCGCACTGCTCGGTCGGGCGGTGGACGTGTCCCGGACGACGGTGTCGGTGCCGCTCGTTCCGGCGGCCGGCCGGAACCTGGTGGTGCTCGGCACCGGTCCGGAGTCCGCCTCGCTGCTGTCCAGCGCCGTGCGGAGCGTCGCCGCGCACCACAGGTCCGGCAGCGCCCGATTCGTCGTCGCGGCCCTGACCAGAAGCGCGGAGGATGCGGCCGCCGCTCTGGCCGCCGAGTTGGCCACCCGGCACACCGTCGAGACGGTCGACCTGTCCGGTCTGCTCGCCGTCCTGGACGACGACCGCCCCGGCTACCTGGTGCTGTTCGGGGCGGACGGCCCGGGCGGTGTGCCGGACGGACCGCTGCGTGCCCTGCTGCGGGACGGCCCGCCGGGCGGACGGCACGTGCTGGGCTGGTGGCGTTCGGCGTCGGCGTTCGGTGCACTGCTCGACCCGGAGGACGGGGTAGGCAAGGTGGCGTCGGTGCTGGTGATCGACGTGCCCGCCAGCCAGCTGACGCCGATCGTCGGCCGGTCGGTGCAGTGGTCGCCCCGGCCGGGACGGGCGCTGCTCTGGGAGGGCCCGGACGGGCCGGGCACGGTCCTGGTGCCGTTCGCCGCCGACGGGGACGGCGAGTCGGCATGACCAAGGACGGCGAGTCGGGATGACCGGGGGCGGGGAGACGACACGACCGGGGACGGCCAGGCGGGACGAGCGGAGTCGGGGAGGCGGGATGACCGGGGTCGGGAGCGCGCCGACGCAGCGGGCCGCACCGGAGGAGACGCCGTCCGATCCAGTCGCCGCCGCGTGGACCGAGTACCTCGCCGCCGCCCGGCAGCTCGACGGGGTTCGCCGTGGCGCGGCCACCGCCGCGGGCGCGCAGGCCCGGTCGGTCCAGGACGCCCGGGAGGAGTTGACCGCGGTACGGGCCCGCCTGGCGGCACAGCAGTCCCGTCTGCGTGAGCGGGGCGTACCGGCGATGGCGTTGGTGCCGTCTCCGCCGGAGGTGACGGCGGCGGCGCGGTCGATGGCGGCCGGTCCGGCGGCGGCGCTGACGGCGCTACGGGCCGCCGGGGAGTGCGCGGACGCGGCCGATGGTGTGCTCGACGCGCGCGGGTGGGCGACGGTGGCCGGCCTCTGGCGCGGGTCCCGGCCGGAGGGGTGGCCCGCCCGGCTGCGGAACCTCCTGGTCTACGGGCCGGTGGCGCTGGTGACGCCGGTGCTCCAGATCGTCCTCGTGCTGACTGGTTCCGGAGCCCGGACCGCGCTGGCGGCGGTGCTGGTCGGCCTGTTGCTGCCGGCGGTGGCGTTCACGGTGGGCATGGCCGGCGTGGGCCGGCTCTTCCGTCCGGGCCCGGCGGGACGGACGGACCGCACCCCACGTTTCGGGCTGCTGGTGTGCGGAGTCCCGGCGGCGCTGAGCACCGCCGGGACCCTGGTGGTCGTGCTGGCCGGCTGAGTCCTACCGCCGCCGTCGGGTCAGCGGGGGATGATCAGGGCCATCGCCTCGGCGCGGGACTTCGCGTCACGCTGGAGGGTGCCACGCACCGCCGAGGTGATCGTCTTGGCGCCGGACTTCTGGATGCCGCGCATGGCCATGCACATGTGCTCGCATTCAAGCACCACGATGACGCCGCGTGGGTTGAGCCGCTCCATCAGCAGGTCGGCGATCTGCGAGGTGAGCCGTTCCTGCACCTGCGGACGGCGGGCGAAGACCTCGACCAGCCGGGCCAGCTTCGACAGCCCGGTGATCCGGCCGTCCGGTCCGGGGATGTAGCCGATGTGCGCGCTGCCCCGGAAGGGAAGCAGGTGGTGCTCGCAGAGGCTCATCACGTCGATGTCCCGGACGAGCACCAACTCCTCGTGGTTGGCCTCGAAGGTGGTGGTCAACACCTGCTTCGGGTCGACCCGGAGGCCGGCGAAGAGTTCCGCGTACGCGCGGGCGACGCGGGCCGGGGTCTGGAGCAGCCCGTCGCGGTCGGGGTCCTCTCCGACCGCGATCAGGATCTCGCGTACCGCCCTCTCGATCCGGCCGAGGTCGACGGCGTTCTCCACCGGACGACCGGTGAGCTTGCCGTTGATCAGTCGGGCGGCGAGGTAGTCCAGGGCCTCGTCGCCGTCGGGTTCGGTCGACGAGGCGGCCAGCGCAGGAGTGTCCTGGCTGGCCGCCGGTTCGCGCGTGTTCAGTGGGTACCGTCCGAGCTGTTCGCTGTGCCACCGATGTTGTTCGAGGACGTGCCGAGGTTGTTCGAGGACGTGCCGAGGTTGTTCGAGGAGACACCGCCGCCGACCGCGGCGTGGACACCGTCCGCCTCGGCCTGCGCCTTCAGCGCCTCCTGCTCGGCGGGGGTGAGCACGGGAGGCTCGGTGGAGGGCTGCCGCTTGCCGAAGCCGTTGTACGGGGCCATCGGCGGACGCTTCACCACCCGGGCGCAGATCCGGGCCATGTCGGCGGTGGAGAGGGTCTCCTTCTCGATCAACTCGAGGACCAGGTTGTCCAGGACGTCCCGGTACTCGACCAGGATCTCCCAGGCCTCGTCGTGCGCCAGCTCGATCAGTGCCCGCATCTCACTGTCGATCTCGGCGGCCACCGCGTCCGAGTAGTCCCGCTCGTGGCCCATGTTGCGGCCGAGGAACGGCTCGTCACCACTGGTGCCGTACTTGATGGCGCCGAGCTTCGAGCTCATGCCGTACTGCGTGATCATCGCGCGGGCGAGCTGGGTGGCCTTCTCGATGTCGTTGCCGGCACCGGTGGTCGGCTCGTGGAAGACCAGTTCCTCGGCGGCCCGGCCGCCGAGCGCGTAGGCGAGCGTGTCGATCATCTCGGCCCGGGTCTGGGTGTACTTGTCCTCGGTGGGGAGCACCAGGGTGTGTCCCAGCGTCCGGGCACGGGACAGGATCGTCACCTTGTGCACCGGGGCGGCGTGCGGCAGCGCCCAGGCGACCAGCGCGTGCCCACCCTCGTGGTACGCGGTGATCTTCTTCTCCTGGTCGCCCATCACCCGCGTCCGCCGCTGCGGACCGGCGAGGACCCGGTCGATCGACTCCTCGAGCGAGTCGTTGGTGATCGCCCGCTGCTCCTTGCGCGCGGTGAGCAGGGCGGCCTCGTTGATGACGTTGGCCAGGTCGGCACCGCTGAAGCCGGGCGTCCGGCGGGCGACCGAGTCGAGGTCGACGTCGGGCGCGAACGGCTTGCCCTTGGCGTGCACCCGGAGGATCGCCTTGCGGCCCTCCATGTCGGGCGCGTCCACCGGGATCTGCCGGTCGAACCGGCCCGGACGCAGCAGCGCCGGGTCGAGGATGTCCGGCCGGTTGGTGGCGGCGATCAGGATGACGCCGCCCTTGGTGTCAAAGCCGTCCATCTCCACGAGGAGCTGGTTGAGCGTCTGCTCGCGCTCGTCGTGGCCGCCGCCCATGCCGGCACCCCGGTGTCGGCCGACCGCGTCGATCTCGTCGACGAAGACGATCGCCGGGGCGTTCGCCTTGGCCTGCTCGAAGAGGTCACGGACCCGGCTGGCGCCGACACCGACGAACATCTCGACGAAGTCGGAACCGGAGATCGAGTAGAACGGCACCCCGGCCTCGCCGGCGACCGCGCGGGCGAGCAGCGTCTTACCGGTACCGGGCGGACCGAAGAGGAGCACGCCCTTGGGGATCTTGGCACCGAGAGCCTGGTACTTCGCCGGGTTCTGCAGGAAGTCCTTGATCTCGTGCAGCTCCTCGACGGCCTCCTCGGCCCCGGCCACGTCCGCGAAGGTGGTCTTCGGAGTGTCCTTGGTGATCATCTTCGCCTTGGACTTGCCGAAGTTGAGCACCCGGGAGCCGCCACCCTGCATCTGCGACATGAAGAACAGCAGCAGGAGCACGAGCAGGGCGATGGGCAGCAGGTTCACCAGCAGCGTGACGAGGACGCTGTCCGACGACACCTCGGTGTCCGCCGGGCCGGTGATGCGGTTGGCCGCCTTGGCCGCGAGGACCTGCTCCCAGACCCGGTCGCCGACCTCGTACGGGAACTGCGCCTCGATCTTGTCGGTGGTGGTGTCACCGAACTTGGCCTTGTCCTTCAGGTCGATCTGGAGCGTCTGCTCCTTGTCCTGAAAGATGACCTTGTCGATCTGCGCGGTGTTGAGCCGGTCGAGCGCGACCGACGTGTCGACCTTGTGGTAGCTAGGTCCACCTGTAAACAGCTGACTGAGCAGAATCGCGCCGGCGATCACCAGGATGATCCAGACCACCGGGCGGCGGAAGAAACGCGTACGTTCCATACTGTTGTCGAGCGCCGAGGCGCCCGGACCCTCCTGATCGACGTCCTGACCGTCTGATGGCTGTTCGCCGCCGAGGCGGCGGCCGGGGCCGCCGCTCTTCGGGCTGGCCTCGACCCCGAAACGCGTAATCGCCGCGTCGCGGTCATTCGACGGTACACCGTGCGGACGACGAGCGAGCTCGCGAGGGCCGCAGTCGCGCATCGCCGGTATGACACGGCGTGACCGTCGGCTCCACCAGCCCCTCACCACCCACCCGGGTTCCGGGCGAGAGCCGGCGTGACGTCGGCGCCGCTCCCGGCCGCCGACCGGTGGTCGACGAGCCCGGTCGCGGGACTACTCCCACGTCACCGAACCACCACCGTAGTCCGGATACCTGAGAGCGCGCTGTACGTCCGCTCGATGTCGGCCGATACTACCTGCTCAGGGCATCGGCAGCAGCGCCCGGAGGGCGACCGGTCAGGACCGGGCGTACACCTGCGGCTTCAGCACGCCCACGTAGGGCAGTTCGCGGTAGCGCTCCCCGAAGTCGAGGCCGTAGCCGACGACGAACTCGGTCGGGATGTCGAAGCCGACGTACTTCACCGGGACCTCGACCTTGACCGCGTCGGGCTTGCGGAACAGGGCCACCACCTCGACGCTCGCGGCCGACCGCGACTCCAGGTAACGGAGCAGCCAGGAGAGCGTCAGCCCGGAGTCGACGATGTCCTCCACCACCACCACGTGCCGGCCGGCGATGTCGCGGTCGAGGTCCTTGAGGATCCGGACCACGCCGGACGAGGTGGTGCCCTGGCCGTACGAGGAGACGGCCATGAACTCCAGCTCGGCGGGGGGACCGTGCCGTCCGAGCGCCCGGGCGAAGTCGGCCATGAACATGACCGCGCCCTTGAGCACGCAGACCAGCAGCAGCCCGTCCTCGACGTCGGCGTAGTCCGCCGAGACCTGCTTGGCCAGCTCCGCGGTCTTCTCGCGGATCTGCGCCTCGGAAATGATCACGTGGTCGATGTCGGCGTCGTACCAGGAGCCGTCAGCCATGCCCCTTAGCCTGCCGTACGCCGCTCGGTCGCCGTCGGCGGGGCCGCCCTTTCCACGCGTCCCGGCCGACACCCCGGACCCGCTGGTCCGTCCGGCCGGACGGACCAGCGGCTCAGCAGGGCCGGGATCGCCAGCGTCGACCGTCCTCGGTCGGCTTCCAGTCGGCCGAGTCCCGGCTGTCCGCGGTGAGCCCGAGCACCGAGCCGGCCGCGAGGGCGAGGAGAAAGAGGAGGAACAGGAGGAATTCCATGGCGGCGCTCGCTTTCCGTGGGTGTCCGTCGTTCTCGCCGCCGGTGCGCACCGGACCGATCCAGTCTGCGACCGACCGGAGAAGCGGAACAGTGGCAGGATTGCCACCGAACCTCGATTTCCTGCCACCTGTGCCGTTACCCTGGTCACATGCTCCGTACCGTCGCCGTGGTCGCGCTGGACCGGGTCGCCCCGTTCGAGCTGGGCGTGCTCTGTGAGGTCTTCGGCACCGACCGGACGGCCGACGGGCTCCCCGGCTACCGGTTCACGGTGTGCGGCGTCGACGGGGCTCCGGTGCGTACCTCGTCGGGGTTCACCCTGCTCCCGTCGGCCGACCTGGCGCCGGTCGACGAGGCCGACCTGGTCGCGGTGCCGGCCCACGGCAGCGACGCCGAGGTCCCACCGGCGGTGCTGGCCGCGCTGCGTCGGGCCGCCGACCGGGGCGCGTACGTGTTCAGCGTCTGCTCCGGGGCCTTCGTGCTCGGCCAGGCCGGACTGCTCGACGGCCGCGACTGCACGACCCACTGGCGGTACGTCGACGACCTGCAGGAACGCCATCCACTGGCCCGCGTCCGGTGCAACGCGCTCTACGTCCAGGACGGTCCGCTGCTGACCAGCGCGGGCACCGCCGCCGGCATCGACGCCTGCCTGCACCTGGTCCGGCAGGAGCACGGCTCGGCGGTGGCCACCCGGCTCGCCCGCCGGATGGTCGTCCCGCCGCACCGCGACGGCGGGCAGGCGCAGTACGTCGAGGCGCCGATTCCCCGGGCACCGGAGGCGCCGACCCTGGAGCCGGTGCTCACGTGGCTGATGGGACACCTGGACCGACCGCTGACCGTGGAGGAACTGGCCGAACGCGCCGGCATGAGTCCCCGCACCTTCGCCCGGCGGTTCCGCGCCGAGACCGGCACCACCCCGCACGACTGGCTGACCAACCAGCGGGTGCTGCTGGCCCGACGGCTGCTGGAGGAGACCCGGCTGAGTGTGGAGGCGGTGGCCGGGCAGGCCGGGTTCGGCGACGCCGCCGCGCTGCGGCACCACTTCACCCGCCGGGTCGGGGCCACCCCGGCGGTCTACCGGGCGACCTTCCGGGAGCGGGTCCCCATCGCCTGAGAAGCGCTCACCAGCCCATCGCCGCGCCGTCCACCCGCGGCTCGGAGCCGACCACGTACCCTCCGTCGCCGTGTCGCCAGATCGCCTGTCCGTACCCGAAGACGCCCGGCTCCTCGGCGACGGCGATCTCGTGGCCGCGCCCGCGCAACGTCTCCACCGCCGCCCGGCCCTCGGCGGTCGCCGTCAGGTCCGGCTCGACCAGCACCGACCGGCCGGCGTGCCAGTACCATCGCGGCGCACCGAGGGCGGCCTGCGGGTCCAGGCCGCCGTCCAGGGTGGCCGAGACCAGCTGGACGTGCCCCTGTGGCTGCATGTGCCCGCCCATCACCCCGAACGGCCCCACCGGTGCGCCGTCCCGGGTCAGGAACCCGGGGATGATCGTGTGGAACGGCCGCCGCGACGGCCCGACCACGTTCGGGTGGGCCGGGTCGAGACGGAAACCGGTGCCCCGGTTCTGTAGCCCGAAGCCGTGGCCGGGCAGCACCACGTGCGACCCGAAGCCCAGGTAGGTGGACTGGATCAGGCTCACCATCATGCCGCCGGAGTCGGCCGCGCAGAGGTACACCGTGCCGCCCCGCTCCGGGTCACCGGCGGCGGGTGCGGCGGCCCGGTCGGTGACCAGGGCCCGTCGGGTCGCCGCGTACGCCGGGTCGAGCAGGGCCGCCGTCGGCACCGCCGCGTGCTCCGGATCGGCCACGTACGCGTGCGCGTCGGCGAAGCCGAGCTTCACCGCCTCGATCTGCCAGTGCAGCCGCTCGGCCGGCGGAAGCGCCGCGAGGTCCACCCCGTCGAGGATGTTCAGGACGAGCAGCGCGGCGATCCCCTGACCGTTCGGCGGCAACTCCCACACCTCGTGCCCCCGGTAGCGGGCGGACACCGGGTCCACCCACTCCGACCGGTGCGCGGCCAGGTCGTCGGCGGTGAGCAGGCCACCGGTACGGGCGGCGTACGCGGCCATCGCCTCGGCGATCCCGCCCCGGTAGAAGTCGGCCGCCCCGGTGGCGGCGATCCGGCGCAGGGTCCGGGCCGCGTCCGGGTTGCGCCACCGCTGCCCGGCCCGGGGTGCCCGCCCGTCGACCGTGAACACCCGGGGCCACTCGGCGAACTCCGGTCCGACCAGCCCCTCGTGCAGGGCGGCGGCCCGGGCCCAACCGGCCGCCACGCTGGTGGAGACCGGGTAGCCGTGCTCGGCGTACCCGACGGCGTCGGTGAAGAGGTCGGCGAACGGCAGCGAGCCGAACCGGTCGTGCAGGTCCCGCCAACCGGCGGGCGCGCCGGGCACGGTCACCGGCAGCCAGCCCCGGGCGGGCATCGCCGGGCCGCGCGCCTGGGCTCCGCCGAGGGCGGCCACCGGGTCGGCGCCCCGGCCGCCGGTCGCGGCGAGGACCACGTCCCGGGTCAGCGCCGCCGGGGAACGGCCGGAGGCGTTCAGGCCGTGCAGCCGTTCGCCGTCCCAGACGATGGCGAACAGGTCACCGCCGATGTCGTTGGAACCCGGCTGGACCACGGTGAGGGTGATCGCGGTGGCCAGCGCGGCGTCGACGGCGTTGCCGCCGCGCCGCAGCACCGCCAGCCCGGCCGCCGCGGCGAGCGGTTGGCTGGTCGCGACGGCGCCGTGCGGGGCGAAGAGGGGCGGTCGGGGGTGCGACATCCGCCATGTCTACCGCACTGCGGACCGGGCCAGGGGGCGTCAAAGGGGCACGAGGTGACCGTCGTGGCGGGTGACCCGCAGCGCGCCGGGCAGGTACACCGCGCCCTGTCCACGCCAGTCGGTGACCAGCGCGTCGAGCGCGGCGACGTGCCGGTGCGACAGCGCCGCCGCCGGGGCGCCCAGTTCGCGGGCCCAGGCGTGCAGCACCCGGGTGCGCAGCGCGGGCGCGAGCCCGGCCAGCACCGTCACGACCAGCCCACCGGGAACCGGCCGGTCCCCGGTCGCCCCGCCGTCGGTCGGCACCCGGGCCTCGGCCAGCGCGGCGGCGGCGAGGTCGTCGAGGGCGGCGGTGTCGGCGGCCACCAGTCGGGCCGTCCGGGCGAGGTTCTCCAGCACCGCCGGGCCCAGCGCCGCGACCAGCGCCGGCAGCACGTCGGCACGGACCCGGGCGCGGGCGTACGACGGGTCGACGTTGTGCGGGTCCTCCCACGGCGTGAACCCGAGCACCGCGCACGCCCGACGGGTCTGCTCCCGGGTGACGTCGAGGAACGGGCGCAGCAACGGCACCCCGGACAGGTCCCGGCGGGGCGGCATCCCGGCCAGGCCCCGTGGCCCGGAGCCCCGGGCCAGGGCGAGCAGCACCGTCTCCGCCTGGTCGTCCCGGGTGTGGCCGGTGAGCAGGGCGCTCGCGCCGTACCGCCGGCCGGCCTCGGCCAGCGCCTGGTAGCGGGCCTCGCGCGCGGCACCCTCCGGACCGCCGGGGCGGCCCGCGACACGTACCCGGACGGATTCCACCGGGGCGAACCCGGTCTCCTCCGCCCACCGGGCCACGGCGGCGGCCCGCTCGGCGGAGCCGGCCTGGAGGCCGTGGTCGACGGTGACCAGCCCGGCCGGGCGGCCCAGCCGGGGCGCGACGAAGGCGGTGGCCGCGGCGAGGGCGAGCGAGTCGGCGCCCCCCGAACAGGCCACCAGGACCGGACCGGCGGCCGGCAACCCGACCAGTGCCCGGCGGACGGCGACCCGGATCGCGGCTACCGCCGGTGCGAGCGCGGCCACGGCCCGGCGGTCAGCCGGCCGTCGGCAGCGGGCCGGCCGGACCGTGCACGCGGGCCACCCAGGCGTCCGGGTCGCCCAACTCCTCCAGCCGGGGCAGGGTCAACGGGGAGCTGAAGATCCGGTTGAAGCCGGCCATGCCGACCCGTTCCACCACGCCGTGCACGAACTTGCGCCCCTCGGCGTACTGGCGCATCTTGACCTCCACCCCGAGCAGCCGGCGGATCGCCTTCTCCAGCGGGTTGCCCGCCTCCCGGCGCCGGTTGAACCCGGCCCGGATCCGCTCCACGCTCGGGATGACCTCCGGGCCGACGCCGTCCATGACGAACTCGGCGTGCCCTTCGAGCAGGGTCATCAGCGCCGTCAACCGGTCGAGCACCGCACGCTGGCCCGGCGTCTGGACGATGTCCAACACGCTGGCCCGGCTCTCCGGGTCCTTGATCGCGTCGGAGAGGGTGGCGACCCCGCGCCGCAGCCGCTCCAGCAGGTGCTCGCCGCCCTGGGAGGCGTCGACGAAGGCCTGCACCTCACCGAGGAAGTAGGCCCGCATCCACGGCACGGCGGTGAACTGGGTCCGGTGGGTCACCTCGTGCAGGCAGACCCAGAGGCGGAAGTCGCGCGGGTCGGCCTGAAGCTTGCGCTCGACCTCCACGATGTTCGGGGCGACCAGGAGCAGTTGGCCCGGGTCGGCGGAGAAGACCTCGTACTGACCGAGCACCCGACCGGAGAGGTAGGCCAGCACGGTTCCGGCCTGCACCCCGGTGAGCCGGGAGCCGATCGCCTCGGTGAGCGCGCCCGGCTGTTTGTCGCCGGAGAGCCGGCTGACCAGCGGGGTGATCACCTCGCGCAGTCCGGCGATGTTGGTGGCCGCCCAGTCCCGGCGGTCCACCACCCGCACCGGCGGGTGCGCGACCTGCGCGCGCAGACCGGTGTACTCGGCCACGTGCTCGGCCGCCTCGTCGGTCAGCCGCCGCAGGTCGCCCACCACCTCGGTCGCCTCTGCGTACGAGACCCGGGGCCCCGACTTGCCCAGTGCCCCCGCGGTGGCGGCGGCCAGATCCCAGTCCACGAACTGCGCCATGCACCCCACCGTACCCGCGCCGGTACACCCCCACCCGGGCTCGCGCCGTCGGCGGCCGGCCCAGGCCCGCTGGCCCGGCCCGGCCCGGCGGGGTCAGCGGCAGCCGCAGCCGGCCAGCGCCGCCCCGATCCGGTCGAGGGCCAGCCGGGTGGCGTCCGGGGCGTTCGGCGGGGTGCGGTCGGTGAGGATCGCGAAGCTGAGCAGGCGTCCCTCGGCGGTGGTGACCAGTCCGGCGATCGCGTGCACCCCGGTCAACGTCCCGGTCTTGGCCCGCACCACGCCGGCGCCAGCGCGGGTGGCCTCCGTGCCGAACCGGTCGTCGAGGGTGCCGGACCAGCCGCCGACCGGCAGGCCACCGAAGATCCCGGCCAGCTCGGGCCGGGTGCCGTTGCCGGCCAGCGCGATCAGGTCGGTGAGCAGGGACGGACTGATCCGGTTGGTACGCGACAGCCCACTGCCGTCGGCCAGCGCGAGCTCGTCGGCGGGCAGCCCGAGCTCGGTCGCCACCTGGTCCATCGCGGTGGCCGCCCCGACGAACGACGCCGGCTGGTCGCGGGCGAGCGCGACCTGGCGGGCCAACGCCTCGGCGACCACGTTGTCGCTGTCCGTGATCATGATGTCGACCAGCCGGATCATCGGGGGTGACTCGACCTTGCCCAACTCGGTGCCAGGAGCGGGCGTCCCGGCGGGCGCGGCCTCGCCGCCACCGGTCGGGGCCTTCCCCCGCTCGACCTCCGTCCCGGCCGGCACACCGAGGAGCTTCGCGAACGCCCGTGCCGCGGCGAGGTCGGGGTCCCGGTAGCGCTCGGCGCCCTTCGGGCCGGCGTCCGGGTCGCGGCGTGCCCCGTCGGTCATCAGCGCGGTGATCGCGCTGCCGTACCCCCCGGTGGGGATGTCGGAGTCCCAGCCCGGCTCGTGCACGGGGCCGGGAAAGAGCGTCGAGTCGACCGTCACCTTGCTGGGGGGAGTCCCCCCGAGGGCCTGCTTCACCTGCTCGGCGAGGAGATCCAGTCGGGCCGCACCGGGATAGAAACCGTTGGCGTCGATGGCCAGCGTCGGGTCACCCCCGCCGACGATCACCACCTCGCCGGGCGCCGCACCGGCCACGGCCCGGGTGCCGATCCGGTAGGCGGGGCCGCGTGCGGCCAGTACGGTCACGCCGGTGACCAGCTTGGTGACCGAGGCGGGCACGGTGCCGTCGTCCGGGCCCCGGCCGTAGAGCTCCTGGCCGGTCACGACGTCGGTGACCGACACGTTGACCCGGCTGCCCAGCGCCGGCGCGCCGACCAGCGGTTCGAGCACGGCCCGCATCCCCTCCATGGTCGGCACGGGGGCGGTGCCGGCCGGCAGCGCCAGCACGGGAACGGGAGCGGCCTCCGGCGCCCGGGCGTCCACCGTCGGTTCGGCGTCGTCGCCGAGCCAGCCGGCCACCGGGCCGGGCCGGACCACGACCAGGCCGACCCCGGCGACGACCAGCAGCAGGACGGTCGCCAGCACCGACACCAGGGTGCGCCGTCGACGCGGGGTCGTCCCGCCGCCGTCCGGCGGCGGGTTCCCCTCGGCCACCGGCGGCGGAACGGGCGGTCCGGGCGGCGCGGCCCCGGTCACGGCCGGCGCCCCGGGGGACACCGGGAAGGCACTGCCGGGGTTCGGGGTGGTGTCGGCGGGCCGGGCCGGCGGCCGGTAGACCGGGGGCGGCGGCTGCCCGGTGCCGGGGGCCTCCGGTCGGGGGTGGGTGCCCGTCGGGGCGGGCGACACCTGCGCGGGACCGTGCGCCCCGGGTACCGCCACCCGACCGGTGGCCCGCTCGGGGCGACCCGGAGCATGGTCACCCCCCACGCGGTAGTGTGAGTCTTCCCTCCCCACAGCCCCCTCCTCCCCCACGAAAATCGGCTTGGGCGACACTACTTCGGTCCGAAGACTATGCGGCGTCCGACGCCGGCGGGTGCGCATCGCCCCGTCCGGGGGTGTCGCTGTTCGTTAGCCAGCGTCGGCAAACGTAGGGAGCGTGAGATGGATTTCGACGTCACGGTTGAGATCCCCAAGGGTCACCGCAACAAATACGAGGTGGACCACGCGACCGGCCGGATCAGGCTGGACCGCACGCTCTTCACGTCCACGCAGTACCCGGCCGACTACGGCTTCATCGAGGGCACCCTGGGTGAGGACGGCGACCCGCTGGACGCTCTGGTGCTCGTGCCCGAACCCACCTTCCCGGGCTGCCTGATCCGCTGCCGCACCATCGGCATGTTCCGGATGACCGACGAGAAGGGCGGCGACGACAAGGTCCTCTGCGTACCCTACGAGGACCCGCGCCAGGAGCACCTGCGCGACATCCACCACCTGGGCGAGTTCGACCGGCTGGAGATCCAGCACTTCTTCGAGGTGTACAAGGACCTGGAGCCGGGGAAGTCGGTCGAGGGCGCGACCTGGGTGGGGCGTACCGAGGCCGAGGCGGAGATCCGGGCGTCGTACCGGCGGCACCAGGAGGCCGTGGCGCGCGGCGAAGCCACGCACTGACGGTAACCCGACAGTCTCGCACCGGGCCCGGGGGCCGCTCAGCCGAGCAGCCCCCGGGCCCGGTCGTACAGGTCGAGCACCGCGCAGGCCACCGGGACCACCGCGACCACCAGCAGCGTGTCGGTCAGGTCGGCCGCCCGACCGAGGTACGGCGAGACCGGACGCCGCGAGTACGTCGCGCCGGCCGCCACGGTGAGCAGGGCGACCACCAGCCCGGCGGCGACCAGCCCGAGCAGGGCCACCGGGCCGGCCCGGTCGACCAGGGCGACGCCCAGCACGGCGAGTGTCGCCAGTCCGGCGGAAAGGGTCGGCACCCGCTGCCGCAGCGCCACGAAGAGGCGCGCCCGCAGCAGCAGCACCGCCGCGGCGACGGCGACCAGGATCCGGCCGGCGAGCCCCCCGGTCGCGGTGAGCACGAGCGCGGCGGCCACCGTCAGCACCGCGTGCCCGAGCAGCATCCCGGTCAGCGTCTCCTCGGTGCGGGCCACCGCCGCGTGCACCCGACCGGTGTCCGGCAGGTCGCGGACACCGGGGCCGTACCCGCCGTCGGTGGTGGCCGGCAGCGTGATCGGGGGCAGCGGCACCTTGCCGAGGCGGATGGCGAGCAGGGGCAGCATGCCGACCACGAAGACCAGGGCGCTGAGCAGGACCGCGGCGGCACCGGCGGGGGTGAGGACGAGGCCGAGCAGGGCGCTGGCCGCGCCGAGCAGCCCGACCGTGGCTCCGGCGACGAAGACCCGCAGCCTTGCGGCGACGCCGAACAGGCCGAGCACCGCCACGAGGAGCAGGGTGACCGAGCCGGCCAGCAGTTCGGGCGCGCCGAGCCAGCGCAACGGGCCGAGCGGGGAGACCGGGTCACCGGAGCTGACCAGCAGCGCACCGGCGGCGAAGGCGTACGGCAGGGCGTATCCGCCCAGGGTGGCGCCGGCCGGGCCGTCCCCGTACGCCCGGGAGGCCACGCCGCCGGCCATCGCGAGCAGGACGGCCACCGCCGCCGCGACCAGCCAGTCCGCCGGGTGGTCGGGACCGCTGGCGGTGAGCGCGACCAGTCCGACGGCGAGCGGCACGGCGGCCCCGGCCAGCGCGGCGGCCCGGGTGGCGGCCGGTGACCAGGCGGCGCCCCGGCGACGCGCACCCTCGGCGATGACCTCCACCACGTCGTCGTACTCGAGTTCGGGCCAGTGCGCGTGGGCCGGGACGAGGTGCAGCACCTCGCCGTCGCGGACGCCCTGGGCGTGCAGGGCCTGACCGGTCGCCAGCACGGCGCCGTCGGTGCGGCGCAGCACCCAGCCGCCGTGTCGTTCGCCGTCGTCGGCGAGCCCCTCACCGGCGTGCCGGAGCACCTCGGGGAGGAGTTCAGCGAGGGGCACCTGCTCCGGCAGCGCCACGTCCAACCGCCGCTGCGGCGCGCTGATGGTGACGCGGGCGAGCCCGGCTGACATCGACGTCTCACTCCCCGTCAGGTGGCGTGCGCGGACGGCAGCACTTTACCTACCATGAGCCAGGCTCGGGTTACCGAGCGCACCGGGGAGGGTGAGTGTCCACTGTCGTCATCAAGCGACCGCCGCGACGCCCGGCTCCGGAGATCCCGGTCGGCGAGCTCCCGGTCGAGGCGCCCCCGGAGATCCCCGAGGTCACCGGCGGCCGGTGGCAGCAGTTGCTCATGCTCCTGCCGATGCTCGGCGGGACGGTGGCCATGGCGATGATGTTCGGCCGGGGCGGCGGCGCGTACTCCTACGTGGTCGGTGGCATGTTCGGGCTCTCCTCGCTGGCCATGCTGGTCACCTCCTGGGGCAGTGCCGCCGGCACCCCGAAGAAGTCCGAGATGATGGCCGCCCGGCGGGAGTACCTTCGCCACCTCTCCGTGCTGCGCCGCCAGGTCCGCCGGAACGCCGGCCGGCAGCGCGCCGGCCTGTTCTACCGGCACCCCGACCCGACCCGGCTCTGGTCCACCGTCGACAGTCACCGGGTGTGGGAGCGCCGCCCCACCGATCCGGACTTCGCCGTCGTCCGGGTCGCGCTCGGGCCGCAGACCCTGGCCACCCCGCTGGTGCCACCGACCACGCGGCCGCTGGAGGAGCTGGAGCCGATGACTGCCGGCGCGCTCCGCCGGTTCCTCGACGCCTACTCGGTGGTGCCGGACCTGCCGGTGGCCCTCTCGCTGCGCAGCTTCGCCCGGGTCCACCTGCGCGGTGACGTGGGCGACCCAACGGTCCGGACGACCGGCTCGCCGTCGGCGCAGGCGCTGGCCCGGACGATGCTGACCCAGCTCGCCGTCTTCCACGCCCCGGACGAGCTGCTCGTCGCGGTCTGCGCCGGCCCGGAACGGCGGAGCGCCTGGGAGTGGGTCAAGTGGCTGCCGCACGCCCACCACCCGGGGCGGACCGACGCGCTCGGCCCGGTCCGTCTGGTCACCAGCGCGGCGACCGACCTGGAACAGCTCCTCGGCGAGGTGCTGGGCAACCGCTCGCGGTTCAGCCCGACCGGGCCGGCGACGCACGGGCCGCACGTGGTGGTGGTGCTCGACGGCGCCGACCTGACCGGTGCCACCCAAATCACCTCCGACGGTGGCATCGACGCGGTCACCGTGGTCGACCTGGACACACCGCCGCCGCGCCTGCTCGACCGGACCACCCTGGTGCTGGAGGTACGGGACGGGCGGCTGCACTCGTACGCGGCCGACACGCACGCCGAGGTGGGCGTCGCCGACCAGCTCCCGATCACCGACGCCGAGGCGGTGGCCCGGCGACTCGCCCCGCTGCGGCTGGCGACCACGGCCACGGGGTCCGACACGCCGCACCGCACCGAGCCGGGCCTGCCCGAGCTGCTCGGCCTCGGCGATCCGGAGAACTTCTCGGTCGAACAGGGCTGGACGCCCCGGGCCCCGCGCGACCGGCTGCGGGTGCCGATCGGTGTCGGCACCGACGGCGGCGCGATCGAGCTGGACCTGAAGGAGTCCGCACAGGACGGCATGGGTCCGCACGGGCTGCTCATCGGAGCCACCGGGTCGGGCAAGTCGGAGCTGCTGCGCACGCTGGTGCTGGGGCTGGCCGCCACGCACAGCTCGGAGGTGCTCAACTTCGTCCTGGTCGACTTCAAAGGCGGGGCCACCTTCGCCTCGTTCGACCGGCTGCCGCACACCGCCGCCGTGATCACCAACCTGGAGGACGCGCTCCCACTGGTGGACCGGATGGCCGACGCGCTCAACGGTGAGCTGACCCGCCGCCAGGAGCTGCTGCGCCGGGCCGGGAACTTCGCCAGCCTGCGCGACTACGAACGGGCCCGCGCGGCGGGCACGCCGCTCGCGCCGCTGCCGTCCCTGCTGGTGATCTGCGACGAGTTCTCCGAGCTGCTGTTCCACAAGCCGGACTTCATCGACCTGTTCGTGCAGATCGGCCGGCTGGGCCGGTCCCTCGGGGTGCACCTGCTGCTCGCCTCGCAGCGACTGGAGGAGGGTCGGCTGCGCGGGCTGGACACCCACCTGTCGTACCGGATCGGGTTGCGGACCTTCTCCGCGCTGGAGTCCCGGACGGTGCTCGGTGTGCCGGACGCGCACGAGCTGCCCCGCTCCCCCGGCCACGGATACCTCCGCTTCGGCACCGAACCGCTGGTGCGGTTCCGGGCCGCCTACGTCTCCGGGGCGGCCCACCGCCACGGCGCCGGCACGGGTGTCGACAGCGCCGGCACGGCCCGGTTGCTCGCCTTCTCCACCCACCTCGTGCCGGTGCCGGAGCCCGTTCCGTCACCCCGGCCGGTCGAGGAGGAACGGGACGGTGGCGAGACCCTGCTGGATGTGCTGGTCGGGCGGATCGCCGGTCAGGGCCCCCCGGCCCACCAGGTGTGGCTGCCCCCGCTGGAGTCCTCGCCGACTCTGGACGACCTGCTCGGCCCGGTCGGCGTCGACCCGGCCCGTGGCCTGACCTTCGGCAACCCGGAGCTGCACGGCGCACTCCAGGTGCCGGTGGCCCTGGTCGACCGGCCGTACGACCAGCGTCGTGACCTGCTCTGGCTGGCCCTGGACGGCGCGACCGGGCACGTCGCCGTGGTCGGCGCGCCACAGAGCGGCAAGTCCGGCCTGCTGCGTACGCTGATCTGCACGCTCGCGCTCACCCACACCCCGCACGAGGTGCAGGTGTACTGCCTGGACTTCGGCGGCGGTGGGCTAGGCGCGCTGCGCGACCTGCCGCACGTCGGTGGGGTCGCCGGGCGGGCCGACCCGACCTCGGTGCGCCGTACCGTCGGGGAGGTCGCCGCCCTGCTGGCCGAGCGGGAGCAGCGCTTCGCCGAGCTGGGCGTGGAGTCGATGGCCGCGTACCGGCAGCGACGGGCGGCGCTGGCCGCCACCGGACAGCCGGTGTCGGACCCGTTCGGCGACGTCTTCCTCGTGGTGGACGGCTGGGCCACCCTGCGCGGCGAGTACGACGACCTGGAGGGGCCGGTCACCGACCTGGCCGGCCGGGGCCTGGCGTACGGCGTGCACGTGGTGGCGACCGCACTGCGCTGGCTGGACTTCCGGCCGGCGATCCGGGACCTGTTCGGGTCCCGGTTGGAACTGCGTCTCGGCGACCCGTCCGACTCGGGCGTCGCCCGGCAGGCGGCGGCGAACGTGCCGGAGAACAGCCCGGGGCGGGGGATCACCGCGGAACGGCTGCACTTCCTCGGCGCGGTACCACGGCTGGCCACCCCGGGTGGGGACACCGGTGACCTGGTGAAGGCGGTCGCCGGGGCCTGGGCGGGCCCGGCCGCCCCGGCGGTACGGCTGCTCCCGCCGGTGCTGTCCTATGCGGAGCTGGACCTGTCCCGGTCGACCGGGCTGCGGCTGCCGGTCGGCATCGCCGAGGCGGACCTGTGCCAGGTGGTGCTCGACTTCGCCGCCGAACCGCACTTCGTGGTCTTCGGGGACGCGGAGTGCGGCAAGTCGTCGTTCCTGCGCGCGCTGGCCACGTCGATCACGCGGCGGTTCACCCCGGAGCAGGCCCGGGTGATCCTGGTCGACTACCGGCGCAGTCTCCTCGGCGCGATCGGGACCGACCACCTGATCGGCTACGGCACCGCGGCGGCCGGCACCGCCGAACTGATCGAGTCGGTCGCCGGCTACATGCAGCGCCGGATACCCGGCCCGGAGGTGACCGCCGCGCAGTTGCGGGAGCGGTCCTGGTGGTCCGGGCCGGAGCTGTTCGTCCTGGTCGACGACTACGACCTGGTCGCCACCGGCCCGGCGAACCCGCTGCGCGCGTTGGAGGAGCACCTCCCGCAGGCCCGGGACGTGGGGCTGCACCTGGTGCTGGTCCGGCGGTCGGGTGGCGCGGGCCGGGCCCAGTACGAGCCGATCGTCCAGCGGCTGCGGGAGCTCTCCACCGCCGGTCTGGTGATGACCGGCAGCCCGGAGGAGGGTGCGTTGGTCGGGCCGGTCCGGCCCGGCCCGCTGCCGCCGGGGCGGGGCCGGCTGGTGACCCGGCGGGAGGGCGTCCGGCTCGTGCAGCTCGCGTACCTCCCTCCGATGTGACCCTCCGGGGCAGTTGATTACGGCGAAGAGGAGCCGGAGTGGACCGGAGAACAGGTAACCTCCGAGCATCATGTGTCCGGCGCGACGAATGGGCTGAGGCTGTGACTGCGGTGCGGCAGAGACGCGCTACCGGGCCCCGGAGGCTTGCCGGCCGTGCGTTGCTCGCCGTGGCCGCGACCGCCGTACCGCTCGTCGTGTTTCCCGTGGCATCCGCGAACGCCGCCCCGCCCTCGCGGACCGCGCCCGTCGCGTACGCCGCTCCGGCCCGGCAGGTCGCGACGGTCGGGACGCCGCTGCGGCCCGGACCGGTCGCCGTCGACCCGGTCCACGCCCCCGCCCGCGCCGACCAGGTGCGCGACGACCAGTGGCAGCTCGACGCGCTCGACGCGGAGACCGTCTGGCGGACGTCCACCGGACGCGGGGTGACCGTCGCGGTGATCGATTCCGGCGTGGACGCCACCCACCCGGACCTCGTGGGCCAGGTGCTCCCCGGTCTCGACCTGGTCGCTCCGGACGGGACGGCCGAGCCGGACCCGGTGGGACACGGAACCACGGTCGCTGGCCTGATCGCCGGCCGGCGGGACGACCGCCGTGGGGTGGTCGGCCTCGCGCCGGACGCGAGGATCCTGCCGGTCCGGGTGCTCGACGAGGAGAACCGCTACGACGACGCGCTGGTCGTGGCCAAGGGGGTCCGGTGGGCGGTCGACAACGGGGCCCGGGTGATCAACCTGTCGTTGGGCGGGGGCGGGGACAGTGCCGCCCTGGCGGCGGCGCTGGACTACGCCTTCGCGCGGGACGTGGTGGTGGTCGCCTGCACCGGCAACGTGGCGGTCTCCTCTGGCTCCCGGGTCTGGTATCCGGCGCGGGAGCCCGGGGTGATCGCGGTCGCCGGCCTGGAGCGCGACAGCGACAATCTCTGGTCCGGCTCCATCAGCGGCCCGGAGACGGTGTTGACCGCCCCGGCGACCGGGCTGGTGGGTGCCCGACCGGGCGGCTACTGGCGTGTGCAGGGGACGAGTTTCGCCGCACCCCTGGTGACCGCCACCGCCGCGCTGCTGCGTGCCCGGTGGCCACAGATGTCCGCCGGTGACGTGGTGAACCGGCTGATCACCACCGCCCGGGACATCGGCCCTGCCGGCCGGGACGACCGGTTCGGATTCGGCCGGCTCGACCCGGTCGCCGCGCTCACCGGGGACGTCGGCGCGGTGCCGCGCAACCCGCTCGACGACCACTCCTCGCCGGGCGAGGTGGGTTTCGGTCGGGCCCCGGGCGTGGCCGAGACGTCCGGGACCGACGCCGACCGGCTCGGTCTCACCGGCACGCGGGGCGACGGGTGGACGGCCCGCGCCGCCGGCGACGGCGAGGCGGCGGGACCGGCACGGCTGTGGGGTGGCGTGGTCCTCGGTGTCATCCTGGTCACCGGCACGGCCCTGGTGGCCCGCCGGTTCCGTCGTCCGGAGCGTCGCTGAGTCACGTCGGGGCAGATATCGGGTGACGTGATCATGACCCTGAGCCACCTGCGAAGTCGTTCGGCCCACTTTTTTACTTAACGGTCGCTAAGCCTGCCTTTCGGCTCCCCGAATACAGGAGATGCCGGTGAGCAGGCAATTTGCATCGCTGTTTATCGTGACAGTGATTCGGGTGCCAGCGCACCGCCGACAGCGATAAGGGCCAAAGATGAGCGACAGTCACCCTCCGTACGGAGGACCGTCCGATCCGAACGCCGGGCAGCCCTGGGGACCGCCTCCGGGCCAGCCGGTCTCCGGGCAGCCGTGGGGGCCGCCGCCCGGTCAGCCGATCTCGGGGCAGCCGGACCCGTACGGCGGGTACGGCCAGCCCGGCTACCAGCAGCAGCCTGGATACGCACCGCCGCAGTACGCCGCCCCGGTGCAGCCGCCGAAGAAGAACCGGGGCCTGATGATCGGCCTCGGCGTCGGTGCCGCGACGGTGGCGCTGCTGGCGCTCTGCGGCGTCGGTGTCGGCGTCATCGTCGCGAACGGCGACGATGACGACCCGACCCCGCCACCGATCGCCACCTCCTCGGCCCCCGGCGGGGACACCAACCCGAGCACCGCCCCGTCGCCCAGCGAGAGCCAGGACGACGTGCCGAACAACAACAACGCGGTGACCGCCCGGTACTCCAGCGACTTCGACGCGGTCTGCGCGGGCAACCCGGTCCTCAACGCGGCGGCCTACTCCGCGCCGGCCGGTTCCAAGGCGTACACCTTCTACAACTCGCCCACGCGGCTGGAGAGCTGGTCGCTCCGCTCCACCGGCTACGGCAAGTCGTACTACGCCAAGAGCGACGAGTTCGAGAAGGTCAGTGTCGTGGGCTGCCTGAAGTACCAGGACGGCAGCGAGGGCGAAGGCCGCAAGTGCCAGCTCAAGGACAGCGACGACAAGATCATCACGGTCGACTACGTGTCGTCCCGGTACACCCTCACCTTCTACGCGGCGAAGACCGCCCAGAAGATCGGCGACGGCGGCACCATCAACGCCCCGGCCGTCCGCTGCCCGTCCTTCGTCACCTACAACAAGGCCACGATGAAGGCGTACGCCTCGCCGGACAGCGGCGCCATCGAGGCTGCCATGGACAAGTTCCTGGGCTGACCGACCCGAGTGACTCGGTGCCGGGGAGGGATGGACGCCATCCCTCCCTCCCCCGGCCCGGGTGGCGCGGCGGGCCGCCGGTTCAGGTGCAGTCGCCGGTGTCGACCGCGCGGGTCCGTTCCGCACCGGCCAGCGCCACCGGGCGGGCCTCCTCGGCGGTGACCGCGAACCCGGTGTTCGGGTCGTCCGCCGCCGCCGCGAAGATCACCCCGAGCACCAGGCCGTTCGGCGCGACCAGTGGACCGCCGGAGTTGCCGCTGCGCACCAGGGCGCGGATCGTGTAGACCTCCCGGGTGACGTCCCCCGAGGAGTAGATGTCCGGGCCGGTGATCCGGTCGACGTCCCGCACCCGGGCCGACTGCGCGTCGTACGGCCCGTCCAGCGGGAAACCGAGGACGATCGCGTCCGCCCCGCTGGCCGCCTGGTCGGCGGCGAACCGCATGGCCGGACCCGGCAGGTCCGGTACGTGGATCACGGCCAGGTCCCGGTCGGGGTCGTAGACCACCACGCGACCGTCGTACCGCTCGCCGTTCTGTTCCACCGAGACGTCGCGGGTGCCGGCGACGACATGCGCGTTGGTCATCACCCGGTCGTCGGCGTAGACGAAACCGGAGCCCTCGATCCGGCGGCTGCAACTCGGCGCGTGGCCACGAACCTTGACCACCGAACGTTGGCCGTTGGCGACCACCGGGGAGCCGGCGAGCGCCGGATCGGGAGGCGACACCTGACGGGCCCGGGTGGGCGCCAGGTCACCGAAGACGTCCGGGAAGCCGTTGGTGTCCACGGTGTCCCGCAACGCGGTGGAAAGCTGCTGGGCCTGGTCCGGCATCACCCGGTCGACCACGGTGAGCAGGGCGCTGTTCCGGACCGATGAGGCCAGCCAGGGGAACGACGACGACCCGAGCGGGACGGCGACGAGCCAGGCCACCAGGATCACCGCGAAGAGCGAGACGAACGCGCCCCCGATGTCGTCGGCGCGGCGGCCAACCCGACTGGTGATCGCGTGCCGCAGGTGCGAGCCGATCCAGCCGGCGAGGGTCTGTCCGAGCACCGCCAGTCCGAAGACCGCGACCAGCGCGACGATCACCCGGGTGGCGCTGTCGGCGAGCCGCTCCGCCAGCAGGGGGCCGACCTGGAGGCCGAGCAGGGCCCCGAGGAAGAAGCCGGTGAAGGAGAGCGCCCCGATGACGAACCCCTGGCGATATCCGCTGATCGCGAACACGAGCATGAGTAGCAACAGGACGAGATCAACGGCGGACACCCGTCCAGCGTACGGGCACCGGACAGCGGCGACGACGCTCGTCGCGGAAGCCGACCACCGCCGTCAGCGGTCGACCATCTCGTCCGCGGAGTCGGTGCCGGCGGAGGGGGCCGGGGTGGCGTCCGTCGGTGGCAGGTCGACGATCCGGTCCCGGTGCCAGGGCCGGGCCCAGCCGCCCATCTCGAGCAGGGTGGCGAGCACGCCGGCGGTGAACCCCCAGACCAGCATGCCGCGCGCGGAGAAGGCCGGCCCCGTCCAACCGCTCGGATGGCGTACCCGCATCCGGTTCTCCGGGTCGACCAGCTCGGCGACCGGGAGCCGGGCGACGTGTGCGACCTCGGCCGGTTCCCGGGGGTGCACCGGGTGCGGCCGGTGCCACCAGCCGAGGACCGGAGTGACCACGAAGTCGCTGACCGGGATCCAGAGTTTCGGCAGCTCGGCCAGGACGGTGACGGTGGCCGGGTCGAGACCGACCTCCTCGTTCGCCTCGCGCAGCGCGGTCGCGGTGGCGTCGGCGTCCTCCGGGTCGGCGGCCCCTCCGGGGAAGGCCGGCTGACCGGCGTGGTTACGCAGGGTGGCAGCCCGTTGCAGGACGAGGACGTCCGGTCCGACGTCCGGTTCCTCGGCGAGCAGCACCAGCACGGCGCTCTGCCGGCCGCCGCTGGTCGGGGTGTGCAGCGGGGTGAAGTCCTCGGAGCGGGCCGTGCCGAGCCGGGCGAGCAGCGGGTCCATCCACCCGGGCAGCGGACGGGTCATGCCGGTACGTCCAGGCCGAGGTGGCGGCGGACCAGGTCGGCGAGGAGGGCGTCGTCGATCGCACCGGAGACGTCCTGGTGCCGGACCCGCCCCTGCCCGTCGACCAGGAGGGTGATCGGCAGGACGTTCGGCGCCAGCGCGCGCTGCAACCGCTGGTCGGTGTCGACCAGGGTCGGGAAGGTCACGCCGAAGTCCTCACCGACGGAGACCGCCCGGGGCCGGTCGTCGCGGGTGTTCACGCCGATCACGTGCACCTGCCCGGCCATCCGCTCGTGCAGGCGCTGGAACGCGGGAAGTTCCTTCCGGCACGGCGCGCACCAGGAGGCCCACAGGTTGATCACCGCAGGTCCGCGTACCGCCCGCAGGGAGACCTCGGCCCCGCCGGTGAAACACGCGAAGCTCAGGTCGGGCAGGTCCCGGCCCGTCCCCGGCGCGCCGGGGGTGGGGTCCGGCGAACCTGCGGGTGCGCTGCCAGGGTCGGAGGGTCGGACCGACGGTCCGGCTGACGCGGGCGGAGCCGACGGGGCTGCGGTCAGCGCGGCGCAGTCGGCGAACGGTGAGCTCTCCGTCGCGGCCGACGGCGCGGCGTCCCGGTCGGGCTCCCCGGTGGTGCAGCCGGCGACCGCCAGCAGCGGAGCGAGGAGAGCTGCGGCCATCCGTCGGTTCACGGCACCTCCACGGCGACGGCCTGGGCGGGGACCAGGTCGGGGTCGAGCCCGGCGGCGACCGCCAGGTCCCGGGCCCGGGGCCCCTTGAGCAGCTTCGCGGCGGCGGCCGGCTCGGTCGGCCCGGTCCCGTACGACGGGCAGAGCTTCGTCAGCGTGCAGGCACCACAGGCGGGCTTGCGGGCGTGGCAGACCCGCCGCCCGTGGAAGATCACCCGGTGCGACAGCATGGTCCAGTCGCGCTTCTCGAAGAGCGCCCCGACCGCGTGCTCGATCTTGACCGGGTCGGTCTCGGCGGTCAGCCGCCAGCGGTGCACCAGCCGCTGGAAGTGCGTGTCGACGGTGATCCCGGGGACGCCGAAGGCGTTGCCGAGGATGACGTTGGCGGTCTTGCGGCCGATCCCGGGCAGGGTCACCAGGTCGGTCAGCCTGCCGGGGACCTGCCCGTCGTACCGTTCGACGAGAGCCTGGCCCAGCCTGATCAGCGAGTCGGTCTTGTTCCGGAAGAAGCCGGTCGGCCGGATCAGCTCCTCCAGCTCGGTCCGGTCGGCGCCGGCGTAGTCCGCCGCGCCCGGATACCGGGCGAAGAGCTTCGGGGTGACCTCGTTGACCCGCTTGTCCGTGCACTGGGCGGAGAGGATCGTCGCCACGGCGAGTTCGAGCGCGTTGGAGTGGTCGAGTTCGCAGTGCGCGTCGGGGTGGGCGTCGGTGAGCGCGCGGCCGATCCGCCGGGCCCGCCGCTTACGGCCCAGGTCGGTCTCCGCCACGCTGGGAGAGCTGGTGGTCACGCCGGCCAGCCTACGTCGCCGGACGGACGGACCGGTCCGGCCTACCCGGCGTCCGGAGCGGAGATCGCCCCGTCGGCGGCGAACCGGGCCCCGGTCTTCGGGAAGTCCTGACCGGTGAGCGTCTTGAGCAGGCCGAGTCCCCGATCGTCCGGATCCGTGACCGGCTTGCCGATGCTGTTCATGTACGTCGAGGCGAACGAACCCTCGACGAAGGTGCCGTCCGCCTTCAGCGACACCTTGAGCACCCCACCCCAGCCGAGCCGGCCGTTGTTGCTCAGCGAGTTGCCGCCGCCGGCGAAGTTGCCGAGGCTGTAGGCGATCAGCCGGCCCTGGTAGAACTCCATGGCCCGGAGCACGTGCGGGCCGTGCCCGACGATCAGGTCCGCTCCGGCGTCGATCATCGCCCGGGAGAACTTGACCGGGTCGCCCCGGTTCTCGCCGAGGAACATCTCCGTGCCGGGCTTGACCCGGGTCTTCTCCGACCCCTCGGCGCCCATGTGCACCTGCACGACGACCAGGTCGGCCATGGTCGCCGCCTTCTCGATCACCTTCGTGGCGGCGTCGATGTCGACCAGGCTGTTCGACCAGACGTAGGACGAGAAGCCGGCGACGGCGACCTTGACACCCTTGACGTCGACCACGGTGATCTGGTCAGGTGCGCCGGTGTGCTTGAGGCCGTGCTCCTCCAGCGCCTTCTGGGTGTTCTTGTAGCCGGCCGGGCCGTAGTCGTACCCGTGGTTGTTCGCCTGGTTGAGCAGGTGGAACCCGGCGTCGGAGAGGTGGGCGGCGTACTCCGGCGGGGCCCGGAACTGGAAGCAGCGGGTGGAGTTCGCCCCGCACTTGCCGGCACCGGTGTCGACGGTGAGCGGCTCCTCCAGGTTGCCCATCACCAGGTCGGCCTCGAGCGCGGTCTTGACCCCGTCGAAGAAGCCCTTGCCACCGTTGGGGGGCAGCCGGTTCGGCGCGTTGCCGATGATGATGTCGCCGGTGGCGGAGAGCGAGACGACCTTCTCCTCCTCCGCCGCCGGGGGAGCGCTCGGGCTCGCCGGGGCGGGGGCGGCGGTCGGATCGTCGGCGGGCTGCCAGGCGGGGCTCTCGGCGGCCGGACCGCATCCGGTGGCGAGCAGCAGGGCGAGGAGCACGCCCAGCGCGGCCGCCGGGCGGCGGCGGGAGCGGCGGGCGTCTCGGAAGGCGGCGGCGTACATCGTCCGCGACCCTACCGGTCGGCAGGGCTTCCGGGGACGGCCGATCGGTTGAAAGGCGCCGATCCGGTGGCCTCCTCCAGGCGCAGCCGATCCGACCACGGCACCACCTCGTGCGCGCCGCCGGCCAGGACGGCCGCGTGCACCGCGCGGGCGAGCGGGGCACCCCACCGCGAGCGGGGCCCGCCGTACGGGTCGACCGGGCCGTCCGTCGGGCAGAGCACGGTCACCGCGTCGGTCGGGGTGCCGGTGGCCGGCAGCCCCAGTTCGACGATCGCCTGGGTCTTCGCCTCGGTCGCGGTGGCCACGGCGTTGACCAGCGCGGCATCGCCGAGCCGGACGGGCAGCAGGACGACGATGTTGACCGTGCCGACCGGCTCCACGGCGGCCGGGGTCGCCGGGGCGGCGGCCTGGACCGGGGTGCCCAGCCCGACCGTCGCCCAGACCCGTACCCCGTCGTCGGCGCGGGCCACCACCTCGGTGACGTCCACGCCGGTCAGCAGGCCGACCCCGGGCCCGTCGAGGCCGAGCCGGTCGGCCAGGCCGGCGAGGTGCTCCGCCGGGTCGTCCCGGTGGTACGACATCGGCACGGTCGCGTTGACCACCCAGTGCCGGACCCCGACTCCCCCGCCGAGCGGGGCGGAGCTGACCCCGTACAGCGGCCGGTCGGCGCGCCAGTACAGCAGCGGGACGTCCCGGCCGTCCTCGGACCGGGTGGTCAGGAAGGGTTCGCTCAACACGCGGGTGACCCTACGACCGACGCCCGGCGGAGCGCTCCCCCGGCCTTCGCGGCGGGGGATCATAGCGGTTGATCAGGTCCGTTTCGTTACGTCCAACGATCACGTTCCAGGGGTGCACCTCTGATTACTGCTCACATGCGCCTAGACTGGCGTCGCGCGAGGGATCAGCGGACGGCGGACCCAGCCGACGGACGGCACGCGCAGGCGGAGGTGCGCGATGGACGAGGTACTGGCCCGTAGTGGGATCTTCCAGGGCGTCGACCCGGAGGCGGCCGAGGCGCTCGCCAAGGAGATGGAGACGCTCGAAGTCCGCAAGGGCGAGGTGGTCTTCAACGAGGGCGAGCCCGGCGACAGCCTTTACATCCTGCTTTCCGGCAAGATCAAGGTGGGGCGGCGGGCCGCCGACGGCCGGCAGAACCTCATCGCGGTGATGGGCCCGTCGGACATGGTCGGTGAGTTGTCGCTCTTCGACCCCGGCCCGCGTACGGCGACCGCCACCGCGGTCACCGACACCCGTCTGGTCCGCCTGCGCAAGCAGGCGCTGCGGCCGTGGCTGAACAACCGGCCCGAGATCGCCGAGCAGCTCCTCCGGGTGCTGGCCCGCCGGCTCCGGCGGACGAACGACTCGCTGGCCGACCTGATCTTCACCGACGTTCCCGGTCGGGTCGCCAAGAACCTGCTCCAGATGGCGGGCCGCTTCGGCACCCGCGACGGCGGCGTGCTGCGGGTGACGCACGACCTGACCCAGGAGGAGATCGCCCAGCTCGTCGGCGCGTCCCGGGAGACGGTCAACAAGGCCCTGGCCGACTTCGCGTCCCGGGGCTGGCTGCGCCTGGACGGCAAGAGCATCATCATCCTCGACCCGGAGCGGCTCGCCCGCCGGGCACGGGTCTGACCCTTTCTCTTTACGGGAGGGCCGCCTCGGGCGCGCCCTCCCGTCGTTCTGCCCGACGCAGAATCCATCGACCGGATCGGTGGCCGGCTGCCAGGCTGACCTGATGCTGGAACGCGTCGCCGTCCTCTCCGACATCCACGGTGTCCTGCCCGCGCTGGAGGCCGTCCTGGCCGAACCGGACGTCGTCGCGGCCGACCTGGTCGTGCTCACCGGGGACATCGCCGCCGGGCCCCAGCCGGTCGAGGTGCTGGACCTGTTGGTCAGCCTCGGCGACCGGGCCGTCTGGGTGGGCGGCAACGCCGACCGTGAACTGGTCTCGCTGCGCGCCGGTCACCCGATTCCGGTCCCGGACGCGGTGACGCCCTGGGCCGCCGGCCAGCTCCGCGACGACCAGGTGGCCCGGCTGGCCGCGCTGCCGCTGCACGTGACACTGCCGGTCGCCGGGCTGGGCCAGGTGCTGTTCTGCCACGCCACCCCGCGCGACGACGAGGAGGTCGTGCTGGTCGACTCCCGGCTCGACCGGTGGAGCGAGGTCTTCGCCACGCTGCCGGCGGAGGTGGGCACGGTGGTCTGCGGGCACACCCACATGCCGTTCGTCCGGCTCGCCCACCGCCGCCTGGTGGTCAACCCGGGCAGCGTCGGCATGCCGTACGGCGCAGCGGGGGCGCACTGGGCCCTGCTCGGCCCCGGCGTGCAACTGCGCCGCAGCACATTCGACCTGGACGCCGCCTGCGCCCGGGTGGCCGTTGAGTCGGCGTATCCGGAAGCAGCCGCCTGGGCCGACGAGTACGTGCGGTCCCGGCACGACGACGCCGAGGCGCTGACCGTCTTCGGCCCGCGCGACGGCCGTTGACGCATACCGCCGTCCGACCCGTCCGAGGAGGCATGGGGCGGCCCCGGCAGGGTCGGACCATAGCCCGTCGCGTCCTTTGGAGCTGCCCCGTCCATGCGCCCGGTCGCCCGTCATACCCATGCGGTCGCCCGGCCCACGCGATCCGCATCGCCCGGTCCTCCGACCTGGCAGGGCGGTTACGCCACCCCGCCCCACGCACCTTCGACGGGCGGCAGCCGTGCGGCGCACCCGGCTGCACCTGGGCCGTGCGGCGCACCCGGTCACACGCGGGCCGTACGGCGCAGCCGGTTTCGCGGGTCGTACGCGCACCCGGCTGCATGCGGGCCGTAAGCGCGCACCCGACTGCAAGCGGGTGACCGTGCCCCGTTCGTGCGGGCAGCTCCAAAGCGTCCGGCCAGCATCGCCCTTCCGCCGGCCACCACAGTCCGATCTGCTTCGGCGGGACGACGACTCCACCGCCAGAAAAAGTCAGTCTTGACTGTTTGTTTCTCCGACGGCACGCTGGCGGGGTGCCCGCCCCGCCGAGCCACGCCCCACGACCGGACCGCGAACCACAGTCGAGCCGCGTTCCGCAGCGGGACGGCGCCGCGCAGTCGAGCCGCGTTCCGCAGCAGGAGCGCAGCCGCGCCACCCGTACCCGGCTGCTGGAGGCGACCGTCGACTGCCTGGTCGAGCACGGCTGGTCCGGCACCACCACCACGGTGGTCGCCGCTCGCGCCGGGGTCTCCCGGGGCGCGCAACTGCACCACTACCCCACCCGGGCGGCCCTGGTCACCGCAGCCGTGGTGCACCTGGCGGAGCGTCGCGCGGCGGAGCTACGGGCCGAGGCCGAGGCGCTGCCGGCCGCCCGGCGACTCGACCGGGTGATCGACATGCTCGCCGCCGCCTTCACCGGTCCGCTCTTCGTCGCCGCCCTCGAACTCTGGGTGGCCGCCCGCACCGACCCGGAACTACGCGCGGCCCTGGTGCCGCTGGAGGCCCGGGTCGGCCGGGAGATGCACCGGCTCACCGTCGCGCTGCTCGACGCCGACGAACGACGTCCCGGGGTCCGCGAGGCGGTGCAGGCCACCCTGGACCTGCTCCGTGGGCTCGGGGTGGCCAACCTGCTCACCGACGACTCGACCCGCCGCACCGCCCTGCTGAACACCTGGAAACGTCAGCTCGCCACCCTGCTCACCCCGTGACCGGAGGCACCCATGGTCGTCCTGTCGGACCTGCCCGTTCGCGCCGCGACGGTGACCGCGTGATCCGGATCGGCAACGCCTCGGGCTTCTACGGCGACCGGTCCACCGCCTGGCGGGAGATGCTCGACGGCGGTGAGCTGGACTTTCTCACCGGCGACTACCTCGCCGAGCTGACCATGCTGATCCTCGGCCGGGACCGGCTCCGCGACCCCTCCCTCGGCTACGCGAAGACGTTCCTCCGGCAGCTGGAGGGCACCCTCGGCACCGCCCTGGAGCGGGGCGTACGGATCGTCACCAACGCCGGTGGCGTCAATCCCGCCGGGCTGGCCACCGCGATCGGGGCGCTCGCCGACCGGCTCGGCCTCACCGTCCGGATCGGGTACGTCGAGGGCGACGCCCTGCTCCGGCCGGACGCGCTCACCGCCAACGCGTACCTGGGGGCGTTCGGCATCGCGGCCTGCCTGGAGGCGGGCGCGGACGTGGTGGTGACCGGCCGGGTCACCGACGCCTCCCTGGTGGTCGGTCCGGGCATCGCCCGGTTCGGGTGGCGGCACGACGACCTCGACGCGCTGGCCGGGGCCACTGTCGCCGGGCACCTGATCGAGTGTGGGACGCAGGTGACCGGCGGGAACTTCAGCTTCTTCACCGAACTGCCCGACGGCGGACGCCGTCCCGGGTTCCCCGTCGCCGAGCTGCATCCGGACGGCTCGTCGGTGATCACCAAGCATCCGGGCACCGGCGGGGCGGTCACCGTGGAGACGGTCACCGCGCAGCTCCTCTACGAGATCGGCGGGCCGGACTACCTCGGCCCGGACGTGGTGACCCGGCTCGACACGGTGGCCCTGCGCCAGGACGGCCCCGACCGGGTACGGGTCAGCGGCGCCCGGGGCACCCCGCCACCGGACACCCTGAAGGTCGGCGTCAACAACCTCGGCGGGTTCCGCAACTCGATGACCTTCGTCCTCTGCGGACTGGACGTCCCGGCGAAGGCAGCGCTGGTCCGGGAGCAGATCGAGGCGGCGATCGGCCCGGAGGGGTTGGAGTTCCGCCTCGCCCGTACCGACCGGGTCGACGCGGACGACACCGAGACGGCGAGCGCACTGCTGCACGTACACGTGAAGGACGGTGACCGGACGCGGGCCGGACGGGCCTTCTCGGGCGCCGCGGTGGAGCTGGCTCTGGCCTCCTACCCGGGCTGCACGCTGACCACCCTGCCGGGCGATGCGACGCCGTACGGGGTCTTCACCTCCGACACGGTGCCGCAGGGAGCCGTCGCGCACGTCGCCGTGCTCCCCTCGGGGGTACGCGTGCCGATCCCACCCCCGCCGCTGACGTGCGAGCAGGGGTCCCCTGCAGAGCAGAAATCACCTGCAGGGGGCCCTTCCTACCACCCGACGAGGCGGGGTGCGCTCGGGGAACTGGTCGGGGCCCGCTCGGGCGACAAGGGCGGCGACGCGAACCTCGGGGTGTGGGCGCGCACCGACGCGGCGTACGCCTGGCTGCGCGGCTGGCTGACCGTCGAGCGCCTCGGCGAGCTGCTGCCGGAGACGGTCGGGCTGACCGTCGAGCGGCACGAGCTGCCGAACCTGCGCGCGGTGAACTTCGTGGTCCGGGGCCTGCTCGGCCAGGGGGTGGCCGCCTCCACCCGGTTCGACCCGCAGGCCAAGGCGCTCGGGGAGCTGCTCCGGGCCCGGATCGTCGACCTGCCGGCGGAGCTGACGTCGGGCGGGACGAAAGCACCCGCCGGGACGGGGGGCCGCCCGTGACCACGTTGCGCAGCACCGTCGACCCCACCTCCGCCGCCCACCGGGCCAACCGGGAGGCGCTGCTCGCTCGGCTGGCCGAGCTGGACGAGGCCCTGGACGCCGCGCGGGCCGGCGGCGGCGAGAGGTACGTCGCCCGGCACCACCGGCGCGGCCGGCTCCTGCCCCGGGAGCGGATCGAGCTGCTGCTCGACCCGGACAGCCCGTTCCTGGAGCTGTCGCCGGTGGCCGCGTACGGCACGGACTTTCCGGTGGGGGCGAGCGTGGTGACCGGGATCGGGGCGGTCGAAGGGGTGGAGTGCCTGGTCCTCGCCAACGACCCGACCGTACGCGGCGGCGCGGTCAACCCGTGGGCGCTGGCCAAGACCCGACGGGCCGGGGAGATCGCGCTGGCCAACCGGCTGCCGATGGTGAACCTGGTCGAGTCGGCCGGCGCGGATCTGCCCACCCAGTCGGAGATCTTCATCCCGGGCGGCCGGGTGTTCCGGGACCTGACCCGGCTCTCCGCCGCGAAGATCCCCACGGTCAGCGTGGTCTTCGGCAACGCCACCGCCGGTGGTGCGTACATCCCGGGCATGTCGGACTACACCATCATGATCCGGGGCCGGTCGCAGGTGTACCTGGCCGGGCCGCCGCTGGTGAAGATGGCGACCGGCGAGGACGCCGACGACGAGTCGCTGGGCGGGGCGACGATGCACGCCACCCGGTCCGGCCTGGCCGACTTCCTCGCCGAGGACGAACCCGACGGCATCCGGCTGGCCCGACGGTGCGTACGCCGGCTGAACTGGCGCAAGCAGGGGCCGCCGCCCCGCACCCCGGACCCGGCCCCGCCCCGGTACGACCCGGAGGACCTGCTCGGCATCGCCAGCGCCGACCTGAAGGTGCCGTTCGACCCGCGTGAGGTCCTGGCCCGGGTGCTCGATGGCAGCGACTTCGACGAGTTCAAGCCGGCGTACGGCACCGCGCTGGTCACCGGCTGGGGTGAGCTGCACGGCTACCCGGTCGGTGTGCTGGCCAACGCCCGGGGCGTGCTGTTCAGCGAGGAGGCGCAGAAGGCGGCCCAGTTCATCCAGCTCGCCAACGCCACCGACACCCCGCTGGTCTTCCTCCAGAACACCACCGGCTACATGGTCGGCACCGAGTACGAACAGCGCGGCATCATCAAGCACGGCGCGCTGATGATCAACGCGGTGTCGAACTCGACCGTGCCGCACCTGACGGTCAACCTCGGCGCGTCGTACGGGGCGGGGAACTACGGCATGTGCGGGCGGGCGTACGAGCCGAGGTTCCTGTTCACCTGGCCGAACGCCAAGTCGGCGGTGATGGGGCCGGCGCAGTTGGCCGGGGTGCTGTCGATCGTGGCCCGGCAGGCCGCCGCCGCCCGGGGCCGGGAGTACGACGAGGACTCCGACGCGGCGATGCGGGCCATGGTCGAGCAGCAGATCGAGTCGGAGTCCGGGGCGCTCTTCCTCTCCGGCCGGCTCTACGACGACGGGGTGATCGACCCCCGGGACACCCGTACCGTCCTCGGCCTCTGCCTCTCGGCCATCCACAGTGGTCCGGTCGTCGGGGCGGACGGCTTCGGCGTCTTCCGGATGTAGAGACCGTGGGCGCGAGGAACGCAGCGAAGCGGAGTCCCGCAGTCGCGAACGAAGGGCAGGCTCAGCACAGATGATCACCAGACTGCTGGTCGCCAACCGGGGGGAGATCGCCCGCCGGGTCTTCGCCACCTGCCGGGCGCTCGGCGTCGAGACCGTCGCCGTGCACTCCGACGCGGACGCCGACGCGCCGTTCGTCGCCGAGGCCGACCACGTCGTACGCCTGGCCGGGAACACGCCCGCCGAGACGTACCTGCGGATCGACCTGATCCTCGACGCGGCCCGCCGGTCGGGCGCGGACGCCGTGCACCCCGGCTACGGCTTCCTCGCCGAGAACGCCGGGTTCGCGACGGCGGTGACCGACGCCGGGCTGACCTGGGTCGGCCCACCGGCCGCCGCGATCGCCGCGATGGGCGACAAGATGGCGGCCAAGGAGTTGCTCGCGAGGGCCGGCGTGCCGGTGCTGCCGACCTGGACCGACCCGGACGCGGTCACCGACTTCCCGGTGCTGGTCAAGGCGTCCGCCGGTGGCGGTGGGCGGGGCATGCGCGTGGTCCGGGACGCCGCCGACCTGGCCGGGGCGCTCGCCTCCGCCCGCCGCGAGTCGGCGGCGGCGTTCGGCGACGGCACGGTCTTCGTCGAGCGGTACGTCGAGCGCGGTCGCCACGTCGAGGTGCAGATCTTCGGTGACCGCCACGGCACGGTCGCCGCGCAGGGGGTACGCGAGTGCTCGATCCAGCGACGACACCAGAAGCTCGTCGAGGAGGCGCCCGGTGTCCTCGCGCCCGACCTGCGGGAACGGCTGCACGAGGCGGCGGTGGCCGCCGGACGGGCGGTCGGCTACGTGGGCGCGGGCACGGTGGAGTTCCTGCTCGCTCCGACCGGCGAGTTCTTCTTCCTGGAGATGAACACCCGGCTCCAGGTCGAGCACCCGGTCACCGAACTCACCACCGGCCTGGACCTGGTCCGGCTGCAACTGCTGGTGGCCGAGGGTGAGCCGCTGCCGTTCGCACAGGCCCCGCCGGTCAACGGTCACGCGATCGAGGTACGCCTCTGCGCCGAGGACCCGGCACACGGCTGGCGACCGGCGACCGGCACCCTGCGCCGGTTCGCCGTGCCCGGGGTGGCCGTCGAGTTCGGCGGCCTCACGCGCCCCGGCCTGCGGTTGGACTCCGGCGTGGCGGCCGGCTCGACGGTCGGGGTGCACTACGACTCGATGCTGGCGAAGCTGGTGGCCTGGGGGCCGACCCGTACCCAGGCGGCCCGGCTGCTGGCCGGCGCGCTGGCCCGCGCCGAACTGCACGGCGTGACCACCAACCGGGACCTGCTGGTCCGGGTGCTGCGCAGCCCCGAGTTCCTGGCCGCCGAGGTCGACACCGGTTTCCTCGACCGGCACCCGGAGGTCTTCGCCCCGCTGCTGCCCGCCGACGAGGTGTCGCTGACCGCGCTCGCCGCCGCGCTCGCCTCGGCCGCCGCCCGCCGCGCCGCGGCGCCGGTGCTCGGTTCCCTCCCGTCCGGCTGGCGGAACGTCCCCGCGTCCCCCCAGGTCACCCGTTTCGCCGGGGCGGACGGCGAGATCGAGGTCCGGTACCGGCTGGACCGCGCCGGCGGGCTCGCCGAGTGGTCCATCGACCCGTCGGACGAACGGGCCGTCGCCCTGGTCGGGGCCGCCCCGGATCGGGTGGTGCTGGACGTCGACGGGGTCCGGCGGGCGTACCGCGTGCACCGGGTGGGGTCGGAGGTCTTCGTGGACGGCCCGGAGGGGGCGACGAGCCTCACCGAGCTGCCGCGCCTGCCGCTGCCCACCGCCGAGGTGGCGGCCGGCTCGCTGCTGGCCCCGCTGCCCGGCACGGTCACCCGCCGGCACGTCGAGGTGGGTCGACGGGTCACCGCCGGGGACCTGCTGCTGACCCTGGAGGCGATGAAGCTCGAACACCCCGTGCTCGCCCCGGTCGACGGCGTCGTCACCGACCTGCCGGTGCCGGCCGGCGGGCAGGTCGAGACGCGCACCGTGCTGGCCGTGGTCGACCCGATCCAGGAGGACGCGTGATGAACTTCGACCTGACCGACGAGCAGGAGCAGCTCCGCGACGCCGTCCGGGCGCTGGGCCGGCGGTACGGCCACCGGTACTTCGTGACGAAGGCGAAGGCCGGCGAGCACACCTCCGAACTGTGGGACGAGGCCGGCCGGCTCGGCTACCTGGGGGTCAACATCCCCACCGAGTACGGCGGCGGGGGCGGCGGCATCACCGAGCTGGCGATCGTCTGCGAGGAGCTGGCCGCCGCCGGCTGCCCGTTGCTGCTGCTGGTGGTCTCGCCCGCCATCGCCGCCACGGTGATCGCCCGGCACGGCACCGACGGGCAGCGTGCACGTTTCCTGCCCGGACTGGCCGACGGTTCGCTGAAGGTGGTGTTCGCGATAACCGAGCCGGAGGCCGGGTCGAACTTCCACCGGCTCGGTACGGTGGCCCGGCGGGACGGCGACGACTGGCTGCTCTCCGGGCGCAAGTGCTACATCTCGGGCGTCGACGAGGCGGGCTACGTGCTGGTGGTGGCCCGGACGGAGGATGCCGCCTCCGGGAAGCTCAAGCCGGCGCTCTTCGTCGTGCCGACGGACGCGGCCGGGCTGACCTGGTCGAAGCTGGACATGGAGATCGTCTCCCCGGAGAACCAGTTCCTGCTCTACCTCGACGACGTGCGGGTGCCCGCCGACGCGCTGGTCGGCGGGTCGCTCGACGCCGGCCTGCCGGCGCTCTTCGCCGGCCTGAACCCGGAGCGGATCACGGTCGCCGCGATGGGGGCCGGCACCGGCCGGTACGCGGTCGAGCGCGCCTCGGAGTACACCGCCACCCGCGCGGTCTGGGGTGGCCGGAGCATCGGCTCGCACCAGGGGGTGTCCCACCCGCTCGCGCACGCGGCGATCCAGGTGGAACTGGCCCGACTGATGATCTACAAGGCCGCCGCCCTCTACGACGCCGGACGGGACCTGGAGGCCGGGATCTCCGCGAACATGGCCAAGTACGCGGCCGGGGAGGCCGCCGCGCTCGCCGTGGACACCGCCGTCCAGGTGCACGGCGGGGCAGGCATGACCACCGAGTACGGCGTCGCCACCCTGCTCGGGGCGGTTCGCGCCGGTCGGATCGCCCCGGTCAGCCGGGAGATGATCCTCAACTTCGTCGCGCAGCACGTGCTCGGTCAGGACCGGTCGTACTGACCGACCGCTCAGACCGGGGTACGGCAGGCGGCGTCGATGCGGTGCACCGGTCGTACCCGCCGGCCCAGCCCCTCCAGCAGCGAGTCCTCGACGTGGAAGTCGTGGATCCGCAGCCGGTGCCGGGGCAGTTCGTCCTCGTTCGGGCAGAGCACCTGCGACTCGACCCGGTCCACCGGGACGAACCGCACCCCGCCGCGGGCTTCCAGGATCGTCATGTTCACGTCGTCGACGGCCACCACGTGCCCCCGCACGTCCTCGCTCCCCCCGGCCGTCGAGGTCACCGTGACCACGGTCAGCGGCAGCACCGGAGTGGTGATCACCGGCACCGCGGCCCAGGCCAGGACGACCAGCACGGCGGTCTGAGTGACCGGGGCGAGCGGGCGGAGCACCGCCCGGGGCAGGGGCCCGGCGACGACGCAGGCGAGCAGCGGCGGCCCGCCGAGCAGCAGCAACGCCACCACGTCCCGCTGGTCCCAGGCGTCGGCCAGGGTGGGCAGGACCAGCCAGCCGTACCCGGCCAGGAGGCCGAGCAGGAGCAGCAGGCGGGGCAGCAGCCGCTCGTGCAGCCGTTCCGGGGTGAGCTGGAACGCGGCGGCCACCGCGGGCAGCAGCAGCGGCAGGTAGAGCAGCTCCCAGGTGACCATCGCGAACAGGAAGCTCGCCAGCACCAGCCAGGCCGGGGTGATGTCGGCCCACCGGGCGAAGAGCGGTCGACGGGCCGGAGGGACGGGACCGGCGGCGTCGGGGGCCGCGTCGGCGCTGACCGCGAAGACCGCGCCGAGGGCGAAGATGGCGACCAGGACCGTGGTGACCAGTTGGGCCGCGGTGGTGAGGAAACCGGCGATCAGGTTCACCGGTCCGACGTTCGCCACCAGCAGCAGCGTGGTCTGGAGTTCGCCCCCGGCCTCCACGGCGAGCCGCAGCACCGAGAAGACCGCCGGCACACCGACGACGAGCGTCCAGAAGGACTGGCTCGCCCGGTCCCGCCGCTCGTCCCGGTCGCGTCGCCCGGCCCCGTTCCCCGCGTGGTCGTCGCCGGACCGGACCGGGGCGGGCTCCGGATCGGGGGAGACGGTCGGGTGGTCGTCGACGGGGGCGCTCATCGCGTCGGTGCCTTGTCGTCGAAGTCCACCAGGTCCGGCACGTTCAACGGCTGCGGCTGGGGCAGGTCCGCCTTCAGCCACGGGCCGAGCGTCTTGTGGTACGCCGTCAACCAGGGGCTGCTGCCGTCCCGGCGTCCCTGCTGGTAGCTCTTGTCCAGGAAGTACGCGACCAGGTCGCGCAGCGCCGGGTCACCGATCGGCACCCCCACGCCGATCCGCTCGCTGGTGCCGAAGGGCATGTCGACGATCTGGAACTCGGTCGGGAACTGGGAGCGGAACCCGGCCAGGATGGCCTCGTCGGAGCTGACCAGGTCGTACCGGCCCTCGCGGATGCCCCGGACGCAGTCGCTGACGTTCTTGACCACCCGGGGCCGGATGCCGTGCTCCTCCAGCTCCGCCTCGCTGGTCGATCCGCCGCTGGCGCAGACCCGCAGCTTGGGGTCACGCAGGTCCTCGATGGTCCGGACCCGGTCCTTCAGCCGGATCGGGATCAGGACCTCCTGGGTGGTCACGAAGTACGGACCGGCGAAGAGGACCTGACTCTCCCGCTCCTTGGTCATCGAGAAGCTGCTGACCACCAGGTCGACCTCGCCGCTCTGGAGGGCGGGGATGCGATCCTCGGTGGCCAGCGGCACCAGGTCGATCCGCCGGTCCCCCTCGTAGCCGAGCGACGCGGCGACGTACCGGGCGATCTCGGCCTCGAAGTTGACGAAGGCGTTCTTCTCCTCGTCCAGCAGCGGATCCAGGATCGCCACGCCGATCCGCAGCTTGGGCTGGCCGTGGACCTGCGTCTCGCGCAGTTTCTCCTGCACGGAGGGGAACTCGGGCTCCTGTCGGCTGTCGCAGCCGGCGACCGCCGCGAGGGAGAGGGTCAGGGTGACCGCCAGCGCGGTGGCGATCGCCCGGAGTTGCTGTCGGGACGGCGTGTTCATGGACGGCCTCCCGGGAGACGACCAGCGGGGCACCCAGGGTATGCGAACGATTCCAGTGCGTGTCGCACGTGGACGGGGACGCGCCTCACGCGCCCCCGCCATGCCCCTCCGGACCGTCCGTGCGGTGGCACAGCGGGTGCCCCCGCCGACGGAGGTGGTCCGGCGGTTGACAGCGGGGGCGGGCGGGCGATGCTGGACGGGTGACTCGTCTTCTCCGATCCCGTGCCCGGATCCTGGCGGTGACCGCCTCGCTCGCGACGGTCTCCCTCCTGGTCACCCTGGTCGTCCTGCGCCGGGCCGACTTCCTGGGCGTGGTGCTGGCCATCCTCGTCGTCCTGCTCGCGATGATCACGGGGGTCGCCGTCGACGCGGCGCGCCACCAGCCACCGGCCGACCCGGCGACCGCGCCGCCGCAGCAGCAGTCCACGGGTGGCCCACACGGGATCGACGCGCCCACCCTGGAGACTCTCGACAATCCGATGATGGTGGCGGCGCTACGGGCCCGGCTCCGCGACCGCTGACCACGCCGTCCCGCCGGGGCCGACGCGGACCGGGTCGATCAGCGCAGGCTGAGAGTCGGCGTCGCCAGGCCGTCGACCCCACGGCCGGCCAGACAGCGGTACGTCTGGTCGGGGTCGGTGTCGTCCGGCGGCAGCACCTCCAGATTCCACCCGTCCTCGTGGGTCAGGCCGCTGGTGAGCCGGAACGTCGTGGGGTTGCAGACCTGCCGGACCGAGTCGGCCGTCTTGACCGTGTCGTGGTCGGCCCCGACCAGTTCGGCGGGGAGATCGCCCTCGGCGTAGCTCTCCCAGGTGTGCCGCCGGTCGCAGCGGACCCGGACGGCCTGGGCCCGGGCGCCCCGGACCCGGACCGGGCCGAAGCACTGCAACTCGTCGGAGCAGCGCACCCCTGCGGGCAACTCGGTCGTACCGTCCACGCAGCCGGGCAGCGTCCCCACGACGGCGGTGTTGGCGGTGGGCAACGGGTCCGGGGTCCGGGTGTTGTCCGCCACCCAGGCCCCGGCGCCCGCCGAGGCGACCAGGGCGAGCACGCCGGCCCCACCGAGGAACCAGCGCCGCCGGCGACGCACCGGAGCCGGCACGGTCGGGTGGTCCTGTTCCTGGGGAGCGCGCGGAGCGGGCTGACCGGTGTGCCCGCGTACCGGATCGTCGCCGGTGCGTTCGGCCGGGCCGGGGGGCCGCCAGGGCCCGACGAAGGACGTCCCTTGGTGGTGCGGGGAGTCCGTCGGGCCGAGTGGCAGTCCGGCCAGCAGGCCGCGCAGTTCGACCGCGGAGGGCCGGGCGCCCGGATCGTTCGACATGCCGAGCCGGAGCACCTCGACCAGTTCCTCCGGCACGCCGGGCAGTCCGGGGATCGGACGGTTGAACATGTCCAGTACGGTGACCAGGCTCGGATTGCGCTCCGACTGCCAGCGCGGGGGCCGGCCGTGCATCACCGCGTACAGGGTCGCGCAGAGGGCGTAGACGTCGACGGCCGGCGAGGGTGGGCTGTGGTTGAACATCTCCGGCGGCGCGTACGCCGGGGTGAGCACCTCCATGGTGACCGTCGGGTCCCGCACCTCGGCCAGCACCGCCAGCCCGAAGTCGGCCAGCACCGCGGAGTTGAAGTGCGAGTGGAGGATGTTGGCCGGCTTCACGTCGCGGTGCAGCACGCCGGCCGCGTGCGAGTGCGCCAGCGCGTCGGCGATCTTGACGCCGAGGTCGCGCGCCTCGACCGGGCCGAGCGGCGAGGTCCGCATCCGCTCGGCGTACGACCCGTCGCAGAGTTCCATGATGAGGTACGGGTGCTGGTCGATGGTGACGCCGACGTCGAAGAGGTCCACCACGTGCGGGTGGGACGACATGCGACCGGCGGCCCGCGCCTCGCGCAGGAATCGGGCCTGGTCCCGTTCGCTGTCCAGGGTGCGGTTCTCCACCTTGACCGCGACCTCACGCCCGACGGAGATCTGGACGGCCCGGTAGACCGTGGCGTAGCCACCCCGGGCAAATACCTGCAAATCCGTCAGACCGGGCACGATTGGCTTCGGCAGGGCGCCGGGCGGGGTGGCGGTCACAGCTCGAAAATACCCAACTCGTCCGGCGACTCAGAGCCCCGCACCGGCGACCAGCGCGGATGACGGCCCGGCACCGCCCGCGCCGCCCGCTCGCCGGCGGGCGTCCACGCGGAGGCCCAGCGCGGTCGCCAACGCTCCCACGCCCTCCCACGCGGCCACCCCGAGGAAGCCGACCGGGGCGACGTCCGCCACCACCACGAGAGTGAACACACAGACGGTGACCAACCGGAACACCACGGTGAAACGGAAGAACGGGCGCCAGTCGCCGACCGCGGCGAGGAGGTAGTAGACCCCCATGTTGAACGCCGCCATGGAGGACGCGACCAGGAAGGTGCCGGTGTGGTCGCCGGACGTCCGGGTCGGCGGCACGGCGAGACCCAACATGCCGAGCAGGGCCGCCGGCCAGAGCAGCCCGAGCACACCACTCAGCAACGCCGTCCCGCCGAAGACCGCGACGGTCCAGCCGGCGGCGGAGCGCGGCAGTCTCATGACGGTCCTTTCGTGGGTACGGCCGTCACTGTGGACCACCGCTGTGGCCCCTCACGCTAATCGCTCCGGCGCGTTCCGGCATCGGCAGAACCGGCAGATCCCGCCGAACCGACCGAGCCCGGCGCGTCGGATGTCGCCGACCTCCCCGGTGCCCCCGTCGTCGCGTCCGCCGGAGCCGCCGACGCGGTGACCGGTTCGGCCACGCCGGGGACGATCAGCCGGTCCCGTAGCGCCTCCGCACCGGCCCGCTCGCTGCGCTGCTCCGTCGCGTACGCCAGCCGGACCGCCTCCTCGGCGGCGGCCAGCGCCTCGACCGGATGTCCACACGCGCTCGACGTCTCGGCCAACACCGTCGCCGCGATTACCTGGCTGCGGACGTCCTCGGCCGGTGCGGCGACCGCCCGGCGGGCCCAGTCCAGCGCCTGCTCGTGCTGCCCCAGGGCGAGCAGCGCCGAAGCGTACCGGGCCAGGGTCTGTCGTCGGGAGATCAGCAGCGCCGAGGTGTTGCCGGCAGTCGCCACCGGGGCGAGCAGCCCCACCGCGGTGGTCGGGTCACCGGCCGCCAGCCGGGCCATCGCCAGCAGCACCCGGGGGGCCACCTGGGCCGGGGCCTGCGGGTTGTGCGGTTCCACGGCGGCGAGCACCGCGCGGGCGTACCGCTCGGCCGCCGCCTGGTCGCCCAGCTCCAGGGCGACGAAGCCGCGCAGTGTGCCGGCCATGCCGGTGAGCAGCGGGTGGGTGGTCCGGCCGGCGTGGTCGAGGGCGTCGGTGAGCAGGTCCGCCGCGTGCTCGGGCTCGCCCAGCCCTCGGGCGATCGCACCGCGCACCACCAGGGCGAAGCCACGTCCCCAGTCGTCCGAGGCGGCGACGAAGTCCCGGTACGCGCGCCGGGCCGACCGGTCCGCCTCGGCCAGCTCGCCCAGCTCGGCGGCGGCGTACGCCTCGACCGCGCGCAGCGTGCCGACCACCCACGCCTCGCCGATCCGCTCGCCGAAGGGCAGGAAGATCCGCGCCAGCCGGTACGCCTCGCGCAGCCGACCGGCGAGCACCCGGGCGAACGCGGTCGTCCCGCGCAGCCAGGCCCGCCCGTACGGGTCCTTGAGTTCGGCGAAGAGCCGGGCGGCCCGGCCGAGCACCGCGTCGGTGCCGGCGAAGTCGCCCCGGGTGGTGGTCACCCAGGCCAGGTTCTGCAACGACCACGCCTGCCCGCGCGGGTCCTGAGCGGCCAGGCTGACCTGGTACGCGGCGGCGAACCGGCTGCTGGCCTGCCCCAACCGCCCGGTGACGAAGTCGGCCATGCCGAGCCGGCGCATCGCCGAGGCACGCAGCGTGGGCAGCTCGGCGGCGGCGGCCACCTGCAACGCCTCCTGCCAACTCGCGACCGCCCGCCCCAGGTCACCGAGGTTCTGGTACGCCTGCCCGGCCAGCAGCAGGGCGTTGGCCCGGGTCGCGCCGTCGTCGGTGGCGTTGGCCGCGATCTTCTCGGCGAAGGCGAGCGCGTCGGCGGCCCGCCCCACCTGGAGCAGCGCCCGGGCGTGCACCACCCGGGCCGTCACCGGCAGCCCGTCCCGGGCCAGCTCGGCGGCGCGTTCGGCGTACTCCACCGCGAGAGCCGGCTCACCGGCGGCGAGCGAGCGACGGGCGGCCCGGTCCAGCGCGGCCACGCCCAGCGGGGCCACCGTGCGGGCCGGCGCGTCCGGACGGAGCCCGACCGCGTCGGCGAGCGCGGTGGCCCGCTCGGCGTGCTCGGCGACGAACTCGTCCCGGGCGGCGTCGGTGAACCCGCCCGGGACCGGGGTGCCGGCGGAGTCGGTCGGCGCGGCCCAGCGGGCCAGGGCCGCGTGCCGGTCGGCCAGGTCGGCCTTGCTGACCCCGGCGTAGGCGGCCTCCCGCATCAGCGGGGTGGCGAAGGAGTAGCCCGTCCGGGTGCGGTGCAGCATCCGGCGTTGCAGCAGTTCCTCCACGGCCCGGTCCAGTTCCACCGCCACCACGGCGGCCGGGCGGCCGTCCCGCCCGGTGCGCCGTTCGCGCAGCGCCTCCAGGGTGCCGGTGGGCACGGTGTCGCCGACCACGGCGGCGTCCCGGAGCACCGAGCGGGCCTCGGTCGGAAGCGCGTCGATCCGGGCCGCCAGGACGGCGGCGAGGTCACGGGAGAGCAACCGGCTGCCGAGGGAGCCCGGGGCCAGCCGCCAGGTCGCCGCGCCGCTGCCGTCCCGCTCGGCCCCGGCGGTCAACGCGCCCCGCTCCATCAGCAGGGTCACCAGTTCGGCCAGGTAGAACGGATTGCCCTGGGCGGTGGCGAGCAGCCGGTCGGCGTCGGCCTGGGGCAGCTTCCCGCCGCTGAGGTACGTGGTCAGCAGCCGGGAGGCGTCCGCGCCGCGCAGCGGCGGCAGCACGTGCACCTCGGCCTCGGAGAGCCGGGTCAGCGTGCCGGCGGTCCGGACCAGTTCGGGGCGGCCCAGCAGCAGCACCAGCACCGGTCCGGCCAGCCGGGACAGGGTGACCCCGAGCGCCCGGATGGTCTCCGGCGTGGCGTCGTGCAGGTCGTCGACGACCACCACCAGTGGCGCCTCGGCGGCGAGCCCGCTGAGCAGGTCCGCCACCGCGGTCGGCACCGCCTCGGCGTCCGGCGGCGGGCTGTTCGCGTTCCACTCGGCGTCGTCGGCCGGGCCGCCGTGCGTGCCGGGCAGGTCGACGTAGCCGAGCAGGGCCAGCAGTTGGTCGGTGGCGAGCGGCGGCGGCACCGGTTGCACCCGGGCGAGCCGCTGTTCGAGGCGGCGCAGCCGTTCCTCCACGGCGGCCCGGGTGACCGCGGTCGCGGCGTCGCCGGGCAGACCCACGGCGGCCCGGACCAGGTCGGCCAGGGGGGCGAGCCGGCGGCGCTCACCGAAGGCCGCACAGCGCACCGAGAGCACCCGCGCCCCGGTGTGCGCGGCGAACCGGCCCGCGCCGACGTCGTACCCGGCGGCGAGGCGTTCCACCTCGGCGGCGAACCGGGACTTGCCGATCCCCGCCTCGGCGGTCATCAGCAGCACCCTCGGCTCGGCGCGGTCGATCACCTCGGCGAGCCGGCCGGCGACCCGGCCCACCTCGGCCTCCCGACCGACGAACGGGGCCTCGTCGCCGAGCCCGGAGCGGGTGCCCGGCGCGTCCAGGAGCCCGAGCAGTTCGTACGCCTCGACCGGCTCCCGCTTGCCCTTGAGCCGCAGCGGGCGCAGCGCCCGCCAGGAGGCGACGTGCCGGGTGGCGGCGGAGGTCCGCGCCCCGGCGTACACCGCCCCGACGGCGGCGGCGTCGGCCAGCCGGGCGGCGGTGTTCACCGTGTCGCCGATGACCGTGTACTCGATGGCGGCCTGGATTCCGGCGATCACGTCCCCGGTGTTCAGCCCGACCCGCAGGCCGAGCGGGGCCCCGCCGCCGCGTTCGTCGTCGAGCACCCGGCGGACCGCCCGCTGCATGGAGAGCGCGGCGCGCACGGCCCGCTCGGCGTCGTCCTCGTGGGCGACCGGCGCGCCGAAGACCGCCATGATGCCGTCGCCGGTGAGCTTGTCGACGTGCCCGCCGAAGGTCTTGACCGCCCCGGCGAGCGCGGCGAGCACCCGGTCGGTGACCGCGCCGACCCGCTCCGGGTCGAGGTCCTCCGACCAGGAGGTGAAGTCGGACAGGTCACCGAAGAGCACGGTGACGACCCGGCGCTCGGCCGCCGGCAGGGTCGCGGCGGCCGGCAGCGCGGCACCGCAGTTGTGGCAAAACCGGGCGCCGGGTACGGCGACGGTTCCACACACCGGGCAGGTCACGGTTGGTCCAACCGCGCTTCTCCGCCGCCGGATTCCCGGGGCGTCACCCCCAGGTACTCCAGCTGGGCCCGGACCGACCACTCGGCGGCCCACCACAGCGAACGGTCCACGTCCGCGTAGACCCGGGCGACCACCTCGGCGGCGGTGGTGTCACCGGCGGCGACCGCCGCCCGGACCTGGTCGAGCCGGGCCCGCCGGTGGGCGAGGTAGTAGTCGGCCGCCGCGCCGCAGTCGGCCAGCGCCGGGCCGTGCCCCGGCAGGGCGACGACCCCCCGGTACGCCGACAGCCGTTCCAGGCTGGCCAGGTAGTCCCCGAGGTCGCCGTCGGGGTGGGCGACCACGGTGGTGCCCCGGCCGAGGATGGTGTCGCCGGTGAGGACCACCCGCTCGCCCTCGTGCTCGACGAGGAAGCAGACCGAGTCGGCGGTGTGCCCGGGGACGGGCACCAGGTCGATCCGGAAGCCGGAGCCGCCGGCGGGCTCCCAGTGCTCGGTGAGGGGTTCGGCGTCGACGGTGTGCGCCGGGTCGGCGGCGAGCACCGGAACCCCGCCGAGCAGCTCGGCCAGGCGGCGGGAGCCGTCGGTGTGGTCCGGGTGCCCGTGGGTGATCAGCACGAACCCGACCGGCGCGTGGGCGGCGATCCGGGCCAGGTGCTCCTCGTCGGCGGGGCCCGGGTCGACCACGACCGTCTCGTCCCGTCCCGGGGCGCGCAGCAGCCAGGTGTTGGTGCCGTCGAGGGTCATCGGGCCGGGGTTCGGCGCGCGTAGCAGCGTCACCCACTCCGGCAGCGAATCGGCCAGCCCGGCCGCCGGCGTCGTCATGTGCCCCGTCATGGCTGCGATCGTACGACCCGACCGGCCAGTCGTCGCGATCTTGAAAGCCGCACCGGCCACCGTACGGCCGGAAAGCCGGTGGGACACGTGACCCCACCCGGCCGGGCCGGGTGGGGTCGCGGCGAACGGAACCGGTCAGCCGACCTCGACGATGACCTCGACCTCGACCGGGGCGTCCAGCGGCAGCTCCGACACTCCGACCGCGCTGCGGGCGTGCCGGCCGGCCTCCCCGAAGACCGTGCCGAGCAGGTCGGAGGCACCGTTGATCACGCCGGGCTGGCCGGTGAAGCCGGGCGCCGAGGCGACGAAGCCGGTCAGCTTCACCACCTTGACCACGTTCTCCAGGCCGACCAGCGCGTCGATCGCGGCGAGCGCGTTCAGCGCGCAGCGCTGGGCGAGGTCCTTCGCCTGCTCGGCGGAGACGCCCGCGCCGACCTTGCCGGTGGCGAGGAGCTTCCCCTCGGCCATCGGCAGCTGACCGGAGACGTAGACGGTCCGCCCGGACTGCACCGCCGGCACGTAGCTGGCCACCGGGGCGGCGACCTCGGGCAGCTCCAGCCCCAGCTCGGCGAGCTTGGCGTACGGGGTGGCGGTCATCCCTTCGGCCGCTTCAGGTAGGCGACGAGCTGCTCCGGGTTCGGCCCCGGGACCACCGAGACGAGTTCCCAACCGTCCTCGCCCCAGTTGTCGAGGATCTGCTTGGTCGCGTGGACCAGCAGCGGAACGGTGGCGTACTCCCACTTCTGCATCGTTGCCGGGCTCCCGTTGTCGTGGGGTGGATGTTCCGTCGACAGCCTACGGCCCGGTCGACGGCCGGGGCACGGGACGCGGCTCGGGGAGCAGCGGTGCCTCCCCGCAGGGGCCCGGGTGCCCGTAGCGCTGGGGGCAGCGTGACCGGTCCGGCAGGAGCAGATCGCAGAAGACCCGGGACCGGTTGTTCTGGTCGTCGGCGGTGGACACGGTGGTCTCCCCGGCGTCCAGCTCGGGCAGGAAGCCGAGGGAGTCGGCCACCTGGTTGGCCAACGCGGTGGCCGCCGCGAGGTCCAGCACCCGGACCGGCAGGTGGATCACGTAGCCCGGCTCGTCGTCGTCCCGACCACGGTCGACCTGCCGGGTCCGCAGGCGCAGCGGTTCCACCTGGTCGGGTGGCCTACGGTACGGCCGCTCGTTGCACGGGGACGGCACCACCGGATCCCCGACCTCCCCCCGGCGCGGGGGCCTGAAGTCGCCGTCGGGAAACTGGGTGCGGGGAGTGTTCTCCGCGTCGCGCATGCAACCGCCTCCGGGCGTCGTACCTGTCCGAATCTGCCGTCTGCGGGGCGGGCGTCACCGCCCACCCGTTCCCCCGCGCCGGGGCCGAACGTAGGGTCGAGATCCGACATCGGCAACTGGACGCGCTCGAATCATCACGGACAGTCATATATGCGACAGGGCAGCCGTCCGGTTGTGGATACCGCCAGCGGCCGGTCCGGGGGTAGGCGGTCCGCGCCCGGCGCGCACCGGTGGAGTGCGCCGATCACCCGGTCGGCACCGGCGGCATTCGCACCGGGACCCCGATCCGCCCCGACGACCGCTACCCTCACGGGCGGGTCGGCGCTCCCGACCCGTCCACCAGAAAGCGTCACCGCCGCCGGTGACCGCGTAGCGCACTCCCGGGGGAGACGATGACCCAACCGCCGCAGGGTGGCCAGTTCCCGCCGCCGAGCGGTCCGCCGTTCGGCGCCGGCCAGCCCCAGCCCGACGCCCCGTACGGCACGCCCGGCCCGGCCCCGCAGCACGGTGGCACGCCGGGATACCCGCCCCCGCCCGGCACGCCGGCCCCGCCGCCCGGGTACGGCGCACCCGTGCCCCCGCCCGGATACGGCGCACCTGTTCCCCCGCCGGTGTCCGGCGCACCCGCGCCTCCGCCCGGGTCCGGCGCACCGGTCTCCCCGTCCATGCCCGGTGGGCCCTACCCGCCCGCCGGATACCCGGCACCGGCCGGCGGCGCCTACCCGCCCGGCGGACCGTTCCCGCCCGGGTACCCGGCACCGGCCCCGCCGCGGAAGAAGCGCGGGCTGCTGATCGCCTCGATCATCGTGGTGGTCGCCCTGCTGCTCTGCGCCGGTGGTGGGACCGCCGCCTTCTTCCTGCTGCGGGGAGCCGACCCGGGCGAGGGCGCGGACGAGCCGACGACTGCGGTCCAGGAGTTCCTCACCGCCGTCTACCAGGACCGCAACGCCGGTCGCGCGACGAACCTGGTCTGCTCCTCCTCGCGCGACCGGGAGAAGATCGCGGCCAAGGTGGCCGAGGTGGAGAAGTACGTCGCCGAGTACGACACGCCCCGGTTCCGGTGGACCGCGCCGGCGGTGGCCGACCGGACCGACGAGCGCGCCACCGTCACCACGAAGCTGACCGTGACCACCGCCGACGAGAAGGTCGCCGACCAGGAGCTGCGATTCACCGTGATCCGGGAGACCGGGTGGTGGGTCTGCGAGGTCGGCTGACCCCGACCGGTGGTTAGGCTCGACGGGTGCGAGCAGCTGAACAGCCGGTCGATCCGGCCGGCCCGGGGTGGCCGGCCCGCCTCCACGTGGTCACCGGCAAGGGCGGCACGGGCAAGACCAGCGTGGCGGCGGCGCTGGCCCTGGGACTGGCCGCCGGCGGCCGGCGCACGCTGCTGGTCGAGGTGGAGGGGCGACAGGGCATCGCGCAGCTCTTCGGCACCGACCCGCTCCCGTACGAGGAGCGGCACCTGACCGACGCGCCGGGCGGCGGGGCGGTCCGGGCGCTCGCGGTGGACGCCGAGGAGGCGCTGCTGGAGTACCTCGACATGTTCTACAAGCTCGGTGCCGCCGGCCGCGCCCTGCGCAAGCTCGGTGCGATCGACTTCGCCACCACCATCGCCCCCGGGCTGCGTGACGTCCTGCTCACCGGCAAGGTCAAGGAGGCGACCAGCCGGACCAGTGGGCAGCGCCGGGCGTACGACGCGGTGGTGCTGGACGCTCCGCCCACCGGCCGGATCGGCCGGTTCCTGAACGTCACCGCGGAGACCGCCCGACTGGCGAAGGTCGGACCGATCAAGACCCAGAGCGAGGGGGTGGCCGCCCTGCTCCGCTCCCCGATGACCGCGGTGCACGTGGTCACGCTCCTGGAGGAGATGCCGGTCCAGGAGACGCTGGACGCGGTCGCCGAGTTGACCTCGTTCGGATTCCCGGTCGGGCGGATCATCGTCAACGCCGCCCGGCCGCCACTGCCCACCGGCCGGCCCACCAGTCAGGCCGAACTACGCCGGGGGCTGCTCGCCGCCGGGCTCCCGGCCGACCGCGCCACGGTGGCCGGACTGCACACCGAGGCGGTCGACCAGGCCGTCCGGCGGGAGCTGGAGGAGACGCTCCGGGGGGAGCTGTCCGAACTCGGCCGGCCGCTGGTCGAGCTTCCGCTGCTCCCGACCGGCGTGGACCGGGCGGGCCTGGAGACGCTGGCCGCCGCGCTCGTCCGGGCGGACTGACTCACATCTGCCGCTGGCACGGCGCGGGGAGCCGCACGAGCCCGATACGCTCGATTGGTGCCTTCCGAAGACGCAGCGCCGCTGCTGGACGTCGACCACATCCTCGCCGACCCCGGCGTGCGGATCGTCGTCTGTTGCGGTGCGGGCGGGGTGGGCAAGACGACCACCGCGGCGGCGCTCGCGCTGCGGGCGGCGGAACGGCACGGCCGACGTACGGTGGTGCTGACCATCGATCCGGCGCGCCGGCTCGCCCAGTCCCTCGGCCTGACCGAGCTGGACAACACGCCCCGCCAGGTCAAGGGGCTCGACACCGACGGCGGCGGTGAGCTGCACGCCATGATGCTGGACATGAAGCGGACCTTCGACGACGTGGTGCTCCAGCACACCGACCCGGCGAAGGCGGCGGAGATCTTCGCCAACCCCTTCTACCAGGCGATGAGTTCGACCTTCGCCGGCACCCAGGAGTACATGGCGATGGAGAAGCTCGGGCAGCTCCACGCCCGGGGCGAGTGGGACCTGATCGTGGTGGACACCCCGCCGTCCCGCTCGGCGCTGGACTTCCTCGACGCGCCGGCCCGGCTCTCCCGCTTCCTCGACGGTCGGATGCTGCGGCTGCTGCTCGCCCCGGCGCGCAGCGGTGGACGGAGCATGTTCAGCCTGGTCACCGCCTCGTTCGGGATGTTCTCGAAGGTGGTGCAGAAGGTTCTCGGGGCGCAGTTGCTGACCGACCTCTCCGGATTCGTCGCGGCGCTGGACTCGATGTTCGGGGGCTTCCGGCAGCGCGCGGAGCAGACGTACCGCATCCTCCAGGCCCGGGAGACGGCCTTCCTCCTGGTGGCGGCGCCGGAACCGGACGCGGTCCGGGAGGCCGCCTACTTCGCCGGTCGGCTGCGGGAGGAGCGGATGCCCCTGGCCGGGCTGGTCCTCAACCGGGTGCACCGGCCGACGGTGACCACCCCGGACGCGACGGAGAGCCTCGCCGCGGCGGAACGGCTGGCGGAGCTGGGTGGCCACGAGGCCACCGTGGACGTGCTGCGGGCCCACGCCGCCCTGCTCCAGCAGTCGGCCCGCGAGCAGCAGGTGGCGGCATCCTTCACCGAGGCGTTCCCGGCGGTGCCGACGGTGTCGGTGACGGCGCAGCCCGCCGACGTGCACGACGTCGACGGGCTGCGGACGATCGGAGCGGCCATCAGCCGCCCCTGACCGGCGGCGGAAGCCCGCCGGCCAGGTGGTGCCGGTCAGCCGGCGTCGAAGGCCGGATGACGGCCGGTCAGCCGGCGTTGACCAGGATCTTGTCCTTGCCCGTCTTCTCCTTGGCGTTCTTCCGCATGGCGGCCTCGAACATCTTGCGCCAGCTCGTCACCTGGGGGTGCCGGCGCAGCAGCGCCCGGCGTTCCCGCTCGGTCATGCCGCCCCACACGCCGAACTCGATGCGGTTGTCGAGCGCGTCGGCCAGGCACTCGTACCGAACTGGGCAGCTCCGGCAGATCCGCTTCGCCACGTTCTGTTCAGCGCCCTGTACGAACAGTGCGTCCGGGTCTCCGTTCTGACACGCCGCCAGCGACGGCCAGTCAGTGATCATGCCCATCTGTACTCGTCCCCCCTTGCAATACCTACCGACTCCATGCGGGTCAGCCGGATTTCCCCCCGGTCATCCGCGCCCGACCTTCCCCAAGGCGGCACGGACGACATCTGGCTCTGTCGCCGCCCTCATCATGCTCTGTAGTCACCCGATTACGCAACGTTGTCGGCCAAATCCATCATTTCGGACACATCGCGCGTCTCGGACTACGGCCCGCCGCATACCCCGGCCGACCGGGTGAAAACCCTGCGGCGTCCTCACTTTCCGGGGACACTCGTCCGCCGGGCGCAACCCCGCACCGGGGGTCGTGCGTTTAGCACAACGAGGGCGGCGCACGCAGGAAATGGGGGAAACCTGCCCCGAAGCCGCCCACTCCCTACTCGCGTACGCTGTCGAGGTGACCTGGATGCGGAAACGTGACCACAATCTTTTGACCAACGCCGCATCGCTACTGATATGCGGCCTGCTGGCCGGGGTGGTGGTGGCGGCCGCCGCGTTCCCTGCGGTGGCGATGTCCGGACTGGCCGCCAAGGCGGGCGCTGAGACGCTCGGAAAGCTGCCACCGGACCTGACCGTCAAGCAGGCCCCGCAGATCAGCTACCTGCTCGCCAGCGACGCCAAGACCCCGCTGGCGACCATGTACGACGAGAACCGCCGCAACGTCAAGCTCAAGGACATCGCCCCGGTCATGCGGCAGGCCATCGTCGCCGCCGAGGACCACGACTTCTACAAGCACAACGGCGTCGACTTCAAGGGTGTCGCCCGGGCGTTCGTCAACAACAGCTCCGGCGCGGCCTCCCAGCAGGGCGCCTCGACGCTGACCATGCAGTACGTCCGGTTGGCGATCGCGTACTCGGCGAGCCACCCGGCCGACGTGGTGGCCGCGACCGAGGACACCACCGCCCGCAAGATCCGTGAGATGCAGTACGCCGTCCAGGTGGAGAAGCAGTTCTCCAAGGACGAGATCATGGAGCGCTACCTCAACATCGCGGCCTTCGGCAACGGCGCGTACGGCATCTTCGCCGCCAGCCAGGTCTACTTCAACAAGACGCCGGCCAAGCTCACCGTCGACGAGGCCGCCATGCTGGCCGGCATGGTGAAGGCGCCGACCAGCTTCGACCCGACCACCAACAGCGGCTACCCGCTCGCGGTGGAGCGCCGCAACTATGTGATCAACAACATGGTGGAGATCGGCGCCGTCTCCAAGGAGGAGGGCGAGAAGGCCAAGGCCGTCAAGCTCACCGTCAAGGGCAAGCGGGCGCCGAACGGCTGCGTACAGACCCGGGACAACAAGTGGGGCTTCTTCTGCGACTACTTCTACCGCTGGTGGCTCCAGCAGGAGGAGTTCGGCGCCACCACGTACGACCGGGAGCGGCGACTCAAGAGCGGTGGCTACAACATCGTCACCACCCTCGACGTCCAGGCGCAGCGGGGCGCGGACAAGGCGGTCCGCAAGGCCAAGTCGGTCAACAGCAAGGAAGCCGCGATGGTGGCCGTGGTCGAGCCGGGCAGCGGCCGGGTGCGGGCGCTGTCGGTCAATCGGAACTTCAAGCTGGACGACCCGAACAAGCCGGAGAACAAACCGCACAGCGACCCGGTGCAGCGGAGCAAGAACAAGAAGCGCGGCAACTACCCGAACACGGTGAACCCGCTGCTCAGCGGCGGTGACGGCATCACCGGGTACCAGGCCGGCTCGACGTTCAAGATCTTCACCATCGTGGCCGCGCTGGAGAAGGGCATCCCGCTCCAGTACACGATCAACTCGCCGAAGCAGTTCAAGTCCGAGTACATCGTCGAGCGGGGCTCTCGGGCCGCCTGCGCGGGGACGCACTTCTACTGCCCCACCAACGCCAACGACAGCATGGCCGGCCCGCACAACATGTGGAGCGCCTTCGGCAACTCGGTGAACACCTTCTTCGTCCCGCTCCAGCAGCAGGTCGGCGCGAAGAACGTGGTCAAGGCGGCGCAGAAGCTCGGCATCACCTTCCGGGCCAGCAACGACGTCACGTTCGCCGCCACCGACCAGGCCGCCAACCAGTGGGGCGCGTTCACCCTGGGCGTCTCGCAGACCACCCCGCTGGACCTGGCGAACGCCTACGCCACCCTCGCCGCGGACGGCAAGTACTGCGAGCCGATCCCGGTGCAGAAGATCACCGGCCCGGACGGCAAGACCCTGGACATCGCCAACCCGCGCTGCGAGCAGCGGATCAGCACCGAGGTGGCCCGCGCCGCCGTGGACGCCGCCCGCTGCCCGGTCGGTGACCGCTCCTCCACCTCCCGCTGCAGCGGTGCCACCGCCGCCGAGGTCAAGCGGGTGGTCGACGCCCCGGTGGCCGGCAAGTCCGGCACCACCGACTCCGAGAAGACCGCCTCGCTGGTCGCGATGACCAAGCAGTACTCGGTGGCCGGCATCATGGCCGACCCGGACTGGCCGCAGACCAACGTCAAGATGAAGCACAAGGAGCGGGACGGCATCAACCCGCCGGTGTACGAGACGCTGCGGGACGCGATGGTAGGCAAGGAACGGATCAACTTCACCCCGCCGAGCGGCAAGATCGTCAACGGCGACCAGCGCTCCATCCCCCGCGTCCGGTGCGAGTCGGTCGACACCGCCCGTAACCGGCTCAAGGGCGCCGGCTTCGAGGTCGTGGTCAGCGACACCAAGGTCTCGTCGAGCTGCCCGGCCGGAAGCGTCGCCGGCACCAGCCCCGACGGGCGCACCATCAAGGGCGGCGTGGTCACCATCCAGATCAGCGACGGCAACGGTGGCGGCACGCCGGGTGACAACGGCGGCGGCACGCAGCCGGGTGCCCCGCCCCGAGGCGGCCCGGACCGTCCCAACCGCTGACCCGGTCGGAGAACCACGAGGGCCCCTGCCGTCGCACACCAGCGACAGCAGGGGCCCTCGTCAGTTCCCGGTCCGTAGTTCCCGGTCCGCCGGCTCCGGGAGCCGGTCGACGACCGCGTCGACCTGCTCAGCCGGCGAGCTGGCGGCGTACCTCAGCGGCCACCCGGCCCCCCTCGGCCCGACCGGCCACCGCCGCCTGGGCCGCCTTCATGGCCGGGCCCATCTGCGCCTTACCGCCGAACCCGCCCGCCGCGAGCGCCCCCGCGACCAACTCGGCCAACTCCTCGTCGGAGAGCTGCTTCGGCAGGTAGCGCTCCAGCACCTCGCCCTCGGCGGTCTCCTTGCCGGCCTGCTCGGTGCGACCCGCCTCGGCGAAGGCGGTCGCCGCCTCACGGCGCTTCTTGGCCTCCTTGGTCAGCACGGCGAGCACCTCGTCGTCGGAGAGCTCCCGCTTGGCCTTGCCCGCGACCTCGGCGTTGCCGACGGCCGCCAGGGCCATCCGCAGGGTGGAGGTGGTCAGCTCGTCCCGGGCCTTCAGGGCGGCCCGCATGTCGGCGGTCAGGCGGTCCTTAAGCGTGCTCATGGTCGGTCAAACTACCCTGAACGGCATGCGAAAGCGCACCTTATTCCGGCTCGCGACCGCCACCGCCGCCCTCGGCGCGGCTACCCTGGCGTACGCCTCGCTCGTCGAGCGCAACATGTTCACTCTCCGCCGGTACGACGTGCCGGTGCTGCCGGCCGACGCCGAACCGCTGCGCATCCTGCACCTCTCCGACCTGCACATGACTCCCGAGCAGGAGCGCAAGCAGCGCTGGGTGGCGTCGCTGGCCGCCCTGGACCCGGACCTGGTGGTGGTCACCGGGGACAACATGGCCCACCCCGACGCGGTGCCCGGTGTGCTCCGTGCCCTCCAACCACTGCTCGACCACCCGGGTGCCTTCGTCTTCGGCTCCAACGACTACACCGGACCGGTCTGGAAGAACCCGTTCTCCTACTTCCTGCCCGACCGGGAGTACGCCGAGGGCGTCACGCTGCCCTACGAGGAGTTGCGGTCAGTCTTCACCGGGGCCGGCTGGGCCGACCTGAACAACGCCCGGACCACGATCAAGGCCGGCGGGCGGGTGGTGGAACTGGTCGGGGTCGACGACCCGCACATCGAACGGGACGACTACTCGCTGGTGGCCGGAACGGTCGCCGAAACCGCCGACCTCTCCATCGGCCTGACCCACTCCCCCGAGCCCCGGGTGCTCGACGAGATGGCCGCCGACGGCTTCGACCTGCTGCTGGCCGGACACACCCACGGCGGGCAGGTCTGCGTACCGGGAGTGGGGGCTCTGGTGACCAACTGCGAGCTGCCCCGCAGCATGGCCAAGGGCCTGCACCGCTGGCCCGGCTCCGACTCGTGGCTGCACGTCTCGGCCGGTCTGGGCACCCACCCGACCGCCCCGGTCCGGTTCGCCTGCCGCCCGGAGGCGAGCATCCTCACCCTGATTCCCCGCTGATCCGACACCTGCGCCGACGCTGACCGGAGGCCGAGGCGGGCACGGGGGTACCGAGTTTGATCCCCGGGGCGGGTGGGCTAGTATTTGTCCGCACGCCTCGGGGTGTGGCGCAGCTTGGTAGCGCGCTTCGTTCGGGACGAAGAGGTCGTCGGTTCGAATCCGGCCACCCCGACCAGGTAAGAGGGCACATCCTATCGACGGATGTGCCCTCAGTGCATTGGTACAGCAGTCGAGTACAGCAACGGGTCAGCGCAGGCTCTCACCGAGGCGCTTGAGCGCGTCGCGGGTGGCGTCCGAGGACGCCTGCGAGTAGATCTCCATCGTCACCGACACCTCCGCGTGCCGGAGCACCTGCATGATGACGCGCGGGTGCACGTCCAGGTCGACGAGCAGGGTCGCGCAGGTACGCCGGGCATCGTGCACGGACCCCGACACGCCCGGTCTGGTCGCGGTCGTTCTTCCTCGCGCTCCGCCACTGTGGCGGTGTCCGCCGGGGGCGCGGTCCGTGACACGAGAACCGACTCAGGCTGTTCCGGCAGCGCCCGTACAAGCGTCAAGGTCCGCTTGACGTGGCGGACCGGGCGGCCCGCTCCGCGTAGGGCGGGTCGGCGGCAGGCAGTGAGGATGGCAGCAGAAAGCGGGAGGCGGTCAGGCCCACCACTTCGGATACCACCTCAGAACCTCTTCCGCAGACTTCGGCGGCTTAGACTCCCTTTCCCGCCAAGCGGCAATGGCAGTCGGGCCCTGAAACACCAGCAGCCCGGCGAGGAGGAGTAGCGACGTGGCCGTATCGGGCCAGCCCAGCAACAACCCGACACCCGACGCAAGCCAGAGCAGGAACCCCACGATCTGCGTCATCCGGAGAAGCGGGCGCTTCATGCCTGCAAGTCTACGTTTGATCGACAAGGAGGCCGAGTCCCCGGCGCCGGCAGCGGCGTACGGGATGGCAGCAGACGCAGGGGGCGCGTGCAGCGAACGTGCAACCAACGACGGCGATCAAGGCTCAAGAGCGGCGGCTTAGGGGTTCAAGCCCCAGCCTGACTGGGAGCCGTGCCCGATCCGTGCCCGATACAGCGGTCAGCATCGGCCAGCGGAGGTCCGCCGCAGCGCTTGGCCGCCGCGTCCATGCTCCCGTGACCAGGTGGCACGACGCCCGTAGGCCCCGACTGAAACCGATTCCCAAGCTGACAGTCGGGGTGGGTAGCCGCGAGGCAGCGAGAAGGCAGCGCGAGCGTCAACGAGGGTCGGCCTTGAACGTGAACGGATGACGCCCGGTGCCTGCTCATCGACGTTGGTCGCCACCAGTTGGCAGCAGTCGACAGGGCGAGACCGCATCCCCCCAGCGGGGTCAGGCTGGCTTGCGTGCCGCCCTCTCGACTTCTTGCAGCACCAGTCCGAGGGTTTGCGAGCGGCGGTCTGCTGGCAGTGTTGCCCAGGCCCGTCGGGCATACGCGAGTCCTCCGGATCGGTCCCCGGACTTGGCCATCATGAGGGCGCGGTGTAGCTCGATGTGGGTGGCGAACCGGGTCAGTGCTGGCGGTCGGAGTCGGTCGGCGTCGGTCTGGGCGTGCTCGCCGGGGCCGATCATGCCGAGTCGGGCGTAGAGCATCGAGCGAAAGGTGGCCATGCGCCAGGCGGGTACGGCGGCGTCGGAGATTTCGCCGTCTGGTGAGGCTGTCTGGTCAAAGACGCGTCGTGCGTCTTCGTCGGCGGCGACAGCACCGGCGATGTCGCTTCGCCCGGCGGCGACGTGTGCGCGGGCCATCAGCGCCTGAAGGCGTCCGAGCGACGGCCGGTCGGACAGGGCGATTGCCTCGTCGGCGTACCGTTTGGCGACGGGTAGGGCCGCGCCTTCGTAGGCCAGGGCGATGGCGGCCCGGCCGCGTACCCAGACCCGTACAGCGAGGTCGTCGGAGCGGTCGGCGGCGATCCGGGCGGTGTCGTACCAGCCGATCGCCTCGGTCGGATCCTTGGTCGTCTTGCCGTAGGTAGTGAGTGCGCGGGCGGCGGTCGCCCACATCGTCGGTGAGTCGAGCTGCTGTTGCAGGACGACGAGGTCACCGGCGAGCCTGGTCTGAAGGCTGTCCGCGCCGATCTCCATGTAGTCGCGGCCGTACTGGTCGACCCGGTCGCGCCAGCGGTCCTCGCTGTCCCGTCGGCCGGCGAGGGCGGCGGTGAATCCGGATCGGATCAGCTCGTTGGCGGCGATCGGGCCGATGGTGGCGGCTTGGAGAAGGTGCCTGCGTCTCACGTCCGGGTCTCCCAACGCTCGCGCGTAGGCGAGCACGATGTCCGGCGTCGCGGTCCGGCGTCCCGCCTCGACGTTGCTCAGGTGCGATGCCGAGTAGCAGGTACGGGCCGCGATGGAGGCCAGCGTTACGCCGGCTTCAGTACGAGCCTGCCTCAGTTGTGCGCTGAGGTCATCCATCGGAGCCCCCGTGAAAGGTCCTGAAAGCATCGAGCCACTTCCGAGCGTAGTCGTGGGGTCACAAGAGTAGATCCCAGACGCGGCCGGCGCGGCTGGTGTGACACCGGGCCTGGTTGCGTCGACAGCCGGGCGTGGCGGCATCGGTCCTTCCAAGAGCAGTGTCGCCGCGCCCCCTCTTCGGCGGAGGCGGGAATGAGCGACGACGTTCCGGACCAACCTAGGGGCGAGCAGATCCAGCGGGCGGAACGGGAAGCGGCACGGCAGCGGATCCTCGCGCAGGCCGAGGCGGATCGAATACCGGCCGAGGAGACGGATCGGGCGGTGCCGGATCGGCGGTGGCGTCGTGGACAGAAGTGATCTTCTGCCGGTCGGTCGTCGGGTGGCGTACTGGCGGGGGCGGCGGAAGCTCTCCCAGCAGGTATTGGCTGATCGGCTGGGTAAGTCGAAGAGTTGGGTGGACAAGGTCGAGCGGGGTGTTCGCTCGCTGGACAAGGTGTCGACACTCCAGCACATCGCCGCCGTCCTGCGGATCGACACGGCGGTGCTCCTCGGCCGGGACGTCCAGCCAGCCGGGGTGACCAAGCGCGTCGAGGGTGTGGAGCGGATCCGGGCGGCTCTGTCGACGTACGAGATCGCATTGGAACGACCGGCAGCCCGCCGCCCTGTGCTGCCGGCCGACGGGCTGGCGCGGGAGGTCGCCCATGCGTGGACCACCTTCCAGCACGCCCGCTACCCACAGGTCGTCGACCTCGTGCCGCAGTTGTTGGCCGACGCGCAGCGCATCCACGCCCAGAATCCCGGCGTGGGTCGGGTGCCGCTGGTGGAGGCTTACCGGGTAACGGCATCGCTGCTGGTGAAGCTCGGTGCCCCCGACGTGGCCTGGCTGGCGGTCGACCGGGCCATGATTGCCGCTACCGGTGATCGGGCGTCGGTGGCTGCCGGAGCGGTGCAGCTCGGTCAGGTGCTGCGCGAGTCCGGGCGGGCAAGGGTGGCGAAGTCGGTGGTGCTGGCCGCCGCGTACCGGATCGCCCCGCCCGTGATCGAGTACGGCACCCCGGCTGAGCTGTCCCTCTGCGGGACCCTGCTGGTTCAGGCCGCCTTGGCCGCCGCCTGCGTCGGGGATGACCGAACCGCCGTCGAGCTGATCGACGAGGCCGCCGAGATGGCGGCGCGAGTGGGGGAAGGCCACGATCACTACCGCACCGGGTTTGGGCCGACGGCGGTGGAGCTGGCCCGGATAACCGCAGCGGTGGAACTGGGCGACGCAGGGGAGGCCAGGGCCCGGCACGAGAAGGCGATCACGCGGGACGGGTGGCGGTGGCTGCCTGCCGAGCACCGCGCCGCCCACCTGATCGACGCCGCCCGCGCTTACCTCTACGCCGACGACCCGATCAACGCCGGCCGGATCCTGATGGAAGCCGACCGGATCGCGCCGGCCGAGATCCGCCACCGACCAGCCGGCCGGGACATCCTCGCCCAGGTCGCCAAAGAGCCCACCGCCCCGACAACGCTCACCCACCTCGCCGCCACCCTCCGAGTGGGTTGAGGATGACCGCGCCGTTCCTGTCCCTGGCCCAGATCCGCAACCGGCTGATCCTCACCGCCCGCGCGATCCTTCGCGACCACCGGCCCGGACCCGACGGCCGCTGCCCGATCTGCCGGACCGCAGACTGTCCGGTGTCCACCGCCGCCCGGAACGTCCTGCATGCCGCGGAGGAAGTACCGCAGCGAAGTACAGCAACCCGGCCGACCGAACCGGACCGGGACGACCCGCAGCAGGCCGGATGACCTCGGACGACACCCCATCCGACCGGCCTGCCGGCAGTTCGGGACGAAGGGTCGTCGGTTCGAATCCGGCCACCCCGACCGAGGTAGATCGGGCCAGGTGAGACACCATCTCACCTGGCCCGATACTGCAAGTGGCGCGATCCAACTCAGCGGATCACATCGATCCCTGCCGGCCTTCCGCGCCCTCGATCTGCTCGGTCGTCAGCGAAAAGCCAGCGAAGGATTCCCGGACCCGTTCGGCACCCGCCGCGAACGTGTACGTGTACGTGTACCGATCGAGTGTGGTCGAGATCTGCTCGTGCCCCATCACGCGGGCCACATCGCTGCCGTCCGTGATCAGCCAGGTTGCGTACGAGTGGCGCAGGTCGTGGAACGCGCTGAGGTGCGATGGCCGTGGGCCAATCGAAGAGGCGGAGGTGCGTGTCGCCGACCGGTTCATGCGGCGGAGTCATGTGCGACCGCCGGGCAGTTCGTGGAAGGACTGCTGTCGGGCGTGGAGCCCAAGACCTGCTGGTCCCTCGCGGAACGGGCAGGCCACGCCGACCCGCAGGCGCTCCATCGTGGGCGCTGGCCGGCTGAGGTGGAACAGGCCCACCTCCCGGTTGGCGGAGATTGAGGTTGTCTCATAGGACAGCTCGACGGCGTGCAGAGCGGCACGCTCAGCCCGCTCCTCGCGCATGACGACGGTGTCTTCGTCGCGCCCGAGAGCGGCGGCCTTGGCCGCGAGGCGATCGGCGGTAGACGGCGAACCAGGCGGGCCAATCGAAGGATTGACTGGCCACTCAGTCAGTGGTGATGATCACATCACCGGTGCTCACCTGATGCGCCAACCTTCGCCTCCCACTCGCTTCTCTCGAAGGGCGGCCCGGCATGGATACCTACTCCGAGCAAATCTCCCGCTGGACTCTCGATCATCTACCGGCGCGCATAACCGAAGCGCTCAACAGCCCTGCCGCGTTCGAGCGGCTCGCCGCCGACATGAGCCATTGCCTCGCTGCGCTGCCAGCCCGCCCGGACCACATGCCCACGCCGACATGTCGGCGACTACTCGTCGATCTCGGCTTCTGGGGCAGCGCCCTGGTGCGACTCGCACTAGTCCACAGCCGCACCGACGCTGTGCTCGATAGTACGACGGCTGGCGACCTTTCTTTCCGCCACTATTACGCCCGGCTCGCCGCCCAATCTGCTTCTGGGCACCCACCGTGGCAGTCGTTTACGTCGATCGTCATCTGGAACGTTCCTACGGTCGAGGTCCGCCTCGATGGTGACCTGCACAGCCGGTCCGAGGGCATATTCGACGGCCCACGGGTGCGTACGTGGACCGGCACTGCCAGCGAAGTGATGCTGTGGGAACTATTCAAAGTCGGCGCGACGCTCGGCTCCGCCGCCAACAGATCGCTGGACCCGATCGTTTCTGGCGCGGTGTCAGCGCTTTCGGAAGAGTCACTGTCGCGCCTGCTCGCTAGTCACGCGTTCCTACGGAGCTTTCGCCAGCGGATGGTGAACTTTGCCCGAGGGCAAGATCCACGGGGCGAATTCTCCATCGACGTTTTTGTGAACCAGATCCGGCAGTTCGGTGTTCCGTGGCAATCCAATGCGGAGGCTCCAAGCGGCCCACATGAAGTGGAGTCGCTGGCACGGGACGCCATATTCGGTATGCCACAAATCCGACACGAACAATGGCGACGAGATCGGTCCGGGTCGATGATGTCCGCTGAAGGAAAGCGCTTGGAACGGGCGGCTGACGCGCCGACACTCGCCGAGGTAATTCAGCAGAGCGTGGCCAAGACACGACCATTCGACGACCTGACCGTGTCCGTCCTGGTCGCGGCGCACGACAGTTACGATGAACGACGGAAGCTATCCGCAGCTCACTACGGGATAGCTCGCAAAATGCTGTACCGCCCGCAACGTGCGCCATCGTCGGGCCGTGCTGGCATGCCCACGCTCGCGGTCGACAACTCTCAAGGCATCACAGGAATGTCGGATCATGACGTTCAGAGGTTCGACCACGCGCGCCGCGTGAATCCGCTGGAGACCGTCTTGGCCGCGCTGCCATCCGACCAGATCAGCCATGCCCGCAGCCTTATTAAGGAGTCGTTGTCCACCCACTCTGTATCAGTCACCTTGCGGCACCCCGGCACCGCGGCATCGTGCGCCCCAGGCTTAGCCTAGGCGCTCGCTCCCGGGTGACCGCCTACACCTGGTCGTGGCGACTGGCGTGCCGCTCGATGATCCTCGCCGGTCACCACATGTGCGTGCGCCGGGTCGATGCCGGTTCGTGCTTCGGTGCGGCCGAACACGCGGGCGTGGTGGACGTCGTAGGCGGCCAAGTAGGTCAGCGCTCCGCCGCGTCCGTAGGTTCGAGCCAGCGACGCACGGTGGAGGCCGACACGAACGTGGCGATGTCTCGCGCCATGGCCTCGCGGGCCAACTCCGGGCACGACCAACGCGACAGTGGCGCGCCGGCCTCGAAGGGAAGCCGACAGGCCAGGGCCTTGACCTGGGCGACCTGCAAGGCGGTGAAGCGGGGCGGACGGCCAGCGCGCTTGCGGTCGGCTAGCCCAGTGAGTCCCAGCGCAGCGAATCGGTTCCGCCAGGTCCGCACGGTGTCCAGGTGTAATCCGGTCACACGGGCGAGCGCGTGTTGGAGCGCCCACGCGCCGCGTGCAGGATCACCTGAGCCCGCGTACGCAGCCGGTGCTCGGTCTTCTGACCGTAGGCCATCCACTTCAGCCGCTCGCGCTCGGCGGGGGTCGGGGCTATCGCACGGGCCAGGGCAACAGACAAGACAGACAGGCCAATCTGTAGAAGTGGATTTTTACCGCCCGCATTCCGGGAAGCCCTGCCTGTCGCACCCCCGGAACCCCGCCGGATCGTCCGTCAGCGGTTGACCTCGAGGTTGATCAGGAGGAGCAGGGCCCGCCGTGGCTGGTGCGCACGTCGGCATGTCCTCCCGGTCACAGCCCCGCCCGGGAGGACATGCCGCCGCTGATCGCCGCCGCTTGCCCGGGACCGCCGAACTTGGAGTACGAGCTGTCAGTCGGTGCGATAGCCGGCGATCATCGAGGCCGGGTAGCGGCTGCCTGCGGAGCCCTGGGGGAGGACCTCCCGGATACGGGCCAGGTCGGCCTCGGTGAGTTCTACGTCGGTGGCGCCGACGTTCTCCTCCAGACGTGTGGCGCTGCGGGTGCCCGGGATCGGGACGACGTCCTCGCCCTGGGCGAGCAGCCAGGCCAGGGCAAGCTGGGCGGGAGTGATGCCCTTGGTGGCGGCGAGCTTCCGGAGCTGCTCGGCGGCGTTCAGGTTGTAGGCGTAGTTCCCGCCCTGCCAGCGCTCGTCCCAGCGGCGCATGTCGCCCTCGGGATACTCGTCGGCGGGCTTGACCACGCCGGAGAGGAAGCCGCGGCCGAGCGGCGAGTACGGCACCAGGCCGATCCCCAACTCTCGCAGGACCGGCAGGATCTCGTCCTCTACTTCGCGTTCGAAGACCGAGTACTCGTACTGAAGGGCTGTGACCGGGGTGACGGCGTGGGCGCGGCGGATGTACTGCGGGCCGACGTTACTCAGGCCGAAGTACTGCACCTTGCCCTCGGTGATCAGGTCACCGACAGTGCCGGCGACCTCCTCGACCGGTACGTCGGGGTCGGAGATGTGCTGGTAGAAGAGGTCGATGCAGTCGGTCTGGAGGTAGCGCAGGCTGTTCTCGGCGACCTTGCGGATGTTCTCCGGGCGGCTGTTGACGCCGCTCCCCAGCGTCTTGCTGGTCATGTCGAAGCCGAACTTGGTGGCCAGGACGACCTCGTCACGGAAGTCCTTGACTGCGCTGCCGAGCAGCGTCTCGTTGCTGCCGGTGCCTTGGCCGTACAGCTCGGCGGTGTCGAAGAAGTCGACTCCGAGTTCGTGGGCGCGGCGGATGGTGGAGATGCCGTCCTCGTCGTTCGAGGGGCCGTAGGCCAGGGACATCCCCATCACGCCCAGTCCGAGCGCGGAGACGCGCAGTCCCTGCTGTCCCAGGGTGCGGTGCTGCATGAGATCGCTCCTCGTGTCATATCGGCAGCCCATAGCTGACCAAACCAAACTGTTCGGTGTGAACCTACGCCTGCCTGGAGTACAACGCAAAACCGAACGGTTCGGTCGCCTATCCTTGGCTCATGCCTCGCTCCACCAACCCTGGCCAGACCTCGGACGCCGCCATCGCGGGCGACTCCACGCGCCAGCGGATCGTCGCCGCAGCCAAGGAGGAGTTCGCCCGGCACGGGATCGCCGGCGCCCGCGTGGACCGCATCGCCAAGCAGGCCAGGACGAGCAAGGAACGTATCTACGCCTACTTCCGCAGCAAGGAGGCCCTTTACGCGCACGTCGCCGAACGCGAGACGACCGCACTCGTCGAGGCCACTCAGCTGGATCCGGCCAACCTGCCCGGTTATGCCGGCATCCTCTTCGACCACTTCACGGCCCGTCCGGACCACTACCGCCTGATCATGTGGGGCCGCCTGGAGCTGGCCGAGCCCGCAGACAACACCACCAACCCCCTCCAGGCCACGATCGCCGGCAAGCTCGACCAACTCCGCGACGCACAGCGCATCGGGCTGCTCGACCCGGCCTGGGACCCGGTCGACGTCCTCGCCCTGATCAACCAGATCGCCATGACCTGGGCAGGTCAGCCCGAAATCGCCGCCGCTGCCGCAGACCAGGCCGTGGACCCCTCCATCGCCGCCCGCCGCGCCGCACTGGTGACCGCCGTCGAGCGCATGTTCCCTCGCTCGAACTGAGAACAACGCCCGCCAGGCGGCGGCGTCACGGTAGCGCCACCAGTACAAGACGGAGAGCTTGAGACTGAGGTGTGCCGCAGTCGTGGCGACAAGATCCGGAACAAGCGCGGAATGATCAAGGTCGCCGCTGAGAGAACGTCAGGTGTATGTCCTGGCAGCAGACCCGCCCGTCGGTTCGAATCCGGCCACCCCGACCAGGTGAGAGGGCACATCCGCTCGATGGATCTGCCCTCTAGTGCTTTGTGCAGCTGCGCAGGCCGAACACCAGGAGCAGGTGGCTGCGGGCCGACCCGGGGGGCTTGACAATGGCGACAGGATGCGACTGTGACCCACCTGTCCTCGGTACGGCCAGACAACCTCGGTGCTCGATCTGCATCAGGCGGGAAGAAGGGCCCAGCGGTATGGGTGATCGCTGTCGCTGCATGCACCGTAGGAGCCTTCAGCATTTTCTGCGCCGGCCTTTGGTCGTACGCGAACCATGACCGCCCGGAGCTGATCGACAACCCGCCGGTCAGAGAGACGGCGGAGAGCGCCTGTGCCACCATGCAAGCTGCCGTGGTAGCGAAGGCCGTACCGCCTAGTGCTGCCCTCGACGTCAGAATCCGCGCTGTCAGGGAGCAGAACGCTGCGGTGGCTGCCATGGTGGCACAGGTGCGAAGCTTGGGAAGCAGCCGGCTGGACGATGACCGTCCGACCGCCGCATGGCTTGCCGACTGGGAAACCCTCGTTGAGACCCGCGACCAGTACGCCAATGACCTGTCCGCCGGCCGCAGACCGCACTTCCTGGTGCCGACCGTCGACGGAGTTCCGATCATTGAACGCATGAACGACGTAGATCTGGTTTGCGAGGTGCCACCGCAGCTTGTGGATCTTCGTTAACCGACCCGGTGCTCCTTAGCGCATGACCGCCGTGCCCGCCTCGTTGACCGGCACTGCCACCCTCAGCGGCCCATCCGGTCGAGGTTCGGAAGGGGCCGCTCGGCCACTACCCTTGCGGCCGCGTCGTAGCCGACGAGCGTCGGCGGGTCGACGCGCTCGTCAGCCAGGTACCAGAAGAAGAACTGGCCCTCGGCGAGCAGTGCCGGCCGCATGGTCCCGTCGGCCAGCCGCAGCTCAGCCCGTGTCGCGCCGCCTGCGGCCGCCCACATGGTGTGTATCCCGCGGACGTCCGACGACCCGCCGATTCTGTGGAACGGCCCACTGCCGCTGCCGCGATCGCGGTCGGACTTCCTTTCACAGCTCCCGCCGGCTAGCCGGAAGTCCGTCGGGGCGGGCCGGTCGAGAGGACCGGGCGACTCGAACATCGGCGCGATGCAGGTGGTGCCGTCCTCGCTCCGGGCGGACCAGACCGACAGGACCGTGCCGTCCGGCCCCGGTGCCTGGGCCACCCGCCGCGCCGTCTGGACGTCCACCGCACCACCGGTCTCCTTGGCCCAGAACGAGAGCGGCCCGATGAACGAGTCCGGCAGCAGCCCGCCCGCCGTGGCGATACCCGCGCCCGACGTGAGAAGCCCGGCGGTCAGCGCGGCGGTGAGCAGCAACCGTCGCCGGCGCGGCCGTACTCGGACTGGCGGTGGCGAGTCGGCGGTGGCCTGCAGCAGGCGTTCCAGCGCCGTGTCTCGCGCGGCGGCGGGCCAGCAGTTGGCGACCGTGGTCGCCGGCCGCAGCTTCTCAAGGGTGGTGAGTTTGCTCTGCCCGGTCATGCGGTGCCTCCTCCGGAGAATGGCAGTGGTCTAGGGGTGGTGTCGGTGTGCGGCGGTGCGTCCGCCTCGCCTACGGCCTGCAACCGTCGCCGCGCGCGGTAGAGGCGTACGTGGAAGGCGGGCAGCGAGCAGCCCGCCACCGTCGCCGCCTGCCTGGGCGTCAGCCCGTCCCAGGCGACCAGCAGCAGCGCCTCCCGTTCCCTGGGTGTCAGTGCCGCCAGCCGGGCCAGCACGGCCGCGCGTTCGGTGGCGAGCACGTCGGCTGCGGCGGCTGGCTCGGCGACCTGCCGGAGCCGTTCCAACTCCGTGGCCAGCCGCACCTGTCGGTGTCCGGACCGGCGCAGATTGCCGATCGTGTTGCGGGCGACCACGATCAACCAGGGCAAGGGGTCGTCCGGGACGCTCGCCAGCCGGCGCCAGGCCACCAGAAACGTCTCCGACACCACGTCCTGGGCGGTGTCGGAGTCGAGATGCCGCAACGCGTACGCCATGACGCGGGGGGCGTACTCGGTCCACAGCGCCACGAACCGCTGTTCGTCTTCGCTCACACCATGTACTGTCCGGCCGGTTCGGAGAACTTACGTGCAGGTGGGCCGCTTACCATCTCCTCGGCTGATGGAGCCAGGCATCGACAGAGGCATGGAACGGCCGGCCGCTGCGCTTCTCGGCCGGGCGAGACGAGATCGGCGGTCGCCACGTTGCTGCCGCGGTTGCGGGCGTACCACTCGGGCAGGCTGCGGGAGAACGTCCTGTCACCGACCATGACCCGCAGTGTCTGGAGCGTTGCGGGGTCACTGTCGTATGACGGTCAGGCGCGCTCGAAGGTGAGGTCGAAATCCTTCCGCCAGGACTTGCCCCCGTCCTCGGAGGCTTCCCAACGGCCGAGGATTCGGTCCTTCTCGACGTCGGCGGCGAAGCGCTGGTGGAAGTCCGGGTCCGCACGGGTCATCGTCCAGTGCTCGCCGTCGAAGGTCATCGAGAACTCGCGGCAGACGCCGCGGTCGTCCTGGTAGAGCACGACAAACCGATCGTTCGCATCGCTGCGTCCGAGGACGAGACTCATCTCGGAATGCGCGTGCCCGCCCCCGCCGAACTCCGACCGCGCGACCAGGAGCGACTCCCCGAGCCACCCGATGGTGGTGGTGCCCGGCACCTCGGCGCCCGGCGGTTCGAGGAACCAGGCGTCCGAGATCGTGTTCGTCCATTCGCCGACAAGCCCGCTGAGCTTCGCCATCTCGGTGTTACGCATCGATTCCTCCGATCAATCCGACGCTACTCGATGCCTCGGCGGCCAGGTCAGCGCACGGCTCTCGGGTGCGAGGGGCCCTCGCGTGCCCGTCCCTGTGCCGGTGATTCCCTCTGTCCACAGGCTGAAGACGACAGAGCCCATCGCCTGCGGGTCTGACACGATCGGAGCCATGCACCCCTTTCAGCACTTTCTTCTTCCCGGATTCAACCAGGTGGCTGCGGACACCTGGGCCAACGACGAGCGGGTCGTGATCCAGCCGGTCTTCTTCAACCTGGTTCCCGACCTCCCCGCCGCCCTCACCGACCTGACCGCACTCCGGAAGGGGTTGGCGAAGATGACCGCCGGCCAGGGTGGCGCGCTGATCGAGGCCGACGTCGTGTCGGTCGGCGGCCAGCCGGCACTCCGCCAGGTCATCAAGGTCAAGCTGCCGAACCAGCCCCACGGCCAGGCCTTCCTGGGCAGCTACATCGTGCCGAAGGCCGCGTGCAGCGCGGTGCTGCGGGTGCAGGCCGCCGAGAGCGGGATGACCGGCCAGCGGGAAGCGCTGGTGATGGCCAAGGTCGGCCCCGCGAGCTACTTCCGGCCCCACCCGTACGGGCCGGAGGGCGAGGGCGGCCTGCCGTCGCACGTCGCCGACGACCCGGCGTACGACGCCCAGTTCCCGCAGCACCCGCTGACCCGGGTACGCCAGGTGCTGGCCCAGCTCGCGCAGCAGGTCGAGCTGCATCCCGGCTTCGCCGCGCTGCCGCCCTTCGCCCCCTGAGGTCACAGTCGGTCCCGTCAAGGTGTCTGACCGATCACCGAAAGTCTGTTGTCCACGGCGCATCCAGCGAGTTTGATATCTGCACCATCGCGCCCGAGTGATGGACAGATACCAGGAGGACCAAATCACGGTGAGGAACGTCCGGCCACCTCGTGGCCCTGTCGGGGCGCTCGCCCTGCTGCTCACTGCCACCGGGCTCGTCGTCACGACGGCCGGTGCCGCCACCGCGGCACCACACTACGAACGGCCCCCGTCGGTCCAGGTCGGTTGGACCGATTCGGCCACGCCGGACAAGGCGTACCAGGTAGGCGAGACGCACTTCCCGCTCGGCGCGTGGCAGGACGAATCGGGTCAGGCCCGGGTGTCCCGCGTCTACGCGACGTTCGACCTGTCCGCGTTCGAGGGTAAGAAGGTCTACGGTGGCTCCGTCTTCATCCAGGAGCAGAGCGCTGCCGACTGCACCAAGCGGGCGATCGAGATCTGGCGTACCAAGCCGGTCGGCGCCACCCCCACCTGGAACACCGCGCCGGCCCCGCTGAGCAAGATCGACGAGGTTCTCACCACGGGCTTCTGCCCTGCCTCGCTCACCTTCGACGTGGGTGCGGCGCTGCGGGACGCGGCGGCCAACCGGCAGCGCCGGGTGACCTTCGAGATCCGGGTGCCCGCGCAGCACGAGGCCGACCCGAGCTACGGCCGGCGGCTGAACTGGTACCGGAGCGTGCTGGCCACCGTGCAGTACAACTCCCTGCCGACGGTGGACAACGCCCGCCTCTACAACGGCGGCTTCCCGTGCACGCAGCTGAAGCCGTATCCCCGCATCGGTGGAACCGCCCACGTCATCCAGGTGGTGGGTAACGACGCGGACGACTCGGACCAGCGCGCGTTGCGTACCGAGGTGGCGCTCTGGCCGACCGGGGACAGCGCGGCCCGCACGGTCTTCACCTCCGAGCACGGCTCCGCCGGCCGGGCGAACACGATCAGGCTGCCCGAGGGCACCCTGGTCGACGGCCAGACGTACGCCTGGCAGGCCCGCGTCGGCGATGGTGCGGACCTCTCCGCCTGGTCGAAGAAGTGCTACTTCCGGTACGACGCCACGAGGCCGCCGACACCGACGGTCACCTCGTCCAACTACCCTCGTTGGGAAGGCTCCGCCCAGACTCCCAAGGGTGTCCCCGGGATCTTCACCTTCTCCGGGAACGGCAAGAAGGACGTCGCCGGATTCGAGTACTCCTGGAGCGGACTCGGTGTCCCGGGGGTCTGTGAGTACAGCGGCGACGCCGGTCAGCTGGTCTGCCGGGACCCGTTCAGCCGACCCAACACCGTCCGGGCGGACACCCCGGGCGGGACGGCGACGGTGTCGCTCAGCCCGACCGGCAGTGGCCCGCAGCGGCTGACCGTCCGTGCCCTCGATTCGGCCGGCAACGCCTCCGCCGAGCACGTGTACGAGGTGTTCGTACCCTCGGCCGAACCCGAGGTCACGGTGGAGAACGGGCCGCCGGTGTGGGGGCAGGAGATCCTGCTCCGGTTCCGGCCGCGCGACGGTGTGACCGGTGTCGTGGAGTACGAGGTCGTCCTGGACTCCGGTGAGGCCGAGACGCGGACGGCCGAGGAGGACGGCACCGCCTACTTCCGCTTCACCGCGACCGACGTGGACGGCCACCAGGTCAAGGTACGCAGCAGGAGCGGCAACGGCTTCGTCTCCCCGTGGACGACCTGGAGCCACGTCTTCCTCCCCTGGCCGGGGGTGAGGTCCGAGGTCTACCCGTCCACCGGCGAACCGTCCGGTGGAGTCGGGGTGCCGGGGTCCTTCACCTTCTCGCGACCGCCGGGCGGCACCGACGTGACGGCGTACCGCTACGCCTTCGACGACGCCGAGCCGACCGAGGTGGCGGCCGACGCGAACGGGGAGGCCACCATCACCTGGACGCCGAGCACCAGTGGTTGGTGCACCCTGACCGTCTACGCGGTCCGGGCGGACGGCTCGCAGTACGACTATGCGAACTGGTACTCGTTCCAGGTGGCGGAGAGCACCCCCTGACCTCGATCGACCGGGCCGGGGCGGGCCGCTGTCGTGGCACCGCTCCCCGTCCGGTCCGGTGACGGCGAACGGGCCCCGGAGCAGCTGCTCCGGGGCCCGTTGTGGTGCCGACGGTCAGGCGACCTCGGCCGTGGTACGGATCCGGTCCAGCGCCGGCGCGGCAATCGGCGAGCTGGCCTTCAGGTACGCGATCAGCGCGTCCAGGTCGATCATGCCGGTGACCGCGTTGGTGCCCTGCGGCAGGACGCTGAACCCGTCACCGCCGCCGGCCAGGAAGCTGTTCACCGTGATCCGGTAGGTAGCGGCGGTGTCGACCGCCGTACCGCCGATGGTGAGGCTGCCCCGGACGACCCGGGTGCCGGCGCACGGGTCGCCGGCCGGCGCGGTGGTGCCGTTCACGTCGACGACGTAGCGGACGGACGCCGACGGGTAGAGGGTGCGGCCCACCGTGAACTGCTGCTCCAGCATGCAGTAGAGCTGCGCACCGGTCAGGTCGAGGGTGGTCAGGTTGTTGGCGAACGGCTGGACCGTGAACGCCTCCTCGTACGTCACCTGACCGGCGTCGATGTCGGCCCGGACACCGCCCGGGTTCATGAACGCGGCGACCGCGTTCTGCTCGGTGTCGGTGGCGGCGAACTGCGCGTCGGCGATCACGTTGCCCATGGTGGACTCGCCCAGGGTCGTGCCGTACAGGGTCTCCTGGGCGCGGGTCAGCGGGCCGCTGGTGGTGCCGACGACCTGGCCGGCGATCGGGCCGAGGACCTCCTTGTAGCGGGTGATCAGCTCGGTCTGCGCCCGGTCCTTGGCGACGTCCCGGGTGACCACGACGTTCTCCGCCTTCATGGTGAGCACGTCACCACTCCGCCGGTCGATCTTCAGGTCGATGTCGGTGACCAGCCGGCCGAACGAGCTGGCGCTGGTGACCAGCTTGCCGTTCACCTCGCAGTTGTACGCCTGGTGGGTGTGACCGCTGACCACGACGTCGATCGACCGGTCCATCCGCTTGGCGATGTCCACGACCGGGCCGCTGAAGTCGACGCAGTCGTTGATGCCGCCGGAACCGGCCTGGTTGCCGCCCTCGTGCAGCAGGACGACGATGGTCTGCACGCCCCGGCGACGCAGCTCGGCGGCGTACCGGTTGGCGGTCAGCGCCTCGTCGGCGAAGGTCAGGCCGGCGGTGCCCTCCCGGCTGACGATGTCCGGGGTGCCCTCCAGCGTCATGCCGATGAAGCCGATCTTCACGCCGTCCACCTTGTGGATGGCGTACGGGGGCAGCAGCGGCTTGCCGGTCGAGGTCTTGAACGCGTTGGCCGACAGGTACTGGAAGCCGGCTCCCTGGTACGGGGTGCCGTCGGCGCAGCCGTCGACCGGGTGGCAGCCGCCGTTCTGGATCCGCAGCAGCTCGGCGGGGCCCTCGTCGAACTCGTGGTTGCCGACGCTGGCGTAGTCGAGCCCGGCCAGCGACAGCGCCTCGATGGTCGGCTCGTCGTGGAACGCGGCGGAGAGCAGCGGCGACGCGCCGATCAGGTCACCGGCGGCGACGGTGACGGTGTTCTTGTGCTTCCTGCTCTCCTGGCGGAGCTGCTTGAGGTAGGTCGCCAGGTATTCGGCACCGCCCGCGGTCTGCCCGGCGATGGTGCCGCTGGAGCCGCTCGGCGGCTCCAGGTTGCCGTGGAAGTCGTTGAGGGCGAGCAACTTGACGTCGACCGGTTTCGGGCCGACCGGGTGGGCCTGGGTGGGGGTCGCGGCAACCGCGCTCAGCGCTGCCGCGGTGAGTGCGGCCAGACCGAGCGCGGTCCGGCGGCGCATCCCGGAGACGGACATGGAACTCCTCGTGAGGGTCGGTGCGTGGGGCCGGGCGCGGTACCGTCCGGCTGCCCTGATCCGTACCGTTGCAGTGATCGCTCGCAGGGTGCGGCGCGGGGGTCGCGGTCCTGCCGGGACAGCCTCTCATCCGCGCCGCGATCGGTCGACCGGACGAGTACAACGGAGCTTCGGATACGTTCGGCAACCTCAGCCGGTCGGACGGACGGTTCCGGCATGACGGCCGGGTGAACGGGTGTCCCGGCGGGGGTGCCCCGCGCCGCGGAAGCGGTGGCCGGCGGGTCGTGACCGACGGTTGTCGTACCGTCGGGGTAGGAATGGTGGGTGACCACGACGAACCGGCCGGTGCAGACGGCGCGTTCCGCCGACGGCACCCCGATTGCCTACGAGCCCTCCGGGGAGGGGCCTCCGATCGTGCTGGTCGGTGGCGCCTTCAACGACCGCACGACCGCGCAGCCGCTGGCCGCCGCCCTGGCCCCGCACTTCACGGCGTACACCTACGACCGTCGGGGGCGCGGCGACAGCGGCGACACCGCGCCGTACTCGGCCGACCGGGAGGTCGACGACCTCGCGGCACTGATCGACGCGGCCGGCGGCTCGGCGTACGTCTACGGGCTCTCCTCGGGAGCGATCCTCGCCGCCCGGGCCGCCGCCCAGGGGCTGGCGATCACCGGTCTCGCCCTCTTCGAGCCGCCGTACGCGGTGGACGGGCGCGCCGGCTCCCGGCCGGACCTCGCCGCCGCGCTGGCCGAGCTGGTCGCGGCGGACCGCCGTACGGAGGCCGTGGAACTCTTCATGACCTCGGCGGTGGGACTGCCCGACGAGGCGGTCGCCGGGATGCGGCACGACCCGAGCTGGTCGTTCCTGGAGCGGATGGCGCACACCCTGGTGTACGACACCACCATCACCGGCGACGGCACCCTCCCCCGGGACGAGCTGGCCGCGATCACGGCACCGACTCTGGTGGTGGACAGCACGGCGAGCCCGGACTGGCTGCGGCAGGCGACCCAGCGCACGGCCGAGGCGGTTCCCGGGGCCCGGCGGCTCAGCATGGCGGGCGGGTATCACGAGGTGCCCCCGGCCGACCTCGCCGTCGAACTACGCCGGTTCTTTCTCGGCTGATCGACGCGAGCGGAGGCGGCCCGACGGTCCGGCGCACAGCCGGCGGTCCGGACGCACGATCGACGCGGTCCGGGTGAGGGCCGCCGCGCCGGCCTCCCGTCAGAGCCGGCGCGGCGGTGGCTTTCGGTCGGTCAGCGGCAGGCGTAGCTGCCGCCCAGGCCGTGGTACGGCCGGGCCGGGTTCTCGATGACGGGATCGCCGCCATCGTCGAACGAGCCGAAGCGGCCGGCGTCCCGCTGGTCGCGGGCTGCCAGGTCGCGCAGCGCCCAACGCCCTGCGGAAGGCATGCGCCTGTTGATGGGAAGGTTCTCGTCGTTCAGGCTGCTGTTCACGATTCCCCCACATTCCGAGAGCCAGCGACGGTCCTGCCGGCACGGGATCCCACGTTTCCGTGAGAATGCCTGAGGCTATCGATGGTGATACCAGTCGTGGACATCGAGAAAGCTGCAAGGGCAAGTAACAACTGGCCGGTTGATCAACCACAACCGAACGGACCACACAACTCAAACGATCGGCGCATGCCTATGCACTGAGGGTGATCGCACAGGTCGGCACCGGTGAACATCAGCGATTCCGCCCACCGGCCAGCGAGAAAGGGCCGATCGGCGGGAGATGTGACCACGCCGACATCCCCGGCAGCGGGATTCGGTGTGCGATTCCGGGAAAATGCACAGGCGGGCACAGCCTCGTCGTTGTTGCGTCCGGGACACGCCCACCACCGGCGCCGATGCGTCGCGCCGTTCCCGCCCGCCGAGTACGCGGCGACCGTCCACCGCGACCACGGGTGTCGACTGTGGACACCCGGCGGTACGACGCTACACCGCGCCACCCGACCCGGTCCACGTTCCCGCCGTCGCGTGTCGGACCGTCGCCGTCAGGTCGGCCGGATCCCACCGTCCGGCCACCCCGGGGCGTGCCGCGAGGTAGTCGACGATCCGGCCGACGGCCCAGCCGTGTGACTCGGCGAGCCCGGCGGCGAGCAGGCCGAGGTAGGCCGCAGCGGGCGGATTCCACGGGACGTCGCCGGCCCGCCAGGGCGCGGTGAACGTCAGCAGCGGGTACCCCTCCCGGTGGCCGGCGCAGACCAGCGTCTCGTACCGACCCGGCCCGACCACCACCGAACCCCGCTCGACGGCGACGGCCAACGCCGCCAGGTCCGCGCCCGGCGGGCGGTACATCTCCTGCGCGGCGACGTCGGCGAACTGCCCGGAGGTGAGCAGGTAGGCCCGGGCCGCGACCATGCCCGGCAGCGCCGGGTCGTAGAAGGCCATCCCGCCGGTCCAGGCCCGCGACTCGCCGGTGAAGTAGACCCCGCCGGGCAGAAACACCGGGACGTCGCGGCGGGGCGGCCGGCGGTCCCGGCAACCCGGGTACGTCCGCAGCCCACCGGGTGGCCGACCACCACCGAGGTAGCAGCCGAGCCGGGCGGCGTGCAGGTTCGAGCCGTAGGCGACATACCACACCAGGTCCGACGACACCGACACCTCCCGGTCGGCCCAGGGTATCCACAGCCCACGTCCACAGCCTGTGGATAGAACGTGTGTACGAGCACCGGGACCCCCGGCTGGGCCTGGGTAACCTTGGTCGTGCGGCTGATGGCCGCTCACCCGCCCCCGACCTGGAACGACGCCCACGTGGACCTGGACCGAGTCATCCGTGACGTCACGGTGCGCCTGCCGATGGCGTCCACCGCGGTCGAGGCGTGCCAGTGGGTCGTCAGCACCCTCTCCCGGTACGCCCCGGCGACCATCTCCGTCCTGCTCCAGGTCCACGACCGGCTGCGCTGCGTCGCGGCGACCGGATCCTGGCAGGTCTACGCCACCGTGCCACCGAAGGCGGGCATCGTCGGCCGGGTCTACGCCTCGGGCACCGGGGTCACCGTGGCCCGGGTCGCCGACGACCCGGACTACCTGCCCGTCCGACCGGACGTGACCGCCGAGATCTGCGTACCGGTGGTCGACCCGGCGGGACGGCCACTGGGTGTGCTGGACCTCCAGTGGTGCGAGCCGGTGGAGCTGGGGCCGTGGCGGGAGACCGCCGAACGGATCGCCACCCGACTCGGCGCGCGGATCGTGGCGTTGGGCGGCCCGCCGGCCGAGACACGCGGCGAGAAGATGCTCCGGCACGCTGCCGCGCTGACCGCCGCACCGACCGAGTGGGACCTGTTGACCACGGCTATCCGCGCGGCCCGGGACGTCTCCACGCTCTCCGCGGCCGTGCTGGTCCTGCCCGGCCCGGACGGCCCCCGGCTCGGAGCCCCGCCCCGCGCGCCCGGCGAACTGGAGGGCCGGGTGCGGGCCGAACTGGTCGAGGCGGGCCCGGAACCGCTGGGCCGGATGATGAGCCGGGCACACCGGTACGGTGCCGGCTACACCCTGGGCGAGGCGGGACACCCGCCGACCGAGGAGCACCAGCCGCTGGCCCGGGCCGGCGTCCGCACGTTGATCACCGTGCCGTTCGGACCGCCCGACGCCGGTGGCGTCCTGCTGGTGGCCGACGAGCGGCTGCTCCAACCGGACCCGACCACGGTCAACCTGATCGAGTTGCTGGCCGGGCAGGCGTGGACCTCCCTGGACCGGCTGCGCACCGTGGCCCGGTTACGCGAGCGGGCCAGCTCCGACCCGCTCACCGGGCTGCGGCACACCGGGCCGTTCGGCGAGCGGATCGCCACGGCCACGCCGGGGCGTACCGCCCTGCTGGCGATCGACGTGGACGGCTTCAAGAGCGTCAACGACACGTACGGCCACCAGGCGGGCGACCAGTTGCTGGTCGGGCTGGCCCGGGCCCTGGAGGCGGCGCTCCGCCAGGGAGACGAGCTGTACCGGATCGGCGGGGACGAGTTCGTGGCGGTGCTCGAGGTGAGCCGCCCGGACGAGGCGGTCCGGATCGCCGAGCGGCTCACCCAGGCGGCCCGGGGCACCGGCCAGACGATCAGCGTCGGAGTGGCCCTCCCCCGGCCCGGCGAGTCCCCCGAGTCGACGCTGCGCCGCGCCGACCAGGCCCTCTACGCGGTCAAGCGCCGGGGGCGCGACGGCGTACAGCTCGCCGCCGCCTAGCGACGGCTCGCCGCCCTGAGGTGGTGGCAGGGTGGTAGCTGAGGTGGTAGCAGGGGACCCCTGCTCATCAAAAAGCGGTAACAGGGGTCCCCTGCTACCACCTGGCGGAGCCCCGGCGGGCGGTGTCCACTGCCCAGCGGTGCAGGGCCCGGCGGGTGCGGCATTCAGCGGGCGCACTCGGCGCTGCGGAACTCAGCGGGCGCGGAACTCGGCGGCGAGCAGCTCGGCGATCTGCGCGGTGTTCAGGGCGGCCCCCTTGCGGAGGTTGTCGCCGGTGACGAAGAGGTCCAGGGCGCGGGGGTCGTCGAGAGCGCGACGGATCCGGCCGACCCAGGAGGGGTCGGTGCCGACCGCGTCGATCGGCATCGGGAACTCGCCCGAGGCCGGATCGTCGACCAGGATCACCCCGGGCGCGTTGCGCAGCGCCTCGCGGGCGCCCTCGGCGTCCACCTCGGCGGCGAAGACGGCGTGCACGGCCACCGAGTGCCCGGTCACCACCGGCACCCGTACGCAGGTGGCGGAGACCTTGAGGTCGGGCAGCCCGAGGATCTTGCGCGACTCGTTGCGCATCTTCATCTCCTCGGAGGACCAGCCGCCGTCGGCGAGCGAGCCGGCCCAGGGGACCACGTTCAGCGCCAGCGGCGCGGGGAACGGGCCCAAGTCGTCCCCCACCGCCTGGCGGACGTTGCCGGGGCGGGAGCCGAGCGCGCGGTCCCCAGCGATCTTGCCGAGCTGGGTGTGCAGAATGTCGACTCCGGCCTGCCCCGCTCCGGACACCGCCTGGTACGAGGAGAGAACCAGTTCGCGCAGGCCGTACTCGCGGTGCAGCGGCGCGACGGCGACGATCATCGCGAGGGTGGTGCAGTTCGCGTTGGCGATGATCCCCTTGGGCCGGTTGCGCACCTGGTCCGGGTTGATCTCGGGCACCACCAGCGGGACGTCGCGGTCCATCCGGAACGCCCCGGAGTTGTCCACCGCGACCGCGCCCCGGCTGACCGCGACCGGCGCCCACTCGGCGGAGACCTCGTCGGGCACGTCGAACATGGCCACGTCCACGCCGTCGAACGCCTCGGGCGTCAGCGCCTGGACGACCAGTTCCTCGCCCCGGCAACGCACCTGCCGCCCGGCCGAGCGCGGGGAGGCGATCAGGCGGATCTCGCCCCAGACGTTCTTGCGGGACGAGAGCAGCTCGCACATCACGGTGCCGACCGCACCGGTCGCCCCGACCACGGCGAGGGTGGGCAGCGGCGCCATCGGCGTTACCGCCCGGTTCCCGCGTAGACCACGGCTTCCTCGTCACCACCGAGTTCGAACGTGTCGTGGATGGCCCGCACGGCCACGTCGAGGTCGGTGTCCCGGCAGACCACGGAGACCCGGATCTCCGAGGTGGAGATCATCTCGATGTTGACCCCGGCCGCGCCGAGCGCGGCGAAGAAGCCGGCGGCCACGCCGGGGTGGGAGCGCATGCCCGCGCCGATCAGCGACACCTTGCCCACGTGGTCGTCGTAGAGCAGGCCCTTGAACTTGACCGACTCCTGGATCTTGTTGAGCGCGGCCATCGCGGTCGGGCCGTCCGTCTTGGGCAGGGTGAACGAGATGTCGGTCCGACCGGTGCCCTCGGTGGAGACGTTCTGCACGATCATGTCGATGTTGATCTCGGCACCGGCCACGGTGTCGAAGATCCGGCCGGCCGCTCCCGGCTCGTCCGGCACCCCGACGATGGTGATCTTCGCCTCGCTACGGTCGTGGGCGACCCCGGTGATCAGTGCTTGCTCCACAGGAAGGTCCTCCATCGATCCGGTGACCATGGTGCCGGTGTTGGTCGAGTATGACGAACGGACGTGGATCGGCAACCCCGCGCGACGGGCGTACTCGACGCTGCGCAGGTGGAGCACCTTCGCCCCACAGGCGGCCAGTTCCAGCATCTCCTCGTAGGTGATCTGCTTGATGTGCCGGGCGTTGGGCACGATCCGCGGGTCAGCGGTGAAGATCCCGTCGACGTCGGTGTAGATCTCGCAGACGTCCGCGTCGAGCGCTGCGGCGAGCGCCACGGCGGTGGTGTCGGAACCGCCCCGGCCCAGCGTGGTGACGTCCTTGGTGTCCTGGGACACGCCCTGGAAACCGGCGACGATCACCACCGCGCCCTCGTCGAGCGCGCCCTTGAGCCGGCCCGGGGTGACGTCGATGATCCGCGCCTTGCCGTGCACCGAGGTGGTGATCACCCCGGCCTGCGAGCCGGTGAACGAGCGGGCTTCGTACCCGAGGTTGTGGATGGCCATGGCGAGCAGCGCCATGGAGATCCGCTCCCCGGCGGTGAGCAGCATGTCCAGTTCCCGCCCCGGCGGCAGCGGGCTGACCTGGTTGGCCAGGTCGAGAAGTTCGTCGGTGGTGTCCCCCATCGCGGAGACCACGACGACCACGTCGTCACCGGCCTTGCGGGCGGCGACGATCCGTTCGGCCACCCGCTTGATCCGCTCCGCGTTGGCGACGGAGGACCCGCCGTACTTCTGCACCACGAGTGCCACGACGGCGCACTCCCTCCCAGCAGCCCTGAGCGTGCCGACGCCGCCGGATGAGTGGCCGGCGGCGCGGGTCAGACTTCCCCAGGGTATCGGGCGGCTCTGTCCGGCAGGTCAGGTGATCCCACGATCCGGCCCGGGAGCGGTCGACGCCACATCGGCCGCCGGTGCGACACGCCGTGCGGGCCATGACCTTCCGGACTCCCACCTGACGGTGCCGGAGGCGGAGAATGGGCGGGTGCCTACCGGTGTCCACCTCCGCGCCGCGCGCCGTCGACCGACCGTCCTGCTCGCGCTCACCGTCCCCTTCCTGCTCGTCGGCGCCTCCCTGGCCGGCTGCACCTCCGAGGAGCCCCCGACCGAACCGCCCGAGCCCGCCGGGGGCAGCCCGACACCTGCCCGCGCGGATGGCGCGCGCGACGACCTGGCCGCCCTCGCGGCAGCCGCGCAGGACCGCCACCTGACCGCCCAGTACACCCTGACCACCGAGGACGGGTCCACCCGGACGATCACCGTGACCAACGCCAACGACGGCAGTTGGCGGGTCGACGTCCCGGGCTGGGCCCTCGGCGGCACCGTGGACGTGTCGCTGGTCAGCACCGCCGAGGGGCTCTTCCAGTGCGCGCTGCCCTCGGCGACCCGCCCCGAGCCGGCCGGCTGCGTACGCCTCGGCGACCCGGACGACACGATCCCCCGCCGGCTGGACCCCCGGGTGCAGCACCCGTTCACCGACTGGCTGGACGTCCTCACCGACCGCCAGGCCCCGCTCGCGGTGTCGGTCAGCCGGCCGTTGCCCGGCGCCACCGGGACCTGCTACTCGGTGGAGTCCACCTCGGCGTCGCTCAATCCCCCGCTCGACGTCGGGATCTACTGCTACGAGGCGGACGGCACGCCGACGGCCGTGCGGACGGCCCTCGGCACGCTCCGGCTCGCTGGCCCGCCCGCCGCCGCCCCGGCGACAGTGCAGCTGGCCGGGCCGGTGACGGAAGGTGAACCGGTCGACGTCGCCGCCCCCACCCCGGGAGAGTCGAGCACCGATCCCAGCCCGACACCCTGAACGCGACACGACACGGGTGCGGTTGATCACAACAGGTCACACTTCCGTTCCGGTGGGTGACGCGGTAGGGAAAGCTCGGATCCATGGCCGAACTCTCCCCGCTGCTCGCCGCACGCTGGAGCCCGCACGCATTCGACCCGTCGGTGGGGCTCACCGACGGTGAGGCCGCCTCCCTGCTGGAGGCGGCCCGCTGGGCACCCTCGGCGGGGAACCGCCAGCCGTGGCGGTTCCTGCTGGGGCGCCGCGCCGACGAGGCGTACAAGCGGCTCTTCGTGCACCTGGCCGCCGAGAACCAGCGCTGGGCGGGACAGGCCTCGGCCCTGCTCCTCGGCGCGTACCTGCTGCCAGCGACACCGACCGTGGCCGCCCGCACCCCGGCCTCCCCCGCGCCGGCCGCCCACGGTTCCGGGCAGGCCGCACACGACCTGGAACAGCCGGGGTACGACCGGGCGCGGGCCACGTACGACCAGGCCCAGGCGGTTTACGACCTGGGGCAGGCGGTGGCGCACCTGACCGTGCAGGCCGGCGCGATCGGCCTGCACGTGCACCAGATGACCGGCTTCGACCGGGCCGGGCTCGCCGTCGACCTGGCGCTGCCCGACGACGTCCGCCCGCACGTCGTGGTGGCGATCGGGCGACTCGGTGATCCGCTCTCCCTCCCCGGGGACCTGCGTCGACGGGAGACCGAGCTGCGCCACCGACACCCCGTCACCGATCTGCTGCTCGGACTGTCGCCGGGCTGAGCTGGAGGTTGTCGGCTTCGTCTCATAGTCCGGAAGGTCATTTCCGTGAGCCATCCTGATCACGTAGGGTCACCAATATCATGTGGCAGGCGAGCCTCCTCCTTCCTTGCCGCGACGAGGCCCATCCGGCCGGCACCTCGTCGCGGGTCTGACGCGCGCCGTCCAGCACACCGAATTCGTCCGGACCGATCCGGGTCCGACTCCACTCGTCGGCACCGACGCCGACCTTTCGACGCTGACGCCACATGATCAACGGGAGCATTCCGCCATGGCCCAGTCCGCCGGCACCAACGATGTCCAACCCGATTCCCGGGTAACGGTCGACCCCGCCACCCACGACACGACCCGTTCGGCCCCTGCCGACCCGATCGCCCGGCAGCAGCCCAGCCGCATGCCGTACCACCGGTACCAGCCGTACCAGCAGCAGTTCCGGATCGACCTGCCGGACCGGCAGTGGCCGAGCCGGCACATCGAGGCCGCCCCCCGCTGGTGCGCGGTCGACCTGCGCGACGGCAACCAGGCGCTGATCGACCCGATGTCCCCGGAGCGCAAGCGCCGGATGTTCCAGCTCCTGGTGCAGATGGGCTACAAGGAGATCGAGGTCGGCTTCCCGTCGGCCAGCCAGACCGACTACGACTTCGTCCGACAGCTCATCGAGCAGGACCTGATCCCGGACGACGTCACCATCCAGGTGCTCACCCAGTGCCGGGAGCACCTGATCGACCGGACCTTCGAGTCGCTGCGCGGCGCGAAGCGGGCCATCGTGCACTTCTACAACTCCACCTCGACGCTCCAGCGTCGGGTGGTCTTCGGGCTGGACCGGGCGGGCATCACCGACATCGCCACCCAGGGCGCCCGGCTGTGCCGGAAGTACGCCGAGATCCACACCCCGGACACCGACGTCTTCTACGAGTACTCCCCCGAGTCGTACACCGGCACGGAGCTGGACTACGCGCTGGAGGTCTGCGCGGCGGTGATCGAGGTGATCGACCCGACGCCGGCCCGGCCGCTGATCATCAACCTGCCGGCCACCGTCGAGATGGCCACCCCGAACCTGTACGCCGACTCGATCGAGTGGATGCACCGGCGGCTGCCCCGCCGGGACAGCCTGGTGCTGAGCCTGCACCCGCACAACGACCGGGGCACCGGCGTGGCCGCCGCCGAGCTGGGCCTGCTGGCCGGGGCGGACCGGGTCGAGGGCTGCCTCTTCGGCAACGGCGAGCGCACCGGCAACGTCGACCTGGTGACGCTGGGGCTGAACCTCTTCTCGCAGGGCGTCGACCCGCAGATCGACTTCTCCCGGATCGACGAGATCAAGCGGGCCGTCGAGTACTGCAACCAACTGCCGGTGCACGAGCGCCACCCGTACGCCGGTGACCTGGTCTACACCGCGTTCTCCGGTTCCCACCAGGACGCGATCAAGAAGGGCTTCGACGCGCTGCACGCCGACGCGGCGGCGGCCGGGGTGCCGGTCGACGAGTTCGCCTGGGCCGTACCCTACCTGCCGATCGACCCGAAGGACCTGGGCCGCACCTACGAGGCGGTCATCCGGGTCAACTCGCAGTCCGGCAAGGGCGGGGTGGCCTACGTGATGAAGACCGAGCATCAGCTCGACCTGCCCCGCCGGCTCCAGATCGAGTTCTCCGGGGTGGTCCAGCAGGTCACCGACCACGGCGGTGGCGAGGTCGACCCGGCCACGATGTGGACGATCTTCGCCAACCAGTACCTGGTCGACCACCAGACCGCGCCGGTGGTGGCGCTGGCCGACTACACGATCGGCACCACCGAGGGCAAGGTCGAGATCTCCGCCCAGGTCGACTTCGGCGGGGAACGCCGGGGCCTGGCCGCGGTCGGCAACGGCCCGATCGACGCGTACGTCAACGCGTTGCAGTCGCTGGGCGTGGCGGTCCGGGTGCTCGACTACCACGAGCACGCCCTCTCCTCCGGCGGTGACGCGCAGGCCGCCGCGTACGTGGAGTGCGAGGTCGACGGCCGGACCGTCTGGGGCGTCGGCATGGACGCGAACATCGTCACCGCCTCGGTGAAGGCGGTGACCAGCGCGGTCAACCGCGCCCGTCGCTGAGCAGTCGGAAGGGTCCCCGCAGTCGCGCGGGGGCCCTTTCGCGCGTCCGGGCCCGATCTGCGCCAGGGCGGACGGCGCGGTCCGCCTGTCCGTCGGCCAGCCCCGCCTCCCGTCCCGCCCGCCGTCAGCTAGCCCCGCCATTTGTCACGCCCGCCGTCAGCCAGCCCCCGCCTTTCGTCACGCCCGCCGTCAGCCAGCCCCCGCCTTTCGTCACGCCCGCCAGCGGTTAGCCCTGCCTCTCGTCCCGGTTTCCCGGGGCGGCGTTCGGGTCGGCGGCCGGGGCACCGGTCAGCAGGAGCCCGGCCAGCAGGGCGGCGGCCACCAGGAGCCCGGCGCACCAGAACAGCGCGCCCCGGTACGCGTGGGTCAGCTCGGCGGCCTGCTCGTAGCCGGTGCCGGAGAGCCCGACCAGCAACGGCAGCGCGGCCACCGCCAGCAGCCCGCCGGCCCGGGAGGCGGCGTTGTTGAAACCGCTGGCCACCCCGGCGAACCGGTCGGCGACCGCGGCCAGCACCGAGGCGGTCAACGGCGCCACCACCAGGGTGAGACCGAGGCCGAACAGGGCCACCCCGGGCAGCACGTCCGTCCAGTACGAGGCACCCGGCCCGACCCCGCGCAGCAGCAACAGGCCGGCGGCGGCGACCACCGGCCCGACGGCCAACGGCAGCCGGGGACCGATCCGCCCGGCGAGCGCTCCGGCTCGGGCCGAGCCGACCAGGAGCAGCAGGGTCATCGGCAGGGTGGCCAGTCCGGTCCGCAGCGCCGACCAGCCGACCACGTTCTGCAAGTAGACGGCGAGGAAGAAGGTGAAGCCGCCGAGCGCCGCGTACACCGCCACGGTGAACGCGTTCAGCACCGTGAAGCGCCGGCTGCGGAACAGGGTGGGCGGCAGCATCGCCCCCTCCCCGCGTCGCCGCTCGACCAGCACGAAGGCCGCCGCCGCGACCACCCCGACCAGCACCGCGCCCAGGACGGGCGGGGCGGTCGCGCCGCGCCCGGGGGCGTCGATCAGGGCGTACGTGATCCCGGCCAGGCCGAGCGCGCCGAGCAGCGCCCCGAGCACGTCGAACCGACGGCGGTGCCCGGGTGCGCCGCGCCGCCCGACGTCCTCGTCCCGGCTCTCCGGCATCCACCGCAGCGCGATCAGCACCAGCGGCACGGCGAGAACCACGTTGACGAAGAAGATCCACCGCCAGGAGAGAGTGTCGATCAGCCAGCCACCGACGAACGGGCCGATCGCGGTGGAGACGCCGGAGAGCCCGGCCCAGGTGCCGATCGCCCGCCCCCGGTCGTCGGGGTGGAAACTCGCCTGGAGCACCGACAGCGACCCGGGGGTGAGCAACGCGCCGCCTGCGCCCTGGAGGATGCGGGCCACGATCAGCCAGCCGGTGCCCTGGGCCAGGCCGCAGAGCACCGAGGCGAGGGCGAACCAGAGCACGCCGTACAGGAAGACCCGGCGTCGACCGAAGCGGTCACCGAGAGCGCCGCCGAGCAGGACGAAGGCGGCCAGCATCAGCGCGTAGCCGTTGATCGTCCATTGAAGATCGGCGACGGTCGCCCCGAGGTCGGCACCGAGCCGGGGCAGTGCCACGTTCACGACGGTCGAGTCCAGGAAGACCATGCCGGAGGCGAGGATCGCGGCGAGCAACGTCCCCCGTCCGGCAGCGGTACCGGTGCGCAGGGTGGCCGAGGCGGCGGTCATAGGCTCCAATCTGCCTTCTCGGATATGAGAGTTGCCACGAAACGCCGAAACCGCACTGCCGTTGCCGTGCGGATCCCCCGGAACCCCGCAAGCTGGAAGGGTGTCGTCTCCACATACCAGAACAGGACCTCGCGCCCTCGCGGTGACCGCGATCGTCGCGGCAGTCGCCCTCGGGGCCACCGGTTGCGTCACCGTTACGGAACCGGACGCCCCGCCCCCGGGCAGCGGCGGCAACGCCAGCGACAAGCTGGAGACCCTGACCGTGGCGAAGGCCGGTTCGATGCGGGGCTACAGTCGGGAACGGTTCCCGCACTGGCGGGACACCGGCAAGAACTGCGACGTCCGGGACAGCGTCCTGGAGCGGGACGGCAGCGACATCAAACGCTCCGGCTGCAACGTGGTCGCCGGCCGCTGGGAGAGCGTGTACGACAACCGCGCCTTCACCGACCCGTCCGACGTGGACGTCGACCACATGGTGCCGTTGGCGAACGCGTGGCGCTCGGGTGCGAACGAGTGGGACGACACGCAGCGGGGCGAGTTCGCCAACGACCTGACCCGACCGCAGCTCATCGCCGTTTCGGCCTCCTCCAACCGGGCAAAGGGTGACCAGGACCCGTCGCAGTGGAAGCCGGCGAACCGTTCGTACTGGTGCCAGTATGCCGAGAGCTGGGTGACGGTCAAACACCACTGGCAGCTCTCGGTGACCAGTGCCGAGAAGGCCGCGCTGGCGGAGATGTTGGAGGAGTGCGCGTGAGCGAGCGGGTCGGTACCGAGGCCGGACGCACGGCGGCCACCTCGGAGGACGGAACGGAACCGGTCCCGGCGGCGGACGGAACGCCGTCAGCCCCGGCCGGGGACACCGCCACGGCGGATCCGGCCGACGGGCCGGAGACCCGGACCGCCGACATCGTGCCCGGTCCCGGCGGGGTGATGACCGACGAGGTGGGCGTGGTGACCGGCGAGTTGACCCTGCGAACCGAGTTCGCCGCCGGTCAGGTAGTCCTCCGGGTGCAGTACCGGGAGGCCGACGAGTGGTACACGGTCACCGGCGGCCGGGTGGCCCTGCCGGACGTCTCCGGCCTGGACGCCGTACACGGCGTCGCCGTCGCGCTGCTCCACCGCCCCGAAGGCTGACCGGCCCCGCGCACCTGCTTCTCTCCCACGTCCAGGGGCTGCTCGCCCGCTGAGGTGGTTGCAGGGGTCCCCTGCTCCGCAAAATGCGGTAACAAGGGTCCCCTGCTACCACCTCACACGTACGCCTGTCACCTCACACGTACGAGCCCGGCTCGGTCGGGGCGGAGACCACTCCGGGTGCCTCGCCCTCGTCGGCCGGGCGGACGAGTTCGGCGTCCACCCGGTGCGGGCGCAGCTCGCCGGTGGAGATCTGCTCCGCCCAGTGGCAGGCCACCCGGCTGCGGCCGATCTGCCGCAGCGCCGGCCGCTCGTCCGCGCAGCGGGTCGGCTGGGCCCACGGGCACCGGGTGTGGAACCGGCAGCCGGACGGCGGGTTGGCCGGTGAGGGCAGGTCACCGGCGAGCAGGATCCGCTCCCGCCGGTCCTCCACGTCCGGGTCGGGCACCGGCACCGCCGACATCAGCGCCCGGGTGTACGGGTGCAGCGGCTCGGTGTAGAGCCGGTCGCTCGGCGCCTCCTCGACCAGCGCGCCCAGGTACATCACGCCCACCACGTCGGAGATGTGCCGCACCACCGCGAGGTCGTGCGCGATCACCAGGTAGGTGAGACCGAGGTTCTCCTGGAGTTCGTCGAGGAGGTTCACCACCTGGGCCTGGATCGAGACGTCCAGGGCGGAGACCGGCTCGTCGGCGACGATCAGCTCGGGGCCGAGCACCAGCGCCCGCGCGATGCCGATGCGCTGCCGCTGGCCGCCGGAGAACTCGTGCGGGTAGCGGGAGAGCGCCCAGCGGGGCAGCCCCACCGCGTCCAGCGTCTCGCTGATGATCCGGCGGCGCTCGTCCCGGCTGTCGCCGATGCCGTGCGCCTGGAGGCCCTCGGTGAGGATCGACTCGACGTTCTGCCGGGGGTCCAGGCTCGACATCGGGTCCTGGAAGATCATCTGCATCCGGCGGCGCATGCCGCGCAGCTTGTTCGGCGGCATCCGGGTCAGGTCGATGCCGTCGAAGGTCACCTTGCCGCCGGTGGGCGGGGTGAGCTGGAGCAGCGCCCGGCCGAGCGTGGACTTGCCGCAGCCGGACTCGCCGACCAGCCCGTACGTCCGGCCCCGGGGGATGTCCAGGTCGACCCCGTCGACCGCCTTGACGTGGCCGACCACCCGGTCGAAGAGCACACCCCGGGTGATCGGGAAGTGCACCTTCAGGTCGCGTACCTCGACGAGGATCTCGTTGTCGGTCACGCCTTGTCCTCCTCACGGCGGGTGCCGGCGGGCGGTTCGCTGCCCGGGACCGGGGCCGGGTTGACGCAGCGGTAGCTGCGGCCGTCGTGGGTCAGCACCAGCTCGGGCGGTTCCCCCACGCAGGCGTCGACCCGGCGGGCGCAGCGTGGGGCGAAGGCGCACCCCTCCGGCCAGGGAAGCAAATCGCGTACCGAGCCGGGGATGGGGGTCAGGCGCTCGCCGCGCCCGGCGTCCAGGCGCGGCACCGAACCGAGCAGACCCACCGTGTACGGGTGCCGGGGCTGGGCGAACAGCGGCCGGCGGCGGGCGGTCTCCACCACCCGACCGCCGTAGAGCACGTTGATCGTGTCGCACATGCCGGCGACCACCCCGAGGTCGTGGGTGATCATCACCAGCGCGGTGCCGGACTCGCGGACCAGCTCCTTGAGCAGTTCCAGGATCTGCGCCTGGATGGTCACGTCGAGGGCGGTGGTGGGCTCGTCGGCGATCAGCAGCCGGGGCTTGCAGGCCACCGCCATGGCGATCAGGGCACGCTGGCGCATGCCGCCGGAGAGCTGGTGGGGGTATTCCTTCAGCCGCCGTCGCGGGTCGGGGATGCCGACCCGGTCGAGCAGGTCGGCGGCCTCCTTCGTCGCGGCGTCGCCCTTCATGCCCCGGTGCCGGACGAGCACCTCGGTCACCTGGAGCCCGATCGGGATGACCGGATTCAGCGAGGAGAGCGGGTCCTGGAAGATCATCGCCACGTCCCGGCCCCGGATGTCGCGCCGGGAGCGGTCGTCGAGCTGGAGCAGGTCGGTGCCGTCGAAGACGGCCTTGCCACCGATCCGGGTGCCCCGGTGCTTCGGCAGCAGGCCCATGATCGCCAGCGAGGTGACGCTCTTGCCGCAGCCGGACTCGCCGACCAGGCCGACCACCTCGCCGGCGTCGACCGAGAAGCTGACCCCGTCGACGGCGTGCGCGGTGCGCTGGCCGCGCCGGGAGAACGTGACGGTGAGGTCGTCCACGTCGAGCAGTGCCATCATCGACCTTCCGTTCGCGACTGCGGGGCTCGCAAGCTCACTCCTCGCGCTTCACACATGTCGACCTCCCGCTACTTCCGGAGCTTCGGGTCGAGAGCCTCGCGCATCGCCTCACCGAGCAGGGTGAAGCCGAGCGCGGTGATGATGATGGCGACCGCCGGGTAGATCGCCAGCGCCGGCCGAATTCCCAGGTACGGCTGCGCGTCGGCGAGCATCACCCCCCACTCGGGGATCGTCGAGTCCGGGTTGCCCAGACCGAGGAAGGAGAGCGCGGCGGCCTCGATGATCGCGGTGGCCAGGGTCAGCGTGGCCTGGACGATCACCGGGGCGAGCGAGTTCGGCACCACGTGGGTCAGCGCGATCCGCGACCGCTTCACCCCGAGGGAGGTCGCCGCCAGCACGTAGTCGCTGTTGGACTGGGAGATCATCGATCCGCGCAGCAGCCGGGCGAAGACCGGCACGGAGACCACGCCGACCGCGATCATCACGGTGGTGAGGCTCGCCCCGAGCAGCGCGGCGACGCTCACCGCGAGCAGCAGGCTGGGCAGGGCCAGCAGCATGTCGACGAAGCGCATCAGGGTGCTGTCCACCCAGCGGCCCCAACGCCCGCCGAGGCCGGCGGCGGCACCGGCGACGCCACCGATCAGCGCGCCGACGGCGAGCCCGATCAGGGTGGAGACGACGCCGACCAGCAACGTCTGCCGGGCTCCGACGATCATCCGGCTGAACACGTCTCGACCCTGGTGGTCGTAGCCGAGCCAGTGGTCGCCGGAGGGGCCGGGGATGATGCCCTGCCCGGACTTGACCACGCCCTCGCGGATGCCGATCGAGTCGGTCGCCCCGTACGGCACGAGGAACGGGCCGACGACCGCCACCAGGACGAAGAGAGCCAGGATCACCGCGCCGACGATGGCGGCCGGGTTGCGGCGGAGCCGCCGGAACGCCTCCTGCCAGAGGCTCACGCCGCGTTCGTCGTCGCGGACGGCGGCGAGTTCGGCGAGCCGGTCGATCTTCTCGCGCTTCTTGCCGGGGGTGATGGTCATCGCACCCTCACCCTCGGGTCGATCAGGCTGTAGGAGAGGTCGACTATCAGGTTCACCAGCACGTACACCACCGCGATGATCAGGATGAAGCCCATGAGTACGGGGTAGTCGCGCTGGCTGATCGACTCGGCGACGAACGCCCCGATGCCGCTGAAGGCGAAGACGGTCTCGGTGAGCACCGCGCCGGAGAGCAGACCGCCGGCGAGCAGGCCGATCGAGGTGGCCACCGGCAGCATGGCGTTGCGCAGCACGTGGCGTCGCCGGACCACGTTCTCGGTCAGGCCCTTGGCCTCGGCGGTCCGGACGAAGTCCTCGCCGAGCACCTCCAGGACGCTGGCCCGGGTGATCCGGACGATGATGGCCAACGGGATGCTCGCCAGCGCGATGCCGGGGAGCACCAGGTGCCAGATGGCGTCGGCGGCGGCGTCCCACTCGCGGGTCATCAGTCCGTCGAGGACGAAGAAATTGGTGATGCGGGTCGCCTCGATGGTCGGGTCCTGCCGGCCGCTGGACGGGAACCAGCCCAGGTTCTCCGCGAAGATCGCCTTGAGCACGTAGGCCAGGAAGAAGACCGGGATGCAGATGCCGATCAGCGAGCCGCCGACCGACAGGTGGTCGAGGAGTTGGCCGCGACGGCGGGCGGCCAGGTAGCCCAGCGGGATGCCGACGCCGATCGCGATGATCATGGCCATCACGGTCAGCTCGACGGTGCCGGGGAAGCGCTGGAGGAACTCCGTGGTGACCTCCCGCTTGGTGGAGGTCGAGGTGCCCAGGTCGAGCCGGACCATCCGGCGGATGAACCGGCCGTACTGCACCAGGATCGGCTCGTCGAGGCCGAGGTTACGGCGGATCGCGGCGCGCATCTCGGGCGTGCCCCGCTCACCGAGGATCGCGGTCTCCGGACCGCCGGGCAGTCGGCGCAACCAGATGAAGAGCAGGATGGAGAGCCCGAACAGGGTGGGTATCAACTGCAACAGGCGTCTGACGATGAACCGGAACACGGCGGCCTCGAAGGGGTGCGGAGGGATGCGGGCGGGCGCTGTGATCAGCGCCCGCCCGCGTTCCTTGCGTCAGGTCAGGACTTGAACTCGGCGGTGGAGTACCGCTCGTCGGTCAGCGGGCTCGCCTTGACGCCCGTCACGTCCTTGCCGAAGACGATCGCCGGCGGCGAGTGCGAGATCGGCACACCCGGCAGGAAGGTCATGATGTCCGCGTTCAGTTCCTTGTACAGCTCGACCCGGGCACCCATGTCGGCGGTGGTGTCGGCCTTCTGGAACTTGTCGAACAGCGGCTTGTTGTTGAAGCCCCACTCGTCCTTCGGCCGGTCGAACATGGTGCCGATGAAGTTGTAGCCGTCGCCGTAGTCACCGGTCCACCCGAGGAAGTGCAGGTCGTGCGCGCTGCCCGAGGTGGTGGCGTTGAGGTAGTCCGGGCTCCACTTCAGCGGGATCGGCTGGACGGTGATGCCGACCGCCTTCAGGTCCGCCGAGAGCAGCTCGAAGATGTCCTTCGGGTTCGGCATGTACGGCCGGGTGACCTCGGTCGGGTAGTGGAACCGCAGGGTCAGGTTCGACGCGCCCGCCTCGGCCAGCAGCGCCTTGGCCTTCTCCGGGTTGTAGTCGTACTTGGTGACGTTGCCGTTCCAGCCCTCGACGGTGTCCGGGAAGAAGTTCTCCGCGACCTTCGCGCCCGGGGGCAGCTTCGAGTCGACCAGCGCCTGCCGGTTCAGGGCGTGCGCGATGGCCTGCCGGACCTTGACGTCGGCCAGCTTCGGGTTCCCCTTCTGGTTGATCGCCAGGTAGAGGATGTTGAAGGCCGGACGGGTGAGGACGTTGAAGCCCTCGCCCTTCAGCGGCTCGACGTCGGCCGGGCCGACCAGGTCGTACCCCTGGATGTCACCGGAGCGCAGCGCCTGCTTGCGCGCGTTCTCGTCGGAGATGGTCTTGAAGATCAGGGTCTTCAGCTTGGCCTTGGTGCCGGCGTAGTCCTCGTTCCGCTCCAGGGTCAGCGTCTTGTTCGCGATGTCCCAGGACTTGAACTTGAACGGACCGGTGCCGGTCGGGTGCTCCGTCGCGTACGGGGGGTACTTGATGTCCTCGGCGGTGCCCCCGACGGTGCTCGCCTGGTACTGCTCCAGCGCCTTGGGGCTGTGCATGGAGAACGACGGCAGCATCAGCGCGGCCGGGATCTTGCTGGAGACCCGGGTGAAGGCCAGGTCGACCGTGGTGGCGTCCTTGGCGGTGCAGGACTTGAAGAGGCTCGGCGGCAGTTCCGGGTCCTCGTTCTTGGCGAAGCCGCCCATGACGTCCTGCCAGTACGGGGTCACGTCCGGGCTCTGCATCAGGCCGGTGGCGTTGTACCAGCGGTTGAAGTTGACGCAGACCGCCTCGGCGTTGAAGTCGGTGCCGTCGTGGAACTTCACGCCCGAGCGGAGCTTGAAGGTCCAGGTCGTGCCGGCCGCGTCCGGCGTCCAGGACTCGGCCAGGCCGGGAGTCACCTTGGTGCCGCCCTCCTCCGGGCGGACCAGGGTCTCGAAGACCTGACGCGCCATGCGCAGCGACTCACCGTCGCTGGCAAAGCTCGGGTCGAGCACCTTCGGGTCTCCGGCGACGCCGAAGACGAGAGTGTCCTTCTTGCTACCGCCGGAATCGTCGCCGCGGTCACTCTCGGCGCAGCCTGCTACCGCGAGGGCCGCGGCCGCGACGGCCGCCAGCGCGACCTTCGACCTGGGTGCACGCATGGGTGCTTCACCTCGTCCTAGGGGGTACGGACAACCTGGTGACAGGGGTCACCGATGGCGGTGACCTTAGCCCCCGTTCGGACTTCCCCGGAACTATTGACGAAGCTGTTGGTACCGGATCGTGTCTTTACCGCTGCGACGCGCGCCGGACGGGCCCGTTTTCCGCCCTGGAATGGGTTGGTTCGCCCCGGTTCACCTATACGAATTTGTTACATCGAATGTCGAGCCCGGTCGGGCCATGTCAGACCTGGACGGACCGGTCCCACCACAGTGGACCGACGTCGCCGGAGTGGGCGACGCCGGTCCACGGCGGACGGTCTCAGACGGCGCGACGCCCCTCGAACGCGCGCCCCAGGGTGATCTCGTCGGCGTACTCCAGGTCGCCGCCGACCGGCAGGCCGCTGGCCAACCGGGTCACCGCGATACCCATCGGCTTGACCATCAGGGCCAGGTACGTCGCGGTCGCCTCGCCCTCGGTGTTCGGGTCGGTCGCCAGGATCAGCTCCCGGACGGTGCCGGTGCCGAGCCGGGCCAGCAGCTCCCGGATGCGGAGATTGTCCGGGCCGATCCCCTCCAGCGGGTTGATCGCCCCGCCGAGCACGTGGTAGCGGCCCCGGAACTCACCGGTCCGCTCGATCGCCACCACGTCCTTCGGCTCCTCGACCACGCAGAGCACCTCGTCGGTACGGCGCGGGTCACGACAGATCCGGCACTGCTCGGACTCGGCGACGTTGTAGCAGCTCGTGCAGAACCGCACCAGCTCCTTGACCTTGCGTAACGCCCCGGCCAGCCGGTTGACGTCGGCCGGATCGGCGGAGAGGACGTGGAAGGCGATCCGCTGGGCGCTCTTCGGGCCGACGCCCGGCAGCCGTCCCAGCTCGTCGATCAGGTCCTGGATGGCACCCTCGTACATGCAGCGACTCAGAACCCGGGCAGGCCGAGGCCACCCATGCCGCCGGCCACCGGGCCCATCTTCTGCTCGGTCAGCTCCCGAGCCGCCTCGGTGGCGTTGTGCACGGCCGCGACCACGAGGTCCTCCAGGGTCTCCACGTCCTCCGGGTCGACCGCCTTCGGGTCGATCCGGATCGCCTTGAGGTCCCCGGAGCCGGAGACGGTCGCGGTGACCAGGCCACCACCGGCGGTTCCGGTCAGCTCCGCCTCGGCCAGCTCGGCCTGTGCCTTGGCGATCTGCTGCTGCATCTTCTGCGCCTGCTTCAGCATCTGCTGCATGTTCGGCTGTCCACCTGGGCGCACGGATGGCTCCTTCTCGCACTCGTCCCACTCGGCCGCCGCCAGCCTAACCGCTGTGAGCAGCCTCGCCCCGCGCGGTGCTTCCCGCCGCGTCGCGTTCCGTCGCACGATCAGGCGAGCCCACCGGAGGGAGCGCCGATGACCCGGGAACAGGCCGCCACGGCCATGGAACAGCAGGCCAGCGCGTGCGCGCGGATGGCCGCCGGACTCTACGCCGACCTGCTCGTCCGGGCTGCGGCCGACGTCCGGGCCGGCGGGCCGTGCGCCACCGTCATCCAGGGGTACGAGGGCACGCCCGCCGATGCGGCCCTGTCGCTGCGCCTGCTCGGCGGAGTGCACGCCCTGACGCTCACCGGGGCCGCCCCGGAGCTGGCCCGCTACTACCCGAGCGCCGGTGGGACGTACCGGCCGACGGACGCGGACGCCTGCTGGGCGGCGTTCCGGGACACCGTCGCCGGTGCACCGGACACCCTGCGGCAGTGGCTGCGCCGCCCGCCGCAGACCAACGAGGTGGGGCGGGCGAACCTGCTGCTCACCGGTCTGCTGTACGCCCTCGCCGAGCTGGGCGACCTGCCGGTACGCCTGGTCGAGCTGGGGGCCAGCGGCGGGCTTAACCTGCGCGCCGACCGGTTCCGGGTCGAGGCGGACGACTTCGGCTGGGGACCAGTCGACTCCCCGGTCCGGCTGCCCGACGCCTGGCGAGGGGCGGTGCCCGGCTGGCTCCGGGACGCCGCCGGGGCGTACCCCGAGATGACCGTGGTGGAGCGGCTCGGCTGCGATCCCGACCCCCTCGACCCGGGTGACCCGGCGGACGCGCTCGCGCTGCGGGCGTACCTCTGGCCGGAGCACACCGACCGTGCGGCCCGGCTGGCCGGAGCGTTGGAGCTGGCCGGACGCCTGCCGGTGCGGGTGCACGCCGCCGGGGCGGCCGATTTCCTCGCCGGCGTCGACTCCCGCCCGGACGTCCTCACCGTGATCTGGCACTCGGTGATGCGGCAGTACGTGCCGGCCGACGAGTGGCGGCGGGTCAACGCCGAGATCGACCGGCTGGCCGGCAGCGGGGCACCGGTCGCGCACGTGTCGTTCGAGCCGATGGAAAACTCCCGCTTCCAGCTGCGGGTCCGGCTCGGGGACCGCCCCGAACGGCTGCTCGCCGAGGCGCATCCGCACGGCCTGCCCGCCTGGCTGCCCTGACCGGCACCGCGCCGCTACCGGCCTGACCGGCACCGCGCCCTAGCGGTCTGACCGGCGCTGCGCCTACCGGGCGTCGACCTCGTCGATCTTCTCGGCGCCGAACACCTCGCGGAGCAGCTGCACCGCCTGCTCCTCGCTGGACTGCCGGGCGGTCTTCTCGTCGATCACGTCGTCGAGCGGCTCGTCCCCTGGGTCGAAGCCCTCGTAGCTCGGGGCGGCCGGCTGCGGGGCGGCAGCCCCCGACGGTCCCCGGCCGGCCGGCGCGTTCGCCCGGCCGCCGCCCAGCGGGCCGTCGTAGTCCGGGTCGTAGGGCGGCTCCCCGGCGAACTCGTCGTCGGCGGTCTTCCGTGCTGGTGCCTCGGTACGCGTACCCCGACCGGCTGCGGCGGCCCGCGCGGCGGCGAGCGCACTGCTCACCGAGGCGGCACCGGTCCCCCCGCCGGCAGGGGCCGGCGGCGGCGTGGACGCGGCGGGCCGGGAGGCCGGTACGGCGCTGTCGGCGGCCCGGGGCGGTGCTGGTGCGGACGACGCGGTTCCGCCCGGGGCGGCCGGTGCGGATCGCCCGTTCGGGGTGTCCGACGAGGTGGCGGTCCCGCCGGGCCGGGCAGGTTCCGGCCAGTCCTCGGCCCCACCGACGGCTGCACCACCACCCGGACGGGCCGGTTCCGGCCAGTCCTCCTCGGCTGCGGCCGATCCGCCGCCGGTCCCCGCAGGGCGGGCGGACGGCGTCGCGCCGGACGGGCCGGACCGCTCCGGAGCAGCCGGTCGGGCCGCCGACGGCGACGGGGTGGGCCGGGTGGGTGGGGGTGCCGCGGCAGCCGGCCGGGACACGGCGGATGCCCGGGAGCCGCCCCGCTCACCGGCCACCTCGCACCGGATCTGCCAGCGCCCGCCAAGTTCCTCGTAGAGCGCGTCGGCGAGCACCTGGGCGTGGTCGGTCAACATCCTGGCCAGGACCGCCGACTTCACGGTCAGCACCAGGGTGTCGCCGTCCAGGTCACGGACGACCGCGTCACGCATCAGCGCGGCGATCTTCTTGTGGCTCCGGTTGACCTTGCCGACGACGTCGCCCCAGACCCGGCGGACCGAGACCGCGTCGACCGTCCCGGAGGGCGGGGCGTCGGGGCGGGGCGGGGCGGGGGTGACCGGATCCGGCATCACCGCCTCCGGCGGCACCGCCCGGTGTGATGCGGCCGGCGGGGAATCGGCGGTCGGCGTCCGCTCCGCGTCGGCGGCCGGAGCGCGCTCCGCAGCGGTGCCCCGCGACGGCGCAGGTGCGCCCCGGTCGGTCACCGGAGCCACCGGGGCGGGTGCGGGTTCCGGGCGGGCCGGAGCGGCGGGCTCGGGATGGGCCGGCGCGACGTCGGCGGCGGGAGCGGCGGCGGGGATGCCCAGGGTGAGCCGACGTTCCATCCGCTCCAGGCGTTGCAGCAGGCCACCGGCGGAGTCGTCGACGCCGGGCAGGAGCATCCGGGCGCAGATCAGCTCCAGCAGCAGCCGGGGGGCGGTGGCGCCGCGCATCTCGACCAGGCCGTTGTGCACGATGTCGGCGCAGCGGGACAGCGTCGCCGGGCCGAGCCGCTGGGCCTGTGCCGTCATCCGCTCGATCTGGTCGGCCGGCCCGTCGATCAGGCCCTTGCCGGCGGCGTCCGGCACCTGCTGGAGCACGATCAGGTCGCGGAGACGTTCGAGCAGGTCGGACGCGAACCGGCGGGGGTCGTGCCCGGCCTCGGCCACCCGGTCGACGGTGGCGTACGCCGCCGCGCCGTCCCCGGCGGCGAGGGCGTCGCACATCTCGTCGATCAGCGCGGCGTCGGTGACGCCGAGCAGGGCGGCGGCCCGGGCGTAGCTGACGCCCTCGGGCCCCGCCCCGGCGATGAGCTGGTCGAGCACGGAGAGGCTGTCCCGGGCGCTGCCACCACCGGCCCGGACCACCAGCGGGAAGACCGCCGGGTCGACCGTGACCCCCTCCGACTCGCACAACTGCTCCAGGTACGGCCGGAGCGTCTTCGGCGGGATCAGCCGGAACGGGTAGTGGTGGGTCCGGGACTTGATCGTCCCGAGGACCTTCTCCGGCTCGGTGGTGGCGAAGATGAACTTGACGTACTCCGGGGGCTCCTCCACCAGCTTGAGCAGGGCGTTGAAGCCGGCCGACGAGACCATGTGCGCCTCGTCGATGACGTAGATCTTGAAACGGCTGTTGGCCGGGGCGAAGAAGGCCTTCTCGCGCAGTTCGCGGGCGTCGTCCACGCCACCGTGGCTGGCCGCGTCGATCTCGATGACGTCGATCGAGCCCGCGCCGTCGCTGGTCAGCGACCGACACGAGGCGCACTGCCCGCACGGCTCCGGTGTGGGTCCCTGCTCGCAGTTGAGCGAGCGGGCCAGGATCCGGGCGCTGGAGGTCTTGCCGCAGCCCCGGGGGCCGGAGAAGAGGTAGGCGTGGTTCAGCCGGCCGCTGCGCAGCGCCTGCGACAGCGGCTCGGTCACGTGCTCCTGCCCGATGACCTCCGCGAACGTGCGCGGCCGGTACTTGCGGTAGAGCGCCAGTGCCACCCGTCCCGCCTCCTCTCGACCGAGCCATTCTGCGCCGGCCTGCCACGGGTGACCACCCACCCCGCCGGCCGGACGCCGACGACGGGAGACGTTATCGGGCACCGAAGACGAAAAGGCCTCCCGTGCACCCGGCAGAGCTCGCTTATCCTTGCTGCCTTCCGGCCCTGGGGAGGTTCACGAGGTACCGCCGCACGGGAGGTGCACCCAGCCTACCCGACCCCGTGACGATCTTCAGGGGGTGGTGGGGTGAACGAGCCGGACGGGACCTGTATCCTGTTCGACGGAGGATTCGCCTAGAGGCCTAGGGCGCACGCTTGGAAAGCGTGTTGGGTTCACACCCTCACGAGTTCGAATCTCGTATCCTCCGCTCTGAGCAGCGCAAACGACAGGGTCGGTCCCACGGGGACCGGCCCTTCGTCGTCCCCAGGCCTGATGATCCACTCGATTTCGGCCAAGTCGGTGTCTCACAGGTCGCGCATACCCCCGTTCGCCACACCCGAGTCGCCTCAGCGCGGCAGCCGGCGGGTGCACTCCCCGTCATGGTCCGGGCGGAGCAGGCAACGCCGACCGTTGGGCAGTTGCCCCGGGCAGAAGGCCGGATGCCGTACGACCGGCTGGTCGACGGTGGCGACCGTGGCCTCGTCGCACGCGACCAGATTGTGGAAGCTCAGCGAACGGGCGATGACCCGGGCGACGCGTACGGCGGTGGTCAGGTCGTCGGCCGCCACCGGCAACTGGATCAGGAAACGGCGGCCCATCAGGCGACCCCGAGGGTGGTGGCCAGGTGCGCGACGCCGGCTGCGGCGGGCCTGCCGCGTACGACGGCGGCGACGACCGTACGGGCTGCCGGTCGTGACCGGGTCTCGGCCGGTGCGGTGCGGTCGGCGTCGACCAGAGCACGGCCGGCAGCGGCCAGGTCACCGACCTGGAGGTACGCGCGGGCGATGTCGATCAGGTACGCGGCGCGGTGTCCGGCCGGGAGTCGTCGCCACTGGTCCCGGCGGACGGCGTGCCCGTGCCGGGTGATCGCGTCCTCGGAGTCGCCCAGGTCGACCGCCGCCACCACCCGAGCCAACTCGACGGTGGTGGGTCCAAAACACGTCCACTGGTGGTCGTGACCTTCACCGACCAGGTCGGCGATCCCACCAGCCCGGTCGGTGAGATCGTGGACGGTGCGTCTGTCGTCGCAGCGGGCAGCGGCCAACGCCGCCTGGAGCAGCAGCGTCCCGAGCACCGACAACTCGCCCAGCGTGCCCTCGTCGTACGGCATTGGCGTGATCCGGGGTGCGGCGGCGAGTGCCGCTGCCATCGCGAGCTGATTCCGGCCGAGGGCTCGTAGCGCCTGGGCGAGGGGAATCGCCGCGACGGCAGAGAGCAGCCGGTCACCTCCAGCAGCCGTCACCGCTCGGTCGGCGGCCAGCCAGGCGAGGTCGGCCTCCCCGAGTTTGACCAGCACCGACGAGGTGACCCGGTACACCTGCACCAGCAGGCCCGCCGCACACTCCGGCTGCGCCGCGTGAGCGCGTTGGGCATCGGCGAGGAGACCCGGCAGCATCCGCAGCAGGCGGAAGTAGTGGGCGTGCTGGTAGGTCAACCAGGCATGCCCCACCCGCCGGCTCAACTCCACGACCGGCGGTGCCGGCCGGCAGTCGGGGTCGTACGGGGTGAAGTCGTAGCGGGCGAGGGCGGCCCGCACCGGATCGACGCCGCCGGCGCCGGTGGCGGTCGACGGCGGTGTGGTGCGGCCGAGCAGCACGACCGGGTCGACGCGAAGCACCTCGGCAAGGTCCTGGATGACCGAGAACCGATCGAGGGCACGCACGCCCCGTTCGACCTTGTCCACCCAACTCTTGGACTTGCCAAGCCGGTCGGCGAGCATCTGCTGCGTCATCCGCCGCCGGATCCGCCACTGTGCGACCCGACGCCCGATCGGCAGCTCATCCACGCTCACGACGCCACCACCGTCCCGTCGTCCGGGCATGTTCGTCGAGCCAGTGCCCACGGTTGACCGGCAGGCGGTACCAAACCTGGCACGGCAGGTCGGCACCACACCGACACACCCGCCGCCACCTGCGCCACGACCACACCGGCCGATGCCGGTCGGCCAGCAGGACCGCCGACGCCACAACGAACCCGTTGGACGGACCGCGTCCCGCCCGGCCGTCGTCGCTCATCGGTGCAGGGCGTAACGGTCGCGGGTACGGGCCTGCTCGGACTGCCAGCGCCGCAGGGCGTCCTTGATCCGTACGGTCTCGCGGCGAGCCCGCTCGGCCGCCTCCTGGGCCTCGGCCAGTTCGAGCGCGACCCGGTCGAGGAAACGCCGCACGTCCTCCGGGTCCAAGCCGCGCCGACCGAACCGGGTACGCCGGAACCGACGGTCACGCACCTGGACTGGGAGCAGCGGCACGCAGTACCGAGAGCGGTACGGCGATCCATCGGGCCGCCGATGCCGGGCGGTACGACGACCGAGCAGCCCCTCAACGAGATGTCTCACGGGAACCTGCCTTTCGACATGCGCCAAGAGGAGGGGCGGGTCCGTCCCCGGGTCGGGCTCCCGAGGACGGACCCGCGACGCCGAACCGCACAGGGGGAAGAAGGCGGTGCGCCAGCACATGCCCTACCTTGACTCATGACTACAGCACCAGTCAGGAGGCCAGAGCATCTTGTCTCACGACCCGCTGACGGGTGCCTACGGTCGAGATGTGAAGTTGATGGGAGCGCATGAGATCCGGATGCGGCTGGGCGGGATCAGCCGCCAGCGGGTCTACGCGATCACGTCACACCGCTCCTTTCCTGCGCCGATCGCCGAGTTGCAACAGGGCAACGTATGGCTCGCCGAGGACGTCGAACGCTGGGTCCGGAAGCACCGGCCCGAGCTGGCCGACGAGGAGTAGGGGCGCTCCGCCTGCCGGGCACCAACCACTGGCACTCTGCCGCAAGTTGCCGTAGCTAGCGCCTGAGCTGCGAAAATGCGGGATGTGGCCAGCGGTATCGCCGGCATTCCGCAGCGTGGAGGAGTCCCATGTCCAACGACCAGCCGGCCACCACCACGCCCGTCTGGGACGACGTGCCCACCCGGGATGACCCGCCCGGCGACGGCTACTACGAGCTGACCGAGAACGGGTGGGGTGCCATCATCGGGTGGCTCAGCGGCGTGGACCGCATGGTGCGCTGCCCGGACCGTCTCCCCCATGTGGTCACCGAGGTGTGCACCGACCGAAGCGGGACGCGGAAGAGGACTCTCCCCGCTCGACGGAGGACCAGCAGATCATCGACGACTACATCAACGAGTACCTGGGCGACGCGGGGATACCCAGCCGCCCGACCGGGTGGCGGTGGTTCCTCAGGCTCCCGTCGGGATACACCGGCCCGCGGATCGAGTCCCTGGTGATTGCGGGCGTGGGGCGTCTGCCGGCCGACCACGTACGTCCCAGTCAGCTCGCCCCGCGCATTCGCGAGACGCTCCAGGGCATCTACGGCAGCAGGTAGCACGGGACGCGGTGTGCCGCCTCCCCAGCCGGCGGCGCCCGGACGCTGCGTCCGGGCACGCCGACCCAAGCTGATCCGCTCGACTTGCGGTATGTCGGGGTCTCCGGGCCGCGCGAGACCCCGACATACCGCAATCGGAGTCGATCAAGGGAGCGCCCCGGGCCGACCGGCCAGCGGTCGGGCCGGAGCAGGCTGCCCCGCCAGCGGAGGCGTCCCTGCGCACCGGTACGACCGGGCGCGCCTGCGACGAGTTTCAGCCGCAGGCCGCAGGGGTTGTCTGCTGGCCAGGGTGTGGCGAGCAGACAACCCCTGCGATACCGACTCCCCGTCAGCGCGGTTCGGGCTGGCGGAGCCCGCCGCCGGACTGCTCCACCGGGGGTACGCCAGCGGCGTGCACAGGATCGACGTGCGACGGCACGGTCGTCCCGCCCGGATCGGTGGGCGGGACGACGAGGGCCGGGCGGCGGGCGTTGGTGAGCCAGCGCAGCGCCCACTCGACCGGGCCGTAGCGGAACCAGCGCAGCCAGAGCTCGCTCACCACCAGTTGAGCCCCGAACACGGCCAGAGCGAAGGCGAAGAGCGCCAGTGGGGAGAACGTGCCGGCGAGCCCGAACCCGATGCCGGTGAAGGTGAGCAGGCCGGCCACCGACTGGCCCAGGTAGTTGGTGAGGGCCATCCGCCCGGCCGGGGCGAGCGCGGCCCGGACCGCCGCCGTACGCGCACTGTGCATGACCCGCAGCAGCGTCGCCACGTACGCGGCGGCCAGCAGTGGAGCTGTCGCGACACTCGCCGCCACCCCGAGGGTGTTGCCGTTACCGCCGCTGGCGGCGTAGACGATCGACCCGAGCAGCCCGACCGGGAAGCCGATCCACTGGATCCGGCGCAGCACGGGCTCGCTGCCGGAGACCCGGCTCAGCCACTGCCGACGACCGGCGACCATACCGAGCAGGAACAGACCCAGCGCGGTCGGGCCCTGTAGGGCCACCGCCTGGATGAGCAGCAGCGGCAGACCCGCGATGTGCTCCTCGATGTTCGACTCCCAGCCGCCGAGCAGCGCCCGCGTCGCCTCCTCGCCGTTGGCCAGCGCCTCGGCCTCGCTGGGCAGGAACGCCGAGCGGTCCACGAGGACCGCACTCGCGACCAGGCTGACCAGCACGAGAGCGTAGAGGCCCACCGCGATCCGGATCGCCGTACGGTCCTGCACGTTGCGCAGCAGGAGCAGCGCGAGACACGCCACGGCGTACGTGGTGAGGATGTCGCCGCCGTAGAGGAAGACGGCGTTCAGGGCACCGAGGACGAAGAGGCCACCGATCCGGCGGAGCATCCGTGCCGGGAAAGCTGCGCCGGCGCGGCTCGCCGCCGCCATCTGGAGGGTGAAGCTGTACCCGAAGAGGAACGAGAAGAGCACGTAGAACTTCATGTCGACGAAGACGGAGGAGAGCGTGCGGACCGCATCGTCGAGCCCCGAGGCGAAGTCGGGGTCGGTCACCAGGTTTCCCGGATAGCCGGAGGCCATGAAGGTGACGTTGACGACGAAGATCCCGAACAGCGCGAAGCCTCGGACCGCGTCGACGTCGAGAAGACGTCTGACTGGATTCGGTGTAGTCACAATCCACCTCCGGTGATCTCTGTATCCCGCACAGTGTATGCAATACAGAGTCGCCAAGATCTAGGGTGAGCACAAGGCCCCTGGGGGTGGAAGCGAGGAGTTGACCGTGACGGAACGCAGACTTCCCCCCGTGGTGGCCCGCCTGTGGGGCCGCGAGGCCAGCCCGAGGTACGGCCCCCGGCCCAGCCTTGACCTGGGAACAATCGTCGACGCCGCGATTCGGATCGCCGACCGCGACGGCCTGGAGGGGGTGAAGATGAGCAGCGTCGCCGCCGAAGTCGGGATGGCGACAATGTCCCTGTACCGCTACGTCGGCAGCAAGGATCAACTGCTGATCGTGATGGCAGACGCGGCCTCGCCCGAACCACCGGCGCTCCACGACCGGGGCTGGCGTACCTACCTGGCCGACTGGACCCGGGCCAACCGGGACTTCCTGCTCAGCCGGCCCTGGTTGCTGGCACTCGGCCAGCACACGCCGCCCGCCGGACCTCGGTCGCTGCGCTGGCTCGACCGCGCGATCGCCGCACTCGCCGACACCGGCCTCGGCTACGGCGAGCGGCTCCACATCGCGGCCACCCTCTCGGGCTACGCCATCCGGCAGGCAGCCCTGGCCCACGCCCTGAACCGCACGACCGACGCCACCGACTCGATGGTGGGGCTGGCCGAGTACGCCGACGTCCTCGGGCAGGTTCTCGACCCGGACGGTTACCCGGAGCTGACCGCCGCCGTACGCGCGAACGCGTTCGGCGTCTCCGAGGAGTGGGTCGACGACGCCGACTTCACCTTCGGGCTCGATCTGCTCCTCGACGGCATCCAGGCACTCATCGCCCGTGGGAGCAGATGAGCCAGCTGGTCCTGGACCTCAGGGTTGCGGCATGTCGGGGCATCCGTGACCCGCGATACCCCGACATGCCGTAACTGGAGTTGATCAGGATCATGCTCGCCCTGGTTCGTGTGCTCGCCCGGGGTTGCCGGTGGTCAGGTGGCTGGGTTGATCTGGAGGAAGCCGGTGACGCACATCCGCTTCACCAGACGCGTCTGCGGCGGGCTGAGGCGGGCAGCGATCTCGCCGTACTTGACCGGGCCGCCGCTCAACAGGGCCCACAGCTCGTCCACCCCGTCCCGCTGCGGGTCGGCGTCGATGGTGGTGCCGTGGGGGTCGTCGGTGGAGTAGATCCGCCGGCACGGGATCGTGTCCCGCAGCGGCGACGGTGCCGAGGCGGCGTTGGTGATGGGGTTGCGCCAGTAGTCCGCCATCCCGTCGAGGATCACGGGCGGGAGCTGGACGTTCGCGGGTGGGTTGGTCGCCTTGAAGCCCGGCACGACGAACGTGACGCTGTCGCGGATCGCCGTGGTGGGGGCCAGCGCGACGACCGCGTCGTCGGTGAGGTCGGCCGGCTCGGCGAGGGCGCTCGCCGCCAGGTACGGGCCGGCCGCGTCCAGGTCCTCGACCTTCCGGCTGCCGTGTGTCATGACCTCCAGCAACGCCGGCTGGAAGGCGGTGTTGAGCAGCGCGTCGAAGGTCTGCTCACGGATACCGAGGTCAGCCCCCGTGCCACGGGTGTTCCAGTAGATGCTGCCCGGGTTGTTCTTCGCGATGGCGTGGTACCACTGGTCGATCATCAGCGCGAACGTCTCTGCGGTGCCGTGCCACTTCGCGTTGTAGTCCAGCCACAGCTGGCGCTGGTCGGTCTCGTCGAGACTGCCGTCGGTCGTCTTCTGCAACAGCAGGGCGGCGGTCGCCGCCTGGGTCAGGGCCACCGCGACGCCCGAGGAGAAGAGCGGGTCCACGAAGAACGCGGCGTCGCCGACGAGCAGGTGCCGCTCGTCGTAGTCGGCGAACTCCTCGCTGACCCGGGAGTAGTTGGTGGCGGTCAACATGTTGTCGGCGACCGGCACGGCATCACCGATCAATTCCTTGAGGTACGGCACCTGGCGCACCGTTTCCAGGAAGGTCTTCTGGTCGGTGAAGTCGCGATCCGGTTCCCGGAGCACGGCCGGGTTCGTCACGATGCCGATCGAGTGGGTCAGGACCCGCCGGCCGTCGATGACCTTCGGCACCGGGATGTACCAGCACCAGCCGTCGCGGAAGGCGAAGCAGCCGATCGGGGAGAGGTTGTCCGCGGTGAAGATGTTCCAGTCCGCGACGAGGTTCTGGGTCTGGCCGCAGTTGGTGAAGTGCTGCCAGATCGCGATGTTCTTGAAGTTGGAGAGCCAGCCGCGCTTGTTGCGGGCCGCCGAGACGCTGCTCTGCCGCCCCGAGGCGTCCACGAAATAACCGGCACGCACCGCCCGGTCGTCGCCCAGCCGCACCAGGCCCCCGCGCCCGTCCGGCTCGTACGCCGTCACCGACACACCCTGGAACACGTCCACGCCCACGTCCGCCGCGTGGTCCAGCAGGATGTGGTCGAACTCGGCCCGGTTGACGTGCATCGTCCACCGGTGCACGCCGTCCCGCTCGAACAGCACGTCGTCGAAGCGGGCGATGCTGGGCCGTTCCGGGTCCCAGGAGAAGATGCCACCGAACTTCTTCACCCAGCAGGGGCTGGCGAGGACCTTGGCCAGCGCGCCGCTCTCCTGTAGCGCGGGAACAACGGGGTGGGCGAAGGACTCGCCGATGTGCTCGCGGGGAAAGACCTCCCGGTCGAAGATCGCAATTCGCAGATCGGTGCGTTGGGCGATCAGGGCGCCGAGGGTGGACCCGGCCGGGCCACCGCCCATGATCACGACGTCGTAGTACTCCCGCACGTGTTTGACCTCTCGTTCGCTGGTACACGGTATGTGCCCGGTGCTGCGGTGCCGGAAGGAGAAATGGTGCGCGAAGTGCATTTTCTTGCAATGCCCAGATTCTGGGACGACGAAATACGCCGCCGCCAATATATCAACCTGGACCTATAGGATTGGATTGGATTTCAACAAATTACATGCGCCGCCAAACCGGCCAGATCTGCTCGAATCCGCACCTGTTCCAGTGGATCAATTGCGGCTCCGGCAGCGCCGCCGTCCCGCCCGGCCCGATTCGCCGGGGCGGCCGGCGTTCTGCCCTGCGCCAATCGGCGGACACGACCCCGGCCCACGTGCTCGGCTGGTCACATGCGGGTCGTGGTGCTGGGTGGTACGGAGTTCATCGGGCGGCGGGTGGTCGAGCGGCTGGTCGGGCGGCACGACGAGGTCGTGGTGGTCCACCGGGGCCGGACGGAGCCCGAGGACCTCCCCGACTGCGGGCACCTGCACGTCGACCGGCGCGACTTCGCCGAGGTCGCCGACCGGGTGCGCGGGTTCGCGCCGGACGCCGTGGTCGACTCGTACGCCCTCACCCGGGCGGACGCCGACTCGGTCCTGCCGTACCTGCCCGACGTGCCCCTGGTGCTGCTCTCCAGCGTGGACGTCTACCGAGTCTGGGAGTTGCTCCTCGCCGACGACGACACCCCGCTGCCGGCGCCGGTCACCGAGGACGCGCCGCTGCGGCGGGGGCGCTTCCCGTACCGGGGGCAGGGCACCGGGCTGGACGACTACGACAAGCTCGACGTCGAGCCGGCGTACCTGGCCCGGGGCGGCACCGTACTCCGCCTCGGCATGGTCTACGGCCGGCACGACCAGCAGCGACGGGAGGAGTTCGTGCTGCGACGGGTCCGGGCGGGGCGTGCCCGGATCCCGGTCGGCGCGGGCGACGCCCTGATCACCCGCCTGCACGTCGACGACGTGGCCGGGGCGGTGCTCGCCGCTCTCGACCGGCCGGAGTCGGCCCGGGGCGAGCTGTTCAACCTGGGTGAGGCGGTCACCTATCCGGTACGGGGCTGGCTGCGGCTGATCCTGGACGCGGCCGGGCACGATGCCGAACTGGTTCGGGTGCCCGACGAGCGGGTGCCGGACGACCTGTGGTTGACCCGGCGGCTGGCCCAGCACGTGCTCGTCGACAGCGGCAAGGCCGGTCGGCTGCTGGGCTGGCGACCGGCGGATCCGGCGACGGCGGTGGCCCGTTCGGTGCGCTGGCACCTGGACCATCCGCCGGCGGACGCTCCGGCCGACTTCACCGCCGACGATCGCGCACTCGCCGGTTGACCCGGGCCTCCGGTCGGTCACCACCTTGCTCCGCAGGTGGCCGCTTCCGCCCCGCCCCGTCGGTAGCACGAACGGGGCAGCTCCAAAGCGACTCCGAAGCGACCCTCCCCCGCCGCCGACATCACGCTGGGTCACCGGGTACGCCCGGATGCGGTTTACTGACGACGTGATCATCGACGCCTCCGGGCCGGCCGTGCGCCGTACCGCATGAGCTACCAGCTCAGTGCGGTCGTCGCCGACGTCGAGTTGCTCGCGGAGCAGACCGGCGAACTCGACCACGCCGTCCTCGCCGCGCTCCGGCAGGACTTCGCCCTGCTGCCGGTCACCCCGCAGTTGGTGGAGGAGCTGACCGGGTCGCTGCCCGACTTCGCCGTCGAGGAACTGGGCCCGCAGCGACCGTTCCGACTCGTGCTCTCGGCCGCGCTAGCCGAGGTGTTCGCCCGCTGGTCGCGGCGGGGTCCGGTGGCGTACCTGGAGGCGGAGTTCTCCGGCGGGACCGGACGACAGTCGGCGGTGGTGTGGCTGGACGGAGCGGTCACCTGGGGGCCGTGTTTCGACGCCCTCCTCGACCGGCCCCGCGCCGAGTGGCCGATCAACACCGCGCTGGTCCGGATCGGGGCGGAGCCCGGTCGCTGGATCGATCCCTTCGCCGAGCTGGGCCTGCATCTGGAGGGGAGCACCGACGGTTGGTTGGCACACGGGCGACGACGCCTCTCCGCCGATTACTGGGATGATCTGGCCGAAGAGTGGGAATACCGGCAAAACGCCCCAGACCAGCAACCTTGGCGGCCCGGTGCCGTTGGGGACTGGGGGATTTCATGACTTTGCGGCAGTTCTTGTTCATCGCGGCATTACTGACGGCGGCCTCGATCGCCGGAAGCGGTAGCCGTCCACATGCGCCGATCGGCCCGGCGGAACCGATCGGACCGGTCGCCGACGAGGTGATCGACCTGCACGGCCTCGCCGGGGTCGAGTTCGGCGACAGCCAGCGGGAACTGGCCGAGCGGGGGATGCTCCAGGAGACGGCCGAGTCCTGCGGCCCGACCCTGGTCGGCCACGAGACGGTCAGCCCGGTCTTCTACGACGACCGGCTGGTGCTGCTCTGGGTCAGCGCCCCTGTCCGGACCCCGGAGGGGGTCACCGTCGGCACGCCGCTCGGCGAGCTGCGGTCCCGCTTCCCGTCACTGACCCGGCTCGACGCTCCAGAGGGGACGTACCGCTTCGACGGCCTGCTCGCCCAGCGGGGCGACCGCGCGTACCTCTTCCTCCACGACGGACGGACGGTCCGCAAGACGATCGCCGGTTACGCCGACTACGCCCAGCGCCTCTTCGACGAGGGCCACGGCCCCTGCTGAGACGCCGGTAGTCCCGGCCTCCGACCGGCAGCTCACCGCGACCGCCGGCCCGTGGCGTGGCCCTCGACCGGCCTGACCTCGATATTCCGGGTGCGGGCCCGGGGCGTCATGCGACGATCGCGCACTACGCGGAGGGCGCCGCCGACCCGGCCGGCCCGGCCGGAGCTCGTGCCGCGCCGAGACCGCCGAGATGCACGGGGAGGACGGCATGGAGTTTGAGGTACGCCGGATCGGACCGGAGTCGACCGCCGAAGCGGCGTCCGTGCTCGCGGACGCCTTCGACGGCTACCCCTGGACCGCCTGGACGGTGGCCGCGGACCGGCACCGGGAGCGGCTGGAGGCGATGTTCGCACTGACCGTCGACGCGGTCGGGTTGCCCTACGGTGACGTCTGGGGGGCGATGGGGTCCGACGGCAGGCTGGTCGCGGTGGCGGTCTGGCTGCGCCCGGACCGGCCGGTGCCGGACGAGGTCTGGGCCGGTGTCGCCGCCCGGGACGCGGAACTGGCCGGCGACCGGCACCCGGCGATGCTCGCCGCCGACGCGGTCTGCGCCTCGCTACGGTCGACCGAGCCGGCGTTCCTGCTGGCCACCGTCGGGGTGCGCCGGACCTGTCAGGGTCGAGGGCTGGGCAGCCGGGTGCTGCGGCCCGGCCTGGCGGAGGCGGACCAGGCTCACCTGCCGGCGGTGCTGGAGACGTCGTCGACGCAGAACGTGCAGCTCTACCAGCGGCTCGGCTTCACCGTGACGGGGGAGGCCCAGGTTCCTGGCGGCGGCCCCCGGGTCTGGGCGATGCGCCGCCCGGCCAGCCAATCGGAGTGAAGCAGCCGGGCGACCCGAGCAGCGTGCCGCCAGACTGGCGCCACCCTGAGCCAAACTGAGCCAGATTGAGTTGTCCATGGCACCACTATGTGCCATAGTGGTGCCATGGACTTGAACCCGTACGTGGCATCTCTCGGTCGTGAGCTGCTGACGGCTGTGGAGACCGGCGGTGACGACGGCACCGCGTTGATCGAGCGGTTGACTGTGTCGATGGAGTCGGCGATCCGGCTCGCCCTGCTCGAAGCACTGTCGGCCGCCGCCGACGAGATCACCAGGGAGTTGGCTCCCGGTTCGGTCCAGGTTCGCCTGCGCGGCCGTGACCCGGAGTTCGTCGTGACGCCTCACCTCGTGGCGCAGCCGATGGAACACACCACCGACCGGGGCGCGGTGCCGGCCGACGATGCCGTGACGGGCTTCGAAGACGGTGCCACGGCGCGCATCAACGTCCGTCTTCCGGAACAGCTCAAGGCCGCGGTCGAGGAAGCGGCTGGCAAGGAGGGCCGGTCGGTCAACGCGTGGCTGGTGCGTGCCGCCTCGGCCGCACTGCGAGCCTCGGAGCGCGACCACGGCTCCGGCCGGCGCGACAAGCCCAGCGCGCAGCGCTACACCGGTTGGGCGCGTTAGCCGAGTCCGGCCCCACTTTCCTGTCACGTCCCCCACCAGCGGGGATGTTCTTCCGACTCATTCTGAGGGGACAGCCATGCCTGTTTTCGCCACCCCGGATCCGATTTCCGTCACGATCGAACTCTCTGCCGGCGACGTGCGGCTCGTCGCCAGCGACCGCACCGACACCGTCGTCGAGGTACGGCCGAGCGACGAGTCCCACGACTCCGACGTGAAGGCCGCGCAGCAGACCCGCGTCGAGTACGCCGACGGCGCGTTGACCGTGCGCGGGCCGAAGTCCCGGGTGTTCGACTTCTCCAAGAGAACCAGGTCGGTATCCGTACTCGTCGAACTTCCCGCTGGCTCGTCGGTGCACGGTGACGTGTCGGCCGGCGACTTCCACAGCACCGGCGTGCTGGGGGAATGCCGGATCAAGACGTCACTCGGACACTTCCGGCTCGACCGGACCGGCCAGCTCCGCCTGGACACCTCCGCCGGTCACGTCACGGTCGACACGGTCGTCGGGGACGCCGAGGTCGCCACCGGCAGCGGACACGTCCGCCTCGGCGAGATCGGCGGAGCCGCGGTCATCAAGAACTCCAACGGCAACACCGACGTCGGCACCGTCACCGGCGAACTGCGTGCGCGTGCGGCGAACGGCGACATCTCCGTCGGACGGGCCGATGCCGGAGTGGAGGCCAAGACCTCCAACGGAACCATCCGCATCGGCAGGGCCGCGCGCGACTCGGTGACGCTGACCACCGCGGCCGGCGACCTGGAGATCGGCGTCGCCGCCGGCACCGCCGCGTGGCTCGACCTGAAGACCGGGTACGGGCGGGTGCACAACGCCCTGGACGACCTCGGCCCGGGACCGGAGAAGTCCGAGGAGACCGTCGAGGTCCGCGCGCACACCACCTTCGGCGACATCACCGTCCGCCGTTCCTGACCTGACCTCTCGAAGGGGCCTCCATGACCACGCCATCCCAGTCGGCGATCTCGGTGAGCGGCCTGCGCAGGTCGTTCGGCGACCACGTCGTGCTCGACGGAATCGACCTGAACGTCCCACGGGGCACCGTCTTCTCGCTGCTCGGCGCGAACGGAGCGGGCAAGACCACCACGGTCAAGATCTTGTCCACGCTGATCCGTGCCGACGGGGGCAGCGCGTTGATCGCAGGTCACGACCTGGCCACCGAGCCCGACGCGGTCCGCGCTGCGATCGGGGTCACCGGCCAGTTCTCCGCAGTCGACAACCTGCTGACCGGCCAGGAGAACCTGACCCTGATGGCCGATCTGCACCACCTGGGCCGGGCGGCGGGCCGGCGCAGGGTCGCCGAACTGCTCGACCAGTTCGACCTGGTCGACGCGGCCAGGAAACCGGCCGTGACGTACTCCGGCGGCATGCGCAGACGGCTCGACCTCGCGATGACCCTGGTCGGCACACCCCAGGTGATCTTCCTGGACGAGCCGACCACCGGGTTGGACCCGCGCAGCCGCCGTGGCATGTGGCAGATCGTGCGGAGGTTGGTCGCGGACGGCGTCACCATCTTCCTCACCACGCAGTACCTGGAGGAGGCCGACGAACTCGCCGACCGTATCGCCGTCCTGGACCACGGCCGGATCGTCGCCGAAGGCACCCCGGACGAGCTCAAGCGTCGCATCTCCGGCGGTCACGTCCTGCTGCGGTTCGCCGGCCTCCGCGATCTCGAGTCCGCCGCGCGTGCTGTAGGCCAGGCGTCCCGCGACAGCGACGCGCTCGCCCTGCGGGTGCCGCACGACGGCAGCCTCCGTGCGCTGAAGGCCCTGCTCGACCGGCTCGACGAGAACGCGGTCGAGGTCGACTCGCTGAGCGTGCACACCCCCGACCTCGACGACGTCTTCCTCGCCCTCACCGGCAAGCCCGAGAACGAGAAGGTGGCCACCCGATGAGCACCATGTCGTACGCACTGACCGACTCGGCGACGATGCTGCGCCGCAACCTCCGGCGCATGGTGCGCTACCCGTCCATGACGGTGACGCTCGTCGGCATGCCGGTCGTCTTCCTGCTGCTGTTCGTCTACGTCTTCGGCGGCACACTCGGCGCCGGACTCGGCGGCCCCTCCGGCGGACGGGCGGAGTACGTCAACTACGTCACCCCCGCGATCATCCTGATGACGATCACCGCCGCGGTTCAGGGCACCTCCATCTCGGTCACCATGGACATGACCGAGGGCATCGTCGACCGGTTCCGCACCATGGCCATCGCCCGCGTCTCCGTCCTGACCGGACACGTCATCGGCAGCCTCGTCCAGACGATGCTCAGCATCGCGGTGGTCGTCGGCGTCGCACTGCTCGTCGGGTTCCGACCGTCGGCAGGTCCCGGCGAGTGGCTCGCCCTCACCGGCGTCCTGGTGATGATGGCCTTCGCCTTCATCTGGCTGTCGGTCGCGTTCGGGCTGGCCAGCAAGACCGTCGAGTCGTCGAGCAACGTCGGCCTGCCCCTGGTGCTGCTTCCGTTCCTCGGCAGCGGGTTCGTCCCGACCGACTCGATGCCCACCGCACTGCGCTGGTTCGCCGAGTACCAGCCGTTCACCCCGCTCATCGAGACCATCCGCGGTCTCCTGATGGGCACTCCGATCGGGAACAGTGCCGTCGTCGCCATCGGCTGGTGCGTCGTCATCACCCTCGGCGGCTACCTCTGGTCGAAGAAGCTGTTCAACCGCGAGTCCACCCGATGACGCGATCGGTCCGTCACGGAGGCCCGGGCTCCGGCACGGACTGAGAACGGGACCCGGACGAGGATGCGCCCGGCGGCTCCGCGTGGAGCTGCCGGCGCTCTCGCTGCCACTAGCGCCAATCGGTTTGCTATGGAAACCTATTGGCATGACTTCCGAAGCGGTTCATGCCGGCGGTGACCCCCGCCGACTGTTGGCTGATGCGCGCGACCTCGCGCGCCGGGTCCGTCTTGCCCAGCGGGTGACATGGTTGCCGCTGGGCGTGCTGGCCCTGGTGACGTTCGGGGCGATCCCCGCCTACCGGTACGGCCACACGGTCGTCAGCGACTGCCGGACGGTGGACGGCGGCCAGGTGTGCCGGGTCTGGGAGCCGGCTGCGCAGTTCTACTGGCTGGCGGCGGCGGTCCTGGCGTACGTGGTGATCGCCGGCGGTTACCTGCGGGTGGCCCGGGCCCGGGGAGTGGACGCCCGCGTGCTGCCGTACGTGCTCACCGGTGTCGCGCTCTCGGTCGTGCTGTTCGCCGCCATCGCCGCCGGCGCCGGAGCGTGGATCGTCCGCGACCCACAGGCGCTCCTCGACCCGTCCACCTTCGTCCAGGTCCTGTTCCGGCTGCTCACCCCGATCGGCGGGATCGGGCTGGCTCTCCTGGTGCTGGCCTGGCTGGAACGGCACGTCGCGCTGCTGTTGTTCGCCCTCGGGTACCTTGCAGTGGTGCTGGTGCCGATCGACTTCGGTTGGGGAGCCCACTGGGGTGGCCAGTGGGAGAACGTGCCGATGCTGGTCGTCAGCGGCGGCGTGCTGTTGCTGGGCAGCGCCGGCTTCGCGCTGGCGCAACGGCTGCGACGGTCCCGGTGACCGACCCCGTCGACACCCCGGCGCCACAGGAGACCGAGTCCCCGCATCCGGCCACCGCGCTCGACGACGTGGTGCACCAGCGGATCCGGCTCGGCATCCTCACCATCGCGCACGAGGCCCGTCGGGTGGAGTTCGGCTACCTGCGCACACACCTGGAGCTGACCGCCGGCAACCTCTCCAAGCACCTGAGCGTGCTGGAGACAGCCGGCCTGGTCCAGATCGAGAAGGGCTACGCCGGCCGGCGCGGCCGGACCTGGATCACCCTCACCGCCGCCGGTAACACCGCGCTCGCCGAAGAGATCGCGCGCCTGAAGCAGCTCATCGCCCGCGTCGACCCGACAGCCGGACAGTAGCGACGACAGCCGACAAGAACTGAGACCACAAGCAGAACGCCCGGCCGATCCTCGCGGATCTTCCGGGCGTTCACGCTGTTCACGAGCGGTGGCGGCGGGATTTGAACCCGCGGAGGGCGTAAACCCTCACACGCTTTCGAGGCGTGCTCCTTAGGCCACTCGGACACGCCACCGCCGAAGAGGTTACAGGACCACCGGCCCGGACGCCGAACCGGTATGCCACCGGACGGCCTGGCAGGATCCTCCCCATGAGTGTGCACATCGGCGCGAAGCCGGGAGAGATCGCCGAACGGGTCCTGATGCCGGGCGACCCGCTGCGGGCCAAGTGGATCGCGGAGACCTACCTCGAGGACGCCACGTGCTACTCGACGGTCCGGGGCATGCTGGGCTTCACCGGGCGCTGGAACGGCGTGGAGGTGTCCGTCCAGGGCTCCGGCATGGGCATGCCGTCGGCCTCGATCTACGCCCACGAGCTGATCAACGAGTACGGCGTACGGTCGTTGATCCGGGTGGGCTCCTGCGGTGCCCTCGCCGAGGACCTGAAGCTGCGGGACGTGATCGCGGCGAACGGCTCGGCCACCGACTCGAACATGAACCGGGTGCGTTTCGACGGGCTCATCGACTACGCCCCGGTCGCCGACTTCGGGCTGCTGCGCACCTCGGTCGAGATCGCCGAGCGGCGCGGCGTACCGATGCGGGTGGGACCGGTGCTGGCGGCGGACGCCTTCTACACCGACCGGCCGGACCTCTACGACCGGCTCGCCGACTACGGCGTGCTGGCGGTGGAGATGGAGTCGGCGGCGCTCTACACCATCGCCGCCCGGTTCCGGGCCCGTGCCCTCACCGTGCTGACGGTCAGCGACCACATCAAGACCGGCGAGAAGAGCACCTCCGCCGACCGGGAGCAGACCTTCTCCCAGATGGTCGAGATCGCTCTCGACACGATCGTCGCCTGACCGCGCTGAGGTGGTAGCAGGGGACCCTTCTTACGCAAAATCCGGTAGCAAGGGTCCCCTGCTACCACACAACACCCCGCCACAGCGCACCCCGCCATACGACGCCACGCCACACGACGTAAGGCCGCAGCACATCGTGCTGAGGCGGTGCGGCGTCAGCGGAAGAAGGCGCGCAGCAGGGCGGCGGACTCGGTCTCCAGGATGCCGCCGTACACCTCGGGCCGGTGGTTGAGCCGGCGGTCACGCAGCACGTCCCAGAGCGAACCGGCCGCCCCGGTCTTCGGCTCCCAGGCCCCGAAGACCACCGTCGACACCCGGGCCAGCACCAACGCGCCCGCGCACATCGTGCACGGTTCCAGGGTCACCACCAGGGTGCAGCCGTCCAACCGCCAGTGTCCGAGCCGCTGCGCGCCCCGGCGCAGGGCCAGCACCTCGGCGTGCGCGGTCGGGTCGCCGGTCAGTTCCCGCTCGTTGCGCCCGACGGCCAGTTCGACGCCGTTCGGGTCGTAGAGCACTGCGCCGACCGGGATGTCGTCCGCGCCGACCGGAGCCGCGGTCGGGGTGTCCGGGCCGGTGACGGCGACCGCCAGCGCGCGGCGCATCCACAGTTCGTGCCGCTGCCGGCGGCCGACACCGCCCGGGTCGGCCAGCCCCTCCTCCGCCCCCGGTCCGATCCGTCCGGCGTACCCGGGGGTGGGTTGGCCCGGCCGGACGGTCTCCAGGGCGGGGTCCGTGACGTCCGCCGGCTCACCGGCAGGAAGCGGAAAGTCGGCGGCGGAGGGGAGCCCACCGGTGGCAGGAGGCTCGTTCACACCTCGCGCAGCTCCTCGACCTCGTCGGCACAGCCGAGCACCTGACACACCTCGGCGGTGACGTCGGCGGGGAGCATCCCCTCCCGGGTGCAGAGGGTGACCAGCCGCTGCGCGGGGATGCCCAGGTCGTCGAGGAGGTCGGCGTCCCCGACCGGGTCGGCCTCGGGGTCGACCGCCGGCTGGTCGCTCTCCCCGCCGCCGGTCGTCCGCCGCACGTCGCCGACGTCGTCCAGGTCGGGGGCCTTCAGGTCGCCGACCAGCACCGACCCGAGCTGAGACTCCTCGGCGTACGCCGAGTCGGAGCCGAAGACCCGCAGGTCCTCCCCCTCGTCCAGGCGCAGCACCACCAGGTACGCGTCGTCGGCCTCGACGAAGAGCAGGGACAGGTCGGCGTCGGGCTCGACGTCCCGCAGGCGCTCGGCCACCTCGTCGAGATCCGTGACGCCCCGCAGGTTCACCTCGGCGGCGGTCCAGCCGCCCGCGTCCCGTACTGCGGCCGCAGCGAAGTACGACACTGTCCCCCCTGACTACCCGGCACCGCGTGCCGACCTGTTACGCGTGCACGGTAGCCGGTCGCATCGGCGGGCGACCGGTCAACGCCCCGATGAGGCGGTCAATCCCCGGGAAAGTCGAGCCCGTCCCGGCCGGCGACCCGACCGTGGGTGGCTGGTTCAGCCGGCGACCCGGCGACGGGTGGCGATGAGCTGGCGTAGCCGCTCACTGCGTACCCGCTGCGGTCGCTCGCGTTGGCGGACCGCTCTGGCCCCGGCCAGTTCCGCGAGGAGCTGCAGGCGTCGGCGGCTGCGGTCGGGGTCGAGCCGCGGGGTGGTCCAGGCCATACCGCCGAGGGTGACCCAGTCGTGTCGCGTACGTCAAGACGTGCTTCGGTGTGCAGCGGGACGACCACGCAGCGCTTACCGGAGCGGACCGTTGAGCCCCGGTCCGGTGGTCACCAGAGCGGCCAGTTCCCGCTGCCCGCCCAGCTCGCCACCACCACGGCCACGGCGATGCTCCAGCCACCGGCGGTGACGATCGCCACGCCGGTGCCCACGCCCCGGTCGCCGAAGCGGACGAGCACCAGGGCGACGACCCAGGCGACCAGGCCGGCGCCCACCGTCCACCAGGCGTAGCCGCGCAGGCCCTCGCCGAGCAGGCCGAAGAAGAGCAGCCAGGCGGCGCCGACCGCGCCACCGACGGCGACGCCGCTGCCGGTGACGGGATGCGGCTCGCGGTAGGTCGGGCGGACGGGCCGCCCGGAGGGGAAGAGACCCGACGGGGTACGCCCCATCGGGTGTCCCACGCCCGGCGGGGGCGGCGGGCCGGGTTGCCAGGTCATCGCCGTCACTCCTCCCCGGGCCCGGCGGGCCCCCTCCCACCGTAGTGGTCTGCCAGGATGGTCGGGTGTTGCCGCGACTGATCGGGTATGGGTCCACGCGGCCGGTTCTGCTGCTGCTCGTGCCGGTGCTGCTGGCCGGATGCGCGACCTCCCGGCCGGTGAGCGCTCCGTCGGCGTCGGCACCGGTCGGGTCGTGGTCGCCGACCGGGTCCGCCCCGGCATCGCCGCCGGTGGCGACCGGGACGCCGACCGTCCGTCCCGCGCCGACGGCCACCGGTCTGCGGTACGCCTTCCCGGTGCGGTCACGCAAGGTCGGCTACCACCCGACCCACTCGGCGTATCCGGGCACGGACATCTTCGCCGACTGCGGCGAGCCGGTGGTCGCGGTGACCGACGGCGAGATCCTCGAGGTGAGTCGGGTGGACCGCTTCGACCCGGACGGGCCGAAGGGGCCGAACAACGGCGGCCTCTCGGTGTCGCTGCTCGGGGACGACGGTGTGCGGTACTACGGCTCCCACCTCAGCGTGGTCGCCGACGGGGTGGACGCGGGGGTCCGTGTCCGGTCCGGGCAGCAGCTCGGCCTGGTGGGTCGGACGGGCAACGCGAACAACGTCTGCCACCTGCACTTCGGCATCTCGCCGCCCTGCCCGGGGAAGGACGGCTGGTGGATCCGGCGGGGCGTGGTCTGGCCGGCGCGTTATCTGGACGCCTGGCGGCGCGGGGTCGACCGGGAGCCGGCCGCCGAGGTGCGGGCCTGGCATCGCAAGCACGGCTGCCCACCCGCCCCCACCTCGGCGAACTGATCCTCCACTCAGCCTTTAACGGGTAGGACACATTGACGAGTGTTGCCTTGTCGGCTACCGTCCGAGCGAGAGAGCGCTCTCACAGCACCCTTTCCCCCCATTTCTGACAAGCGCCCCGGAGCCGACCAAACCGGCGTCGGACGCGCGATGGAGGCCCGATGAAACCTCCCGTCCCCCACCGCCCGCTGGCGCTGGCCGCCGCGACCGCCCTGGCCGTCCTCGTCGGCGGCCTGGCCGTCAGCGTCACCACCCCCGCCGAGGCCGCCACCGTCGGCCGGGGCAGCTACACCACCGACCCGGTCGGCCCTCTCCCCGCCGGCTGCGGGCAGATGTCGACCAACCCCCGCCAGTTCGTCACCGCCAACGCCCCCACCGGCCCGGTGCCCACCAACGACTGGTGGTCGTCCCTGCTGTGGAAGAAGACCAACTGCGCGTTCAGCGAGCCGCTGCACGCGCACCCGATCTCGTTCAACACGCTCACCGACGGTCTCGGCTTCTCGGCCACCTCCACCCCCGTCATCACCGGCACGGCGACCGGCGTCGGCGAGTTCAAGTACCCGTACCAGGAGGACATCCGGGTCGGGGTGGCCGGGCTCGCCGCGCCGAACGTCAAGGTCGACGGCTGGACCGACTGGACGGTCAGCCCGCACTGGAGCGACGGCGCACGGACGATGCGGGCCACCATCGGCCACGGCCTGCCGTACGCCTACTTCCAGACCGGCGGCGGCGACGCGGTGGTCAACGTGACCGGCGGCAGCCCCACCGTCTGGTCGAACGGCGGCGGCACCATCGGCTTCACCGTCCGCGGCAACAACTACGTCGCGTACGCCCCGACCGGGGCCACCTGGACGGTCAGCGGCACCCGGATCTCGTCCAACCTGGCCGGCCGGGGCTACTTCTCGGTGGCCCTGCTGCCGCAGACCAGCGACTCGACGGCCCGCGCCTCGCTCGCCGCCACCTACGGCCAGTACGCGCACGCCCACGTCACCGGCACCCGCGTCTCCTACAGCTACGACCAGGCCAGCAGCACGGTCCAGACGACGTACGCGTTCACCACCACCGCCCGCGAGGGCAGCGCCAACCGGACCGTGGTCAGCCTCTACCCGCACCACTGGAAGTCGCTGGCCGGATCCACCCCGATCGCCCAGACCTACCCGTCGGCCCGGGGCCGGATGAAGGTGCTCACCGGCGTCGCCCAGTTCCAGACGTCGATGAAGTTCCACGGGGTGGTGCCCGAGCTGCCCGCCGTCGCCACCGGCACCGGCAGCGACCTGACCACGCTGCGCAACCACCTGGCCGCCGTCCGGAGTAACCCGATGGACCAGCGGGGCAACGACACCTACTGGACCGGCAAGGGCCTCGGCCGGGCCGCCCGGATCGCCGAGATCGCCGACCTGGTCGGTGACACCGACACGCGCACCGCCGCGCTGAACGCCATCCGCAGCACGCTGACCGACTGGTTCACCGCCTCGTCGGGCAAGACCCAGCGGCTGTTCTACTACGACCGCAACTGGGGCACGCTGATCGGCTACCCCGCGTCGTACGGCTCCGACCAGGAGCTGAACGACCACCACTTCCACTACGGCTACTACATCGCCGCCGCCGCGACCCTGGCCAAGTTCGACCCGACCTGGGCCCGCGCCGACCAGTACGGCGGCATGGTCGACCTGCTCATCCGGGACGCGAACAACTACGTGCGCAGCGACACCCGCTTCCCCTACCTGCGCGACTTTGACATCTACGCCGGCCACGACTGGGCCTCCGGGCACGGATCGTTCGCCTCCGGCAACAACCAGGAGTCCTCGTCGGAGGGGATGAACTTCGCCAACGCGCTGATCCAGTGGGGTCAGGCCACCGGCGACACCGCCGTCCGGGACGCCGGCATCTGGATGTACACCACCCAGGCGGCGGCGATCAACGAGTACTGGTTCGACGTCGACAACGAGAACTTCCCGGCCGCGTTCGGCCACTCCACGGTCGGCATGGTCTGGGGCGACGGCGGCGCGTACGCCACCTGGTTCAGCGCCGAGCCGGAGATGATCCAGGGCATCAACATGCTCCCGGTCACCGGCGGCCACCTGTACATGGGCTACCGGCCGGCGTACAACTCGACGAACTACGCCGAACTGGTCCGCAACAACGGTGGTGAGCCCACCGTGTGGCAGGACATCCACTGGCAGTTCCTCGCCCTCGGCGACCCGGACTCGGCCCTGGCCAAGCTCCGCGCCAACCCCGGTTACACCCCCGAGGAGGGCGAGAGCCGGGCACACACCTTCCACTGGGTACGCAACCTCGCCGCGCTGGGCAACGTCGACCGGTCGGTGACGGCGAACCACCCGCTGGCGGCGGTGTTCGTCCGCAACGGGGCCCGTACGTACGTGGCGAGCAACATCAGCGCGTCCCCGATCACCGTCCGGTTCTCCAACGGCACCACGCTGAACGTGGCGGCGGGTAAGACCGCCACCACCGGGGCGTACACCTGGAGCGGCGGCAACGCCAACGGCGGTGTGAACCCGAGTCCCACGCCGACCACGACGCCCACGTCCAGCCCGACCCCGACGTCCAGCCCGACCCCGACCCCCACCCCCACCGGCACGCCGGACTCCCCGACCCGCTACCTGCTCGCCGGCGGCGGTCTCGCGGGTGCCGGCACGGCGGGCACCGCCACGGTCGCCGCCGCCAACGGCAACCACGACGGACGACCCACCAACGCGCTGGTCTTCACCGCGACCGGCCTCGACCTCACCTACCAGGGCGGCAACGGCAGCTTCGACCTCTTCCTCGACGCCGGCACGGCGGTCGGCAACGGCGTGCAGCTGCGTGCCTCGTACGACCTGACCGGTGACGGCACCTTCGAGCGGGTGGAGACGTACCGCTACTTCGCCACCGACCCGGTCCAGGGCTACGAGCACTACACCCAGAACCAGGGCCTCCAGACGGCCACCGGCAGTCACGGCAACCTGCGCAACGGCACCGTGAAGCTGGAGGTCTGGTCGGCCATCGGCAACAACCCGACCACCCTCGGCGTGGGCAACCAGTCGGTTCTCCGGCTTCCCCACGCCTGATCCCGCATCCGCCGACCCGGGGGCCGTCGTGGCGTGCCACGACGGCCCCCACCGGCACGCCCGCCGGGAGGGGACGGCACGGGGAGCCCGCGCCGCCGAGCCGACGACCGCGACGCGGCCGGCAGGCGGGGACGGAAGGACGGGCGTAACCGGGACCGGAGGCGTAAGTTCGCAGGGTGAGCCGGGATCCCGTCGCCGACCTGCGCCGCATCGCGTTCCTGCTGGAACGGGCGAACGAGGCCACCTACCGGGTACGCGCGTTCCGCTCCGCGGCCACGACCCTCGCCGCCCTGCCCGCCGGGGAGCTGGCCGAACGGGCCCGCACCGGGAAGCTCACCGAGCTGACCGGGGTCGGTGACGTCACCGCCCGCTGCGTGGTCGAGTCGCTGGCCGGCGAGGAGCCGGTCTACCTTCGCCGGCTGGCCGCCACCGAGGGCACCGACCTGGACGCGGCCGCCACCGACCTGCGTACGGCGCTGCGCGGCGACTGCCACACCCACTCCGACTGGTCCGACGGCGGGTCACCGATCGAGGAGATGGCCCTCGCCGCGGTGGAGCTGGGCCACGAGTACCTGGTCCTGACCGACCACTCGCCCCGGCTGAAGGTGGCACGGGGGCTGACCGCCGACCGGCTGCGCCGTCAGCTCGACCACGTGGCGCAACTCAACGACGCGCTGCCGGAGGGGTTCCGCGTCCTCACCGGGATCGAGGTGGACATCCTCGCCGACGGCTCGCTCGACCAGGACGACGAGTTGCTCGCCCGGCTGGACGTGGTGGTCGGCTCGGTGCACAGTGGCCTGAACGACGACCGGGCGAGGATGACCCGCCGGATGCTCACCGCCGTCGCCAACCCGCACCTGGACATCCTCGGGCACTGCACCGGGCGGATGGTGGCGTCCCGGCCGGCCGGGGTGAGCGGGCCGGGCGACCGGGCGCACCGGCCGCGTACCCGGCCGGAGAGCGACTTCGACGCCGACGCCGCCTTCGCCGCCTGCGCCGAACACGGCAAGGCCGTCGAGATCAACTCACGGCCGGAGCGGCAGGACCCGCCGAAGCGGCTGATCCGGCGTGCCCTGGAGGCCGGCTGTGTCTTCGCGGTGAACACCGACGCGCACGCCCCGGGGCAGCTCGACTGGCAGCGCTTCGGGTGCGAACGGGCCGCCCGGTGCGGGGTGCCCGCCGACCGGGTGGTGAACACCCGGTCGGCCGACGAGCTGGTCGCCTGGGCGCGGAGCCACGACCCCGCCTGAGGATCCACCGGGCCCGCACCGGCAGCCACCCAGCCGGCGGACGAACCGGGCCGACGGGCCCCGGGACACCGCCGCCGACCTGAGGGCCAACGAACCGGGCGGCGGACCGACCGGGCCGGCCGGGGTCAGTTCCGGGAGGCCACGGTGGGCACGGCGGGCGCGGCGGCGGTGGTGGTCGCCGCACGGCGCGGCCAGCGGAGGAGGCCCTGCGACACCGCCACCCCGAGCAGCACGACCAGCGCCCCGACCGGCTGGTGCCAGGTGGGCGTCTCGTCGAGGGCCACGGCGCCGATGAGCACCGCGAAGACCGGGATCAGGTAGGTCACCGTGGACGCCGCGCTCGCGCCGACCAGCCGGATGTTGTGCATGTTGATCACGAAGGCCAACCCGGTGCCGAGGGCGCCGAGCGCCAGCACGCTGGCCACCACGTCCCAGGAGAGCGCGGCGGGCGCGGGCGGTGCTCCCGCCACCAGCGGTGCCACCACCGCCAGCTGGACGGTGGCGAGCAGCAGCTGCGCCGCCGACAGCGCCAGCCCCGACTCCGCCCGGCCCGCGACGAACCGCTTCTGGTACGGGATGGCCATGCCGTAGCAGGCCGCCGCGCCGAAGCACATCAACTGCCCGGTGAAGGTGGCACCGCTGACGCCCTGCCAGACCCCGAGCACCACCAGCACCCCGGCGAAGCCCAGCCCGAGTCCGACGGCCCGTCGGGTGGTCAACCGCTCGGTCCGGAACACCAGCACCGCCAGCGGCAGGACGACCAGCGGCGTGGTGGCGTTCCAGATGCCGGCCAGCATCGACGGGATCCGCTGCTCGCCGTAGCCGAAGAGGGTGAACGGGAGCGCCACACCGAACGCGGCCACCACCGTGAGGTGCAGCCAGAGCCGACGGTCCCGGGGAAGCCGGTCGCGGAGCACGGCGAGCACCACGAGGAGGGTCAGCGCCCCGGTGGCGACACGCCCCAGGGTGACGTAGAGCGGGTGCAGCTCCCGGATCCCGATCTTGATGAACAGGAAACTGGAGCCCCAGATCGCCGCGAGCAGGACGAAACCGGGCAGCCAACTACGCAGGGGCGCCCGGTCAGGGGTGGAGTCCGGTGTCACTCCTGACACTCTGCCGTAGCCCTCCGACATTGTCCGGCGATATCCGGTCGCCGTGTCGCGCGTCACCGCAACCTGCCTACCGCGGTGGCGTTGACCAGCCGAGGAGGCGGCGACCGATGGCCCTCGACGCGGCCGGCGGGTACACCCCGGTCGCCAAGGCGGTCGGCGGCGAGCGGCTGACGGTCGACGCGCCGTTCCCGATCGACCTGGACCCGGCCGAGCTGCTGCCCTGAGTGAGCGGAGAGCCGACCGAACCGCTGGCCGGGCGCGCCGGAAAGAAGGTCGACAGCCCGGGGAGCCGGTCACGTAGGGTTCCCCCGTGGGACGAATCGACGACCTCGCGAACCGGTACGTGGTGGAGTGGGCCGTACTCAATCCGGCCGGCGCCACCTACACCGGCATCGCCGGCCAGGACGACCGGCTCGACGACCTGTCGCCGGACGGCTATGCCGCCCGCGCCGAGCTGGACCGGCGCACGCTGGCCGAACTGGACGTCATCGAGCCGGAGACGCTGGCGGAGCGGACCGCCAAGGAGGCCATGCAGGAGCGGCTGGGTCTGACCCTGGCCCGCTACGACGCGGGCGAGGAGACCAGCGCGATCAACGTGATCGCCAGCGGCCTGCACGACATCCGCTCGGTCTTCGACCTCATGCCGACCGAGGGCGAGCAGGCGATGGCGAACGTCGCCACCCGGCTCCACCAGTTCGCCGGCGCGCTGGAGGGCTACAAGACCACGCTGCGCGCGGCGGCCGACGCGGGCCACGTCTCCTCCCGGACGCAGATGGTCGAGGTCGCCAAGCAGTGCGACATCTGGACCGATCCGGACGGCGACAACTTCTTCCACGGCCTGGTCGAGCGGCTCGGCGCCGACGGCACGCTCGGCGCGGACCTGCGCCGGGGTGCGGCGGCGGCCACCGCGGCGACCGCCGAGTTCGGCCGGTTCCTCCGCACCGAGCTGGCGCCCCGGGGGCGGGAGAAGCAGGCGGCCGGCCGGGAGCGCTACGCGCTGGCCTCCCAGTACTTCCTCGGCGCGAAGATCGACCTGGACGAGACGTACGCCTGGGGCTTCGAGGAGCTGGCCCGCCTGGAGGCCGACATGCGGACGGTGGCCGCCCGGATCGTCGGCCCCGGGGCGACCATCGACGAGGCGGTGGCCGCGCTGGACGCCGACCCGGCCCGCACGATCCAGGGCAAGGAGGCGTTCCGGGACTGGATGCAGGCGCTCGCCGACAAGGCCGTCGGCGAGCTGCACGGCACCCACTTCGACATCCCCGAGCAGGTACGCCGCATCGAGTGCCGCCTCGCCCCGACCAGTGACGGCGGCATCTACTACACCGGCCCCAGCGAGGACTTCTCCCGGCCGGGCCGGATGTGGTGGGCCGTGCCGCAGGGCGTCACCGACTTCTCCACCTGGCGCGAGGTGACCACCGTCTACCACGAGGGCGTGCCGGGTCACCACCTTCAGGTCGGGCAGACCGCCGTCCGGGCGGAGCTGCTCAACCGCTGGCAGCGGCTGCTCTGCTGGGTCTCCGGGCACGGCGAGGGCTGGGCGCTCTACGCCGAACGCCTGATGGAGGAACTGGGCTACCTGGAGGACCCGGGTGACCGGCTCGGCATGCTCGACGCGCAGGCGTTCCGGGCGGCCCGGGTCATCGTCGACATCGGCATGCACCTGGAGCTGGAGATCCCCCGGGGCAACCCGTTCGGCTTCCACCCGGGCGAGCGGTGGACGCCGGAGCTGGGCTGGGAGTTCATGCGCGCGCACTGCCGGGTGCCGGACGAGAACCTGCGCTTCGAGCTGAACCGCTACCTGGGCTGGCCGGGGCAGGCCCCGTCGTACAAGGTCGGCGAGCGGATCTGGCTCCAGGCCCGGGACGAGGCGAAGATCCGCAAGGGCGCCGAGTTCGACCTGAAGGAGTTCCACCGGCAGGCGCTCGACCTGGGCGCGCTCGGGCTCGACCCGCTGCGCCGGGCACTCGCCCGGCTCTGAGGCACCGGGTGACGACCGGGCCGGGCGGTGACGTCCGGTCCGTCTCGTCGGTCGGCTCAGGGCAGGGTCAGCCGGAGCGGTTCGTCCCCGGTGGTGAGGACGTCGCAGTCGACGAAGGCCAGGTCGATCACCGGGTCCTGGAAGACGAGCTGCGGCGCGGTGATCGGGATGCCGTCCGGGAACGGCAGGTCCGGGGTGAGCGTGACGGTGACCAGACCGGGACCGCCGAGCAGGGCGATTCGACCGGTGAACCGGGTGGCGTAGAACGCCACGTCGCCGTCGACGGTGAGCTGGTCGGTGACGTAGCGCAGCGGGGTTCCGGCGGTGCCGGCCGACTGGAGTGCGAAGTCGTCGGTCACCGCCCGACGCATGCTGAACTTCAACGCCCGCAGGGTGCTGTCGATCGTCCTCAGGTCGACGACCCCCTCGAAGCGGATCCCGGTCATCACCACCTTCGAGCCGGTGAGCTTCGACGGCGTACCCACCGTGGGCGTTTCCGGGTCGGCATCGATCCGGGGCAACGGCTTGCCCGGCCGGACCGGCTCGGGCTGCTCGGACTCGTCAGGCTCGCCGGGTGTGGGAGTCGCGCAGGCCGGCGGGGCGGCGGACGTCGCGGCCGGGGCGGGGCGCGCCGCGGGCGGTCGGCCCGGGGTGGCCGCCGGCGTGGTCCCGACCGGGGTCGGGTCCGGCTGCTCCCGGGCGTCGTCCCCGGTACGGAGGTCCCCGTTTCCCCCGACGTCGGTGGCCGGTCCGGCGTCCGGTCGGGCGGAGGTGACCGGGTCAGCGTCCGGTCCGGCGGGCGTGGTCGGGCGAGCCGTACCGGGATCGGGGGTCGGGGTGTCGTCACCGGGGTCCGGGGTGGCCGACGGCCCCGGGGTGGTGGGCGGGCCGGACGGGGCCGAGGCGGTCGGCGTGGGGCAGTCGGAGCCGAGCGGGGCGGCCCGCACCGGCATCGGGCCGTTCAGGGCCAGCAGAACGGCCGTGCCGAGGCCGAGCAGGGCCACCGCCCCGGCGAGGAACCGGGGATCGCGGGGGGACGGTCCGGCCGCCCGGTCGACGGGCATGATCTCGTCGACCAGGGTCCGGTCCGGGTCGTCCGCCTCGGGCCCGGCCGACGAGCCCGATCCACCCGACGGGCCCGATCCACCCGACGAGCCTGATCCACCCGCCGGGCCCGGTCCAGCCGACGGGGCACCGGCGGGCGGCACGGCAGTGGACTGCGCGACGACGGGCGGCTCACCGGAAGGCACCGCTTCCCCGGTGACGGACGCTGCCGGCGCACGGGCGGGCGCCCAGGCGAAGCCGAGCGCGCTGCCGACCATGCCCAGCAGCAGGCCGACGAAGAAGCCGCCGAGGTTGACGCCGATCAGCGAGAACAGCGCGGTGACCGCCGCGACGACGGCGTAGAACATCCGGTGCTGCGGGGTGAACCACATGAACATCCCGCAGGCCACCAGGATGGTGGGGATCACCCAGGAGAGAAATCCGGTCGGCCCGATCTGGAACGTCAGGCCGCCGAGGCTCATCTGGGTGGTGCCGAAGATCTGCACACCGGCCAGGGCGGTCAGCAGCCCGCCCCAGAACGGCCGGCTCCGCCGCCACCGGTGGAATCTCCGCCTCGTCTGGCTGAACCCGCCCGAACGGGCATGCTGCGGGTCCGCGCTTGTCACGTACGCCTCCTGGCGGCTCGGGTGGTGGGGCGGGAGGGAACGGGCCGGCGGGGCCCACGGCGGTGTCCCGCGTGGGCCCCGGGGTCACCTCAGAAGCACTCCTTGGCCTCGGCGCCGACGTTCACCTTCAACTTGAGCCCGGTCAGGGTGAAGGTGCCGGCGCTCGTCGAGCGGGCCACCTGCTTCAGGTCGGTGATGACGACGCTGTCCGCGCTCTGCCCGAACGACTTCGGCGTGGCCTTCGCGTTCAGGTCGGTGGCGTCCCGTCCGATCTTGATGTTCGAGAAGGTGGCGTCGCCCTCCAGCGATTCCATGTCGATCAGCAGACCGCTGGCGGTGGCCGGCTTGCCGCCACCACCGGCGTTGATGGTGAGCACGATCGGCATGTTCGGGATCTTCACCGACTGGCAGAGGTTGTGGAGGTCGGCGCGGGTGATCTCCGAGACGGCGACCGGGTGGGTGGTGCCGTCCTTCTCCTCGACCATGCCGCCGTACTGCTTGAAGCCGTCGCCCTCCAGCTTGGAGGCGCTGACCTTGAACGTCTGCCCGGAAACGGCGAAGGACGCCGCGATGGCACCGTTGGCCATGCCGACGACGATGGCACCGGCGACGACGGTGGTGGGCACCAGCATGGCGGCGAACCGACGCCAGCGCACACCGCCCTGGGTCGGGGAGTCGGTGGAATCCTGCACGGGTCCTCCTCGGAAGGGGTCACCGGGGCAACGGCACCGGGACTACGGGGGAGCACTTCACGTCGCTGCGGACCCACGGTGCTGCTGACGGTGCGCAGCGTGCGGATTGGATGGTCGCGCGTGGCGACGCACGTCACAAGACCCTTGCTACCCGCCGGTAACTCCACGGTTGCATCGAGGATCGCAACTTCCTTACCGGCCGTGAGAACACCCCAGCACCCGCACCGGGCAAACCATCCCGATTGCCACAGCACCCCTGCGCCGACCTCACCAGCGGTAGCCGTTTCATCGACAGGTCACATTTTGGAAACGGCCACCTGACAAACCGCTGAGGATGATCGGCGATCAACCGTCCGGTGGATGGACACCCGGCCCGTCCGGTAGTGATCAGTCGTCCGCCGTCAACCAGTCGTGCAGCAGCCGGTGGTCGATCGAGTCCGGTCGACCCAACGGCAGCCCGGCGATCAGCGCGGCGGCCTCGGTGGCCGGAACGCGTACCGGCCGGGTCCCGACACCCGTCACCCGGCAACGGTCCCGCCAGAGCGCCAGCACCCCGGTGTCCGGCAGGTCAGGAGTGCCTCCAGCCACGCCGGGTCGTCCCGCCGCGTCCCGGCCCGGTCCAACCAGCCGCCGGCGTAGGTCAACCCGTAACCGTCGCTCCGCGCCCCGTCACCGTGCCATGATCGAGGGCACTGGCGCGATCCGGAGCGACACGCGTACCGACCTGCGTGGCGGTGCACACTGCCGGCTACCCCTCCGCGTTGGTTACCGTAGTCGTTCACCGGGGAGTCCCCCGCTCCCCCCGTGGTACGTCCGATCGAGGTTCTGCCTGTGACTCTGTACGGCGACAAGCTGCCTCCCGCCGACGACCGGCCGACCGTCCAGGTCACCGCGGTCACCTGGCCCGCCGCCGAGGCCGGGCCGCCCCAACCGGCCACCGGTCCGGAGCCCACCGGTCCCGCACCGGATCCGTCCGCCCCGCGCGGCGGGCGACGGCGACGGGTGGTGCTCGCCGCCGGGATGGCGACGGTACTGCTGGCCGCCGGCGCCGGCGCGGGCGGTTACGCGTACGCCGGCGAGGTCCCGCGTGGCACCACGGTGCTCGGCACCGAGGTGGGCGGCAAGAGCCGGGCGGACGCGGCCCGGGCGCTCCGGGCCGAACTGGACCGCCGGGCCGTCACTCTCGCCGCCCCCGTGCCGGTACGCATCGGCGACCGGACCACCGAGATCATGCCGGCCGACGTCGGGCTGACGGTGGACGTGGAGGCGACCGTGGCGGCGGCCGTCGAGGCCCAGGCCGCCCCGCTCAGTCGCCTCTTCGGCTCCCGTACGGTCGAGCCGGTGGTGACGGTCGACCCGGCCCGGTTGGAGACCGTGCTGGAGGCGGCGGTCGGCCCGCAGGGACGCAAGATGACCATGCCGAAGATCACCTACAGCGGCACCACCCCGAAGAAGGTCCATCCGAAGCCCGCCCTCACCGTCGACGCGCAGGCCTCCGCCGAGGCGTTGCGCAGGAACTGGCTCGGCGCGGAGCCGGTCACCGTGCCGCTGGTCGAGAAGCACCCGGCCACCACCGCCGAGGAGGTCGACCGTCTGGTGGCCGAACTGGCCGCGCCGGCGGTCGCCGCACCGGTCAAGCTGACCACCCAGAAGGGGTCGGTGACCATCCCGGCGAGCGCGATCGCCCGGAGCCTGAGCTTCCCCGCCGACAAGACCGGCAAGCTCACTCCCAAGCTCGACGTCAAGAAGCTCCGGACCGCCCTGGGCGACAAGCTGGCCGCCATCGAGGTGGAGCCCCGGGACGCCTCGATGACCCTGGCGGGTGGAACGCCGAAGGCCGTCCCGAGTCGCCCCGGACAACGCCTCGACGACGACGCCCTGGGCCGCGACCTGCTCGCCGTCCTGCCGAAGGCCGACGGCCGTACGGTCGACGGCGTGCTCAAGCCGGTCGAGGCCAAGCTGACCACCGAGAAGGTCACGCAGCTCGGCATCAAGGAGAAGGTGTCCAGCTTCACCACCCACTTCACCGGTGGCCTCTCCTCGGCGCGCAGCAAGAACATCGTCCAGATCGCCAAGGACGTCGACGGCACGGTGGTCCAGCCCGGCGAGACGTTCTCCCTCAACGGTCACACCGGTGAGCGCGGCTACAAGCAGGGCTACCACGACGCGCCGGTCATCCTCGACGGAAAGCTCGTGCCCGGGGTCGGCGGCGGGACGTCCCAGTTCACCACCACCCTGTTCAACGCCATCTACTACGCCGGGCTGGAGGACGTCGAGCACAAGCCGCACTCGTACTGGTTCAGCCGGTACCCCGCGGTGATCGAGTCGACGATCTTCTACCCGAACCTCGACTTCAAGTTCCGCAACAACACCCCGTACGGGGTCATGATCGACACCTCGTACACGTCGAGTTCGGTGACCGTGGCGATCTGGGGCACCAAGATCTACGACAGCGTGAAGACCGAGTACAGCCCTCGCCGGAACATCACCAGGCCGAAGGTCATCCACCTGGAGCCCGGACCGTCCTGCATCGCCACCAACGGCATCAACGGCTTCACCCAGGACGCGTACCGGATCATCCGCAAGGACGGCGAGGTCGTGAAGCGGGAGAAGTTCACCTGGACCTACCAGGCCGAACCGCGCTTCGTCTGCGGGCCGTAGCGACGCCGACTCCCCCGGGCACGACGACGCCCCGCCGGTCCGGTGACCGGCGGGGCGTCTGCCTTTCCGCGTGCCCTCGCAGCGGCGTCAGCACGTCCCGACCGGCGTCCTTGGCGTGCTCGGGAGAGGCCGTTGACGCGGGAGAGCATGCGGGTCGCACCGCGCCCCGGGGTCGGGCCGTCCTACCGGGCACGCCTCAGGGCCGTACCTCGGCCAGCCCCTGCCGTACGCCCTCGACGTCCCGGTCGGTGCCGTAGACCGGGGTGTCCGGCTGCTGCCGCCAGCTCCCGTCCAGGGTCCCGGCGTCGACCGGGTCGAACCCGAGCGCGTCGACGACCTCCATCACGAGCCGTTTGGCCTCTTCGTCGTCGGCGGCCACCGGGAGGGCGATCCGGTCCGGGGCGCCGGCCGGACGGCCCTTCTCCAGCAGGTGCTGCGCCTGGATGTTGTTGAACGCCTTGACCAGCCGGGCACCCTTGAGATGCTCAGCGGTCCACCGGCTGGAGGTGACGCTCCGATCCGCGATCTCCGGAACGTCCCCGTCCCGTTGGGGGTAGTAGTTGTTGGCGTCGACCACCACGCGGCCCTCGAAAGCCTCAGCGGGCAGCTGCGGCACGGCCTTCAGCGGTACGGCGACCACCACGAGGTCCCCGCTCCTGGCTGCCTGGTCCACGGTCCCCGGGGTCGCCCCGGTCTCCGCAGCGAGGTCGCGTAGCGACTCGGGGCCCCGCGAGTTGGCCACCGTCACGTCGTGGCCCAGGTCCCGCAGCCGTCGGGTCAGGGAGCCACCGATGTGACCCGAGCCGATGATGCCGATCCTCATGAGCACTCTCTCCTGCCTCCGCCGGTACGGCGGTCCGGGTCGGGACAGAGAGGATGTACCCCGAAGGATCGGGCTGATTCCCCCGGGAAATACAACGAGGGTCACCCTGACAACAGGGTGACCCTCGTGAAAGAAGTCCGGCGGTGTCCTACTCTCCCACACCCTCCCGAGTGCAGTACCATCGGCGCTGGAGGGCTTAGCTTCCGGGTTCGGAATGTAACCGGGCGTTTCCCCTCCGCCATGACCGCCGTAACACTATCGACATATCAAACAACCGGGCGGGTTGTTCGTTAGCCGTGAATCACACAGTGGACGCAAGCAGAAAGTTTGTAGTCAAGTCCTCGGCCTATTAGTACCGGTCAACTGAACCCGTTACCGAGCTTACATTTCCGGCCTATCAACCCAGTCGTCTAGCTGGGGGCCTTACCCCTCCAAAGAGGGTGGGATACCTCATCTTGAAGCGAGCTTCCCGCTTAGATGCTTTCAGCGGTTATCCCTTCCGAACGTAGCTAACCAGCCGTGCCCTTGGCAGGACAACTGGCACACCAGAGGTTCGTCCGTCCCGGTCCTCTCGTACTAGGGACAGCCCTTCTCAAGTATCCTACGCGCACGGCGGATAGGGACCGAACTGTCTCACGACGTTCTAAACCCAGCTCGCGTACCGCTTTAATGGGCGAACAGCCCAACCCTTGGGACCTGCTACAGCCCCAGGATGCGACGAGCCGACATCGAGGTGCCAAACCATCCCGTCGATATGGACTCTTGGGGAAGATCAGCCTGTTATCCCCGGGGTACCTTTTATCCGTTGAGCGACACCGCTTCCACACGCAAGTGCCGGATCACTAGTCCCGACTTTCGTCCCTGCTCGACCTGTCAGTCTCACAGTCAAGCTCCCTTGTGTACTTGCACTCAACACCTGATTGCCAACCAGGCTGAGGGAACCTTTGGGCGCCTCCGTTACCCTTTAGGAGGCAACCGCCCCAGTTAAACTACCCACCAGACACTGTCCCTGAACCGGATCACGGTCCGAAGTTAGATACCCAAATCAACCAGAGTGGTATTTCAAGATTGCCTCCACCCGTACTGGCGTACGGACTTCACCGGCTCCCACCTATCCTACACAAGCTAATTCGGATACCAATGTCAAGCTATAGTAAAGGTCCCGGGGTCTTTCCGTCCTGCCGCGCGTAACGAGCATCTTTACTCGTACTGCAATTTCGCCGGGCCTGTGGTTGAGACAGTGGGGAAGTCGTTACGCCATTCGTGCAGGTCGGAACTTACCCGACAAGGAATTTCGCTACCTTAGGATGGTTATAGTTACCACCGCCGTTTACTGGCGCTTAAGTTCTCCGCTTCGCCCCGAAGAGCTAACAGGTCCCCTTAACGTTCCAGCACCGGGCAGGCGTCAGTCCATATACATCGAATTACTTCTTCGCATGGACCTGTGTTTTTAGTAAACAGTCGCTTCCCCCTGCTCTCTGCGGCCATACAACGCTCCACCCGCGCGGGGCTTCACGTCTCCGGCCCCCCTTCTCCCTAAGTTACGGGGGCAATTTGCCGAGTTCCTTAACCACAGTTCGCCCGATCGCCTCGGTATTCTCTACCTGACCACCTGTGTCGGTTTGGGGTACGGGCCGCTAAGAACTCGCTAGAGGCTTTTCTCGGCAGCATAGGATCACTGACTTCACCTGAATCGGCTCGGCATCACGTCTCAGCCCTATGGTGTGCGGATTTGCCTACACACCGGCCTACACGCTTACCCCGGCACAACCACCGGCCGGGCTCAGCTACCTTCCTGCGTCACCCCATCGCTTGACTACTACCCGCCAGGTTCCCACGCTCCCCAACCGCAACCCGAAGGCATTGGCCAGTTTGGGTGGTTAGCACAACGAGGTTCATCAGGGTCGCTCTTTCGCGGGTACGGGAATATCAACCCGTTGTCCATCGACTACGCCTCTCGGCCTCGCCTTAGGTCCCGACTCACCCAGGGCGGATTAGCCTGGCCCTGGAACCCTTGGTCATCCGGCGGAAGGGTTTCTCACCCTTCTTTCGCTACTCATGCCTGCATTCTCACTCGTGCCGCGTCCACACCTCGATCACTCGGATGCTTCACCCCCGGCACGACGCTCCCCTACCCATCCACACACCTGCACCAGACATCAAGGCCTGGCGAAGTAAAAATGTGAATGCCACAGCTTCGGCGGTGTGCTTGAGCCCCGCTACATTGTCGGCGCGGAACCACTTGACCAGTGAGCTATTACGCACTCTTTAAAGGGTGGCTGCTTCTAAGCCAACCTCCTGGTTGTCTATGCGACCCCACATCCTTTTCCACTTAGCACACGCTTAGGGGCCTTAGCTGGTGATCTGGGCTGTTTCCCTCTCGACTACGAAGCTTATCCCCCGCAGTCTCACTGCCGCGCTCTCACTTACCGGCATTCGGAGTTTGGCTGATTTCGGTAAGCTTGTGGGCCCCCTAGACCATCCAGTGCTCTACCTCCGGCAAGAAACACGCGACGCTGCACCTAAATGCATTTCGGGGAGAACCAGCTATCACGGAGTTTGATTGGCCTTTCACCCCTAACCACAGGTCATCCCCCAACTTTTCAACGTTGGTGGGTTCGGCCCTCCACGCGGTCTTACCCGCGCTTCAGCCTGCCCATGGCTAGATCACTCCGCTTCGGGTCTAGAGCATGCGACTAAAAACGCCCTATTCAGACTCGCTTTCGCTACGGCTCCCCCACACGGGTTAACCTCGCCACATGCCACTAACTCGCAGGCTCATTCTTCAAAAGGCACGCCGTCACCCCGCAAGGCTCCGACGGATTGTAGGCGAACGGTTTCAGGTACTATTTCACTCCCCTCCCGGGGTACTTTTCACCATTCCCTCACGGTACTCGTCCGCTATCGGTCACCAGGAAGTATTTAGGCTTACCAGGTGGTCCTGGCAGATTCACGGCAGATTTCAGGAGTCCGCCGCTACTCGGGAACACCCACAGAAGACCAGCCACTTTCACCTACCGGACTTTCACCGCCTACGGTCAGCCATTCCAGACTGTTCGGCTAGCAACTGGCTTTATAACTCCTCGAACACGTGTCAGCATGTTCAGCAGGGTCCCACAACCCCGACCACGCAACCCCTGACAGGTATCACACGCAGCCGGTTTAGCCTCAATCCGCTTTCGCTCGCCACTACTCACGGAATCACTATTTGTTTTCTCTTCCTACGGGTACTGAGATGTTTCACTTCCCCGCGTTCCCCCCATACACCCTATGTGTTCAGGTGCAGGTGACATCACATGACTGATGCCAGGTTTCCCCATTCGGACACCCTGGGATCACAGCTTGGTTGACAGCTCCCCCAGGCCTATCGCGGCCTCCCACGTCCTTCATCGGCTCCTGGTGCCAAGGCATCCACCGTTCGCCCTTGACAACTTGACCACAAAGATGCTCGCGTCCACTGTGCAATTCTCAACCAACGACCAACCCACAACCCACCACATCCCACACCAGACCCGACAACCGCCGGCGGTATGCGAGACCAGGTCATGCCTGGCAGCTTTCGCCTAAAGAAACCAACCACACGGGTTGTTCCTTCAGGACCCAACAGGGTGCTATCCGCCCTCCCCCAGCCGCACCACAACCCCCGTTCCTGCACCCCACAAGGAGGCGTGTACTAGAAGGTCCATGGCCGTTGCCAGGAAAAAACTCACCAGTGTCTCCGCCATCGAGCACCCCGACCCGACATTCGCAGGTCGCGGGCTCCTTACCACCCTTCGGTGGAAGGTGCTCCTTAGAAAGGAGGTGATCCAGCCGCACCTTCCGGTACGGCTACCTTGTTACGACTTCGTCCCAATCGCCAGCCCCACCTTCGACGGCTCCCTCCACAAGGGTTGGGCCACCGGCTTCGGGTGTTGCCGACTTTCGTGACGTGACGGGCGGTGTGTACAAGGCCCGGGAACGTATTCACCGCAGCGTTGCTGATCTGCGATTACTAGCGACTCCGACTTCACGGGGTCGAGTTGCAGACCCCGATCCGAACTGAGACCGGCTTTTTGGGATTCGCTCCACCTCACGGTATCGCAGCCCATTGTACCGGCCATTGTAGCATGCGTGAAGCCCTGGACATAAGGGGCATGATGACTTGACGTCATCCCCACCTTCCTCCGAGTTGACCCCGGCAGTCTTCGATGAGTCCCCGCCATAACGCGCTGGCAACATCGAACGAGGGTTGCGCTCGTTGCGGGACTTAACCCAACATCTCACGACACGAGCTGACGACAGCCATGCACCACCTGTGACCGCCCCCGAAGGACCCGACATCTCTGCCGGTTTTGCGGCCATGTCAAACCCAGGTAAGGTTCTTCGCGTTGCATCGAATTAATCCGCATGCTCCGCCGCTTGTGCGGGCCCCCGTCAATTCCTTTGAGTTTTAGCCTTGCGGCCGTACTCCCCAGGCGGGGCGCTTAATGCGTTAGCTGCGGCACAGAGAACCGGAGAGGCCCCCCACACCTAGCGCCCAACGTTTACAGCGTGGACTACCAGGGTATCTAATCCTGTTCGCTCCCCACGCTTTCGCTCCTCAGCGTCAGTATCGGCCCAGAGACCCGCCTTCGCCACCGGTGTTCCTCCTGATATCTGCGCATTTCACCGCTACACCAGGAATTCCAGTCTCCCCTACCGAACTCTAGCCTGCCCGTATCGACTGCAGGCCCGCAGTTGAGCTGCGGGTTTTCACAGTCGACGCGACAAGCCGCCTACGAGCTCTTTACGCCCAATAAATCCGGACAACGCTCGCGCCCTACGTCTTACCGCGGCTGCTGGCACGTAGTTGGCCGGCGCTTCTTCTGCAGGTACCGTCACTTACGCTTCGTCCCTGCTGAAAGAGGTTTACAACCCGAAGGCCGTCATCCCTCACGCGGCGTCGCTGCATCAGGCTTCCGCCCATTGTGCAATATTCCCCACTGCTGCCTCCCGTAGGAGTCTGGGCCGTGTCTCAGTCCCAGTGTGGCCGGTCGCCCTCTCAGGCCGGCTACCCGTCGTCGCCTTGGTAGGCCATCACCCCACCAACAAGCTGATAGGCCGCGAGCCCATCCCAGGCCGAAAAACTTTCCACCAACAGTCATGCGACCGAAGGTCCTATTCGGTATTAGCCCCGGTTTCCCGGGGTTATCCCAAAGCCTAGGGCAGGTTGCTCACGTGTTACTCACCCGTTCGCCGCTCGAGTACCCCGAAGGGCCTTTCCGCTCGACTTGCATGTGTTAAGCACGCCGCCAGCGTTCGTCCTGAGCCAGGATCAAACTCTCCAACAAAAACTTGTTGAACAATCGTCCCGGCAACATAGTGTTGCCAAAGGAATCCCCACCAGCCAGACATAAAGCCCGACCAGCACGGGGTATAACTAATTGGCACTGGCTTATCAAGCACCCTGTTGAGTTCTCAAAGAACAACCACACACCATCCGGCAACCCCACCAAGGGGCCCCATCCGGGGCATCTCGTCCTCGCACCCGCCGCTTCCGCGTCGAGCACTTCTACTACGTTACCTCACCGTTTCCGCCGTGTCAAACCGTGTGTCCCGGTCTGTCGTGCTTGGTACGGTTTGGCCCCGCTGATCGCAGGCAGCGGCGAACCACTGTGCTTTGATCATCGGATTCAGCAGGCCGGCCGCTGCGGTCTCCCGCTCGCTCGCCCGGTTCCCTGCCGGTCGTCAACCTTACCCGGCCGGTTCCGCCCCGCCAAATCGACCCCTCGGTCGACCGGTGGAGCACCACCCGGACCCGATGCTCGAGGAGTGAACCCCTCCCGCTTCGGTGCCGGCCCGTTCCGGACTCCCAGGTTCTTTGCCCTGTTTCGTCCGTTCCGCGCTGGCAGAGAGAAAGTTACGCGTCGGGGGTTTGAACGTCAAATCGAGGGGGTAGCGGTCCGCGTCACATCGTCGATGGCGGGCTATACCGCCTGGTCAGACCGGCTGCGGGCACGCCGCTGGGCGAGCACGCCCCGGACACCCAGCACGCCGACCGCCGTGCCGATGGTCAGGGACGCGGCGATCAGCAGCGCGTGGATCCAGAGAAAGCCGGTACCGCTGCCCTCGCCGACCGTCCCGGTCGACCAGGACCTCGGGTCGTTCCAGATCGCGACCGCGAACCTCGGCCAGATCGCCCAGGTCCAGACCCCGACACCGACAAGGAAGAGCGCCCAGCCACGTGACAGCACCATGGCCGCCGAGTATGCCAGCGCCGTGGACGCGTCGACCCTGTTCAGGGCACCGCGCCTCGGCCGGCGGGGTTACCGTGGACCCGTGGTCCGGACGAGCAACCTCCCGGCGGCGGGCGTCGAGCTGAGCGACGACCTGCCCGCCGGTGCCGCCCCCTATCCGGCGGCGACCAGGTCCGGGGACGGGCGTGACCGCCTCCTGGACGTCCTTCGTGCCCGCGGGCTCCGGTTCCGCGACGGCGCGCGATGGCAACCGGCTCGCTGAGCCCCTGCTGATCACCGACCGGGACGTTCCGTCCCGCGTCGACGCGCGCCCGCGAAACCCCCACCCGTACGACACGAGAGGCGTACCACCATGTCCGCTGCACGGATGCTCACCGGCGACCGCCCGACCGGGCGGCTGCACCTCGGCCACTACGTGGGCAGCATCGCCAACCGGGTTCGGTTGCACCAGCGCTACGAGAGCTTCTTCATCATCGCCGACCTGCACATGCTCACCACGAGGAACACCCGCGAGGACATCTCCCGGGTCGCCGGCAACGCCCGGGAGATGGTCCTCGACATCCTGGCCGCCGGAGTCGAGCCGGACCGGGCCACGTTCTACCTCCAGTCCGCCGTCCCCGAGGTCGGCGACCTGAACACGCTCTTCCAGAACCTGGTCAGCGTGCCGAGGTTGGAGCGGGTCCCGTCGTTGAAGGAGATGGCCCGGGCCGCCGGCAAGGAGGAGATGCCGTACGGGCTGCTCGGCTATCCCGTCCTCCAGGCGGCGGACATCCTCTGCGTCCGGGCCGACGTCGTGCCGGTGGGCCGGGACAACGCCGCGCACGTGGAGGTGACCCGGGAGGTGGCCCGCCGGTTCAACCACCTCTACGGGGAGGTGCTCCCCGTACCGGAGATGATCCACGCGGAGACGCCGACGCTGGTCGGCACGGACGGCCGCGCCAAGATGAGCAAGAGTCTGGGCAACGCGATCGCGCTCGCCGACGAGCCGGCGGTGGTGCGGCGCAAGGTGCTGGGGATGTACACCGACCCGAAGCGGGTCCGGGCCGACGTGCCGGGGACCGTGGCGGGGAACCCGGTCTTCGTCTACCACGACGTGTTCAATCCGGACCGGGCCGAGGTCGACGAGCTGAAGGAGCGCTACCAGGCCGGTCGGGTCGGCGACGTCGAGGTCAAGGAGCGGCTCGCGGCGGCGCTCAACCGGTTCCTCGACCCGATGCGGGAACGGCGGGCCGGCTTCGCGGCCGAACGTGGCCTCGTCGACCAGCTGATCGCCGACGGCACCGAACGGACCCGTGAGGAGGTCCGGCGCACCCTCGCCGAGGTGCGGCGGGCGATGGGGCTGACCGGCGCGTACCAGCAGATCCGCCGCCGGGCCGAGCGGGCCCGGGGCAGAGCGGGCAGGCCGGCCACCGTGAGCACGAGCCGCGCCTGAGGAGCGGCCCGCCGGGGCACGTATCCTGGAGAATCCGTCTGCCCGCTGCCGAGGAGCTGCGATCTGATGACCTCCGCGGACCCTGCCGCCCCGGCGGGCCCCACGCTGGACACCGCCCACGGGTCGGTCGTCCTGCCCACCTTCCTGCCCGACGGCACCCGGGCCTCGGTCCGGGCGGTCGACACCCTCGACCTGTCGACGGTGGGGATCGAGGCGGTGATGGTCAACGCGATGCACCTGGCCCAGCGTCCCGGGTTGCAGACCATCAAGCGGGCCGGCGGACTTCACCGCTTCATGGCCTGGGACGGCGTGATCGTCTCCGACTCGGGCGGCTTCCAGGTCCTCTCCCTGCTCCGTAAGCAGGGCAAGAAGGGGTCGATCCGGGCCAGCGGGGTGACCTTCCAGGAGTCGCCGAGCGCGAAGAAGATCGTGCTGACCCCGGAGAAGGTCATCGAGTGGCAGTTCGGGCTCCGCTCGGACGTGGTGGTCGCCCTCGACGACTGCACCGGCCCGGAGGACTCCCCGGCCGAGCAGCTCGCCTCGACCGAGCGGACGATCCGCTGGTTCCGGCAGGCCCGGCAGGCGTACGACCTCCAGTGCCGGCAGCGCCGGATGGCCGAGCCGCCGCTGCTGGTCGGGGTGGTGCAGGGCGGCACCGACCCGGAGCTGCGTCAACGTTGCGTCGACGCCCTCGTCGAGTCCGGGGCGCAGGGGTTCGGGTTCGGGGGCTGGCCGCTCAGCGCCGAGGGTGAGCTGGAGCGCGAGATGTTCGCCCTGCTCGCCCGGATCACCCCGCAGGACGCGCCGTTGTTCGCCCTGGGGGTCGGCCGGCCCGAGCACCTGGTCTCCCTCTGCGAGCTGGACATGCGTTGGGTCTTCGACTGCACGATCCCGACCCGGGACGCCCGGCACGGCCGGCTCTACGCGTTCGTGCCGGAGATCGCCGACCGGCTGCTCACCCCGGACCGGAGCTTCTACCAGAACGTCTACATCCTGGACGAGGAGAACTCCCGGAAGGACGAGCCGATCTGCGCGACCTATGACTGCCCGACCTGTCGGCGGTACAGCCGCAGTTACCTGCACCACCTCTTCCGGGTGAAGGACGGTCTGGCGGACCGGCTCGCCACCCTGCACAACCTGCGCTTCTACACCCGGCTGCTGGAGATGATCCGGGCCGGGCGGATGGCCCAGCCGGGCCTGCGCGAGCCGGCCCGGCTCGGGTGACCGGCCGGTGACGTCGACCCCGCCGGACCTGGTGCCCGCCGGTGAACCGGCGCCGGCCGCCCTGCCGGAGCCGGAGTCGGCCATCCTGCCGGAGCCGGCCGGGGTCGTGTCGTCGCCGGCGGCGGAGTCACCCGCCGTGCGGAAGGTGATCGCCCGGCTCACCGCCGCGGCCAAGTACCGCGACGTGCACCCGGAGACCGTTGCCGACCTGGTCCGGCGGGAGGGTCGGGCCACCGGGGACGCCGCCGAGCTGGAACGGCGGGTCCGGGCCCGGCTGCACAAGGTCGCCGCCCTGCACCTGCTCACCGCCCGGCCGGCGGCGCTGCGCAAGGCGCTGGACCGGGCCGACCTCGACGACCCGCAGTCGCGGCGGGACTGGTGCCGGCAGGTGCTGGCCGGGCACTTCTCCACCGCCGAACGCCTGCCCGACCTGGACGCCTTCTACCCGACCCTGTTCGGGCTGGTGCCGCCGCCGGAGACGGTGGCCGACATCGCCTGCGCGCTGAACCCGTTCACCGTGCCCTGGCTGCGGGAGGTGAGTGACGCCCGCTACGTCGGCTACGACTTCAACGCGACGTTCGTGGAGCTGGGCAACGCCTTCCTCGCCCGGACCCATCCGGAGTGCGAGATCCGGCACGAGGAGGTGCTCACCGACGGCCACCGGGTGAGCGCCGACCTGGGGTTGCTGCTCAAGACGTACCACTGCATGGAGGGACGCCGGCCCGGCGCGGGGCTGGCGTTGGTCGACCGGCTGGCGTGCCGGCACGTGGTGGTGTCGTTCCCCACCCGGGCCATGAACGGCCGGGCGGCGGTCTTCGTGCCCCGGCACGTCGAGGAGTTGGCCGAGCTGGCCCGCGACCGGGGATGGAGCTGGTCGCGGGCCACTCTGGCGTCCGAGGACCTGGTGGCGATCCACAAGGAGTGAACCGCCGGGGCCTCAGTCCTCCCAGAGGCGCTCGACGATCGCGGTGGTCTCCTCCCGGGTGCGCGGCCGGTCCGCCAGGCCGTCCATCGCGCCCCAGGCGCTGGCGTACCAGGACTCCTCGGTGAGTTCGCGGTCGGTGAAGCGGCCGGTCAGCGCGGCGCTGACCCGGTCGATCCGGCCGCACGCGTCCTCGGCCACCTCGTCGGTGAACGCCGCCGAGGGGGTCTGGTTGTCGCCCTCGAAGAAGAGCAGCCCCTCGGCCGCCGCGGCGGCGTGGAAGGCGTCGGCCACCTCGTCGTCGGCGCAGACGAACTGGAAGAGGTTGCCGTTGCCGGCGAGGTCGATCGGGACTCCGGCGTTGGCGAACGCCGCCCGGGTGTGGGCGATGAACCGGTCACCGGCGGCCCGGATGGCCTGCTGCGGTTCCCCGGTCGCCATCCGCCGCAGCGTGGTGGTCGCGGCGGCCATGGCGGTCGGCTCGAAGTACGAGGTGAACGAGACGTCCTCCAGCGCGGCGAGCAGGTGGGCGTCCCCGCCCACCGCCGCGACCGGCGAGCCGTTGGCCAGGCACTTCGCCACGATCCAGACGGCCGGGTCGAGGAGGGGGGTGGAGAGCCCGGCCCGGTAGCGGAGGCCGACCTTGACCTCGTCGGCGATGACCGGGACGTCCGCCTCCTTCGTCAGCCGGGTGAACTCGGTGTACCAGCGCTCGCCGAGGTGCATGTGGTCCGGGCTGATGACCACCGCCGCCACCTGCTCCGGGCGGCTGAGCCACTCGGCGAGCACGTCCAGGTCGAAGAGGAACTCGACGATGCCGTGCTGGTTGGGGGTGAAGGGCTCGTCGCAGTGCCACATCGGGTCGTACCCGTGGTAACCCGAGCTGAGGACGATCGACCTGTCCCGGGCGTCCCGGACGGCGCAGGTCACCGAGCGGAGCGCGGCGGTGCCGGTGCGGTAGAGGCCGACCACGTCGCCCCCGCACACCTCCTGCAACTGACCGAGCAGGGAGTCCAGCACCGGGCTCCAGGCGGTGCCCACCCCGGAGCGGCCCCGGGCGGCGCGGGCGATCGCCTCGGCGACCTCCTCGTCACCGTGGCCGAGGATGACCGATCCCCGGGCGTTGTCGAAGTCGATCCACCGGCGGCCGTCCGGGTCGGTCAGGTACGCGCCCGAGCCCTCGACGAACACCCGGGGGCGTCCGTCGGCGTCCCGGGGGCAGGTGGGTTCCTGGGCCAGCAGTTTGCCGGCACCGATGTCGATGGTCATCGTGTCGCTCGATTCGTTCCGTTCCGACAGGTCACAGGGAGAAATCGGGGTCGATGCCGAACTCCCGGCGCAGGAGCTGGCAGGCCATCCGCAGGGCGAGGGCCTGGATGGTCAGGGTGGGGTTGACGCCACCCGGGTAGGGCATCACGCCCCCGTCGACCACCATCAGGTTCGTCAGGCCGTGCACCCGTCCGTCCGGGTCGGTGACCGAGGTGCGGGGGTCGGTGCCGGAGCGGCAGGTGCCGTGCAGGTGGGTGCTGCCCATCCAGAAGTACGACGACTCACGCCAGGTCAGCTCACAGCCCGCGGCCCGCAGGATCCCCTCGGCCCGCTGTTGCAGGTACTCCAGGCGGGCCCGGTCCCGGGGGTGGGGCGAGTAGTCCATCACCACGTCCGGCAGGCCGAACTGGTCGACGCCCCGGCCGAGCGTCACCCGGTTCTCGGCGCGGGGCTGGTCGGGGACGATGCACTCCAGCCTGATGATCTGCTCGTCGGGACGTAGTTGGAGGGCTTCCTCCGGGCGGGACTCGAAGATCACCCCGCCGAGTCCGCCGGGCGCGTCGTCGGCGGTGTAGTAGTCGGTGATGGCGGCGGTGGAGAAGGGACCCGGACCGGCGACCCGGCCGCCGCCCGGAGTCACCGGGCTGTCGGTGCGCCGGTAGCCGAGGACGTACCCGCTCATCTTGAAGCACAGTCCCCGGCCGACCATGTCGTGCTCGTTGCCCAGGCCCTGCGGGCTGACCTCGTCGGTCGACCGCAGCAGCAGGGCGGCGCTCTGGACGGCGTTGCCGGCGACGACCACGTGCCGGGCCCGCAGGACGTGCCGGTTGCCGTTGTCCACCCGGACGCACTCCACGCCGTCCACGCTGGTGGCGTCGCGTCGGAGCAGCCGGACGGCCTTCAGGCCGGCGAAGAGCCGCAGTCCGGCCTTGCGCGCCGGGTCGAGGAAGACGGTGAGCGCGTCCCCCTTCGCACCGCGCTCGCACCGGTTGGAGATGCACGGCCGCTCGCCGGCGCACGCCAGCCGGCCGTGGTACGACTCGGTCGCGATGGCCAGGGGCGTCGGGAAGGGGTTCAGGCCCAGTGAGCGGGCCGCCGCCTGGATGGCCGCGCCCTCCGCAGTGGTCTCGACCGGCCGCATCGGGTACGACGGATTGCTCGGCAGGCTCGGGTCGTGCCCGCCCCCGGAGATACCGAGCGCCAGTTCCACGAACTCGTAGTAGGGATCGATCTCGTCCACCGTCCACGGCCAGCGCAGCGGCAGGTCGGAGCGGCCCAGCCGGCTCTCCGCGTCGAAGTCGACCGGACGGTAGCGGAAGGCCGCGCCGCCGAAGAAGACGGTTCCCCCACCGACGTTGCAGGTGGACCAGGGGTTGCCGGTCTTTTCCCAGAGGCCGCTGTCCTGGCGGATCCAGGCGGTCTCGGCAACCGTCTCGACGTCGTCGTAGCTCACCCAGGGATCCACGAAGGGGCCCTGTTCGACGACCACGACGTCGAGACCGGCTCGTTGCAGGGCCCAAGCGGTGATCGCACCGGAGGCGCCGCTGCCGATCACACAGACGTCGGCGACGTGGGCGGTGTCGTCGGCGGTCGGCTCCGGGCCGTACCGCAGCCGGGCCGTGATGTCCTCGTGACCGGTACTGAGGTCGGCGGAAACGCTGATGAGAACCTCCCGGGTTGGGTCTGCGTGCCGGCCGGCCGCATGGGGTCCCGACGGGACCGACCGGTCACTGGGGTTGTCCGTGCGGGGGTACGACGGTCGGGGGTGCGCCGACGGTCACGGGGTCGACCCGCAGCCCGCCGGGGGGTTGCCGGACGCTGAGCACCTGCCCGGTGGTCCCGTGTTCCCGGGCGGACGTGACGGCCCAGGCCACCAGGCGCGCGGCGGCAGCGGTGTCGTCGGGCGCCTCCGGGCCGCCCATGTCGGTGGGGATCCAGCCCGGGTCGACCGCGTTGACGACGACGTCCTGCTCGCGCAGGGCGACCGCGAGGTTGACGGTCATGATGTTCAGCGCGGCCTTGGACATCCGGTAGCCGGTGGCCTCCCCGTCGGCGGTGGCCGGGTCGGCGTCGTCGGCGGTCACGTTGACCACGGCGGCCCCCGCCGCGGCTCGCAGCAGCGGCACCATGGCGCGGGTCACCAGCAGGGGACCGACGGCGTTGACGGCGAGCAGTTCGTGGACCGCCTCGGCGGTCACGCTCTCCAGGTCGGCGTCGCGTTCGTCGAGGAAGACCCCGGCGTTGTTGACCAGGCCGGCGAGGCGCCCGCCGGTGCGGTCGGCGACCAGGTCGACCGCAGCCGCGATGCTCGCCGGTGAGGTCACCTCCAGGGGTACGTGTGCGGCCCGGCCGCCCCGACGGCGCAGCGCCTCGGCGGCCGCCGCGCCCCGCCGCTCGTCGCGGCACCCGAGCAGGACGGACCAGCCGTCGTCGACCAGGAGGGTGGCGGTGGCCAGCCCGAGGCCCCGGTTCCCGCCGGTCACCAGGACGTGCCCCCGCCTCGGGCGGACGTGCGTGTTCGCCGGGGCGGTGTCCATGCTCCGCTGCCCGGTCACTTCCCGCTCGCCGCCCCGGCCCCGGCGAGGGCGGCGCGGTAGCAGTCGATCATCCGGTCCCGGGTCGCGGCGACGTCGAAGGTGCTGGCGGTGCTGGTCTGCGCGGCGTGGATCTGGGCCACCACCGCGTCCCGGTCGGTCAGGACGTGCCGGACGACGTCGGCGAGTCCGCGTACGTCGCCGGGCTCGCTGAGCAGGTCGGGGCAGGCCGAGCCGATGGTGCTGCGCAGTCCCCCGACCGCGTAGGCGGCGACCGGGGTGCCCGTCATGATCGCCTCGATCGCGCTGCCCCCGAGTTCCTCGTGGATCGAGGGCATGACCAGGGTGTCCACCAGCGCGAGGGCGGCCGGCACCTGGTCGTGCGGGAGGAAGCCGGTCACTACGAACTGGTGCGCGCGACCGGCCTCGGCGATCTCCCGTTCCATCCGTTCCCGCTGGGGGCCGTCACCGACGACGAGGAAGGTCGGGGAGAGGTCGTCCAGGAGTTCGGCCAGGCGGAGCAGGTCCGGCCAGCCCTTCTCGTGGGCGACCCGGCCGATGTAGCCGATGAGCGGCCGGCGGCCGGTCAGGCCGTACCGCTGCGCGAACGCCGCCGCCTCGGCGGGCGTGGCCGGGGTGATGTCGACCGCGTCCGGGTTGACCACGATGGCGGAGCGGTCCAGACCGGTCGCGGCGCTCACCACGTCGGCGGTGCGGGCGGTCAGGGTGCTGACCCGGGCGGCGGAGCGCAGCGCCTGTCGTTCCGCCTGGGTGACCAGGCGGTGCGCCATCGCGTCCACCGCCGACATCGGCTGGTAGACGGAGAGCCGGGAGCAGTGCAGGGTGAGCACGTACGGCACGCCCAGGATCCGGGCGGCGATCCGACCCGCGACCAGTGGCCAGATCTGGCCGTCGGCGTGCACGTGGACGAGATCGGGGCGCCAGTCACCGCGACGCAACCGGAGGCACTCCCGGATGGTTCCGATCAACCATGCCTGCCCCAGGCCGACCAATCCAGTGATCTCGGAACGGATCTGGGGCAGGGACACCCGGGCGATACGAACGGTCAGGCCCGGCTCGATCTGCTTCGTCGGCGGCAACCCCGGAAAGCCCAGGGTCAGCACGAGCTGGTCGACGCCCGCCCTGGCCAGGCTGCGGGACAACGCCAGGATCTGCACCTGCATACCGCCCACCGGATCGAACTCGGCCGGCCAGTGGTCGACGTAGTCGTGGTGGAAAAAGGGAGTCAGCCGAAGTACACGCACGACGCCATCCGATTCTTCCGGAAGAGTGCCGAAAAGCTATTTCTGAATGACGTAAATCAGCTCGTTGCCGATCTCCAGTCGCTGAATGCGGCACGACCGTTCTCTGGCCTGGGACTCAAAACTTTGTGAATAGTTCTGAAACATCCCCTTCGATCGCTGACCGAGAGACTTGGTCGGGAAGGTTACCACGATAATCGGCGAGTTGACAATGTCAATCACTTCCCAGCCGGAGCCTCGTCGCTGAGTCTCCAGACAGGGCAGCGTCTTCAGCAATAGCGTGACGTCGGTCGGCTCGTCAAGGCGGTCCTCGAGGAGGTCGACCACACTCGTACGGTGCGCGACGCCCAACCTCGTCAGGGCGGCGTCCACGAAGCCGATCAGCCGGGCGTCGATGTCGGAGGCGACGTAGACGGTCTGGTCCGACAGGCCCATCCAGGGGGCGGCCAGCGGATTGAGGCCACAGGCGAGGTCACGCAGCGTGTTGGGCTGGGGCACGTGACGGAAGATCTCCTGGTAGAACTCCGCCAGGTGTGGCAATCGCTCACGGGTGGACACGTGCACCGACATCGCACGACGCAGGGCCGCCCGGACCGCCTCGTCGTCACCGGCGTCCACAGCGGAGTCGAGCTGCCGCAGCAACGCTGCGTAGTTGGGCGGGCTGGGCGGCAGGAAGGCCCCGTAGATCTCGTGCAGCCCGCGCTTGGTGCGCTTCACCGCGTCCGGCACGTCGCCCCGCGCGGCGACGAGGGCAGCCCGGGCCAGGCGCCGCACGGTGGCCGGGGCCACCGTCTGGTAGCGCCGGCTCTTGGTGATGGCCTGCTCGACCTGGTCGATACGGTCCTCAGGCGCAGATGTCGTCATCGAGTCCTCCGAAAGATCCTGAACCGGCAGCGAAGCGGAAAAATTCCCCCATCAATACTGCGGTCCACATACCAAGAGTCATTGCTCGGTGTACCTAAAGTTATTGCAGGAGTATTACCGGGCGGGCCCGGGAGCGCTCGCAGCCCTTCCCTCGTCACGTCCATAATGGTCGGCCTGTCCTGCAAGCCCGGCTTGGCCGGTTTTTGCACGTCGACACTGGTGATTGTGTCTGGCACACTTGGCCGGGGCCGCGATCTAACGGTTGCCGCAGTCTGGCTTGGGGAGGACGTGAAAGTGACCCTTCTTGCCGTCAATGGTGGTTCCCCTATACGTTCGCAGCAGTGGCCGTTGTGGCCCGCTCCTGCGCCCGGCGCCCTCGACGCCCTGAATGAGGTTCTCCATTCCGGTCGGTGGGCCATCAGCGGGCCATATCAGGGGAAGCAGAGCTTCGAGCGGCGATTCGCAGCGGCGTTCGCCGAGTTCCACGAGATTGGGCACTGTGTGCCGACCTCCAGCGGGACGGCCAGCCTCATGGTCGCGCTCGAGGCATGCGGGGTCGGTGCCGGTGACGAGGTTATCATCCCGGGCCTGACCTGGGTCGCCAACGCATCCACCGTCGCCGGGGTCAACGCGGTGCCCGTCCCGGTCGACGTGGATCCGCAGACCCTCTGTCTCGACCCGGTGGCCGTCGAGCGGGCGATCACCCCGCGAACCGCGGCCATCGTCGTGGTCCACCTCTACTCCGCCGTGGCGGACCTGGACGCGTTGACCGCGATCGCCGAGCGGCACGAGATCCCGCTGATCGAGGACTGCGCGCAGGCACACGGCGCACGCTACCGCGACCGTCGGGTCGGCACGTTCGGCGCCTTCGGCACCTTCAGCATGCAGCACAGCAAGGTCCTGACCAGCGGTGAGGGCGGTGCCGTCATCACCGGGGACGCCGCACTCTCCCGGCGGGCCGAGCACCTGCGGGCGGACGGCCGCACCTACACGCCGGACGAGCCCGCCGTGGGAGAGATGGAACTGGCCCAGACCGCCGAGCTGATGGGCAGCAACCGGTGCCTGTCGGAGTTCCAGGCGGCGCTCCTCCTCGGTCAGCTCGAACTTCTCGACGAGCAGAACGAACGACGGCGGGCCAACGCGGCCCTGCTCGACGAGGGTCTCGGCGCGCTCGGCATCCAGCCCCAGGTCTCCTCGCCCGGCACCACCGAGCGCACCTACTACGAGTGGGCCGGTCGGATCGAAGACGACGGGATCGGGCAGATCGGCGTCGAGCGGATCGCCCCGGCGGTCGCCGCCGAACTCTCCGGCGCGGCCATCTACGCCAGCTACCCGCCGATGAACCACAACCGGCTCTACCAGCCCGCCACCCGGGCGCGGTTCAAGGGCATCGCCGGACTCGACCTGACCGGCTACTCGTTGCCGGTCGCCGAGGACGCCGGCCAGCGGGTCGTCACCATCCACCACTCGGCGCTGCTCGGCGACGAGTCGGACATGAAGGACATCGTTCGCGCCTTCGAGAAGGTGTTCGCGAACCACCGGGAACTACGCGGCTGACCACCGGGCCGGACGGGGAAGCTCCCCATCGACCCCGGCCCCGGCAGCTGCGATCGGGAGCCCCGACCCCGGGGTTTCCGCTGGTTAGGGCCCCATCCAAGGGTTGTAGGGACCCGTGACGAAGGGTTGTGCGTATGGAGGTCGAGATACGCCTGGGCTCGGTTCGGTATCCGTTCCGGCTCGGCACCGACTGCCTCGGTGCCATCGTGGAAGACCTGGTCGCCATGTCGGCCAGTCGGCTCCTGATCGTCTGTGACAGCAACACCGGTCCACTGTTCGGCGCGGAACTGGTCGAACGGCTCTCCCCACGGGTTCCGGCGAACCTGCTCATCCACCGCGCCGGTGAGCCGTACAAGGATCTACAGGCCGTCGGCACGTTGGCCGACTCGGCGCTCCAGCTCGGCGCGGACCGCGCCTCGGTGGTGGTCGCCGTCGGCGGCGGCGTGATCGGCAACATCGCTGGCCTGATGGCCGCCCTGCTCTTCCGCGGGATCCGCCTCGTGCACATCCCGACGTCGCTCATCGCGATGTCCGACTCGGTCCTCTCGCTCAAGCAGGCGGTCAACGCCTGCGTGGGCAAGAACCTGATGGGGACCTTCTACGCGCCGGAGTCCGTCCTGGCCGACACCGCCATGCTGCGGAGCCTGCCGTTCCGGGAGACGGTCTCCGGCCTCTGCGAGGTCGTCAAGAACTCGCTGGCCATCCGGCCCAGCATGGTCGAGATGCTCCGCACGTCGCTGCGGCAGGACGCCGTCTACGACGACGAGACGATGTACGAGATCATCTCCGAGAGCATCCTGGCGAAGGCCTCGGTGACCGTGGACGACATGCACGAGTGCCGCGCCGGTCTCGTGCTGGAGTACGGCCACACGGTCGGACACGCCATCGAGTACACCGCCGCCGGCGGGCTCTCCCACGGCCAGGCGATCGGCCTCGGCATGGTGGTGGCCGCCGAGGTGTCCCACCGGCTGGGTCACCTCGACCAGGAGGCGGTCGCCCTGCACCGGGAGCTGTTGACCCGGGCGGGCGCGATGGTGACCATCCCCGAGGAGGTCGACCTCGACGAGGTGATGCACCGGCTGCGGTTCGACAACAAGCGCGGCTACCTCGCCGACCCGGCCGAGAGCAGCGCGATGGTCCTCCTCGGTGGACTGGGCGAGCCGCTGTGGCACGACGGGCGCCCGCTGGTCTCCGTTCCGATGGCGCTGGTCGGTGAGGTCGTCAACGAGATCGCCCGTCCGGAGATCCCGAACTTCGAGTTGGTGGCTCCGGTCGAGACGGTGGAGGAAGGCCGGGTGCCGGACACGGTGGGTGCTGCCGATGGTTGAGCGCCTGGGCGTCGCCGTAGTCGGCGGCGGGTTCATGGGTGGCGTGCACGCCGAGGTCCTGACCGCCGATCCCCGAGTGGATCTGCGGTGGGTGGTGGACCGCGACGAGCGCGTCGGCACGGACCTGGCCACCCGGTTCGGCGCACGCGTCACCACGACCCTCGACGAGGCGCTGGCTGACGACACGGTCCGGCTCGTGGTGGTGGCCACCCCGGCCGCCACCCACGAGCCGATCGCGGCACAGGTCATCGCCGCCGGCCGGAACGTCCTGGTGGAGAAGCCGCTCGTGCTCTCCACCGGGCACGCCCGGCAACTCGCCGCCGCGGCCCGCGAACGCGGGGTGGTTCTCGCGCACGGTGGCAACTTCGTCTACGCCCCGAAGTTCGTCCGGGCCCACGAGCTCGCGGCCGACCGGGAAGCACTGGGCACCGTCCACTCCGTCCGGGTAGCCTTCCGGACGTCCGGACCGGACACCGACTGGTTCCGGTCGAAGGCGACCGCCGGCGGTGGCGCCCTGACCGACCTCGGCTGGCACGCGGTCGAGCTGTGCCGCTGGATGCTCGGCAAGCCGGCCATCCGCGCGGTCACCGCCTGCACCCGGCAGCTCAGTGCCGCCGGGGACGTCGAGGACCAGGGTGTCGTCCTGATCGAGTTCGCCGACGGCGCGATCGGTCAGTGCGACGTCTCCTGGGCCTGCCCCGGCGGTGAGCAGCTCACCGTCGAGGTGATCGGCACGGAGGGCCTGGTCACCGCCGATCTCTGGCAGGGCATGGGGGTCGAGGCCTACACCAACACCAAGTTCGGCGCGGTGTGGGAGCCCAACCAGGGATGGCTGCGCCCCGAGTGGGAGTGGATCCGCAACAGCGGATACGTGCACCAGGACCGTCAGGTCGTGGACGCGGTGCTCGACGGGCGGCCCACGACGCACACCCCGGACGACGCCGTCGCGGTCGTCGAAACGCTCGAAGCGGCGTACCGCAGCGCGGCAGACGGGCGGAAAGTGGAGATGAATGCCTGACAACAAGGCCCCCCGGGGCGTCCTCTCGCTGACACCGTTCTTCCTCTACGCCGATCACCAGAAGCTGTGGAAGCCACGGTTCGACCCGATGGGCGGCATGCACGTGTTGGGCCACGCGATCGTGACGGAGATGGGCCGGCGGGGCTTCCCGCAACGGGTCCTCACCATGGCCCCGCCCGGCGTCCCGAAGGACCTCCAGATCGCGCCGAACGTCACCGTGCACGCCCGGCGCCTGCCGGTGCTGCCGATCCCGTCCAAGCTGGAGGGCTACTTCGGCCTGGTCGGGGCGTGGGCGAAGGCCAGCCTGCTCTACGTGATGCGCAACAAGGAGCAGCTCAAGCGCGAGATCGGAATCGTGCACGCGCACTGCGACGGTTCCGGATCCGCCCCGGCGTACGCGTACGCCGCGGCGCAGGTGCTCGACGTGCCGATCGTGTCGCACATCTACTCCTGCCGGTCGCTCACCCAGCACCCGACCACGGTGTTCGAGCGGGTGGTCGACCCGGTGGCGAAGTCGGCGGAGAAGTACGTCATCCAGCACTCCGGCGCCGTGCTCACCCTCAGCGACAAGGTGCGCGAGCGGATCCGGGACGAACTGCACGTGCCGGACGACAAGGTGCACCGGCTGGCGCACCTGGTCACCGACAACTTCGTCGGGCACGACACCCCGGAGCGCCGGGAGGAACTGCGGCAGCGGTTCGGGCTGACCGACGACAAGCCGACCGTCCTCTACGTCGGCCGGATCTCGTCCGAGAAGGGCGTGGACTGGTTCGTCAAGGCCGCCGCCGAGGTCGCCAAGCGGCGCGACTGCCGGTTCCTGATCGCCGGGGACGGCCCGCAGCGCGGCGACATCGAGGCGCTGGCCCGCCAGCTCGGCGTCGCCGACAAGCTGGTGATCACCGGCTTCCTGCTCCCCGAGTACATCCCGTCGATCATCTCGCTCTCGACGCTGGCCGTCCTGCCCTCGCAGTACGAGGAACTGGGCGTCGTCGTCCTGGAGTACATGATGATGAAGCGCCCGGTCGTGGCGCACGACGTCAGCGGCGTCCACAAGCTGGTCGACCACATGAAGACCGGCGTCCTGGTGCCGCCCTTCGACCCTCCGAAGCTCGCCGATGCCATCGAGATGGTTCTCGACGATCCGGACCTGGCCCGTCGCCTGGCGGAGAACGCCGAACCGATTCCCCAGCGGGAGTACTCGCTGGCCTCGGCCGGTGAACGCCTCGAGGCGATCTACCTATCCCTCATGGAGGAGTCCTGAGATGACCGTCACTAACAAGATCGTCACCGGTGTCGCATTCCCACCGTCGTTGTTGGCGGAGACCCCGCCGATCTCGGTGGCGACCCTCACGGCCTACCTTCGCGACAAGGGTATGCCGGCTGTCGGCCTGGACCTGAACGCGGACTTCAACGAGTACCTGCTCAACCGGGTCGAGATCGAGCAGGTGCAGGGCCCGGAGAATACCCACGAGTTCACCAAGCCCTTCATCAAGCAGTTCTTCCTGAACCACATCACCGGGAACTACTTCACCGAGACGAACTTCGAGCAGTGGGACCTGCAGCAGCAGTGCCAGGTGGCGCCGGAGAGCCTCTCCATCTGGGACCCGCCCTTCCCGTTCTCGTACTGTGAGTTCCTGTCGATCCTGCGCGACGAGCCGGAGCGCGTCGCGAAGCTGGTCCGGGACCCGGACGCGAACATCTACCACGCCTTCTACCAGGAGAAGGTGGCCGGCAAGGCCTCCGAGCTGGGCCTGATGGGCTTCTCGATCATGGGGTACAACCAGGTCATCCCGGCGCTGACCCTGGGCTACCTGATGAAGAAGGAGAACCCGGACCTCTACATCTGCTGGGGTGGCCCCTGGGTGACCTCCTTCGCGGACATGCTCATCCCGCGTCTGGAGGCCTGCCCCGAACTGGGTGAACTGATCGACGCCCTGGTCGTCCGGGAGGGCGAGGAGCCGCTGCTGAAGATGGCCGAGGCGCTGTCCCGGGGCGAGCGGCCGGTCGGCATCCCCGGCGGCTGCAAGCCGATGTCGGAGCAGAGCGTGCTCGACACCAAGCCGGTCGGCCGCAAGCTGCTGCTGGCGATGTCCCAGCCGCGGGAGAACATGCCGAACACCCACTGGCGGATCGAGGACGGCACCTACGAGCGCAGCGGTGACATCTCCTGGGTCGCCGACATGAACCAGCTCCCGACCCCGGACTACAGCGACTTCGACCTGTCGCTGTACACCACCTTCCGGGAGGGGCAGGGCAGCCTCGTCCTCCAGGGCTCGCGGTCCTGCTACTACATGAAGTGCTCGTTCTGCAACGCGATCACCAACTTCGCGCCGTGGAGCTACCGGGAGCGCAGCACCGAGAACATCCAGAAGGACATCGACACCTTCCTGGAGCTGTACCCCGGGACCGTGCACTTCGACTTCGCCGACGCGGTCTTCCCGGCGAAGCGGCTGGTCGAGCTCGCGGACTTCTTCATCGAGAAGAAGCGCCCGGAGCTGTTCTGGGAGGTCGACGTCCGCTTCGAGGGCAACATCGACAAGGCCGTCCTGACCAAGATGCGCGACTCGCAGGGCACGCTGCGCTTCGGCCTGGAGACGGCGAACGAGCGCCTGCTCGACCTGGTCCGCAAGGGCAACCGGATGGAGGTCGTCCACCGGCTGCTCCAGGACAGCCGGGAGCTGGGCTACAAGCCGTTCCTGATGACCATCGTCGGTCTGCCCACCGAGGAACGGGAGGAGGCCGAGGAGCTCTACCAGTTCCTCAGCGACTACCACGACACGGTGACGTACCAGATCGCCGACTTCATCGTCGAGCGGAACTCGCCGATCCAGCTCCGGCCGGACGACTACGGCATCCACATCGACGACGACGAGCAGGAGAGCTTCCACCACAACCTGCACTTCACCCGCCGCGCCGGCTACAGCGACGAGGAGGCGCAGGAGGTGTACCGGGACATCCTGGTCCGCACCATGCAGCGGTTCAAGGGTGCCCACGAGGTCGACGTGGAGCAGGAGCGCAGCCGGGTCGCCCCGGACGACTCCGTGTACCGGCTGAGCCTGCGGGCCGGCTCCTTCGCACTGGAGAACTACTGGGTGAAGCACAACAACCTGCCGTTCGAGGGCCTGGTGCCGATCGGCTACAAGGTCCAGCAGCAGTGGACCGACATGACCGACAAGGGCACGGTCTTCGAGATCGACCCGGACATCGCCCTCGGGGCCCTCGCCGGGGCAGGTAGCCGCTGATGACGCAGAAACTGGCCATCCTCGGTGGCGACCCCGTCCGGACCCGGCCCTGGCCGGAGTGGCCGCACGTCGGCCCGGAGGACGTGGATCGGCTGCGGACCGTCATCGAGAGCCGCAACCTCGGCGGCATCCCCTTCCCGAACACCATGCACCAGCAGTTCGCCGAGCGGTTCACCGCCAAGCTCGGGGCGAAGTACGGCCTCCTGGCGACCAACGGCACGGTGACCCTCTCGATGGCGCTGCGCGCGCTCGGGATCCATGCCGGTGACGAGGTGATCACCACCGCCTTCACCTGGGTCGGGACGGTCGCCGGCATCGTGCACGTCAACGCCGTGCCGGTGCTGGCGGACATCTCCGACGAGAACTGGTGCATCGACCCGGTGAAGGTCGAGGAGGCGATCACCGACCGGACCAGGGCGATCATGGTGGTGCACCTGGGCAACCAGGTCGCCGACATGGACGCGCTGCTGGACATCTGCCGCCGGCACAACCTGCTGCTCATCGAGGACTGTGCGCACGCCCACTTCGCGGAGTGGCGCGGCCGGTGCGTCGGCACCATCGGCGACGCCGGCAGCTACAGCTTCGAGACCAGCAAGATCATGACCTCGGGCGAGGGTGGCTTCCTGGTCACCGCCACCGAGGAGGCGTTCCACCGGGCGATGTCCCTGGCGCACGTCGGCCGCAAGGAGGCCCCGTACGACAGGTTCCCGGGCCGGGTCTTCGGCTGGAACCACCGGGCCACCGAGATGCAGGCGGCCGTCCTGCTGGGGCAGCTCGACCGGTACGACGCCCTCGACAAGCAGCGGACCGCGATGGCGGAGATGTTGACCCAGGGGCTGGTCGAGATCGGCGGCTTCAAGCCGCTGGCGGAGGACCCCCGGGTCACCCGCCGGCAGCGCTACGAGCTGCTCTTCCGGTTCGACACCGAGGCATGGGACGGGCTCCACCGGGACAAGGTGCTGGAGGCGATCCTCGCCGAAGGCGTCGAGTTCGAGGGGAACACCTTCTACCCGCCGATGCACCGCGACGAGCTGTTCCACATCACCGCCGACGACTGGCCGGCGATCCGGGAGCGCTACGGCGAGAAGATCGAGCCGGACGCGTTCCACCTGCCGGTGGCGGAGCGGGTGGCCTTCGACGAGGCGGTGTGGATCCACCACTCCCTGCTGTCGGTGGAGCCGGAGGACGTACAGGACATGCTGGATGCGGTGGTCAAGGTCCGGGACAATCTGGGGGCGCTGAAGAAGAGCCTATGATCGGATCATGGCTCTGACGAAGCTCGGTCGGGCGGACACCCCGCCCGACCGATCCCTCGAAACATTCCCGATCGGCGACAGCTCGCAGGAGATCACCATCGACTGCCGGGAGTTCACCTGCCGCTGCCCCATCACGGGGCAGCCGGACTGGGCGACCATCCGGATCGAATACCGTCCCGGTGACCGGGGAGTGGAGACCAAGAGTCTCAAGCTCTACCTGGAGACCTTCCGGGACGAGGGGATCTTCCACGAGCACCTGGCGACGAAGATGCGTGACGACTTGGTGGCGGCCCTCGAACCGGTCTTCCTCAAGGTCACGGTCGACTTCAACGTCCGGGGCGGGATCGCGCTGGCGGCGTCGAGCACGTACCAGCGCTGACTCCCAGAACGCGACGAACGGCGGCGGCCGGTGGTTCCTCCGGGAAACCACCGGCCGCCGCCGTTTCGTGCTGTCCGGGTCGGTTTTGCCCGGGTCAGTTCTGTGCCGGGAAGAGGACCGGCTTGATGCTGCGGTCCCGGTTGACCACCTTCTCGATGGTCTCGTCGATCAACGCGTTCGTCCGCTCGTCGTCACGCAGCAGACCACCGAAGGCCTCCTCCGCGAAGTCCAGCTTCCGCTCCTCGGTCAACTCACCACCCGACGTCGGCGCGATGTCCGGCCGATCCGCCACCACCTGACGCGTCGCCTTACGGAACCCCGACAACGCGTGGTCCACCGCCGCCTCGTCGAACGCCGCCGTCACCAACTGCGTACCGGAGTCCTCGAAGTACACCCCGAAGTCGTGCGCCGTCTTGTAGATCTCCCAACCCAGATCGTCATTCGGCAACACCACGTCGAACATCAGGGCCGGGCCACCCACCCAGTTCGGAATCCCCTCACCGGTCAGGATCTCGCGCATCCCATCCGCCAGCCGGCGGCCCATGCGCTCCGCGTGCTCGTACACGCCCGGCGTGTCCAGCACCTCGAACACCGCGAGCGCCGCCGCCATCGGCGGCACCTCCCGCGTGTACGTCCCCTGGATCCCCGACACGTCATACGCATCGATGATGTCCCGACGACCCATCACCGCCGCCAACGAATGACCGTTCGCCAGCCCCTTGCCGAGTACGACGACGTCAGCCGGCACACCCAACCCGTGCACACCCTTCGGCCCCGCCCGGAACCCCGTGTACACCTCATCCAACATGAACGGCACGTCATACCGCGCACACAACGCCGACATCCGGCGGTAGTGATCGAGGTCGAAGTACAGGACCTCGGGCGAGACGATGACGCCGGCGACCTGTTCACCGAACGCCTCCAGCATCTTCGCCAGGGCCTTCTCGTTGTACCCGAAACCCACCACACCGGTGGACTGCTGGTACCCGAACTCCTCCCCGGCCATCTGCCACTCGTGCCAGCCGTGATAGCCGGACGACAGGACCAACTCCCGACCCGTCGCCGCCCGCGCCAACCGGACCGCCATCGCCGTGCCCTCGGTACCAGTTTTGTGGAAGACGACCTTCTCCGCACACTCGTACCGCTCACACATCCGCTCCGCCAACTCCACCCGCGGAACCGACAACGTCGACGCGAACGTCGTACCGTAGTCCCGAATCTGCCGCGTGATCGCCTCATTGACCGCCGGATGACGGTAGCCGAGGATGACGGCGGCATCAGCGCCGGTCAGGTCGACGTAACGGTTGCCCGACAGGTCCGTCATCCAGGCGCCCTCGGCGTGCGCGATCACCGACGGATAGCGCCCCGAGATGTCGTACTCCTCGGCCGCGGTCGTCCGCCGGGCCCGCTCGATCAACTCACGGTAGTTCATGTGCCCACCACGCCATTCACGTCGGGGCGGGCCGGCGTCCGTCGGACGCCGGCCCGCCCGGGTCAGCTCAGAGAAATTCGTCCAGCAGTTGGATGTAGGTCAGCTTGTGCTGGTCGACGCTGATGCCGTACCGCCGGAGGAAGTGCTCGGCGTGCGGCGGACCGTAGCCCCAGACGTCGTCCTGGCCGATGTTGTACAGCGCCAGGGCGAGGTCCATCCACCGGTCCGACACTCCGGCCCGGTCGACGTCGAGGATGCCGGCCAGGGTCAGCGTCTCCGGATCCACCAGGACGTTGTCGAGGCAGAAGTCACCGTGGCAGACGACCAGGTCGTCCTCCTCCGGGGGCGTCATCTTGCTCAGCTCGTCCCAGAGCTGCTGACCCGTCCAGCCCTCGTGCGAGGGGTCCACGTCGTCGAGGTCGAGCGCGCCCAGCGCCATCGAGGAGCTGGCCTGGTGGATCAGGTCGGCCAGCCGACGCTCGAACGGGCACTCCGCCACCGGAAGCGCGTGCAGCGTACGCGCGACGTCGGCGACGACGTCGATCACCCGCCAACGTTCCTCCGGCTTCCAGTGCCGGGCGGCGGGCCGCCCGGGCAGCGCCCTGGTGACCACCCACGCCAGCTCGTCGTTGGCGTCGAGGGCCACCACCTCGGGGACGGGCAGCCCCTGGGCGGCCAGCCAGCGGAGCCGCTCGGCCTCCTTGGTCGGGTTGAACCGGTGGTCGTCGGGGTGCCTGGGCGGCGTGGTCTTCACGTAGAAGGAGGGACCCTCCCCCACGCGGTAGACCGTCGCGCCGGACGAACGCTCGCCCAGGCACTCCCACGGGTCGTCCTTGTCGCCCCAGCCAGCCACCGGTATCGGTGCTGCAACCATCTTCACCGGCCCTGTCGTTCCTACGCCAGGGTCCGGGTCAGTTCTGGGCGGGGATGAGAACCGGCTTGATGCTGCGGTCCCGGTTGACCACCTTCTCGATGGTCTCGTCGATCAACGCGTTCGTCCGCTCGTCGTCACGCAGCAGACCGCCGAAGGCCTCCTCGGCGAAGTCGAGCTTCCGCTCCTCGGTCAACTCGCCACCCGACGTCGGCGCGATGTCCGGCCGATCCGCGACCACCTGACGCGTCGCCTTACGGAACGCCGACAACGCGTGGTCCACCGCCGCCTCGTCGAACGCCGTCGTCACCAACTGCGTACCGGAGTCCTCGAAGTACACCCCGAAGTCGTGCGCCGTCTTGTAGATCTCCCAACCCAGATCGTCATTCGGCAGCACCGTGTCGAACATCAGGGCCGGGCCACCCACCCAGTTCGGAATACCCTCACCGGTCAGGATCTCCCGCATCCCATCCGCCAACCGACGGCCCATCGCCTCCGCGTGCTCGTACACGCCCGGCGTGTCCAAGACATCCAACACCGCCATCGCCGCCGCCATCGGCGGCACCTCCCGCGTGTACGTCCCCTGGATCCCCGACACGTCATACGCATCGATGATGTCCCGACGACCCATCACCGCCGCCAACGAATGACCGTTCGCCAGCCCCTTGCTGACCACCACCACGTCAGCCGGCACACCCAAGCCGTGCACACCCTTCGGCCCCGCCCGGAACCCCGTGTACACCTCATCCATCATGAACGGCACGTCATACCGCGCGCACAACGCATACATGCGCTGGTAGAACTCGACGTCGAAGTACAGCAGCTCCGGCGAGATCAGCACTCCGGCCACCTCGTTGCCGAAGGCCTCCAGCATCTTCGCCAGGGCCTTCTCGTTGTACCCGAAACCGACCACACCGGTGGTCTGCTGGTACCCGAACGTCTCGCCCGCGAGTTGCCACTCGTGCCAGCCGTGGTAGCCACACGACAGGATCAACTCACGACCGGTCGCCGCCCGCGCCAGACGGGCCGCCATCGCCGTACCCTCGGAGCCGGTCTTGTGGAAGACGACCTTCTCTGCACACTCGTACCGCTCACACAACCGCTCCGCCAACTCCACCCGCGGAACCGACAACGTCGACGCGAACGCCGTACCGTAATCCTGAATCTGCCGCGTGATCGCCTCGGTCACCGCCTGATTCCGGTGACCGAGGATGATCGTCCCGCTGGAGGCGGTGAGGTCGACGTAACGGTTGCCCTCGACGTCGGTCAGCCACGCACCCTCGCCCGACTGGATCATCGCCGAGAAGCGGGTCCCGATGTCGTAGTTCTCCGCTGCGGTCACCCGACGGGCCCGCTCGACCAGCCCCCGGTTCGTCAAGTTGGCAGAATCCATGTCCTGGCTACCTTCTCTCGCCGATTTGACCCTTGCCCAGGAGTGCCACCGGGATCGGCGCCGGGCTGTCCGGCCGGCGCGCCAGCTGGGCTCGCTCGACCTGTGGTCGGCGACTGCCATCAGCTATCCCCAAGGGACACCGTGGCCGCCAGCATATAGCACTGTAACTATGCGCGGAATGGCCGAAACAGCTACTGACGTTTAGTGATTTTACTTTCCGTAACGCCATGGGAGCAGGACGGAGTATCCGCCGGTCAATCCGTTACCGACCAGTCGGCACGGAGGCGCCACGAGGTGCGTCGACCGCATCGTCGACGCACCTGCGGATCACTTACCGTGGTTTCCCGGGCGAACCTTCGGGATAATCCGGTGGCTGCGGTTGCCCAGGGAAACCTAATTCTGACTGAACAGCCAAGTACGGCTCGGCCGAATTGTCCGGGACGCTGCCCCGGAGACGTTTTTCCGCATCCGTCGCGAACCCATCCACACCCGCCCACCGCCGTCACTGTCCGTAGCCATCAACCGGTGCCATGGGGTTGCCGACGGAATCCGTGGTGAACTTTTCCCGCCAGCTTCCCGAACGACAGGACGGGAGCGGTGGGACAGGTGTGGTGGGGACGAGGGTCAGTGGGAAACCGCCTCGGCGGCCACCAGTTCGGCCTCCCGGCGGTTCTCGTCGAGCAGCTCGACGAAGCGGCGCTGGATCCGGCCGATCCGCTCGTCACCGGTGGGCCGGACCATGAACGAGCACCCTTCGGCATCCCCGGCCGTCTGCGCTCCGACCTGTGCGCTGACCTGCGGCTGACCGCTGTACAGCGCGATGGCCGCAGCGATCATGTCACCGGCGAAGCGGCAGAACTGGTCGGCGCCGGCACCCTTGTCGGCGTCCGCGACGTGCTGCATCACGCAGACGCAGCCCAGCGGGTGCCCCAGTGCCAGCAGCCCGTCGGCGGTCTGCCGGATCGCCCGCACGGTGGCCGGCAGTTCCTCCGGGCTCTCCGGGTCGAGCTGCGCCATGCTGTGCTCGACCAGACGTGCGCCGGCCTCCGCCGCGGAGACCGGCCCCTGCTCGCGGCGCTCCGCCCCCTCGAGGACGTACTTCGGCCACAGCGCCATGGCGAGGGTCCCCACCCAGGCGGTGTAGAGCTCGTCCGCGGCCAGGACACCGTTGGCGAAGGCGAAGTTGAACTGGTCGAACAGGGCGGGGTCGGTCAGCGGGTCGACGATGCCCCGGGTCAGACAGGTCTGGTAGTCCGGGGAGCCGTAGATCGGGTAGAACGGGTTGGTCCAGAACTCGACCCCGGCCAGCACCAGGTTCACCGCGTCCTGCACGATCGCGTCGAGGCTCTGGTCGGGCAGCCCGACGATGATCGCGGCGCTCGCCGTCAGCCCGAACTTCTCGAACAGGGCGACCCCGGCGGAGACCTTGTCCAGCGAGGTGAACCCCTTGCGCATCTTGCGCAGCCGGGCCGCGTCGGTGGTCTCCAGCCCGAGGAAGAGGTCGTCGAAGCCGGCCGAGACCATGCTCTCCACCAGGTCCTCGGTGAGCTTCACGACGGTCATCCCGTTCGGCAGGCTGAGCCGGACGTCGAGCTGACGACGGACGATCTCCTGGCAGATGGCGTGCACCCGCTCGATGTCGAAGGTGAAGTTGTCGTCCTCCACCAGGAAGCGGCGCACCCCGTGCACGTTGACGTAGTGCTCGATCTCGTCGACCACGCGCTGCGGGTCACGGGCCCGGAACTGCTTGCCGACCGTGGCGTGCACCGTGCAGAACGAGCACGAGAACGGGCAACCCCGGCTGGTGATCAGGGTGACCGCGTTGCCGTACCGGTCGAAGTCGAGCTGGTCGGCGGCCGGCGGCGCGAGGGAGTCGAGGTCGGCGACGAAGGGCGCACGGGGACGGATGTGCGGCGTGCCGGGCGTGGCGCACTCGCAGAGCCCCTCGCCACAGCGGAAGGCCACCCCGAGCAGCTCGGTCAGGGGCCGCCCGGTGGCGAACGCGTCCAGCAGCGCGACCGTGGTCACCTCGGCCTCGCCGAGCATCACCGCGTCGACCTCGGGCACCTCGAGCACGTGCGGGAAGGCGACGGTGCCGTGCTGACCGCCAACGATCACCTTCGCGTTCGGCAGAACGCGCTTCGCCATCCGGGCCAGCTCGTAGGCGCTCTCGTAGTAGGGGGTGAACATGCAGGAGATGCCGACGACGTCCGCCTCGCTGGCGGCGAGGGCCGCCTCGATGCGCTCCGTCCGGGCGCCCCAGTGCATGATGTGCCGCCAGCGCGGGTGACGCTCCAGCTTGGCCCGCTCGATCGTGGTCAGCTCCGCGTCCGGGACGACGTGGTTGTCCTCGGTGTAGGCGAGGGAGTCGAAAATCTCCGTCTCATGGCCCGCGGCGCGCAGCGCTGACGATACGTAGGCGAGACCGATCGGAACGTGACGTCCGATTTCCACCATGCATCCGCGGATCGGCGGCTTGACGAGGAAAACCTTCACTTGATTACCTTCCGTAACAGAAGGCGCTGCCACCAGCGCGTTCATCCGCTGACCCCGTGCCTCTCCACGGTAATCGACGCGGCGACCGAGACAAATACCTGAAAGTACCCGATCCGAGAGGGGCCTCCATACTGGACTAATTCCCCAGATAATTGACGGGATGCTCACCCGGTGTCGCTTGTCGATACCACTCGGTGGTGGGCACTCGCGATTCGGCTTTGTCGCCCCCTATGATTTGCCGCGTGTCGCCCACGACCGGCCGAGGGGCGCAGGACAGCCGGAGGTTCCACTGATGATTATTGCCAACGCTGACGGTTGCACGCCGTACGAGGTGGCGCGGGGTGTCACCATCGTCCGTGGCGAAGGCGCCTACGTGTACGACGCGGAGGGTCGCGGCCTCATCGACCTCTCCAACTCCTTCGGCAGCGTGATGCTCGGGCACCAGGACCCGGTGGTCACCGAAGCCGTGCTGAAGACGGTGCGCTCGGGCGTCCCGGCGGCGGCCTCGCTCGACCTGCAGAACCACCTGGCCGAGCAGATCGCCGGGGACCTCCCCGGCGACCAGCGGGTGGCGTTCTTCAAGACGGGCACCGCCGCGACCCGGGCCGCAGCCTCGGCCGCGCGCCAGGTCACCGGCAAGCGGCTCATCGCCAGCTGCGGTTACCACGGGTACGACCTGATGTGGGAGTTCACCCCGCCGGGCCAGCCCAACTCCGAGGACGTGCTGCACTGCTACCACCTGCCGGAGCTGATCGACCAGGTCCTGGACAAGCACGCACACGAACTGGCCGCCGTGATCATCGCGCCGGACTACATCCACGTCTCGCCGGAGTACATCGCCGACCTGTTCGAACGGTGCGAGCGGGTCGGGGTGGTCACCATCGCCGACGAGGTGAAGCACGGCTACCGGCTCCGGCAGGGCGCTTCGGTCACCGAGGCGAGCGTCGTGGCGGACATGTACACGTACGCCAAGGGGATCAGCAACGGCTGGCCGCTCTCCTGCGTGGCCGGCGACGAGCGGTTCCTGAAGCCGCTGGCCGAGTTCGTCTCGACCCTCACCTTCGAGGCGCCCAGCTTCGCGGCGGCCTCGGCGACCCTCGACCGGCTGGCCGAGCTGGACGTCCAGGCACAGCTCGCCATCGACGGCGCCCGCTTCGTGTCCGAGGCGGCCAAGATGATCAGCACCCGTGACCTGCCGATCGAGATGGCCGGCACCGGGGCCGCGTTCCAGTTCGTCTGCGCCCCGGAGGTGGAGGAGGTCCTCCTGCCGCACGCCCTGGCCGAGGGGCTCATCCTCGAACCGTCCGACCAGCAGTACCCGTCCGCGTGCTTCCGGGGCGAGGTGGTCGACGACGCGCTGGAGCGGCTCGACCGCGCGCTGACCACGATGGCCGCCGCCCGGCCCGACCTGGTCGGACGCGAGGTGACCCAGCTCGACCGGGTCAACGCGGCCTTCTGCCAGATGGACGGCCTGCCGGGCCGGCCGGACGGCTGGAGCCTCGACCAGTGCGTGGAGTACGTGACCGCTCAGCTCTGACGTGTACGGCAGGGGCCGGCCCGGACAGTCTCCTGTCCGGGCCGGCCCTCGTCGTGTTCCCGGCTGCCCGGGAGCGGCACGAACCGTGGTGACCGAGTCAGTCGCCCGTCGCGCCGTCGATGCTCTGCCGGATCAGGTCGGCGTGACCGTTGTGCCGGGCGTACTCCTCGAGGATGTGCACCACCGTGGTCCGGAGGTTGCGCACCTCGCCCTCGTCCTCGTAGGTCTCATCGAGGTCGCGCAGCGTGAACGCCTTGCGGGTTAGCTCCGCCTCCTGCCGGAAGAGGTCGAAGTCGGCCTGCACGTCCGCCGAGGCGACGTCGTCGAACGCGGCGTCCGGACGCTCCTCGGTGGAGTACGGGTCCTCGGCCGTCTCGCCGGTGAAGAGGGTACGCAGCCAGCGCTCCAGCTCCGTCATGTGGCGCACCAACCCGAGCAGGGTCAGGTTGGTCACCGGGACGCTGTTGGTCTTCAGCTGCGCCTCGGTCAGACCCGAGCACTTCAGCAGCAGGGTGTCCCGGTGGTAGTCGAGCCAGCCCGCCAGCACGGCGGTCTCGTCGCCCAGCATGGGGTCTGGTTTCCGGTCGACGGCAGGGGCGGTCCAGGTCATGGGGTGGTCCCTTTCGTTAGCTGAGTCAGGTGCGGGGTACGGCGGTCCCGGCCGTCACCTGGCAGCAGGGTACGCCGGAAACGGCAGGATCCGGGCGGTCCCGTCCTGGCTGGCGGTGACGATGCGCTCGCCGGACCGGTCGAAGGCGATGTTCCACACCGGAGCGGTGTGTCCGGTCTCCACCTCCCCGACCTGCCGCCCGGTGGCGACGTCCCAGACCCGCACGGTGCAGTCCTCGGCCGCGCTGACCAGCAGACGACCGTTCGGGTGGAAGACCACCCCGTCCACCGCGTCGGTGTGTCCGACCAACGGCTCGACCGCCGCGCCGCCCGCCGCATGGTCCCAGATGCGGACGGTCAGGTCGTCGGACCCGCTGGCCAGCAGCCGCCCGTCGGGACTGAAGGCGACGCTGACCGCGCCCTTCGTGTGCCCGACCAACGGGGTGCCGACCGGGCGCCCGGTCGCGGTGTCGTAGAGACGCACCGCGTCGCCGGTCGAGGCGACCAGGTGGCCGTCCGGGTGGAAGGCCACCCCGTCGATCTCGTCGGTGCTCTCGGTGAGGGGCTCACCCACCGGCTCACCGCCGGGCACCTTCCACAGTCGTACGGTGTGGTCGGCGCTGCCGGTGGCCAGCACCCCCCCGTCGGGGTGGAAGGCCACGCCGTAGACGCCGGCGGTGTGCCCGGTGAGGGGCTCGCCGACCTGTTCACCGGTGCTGACGTCCCAGATCCGGGCGGTCCGGTCCTCGCTGGCGCTGGCCAGCAGCCGGCCCTCGGGGTCGAACACCACGAGCCAGACCGTGTCGGTGTGTCCGGTGAGGGTCCGGCCGACCTGCTCGCCGGTGGTCGCGTCCCAGAGGCGGACGGTGCCGTCCTCGCCGCTGGTGGCGACCAGATGATCGTCGGGGTGGAAGACCGCGCCGATCACGCCCTCCTGGTGCCCGGTCAGCACCAGGGACGGTCGAGTGGGGGGCACTGCTGCCGACTCCACCTGTCTGCTCCGTTCTCCACATTGCGTGGGGGGGTGGGGGTGGCCCGGGGTGCGCCGGGTCGCGCGCCGCCGCGCCCTGGACGTAGGGGACCAGGGCCGGGACGTTCTCGTCCCGGCGGAGGGGGCCGGTCGGTGACCGGTCCGGACGCGGGTCGCCGTCCGCCGGGTCCGGCGGACGGCGACCCGCGTGGTCACGTCACTCGGTACGCGACCGACGGTTGAACAGGGCGAGGACGGCCGGCAGCGCGGCGATGACGGCGGCCACCCAGAACGCCCGACGCATCCCCTCGACCGGGTCGGCAGGCGTGCCCGCCGCGGTGACCAGCACGGCCAGGCCCAGCGCCGGGCCGATCTGCTGGACCGCCTGCAACACGCTGGACGCCGCGCCGGTCACCTCCGGGGCCACGTTCGACATGATCGAGGCGGTCACCGAGGAGTAGATCAGGCCGGCGCCGAAACCGGCGATCGCCAGCGGCCCGAGCAGCGAGGTGACGTAGCCGCCGTCGGCGGAGATCTGGGTGAGCCAGACCATCCCGAGCGTGGTGAGCAGCGCGCCGATCCCGGCCACGACGCTCGGACCGAGCTTGGGTACCAGCTGTCCGCTCAGGATCGCGGCGACCAGGACCAGGACCGCCGCCGGAATGAAGGCGAACCCGGTACGCAGCGCGGAGTAGCTCCACACCCCCTGGAAGTACTGGGTGAGGAAGAAGAACATGCCGGCGAAGGCGGCCGGGAAGAACAGCAGGGTGACGAAGCCGCTGGCCCGGACCCGGTCGGCGAACAGCCGCAGCGGCAGCAGCGGCTGCCGGGCCCGACGCTCGGCCAGGACCAGCACGGTGAACAGGACGGCCGCCACGGCGAGGCAGGCCAGGACGACCGGGTCGCCCCAACCCTTGGTCGAGGTGCGGACGAGCGCGTACACCAGGGCGACCATCGCACCGGTCGAGGTCACCGCCCCGACGATGTCGAACGAGCCGCGCTGCGGCTGGCTCTCGCGCAGGACGCGCGGCGCGAGCAGGAGCACCAGCGCGACCACCGGCACGTTGATGAAGAACACCCAGCGCCAGGAGGCGGCGTCGCTGAGCACCCCGCCGAGGATCAGGCCGAGCGTGCCGCCGGCCGCGGCGATGCCGGTGTAGACACCGATCGCCTTGTTCCGGGCCGCGTTGTCGGTGAAGTTGATCGGAATCAGCGAGAGCGACGTCGGGGCGACCAGGGCGGCCCCGATCCCCTGGAGGGCACGGGCACCGATCAGCATCTCCGGCGAGGTCGCCAGACCGCAGATCAGCGAGGCGACGCCGAAGACCGCCAGCCCGACGAGGAGGATCCGCCGCTGGCCGACGATGTCGCCGGCCCGGCCGCCGAGCAGCATCAGACCGCCGAACGCCAGGGCGTACGCGTTGACCACCCAGACCAGCCCGGTGGCGCTCACCTCGAGGCTCTGCTGGATCTGCGGCAGGGCGACGTAGACCACCGTCGAGTCGAGGACGATCATCAACGCACAGGAGGCCAGGAGGGTCAGCGCGAGTCCCGGTCGGTTGGGACCCGCTGCGCCGGGCTGCTTGACCTCCGCGCCGGTCGCTTGTTTGGCCGTGTCAGACATAGACAGCCTCACTCAATATGGTCGGAATCAGGATCGGCCAATATATGCGATTCGGCGTGTCCGTCTGAAGACCCGGAGCGGGTCCGTCCGTCCACTTCGGAGAAACTCTGGCGCACGACGGGCCCTTTTCCCGCCGCCACGGTGGACGGTTTCGGCGACCACCTGACGGCCAACAAGGAAACGGCCGGTGACGATTCGGGTCACCGGCCGTTGGTGGCCGGCGGCCATGGAACCGGCCGGGGCGTGGTGCCGCCGTACCGAATGAATGGCGGCACCACGTTCCGACTCGTACGTCGACTACTCGTTCCGCAGGTCGAAGACGACCCGGACAGTGCCGTCCGTGCGGTTGATGGCACGGTCGATGGCGGGGGCGTAGTCGTCCAGCGTGACGATGTCGGTGAGGATGGGCTGGGTGTCGATCGCCCCGTTCGCGAGCAGGTCCACGGCTTCCCGGTACTTGCCACCGGGCCCCATCACGCCGACCAGGCTGGCGTACGACAGTGGCAGCCGGGCGGTCTCCAGCGCGTGCTCGGCGCCCACCTGGTAGCCGACCAGGCAGACCCGTCCACCGGGGCGGACCAGGTCGAGCGCGCGGACGACCGACTCCGGGTCGCCGGACGCCTCGAACACGACGTCCACCTTGTCCGCGTAGCTGGTCAGCTCGGGCAGCTCGCTGGGGTGCACCGCAGCGGCGGCACCGCTCTCCTCGGCGATCTTGCGGCGCTCGGCGACCAGGTCGGTGGCGAGCGTGACCGTGGCCCCGGTCGCCCGGGCCGACTGGAGGAGAAGCTGGCCGATGCCGCCAGCACCCAGCACGGCGACCCGCTCCGCGGGCCGGAGGTTGATCCGGTCCACCGCGTGCAGCGCGACGGCGAGCGGCTCGGTCTGGCTCGCCGCGGCGAGGTCCATCCCCTCGGGAAGCAGGTAGAGGTTGGTGATCGGCACCGCCACGTAGCCGGCGCAGCCACCGTCCACGGTGAAGCCGATCTCGATCAGGTTCTCGCACATCACCGGCAACCCGTCCCGGCAGGGCCCACAGCCCTGACAGCCGACGATCAGATCGCCGGTGACCGGACGGCCGACCCAGGACTCGTAACCCTCCGGGGCGGAGTCCACCACACCGGCCCACTCGTGGCCCGGCACGATCGGGTACCGGTTGCCGTGCCACTTGCCTCGGTAGAGCCAGAGGTCGCTACCGCAGAGGCAGCAGTAGTGCACCTTGACGACAGCCCATCCGGGAGGTGCCTCCGGGCGGGGAGTGTCGATGATCTGAGCCTTGTGTCCTCCGTGGAACTGTAGCGCCCGCATTCGTCCCCCCACGCGGCTGTGAGATGTTCTCCGAACACCTTAGAGGCCGGTTGATCGAGGCTCAACAAGTTCCGCTCTGGAAATTCCACCTTGACAGGTCATCTATACCCAACTATCGTCCCGAAAGGATCCTCCAACCTCTGGGAGATTTGACGGCCGACTTGTCGGTGACGTCCTCCAGCATCGGGGCTTGGCTGTGTCGAGGTCGTGCCCACGGGCCGTCTGACAAGTTTGGGGGTGTGGCGGTAGATATCACGAGAACTGTCGTCGTGCCGCGTCTCGAAAACGCTGTTCTCCGCTGCCGCCGTCGCGCCGCAATTCCGTTCCGTTCATCTGGTCACCAAATGTCGGCCATTCGGTGATGGCCTATGTCCGGAGTTCGGGGCGATGCCCGGTTCCCACCGGGTGAATCGTCGCGGCCGGTGGCGGGGGAGCCGCGCCCGAGGCCCCGGCGCCTGAACCGCCTCCCTCCTCCGCGACGCCCGCGCTCGTGTGCTCCCGGGCGGGACGAGCAATCGTCCCCGGGGCCGGTCCCGCGTCCCACCACCGGCAGGTGGGGCGATGGTCCATGCCCGGAGAGCACCGGCGCGGGTCCCGACCGGTACCCGTACCGACAGCTCAAGGACCCAGATGGACTCCGTACATTCCGACCTCAAGGTCGCCATCGTCGTCGCCGACATCGCCATCGTGCTGATCGTCGGCTCACTGCTGATCATGCTGTTCCGCCGGCTGAAGCAGCCGCCGGTCATCGGTGAGATCACCGCCGGCATCGTGCTCGGACCGAGCCTCCTCGGACTGCTGCCCGGAGACGTCACCGGCTTCCTCTTCCCGGTCGAGCTCCGCGCCCACCTCTCGATGATCTCCCAGGTGGGGCTGCTGCTCTTCATGTTCCTGGTCGGCTGGGAGTTCAACGGCCAACTGCTCAAGCGCCGCTCCGGGTCGGTCGCCACGGTCTCGCTCTCCGCGATCGGTCTCGCGTTCACGCTCGGCATCGGCGCGGCGGCCCTGCTCTACGACCGGCACGACGTCGTCGACGGGGAGAAGATCTCCTTCGGCTACTTCGCCGCCTTCCTGGGCATCGCAATGTCGATCACCGCGTTCCCGGTGCTGGCCCGGCTCCTCACCGAGACCGGCCTGGCCCGGACCCGGGTCGGTGCCCTCTCCCTGGCCGCCGCCGCGCTGGACGACGTGATGGCCTGGACGCTGCTGGCGTTCATCGTGGTCATCTTCGGGGCGGGCGGTGACGGCACCGGGACCCTGGTGACCGTCCTCGGGCTCTTCCTGCTCTACGTGGCGCTGATGGTCTTCGCGGTCCGGCCACTGCTGCGCCGGCTCGTCGCCCGGCTCATCCGGGGCGGCACGGCCTCGCCCTTCCTCGTCCCGCTGATCGCCGCCGGGGCGTTCCTCTCCGCCTACGCCACGTCGTGGATCGGGGTCCACGCGGTCTTCGGGGCCTTCGCCTTCGGTCTGGTGATGCCCCGGGAACCGCGGGCGCTGCTCGCCGCGAGCCTGCACATCCCGCTGGAAAGCACCACCCGCCTGCTGCTGCCGATCTTCTTCATCGTCACCGGGCTCAACGTCAACATCGGCGCCCTCGGTTGGACCGGCCTGGGCGAGCTGGCGATCATCATGGTCGCCGCCATCGTCGGCAAGCTCGTCGCCGCAGGCTTCGCCGCCCGGTTGTCCGGCATGAACTGGCAGGAGTCGTACGCGGTCGGGCTGCTCATGAACACCCGGGGCCTGACCGAGCTGGTGATCCTCAACATCGGTCTCTCCCTGGGTGTGCTGGACGGCGAGATGTTCACCATGATGGTGCTGATGGCCCTGCTCACCACGGCCATGGCGGTGCCGCTGCTGCCCAGGGGGCTGCCCCGGGCGCCCGGAAGCCTGTTCGACATCCCCTCGGTCACCGTGCCGTCCGGTGCGGCCGCCCGGCGCACGCCCACGCAGGGCGACGCCACGGACGCCGCCGCCACTGGGCAGGAGGTGCCGTCGGGCAAGTCCTGACCGACGACCGCGACACACCGGCGGCGGGAACGCCCCGTCGCCGGTGTGTCACGTACCGCAGGACCACGCCCTGAGCCGGTTCCACGCCTGAACGCTGAGTAGGCTTACCGCCGGGTACGACCGTGCCCGTGGACGAGGGTGAAGGGTGGTGGCGGCGCGTGCCGACGGAGAAGCGCAGGGCCGTGGTGCTGCTCAGCGGTGGGCTCGACTCCGCCACGGTGCTCGCGATGGCCGTGCACGAGGGGTACGAAGCGCACGCGCTCAGCTTCCGCTACGGCCAGCGGCACACCGTCGAGCTGGAGGCCGCCGCCCGGGTGGCGAAGGCCCTGGGCGCGACCCGGCACGTGGTCGCCGACATCGACCTGCGGGTCTTCGGGGGCTCGGCGCTGACCGACGACACGCTCGCCGTACCGCACCACGACAGCGCCGACGAGCTGGGCGACGAGATCCCGGTCACCTACGTGCCCGCCCGGAACACCATCTTCCTGTCGTTCGCCCTGGCCTGGGCGGAGACCCTGGACGCCTCGGACATCTTCATCGGGGTCAGCGCGCTGGATTACAGCGGCTACCCGGACTGCCGTCCGGAGTACGTCGCCGCCTACGAGACGATGGCCAACCTGGCCACCAAGGCCGGCGTCGAGGGGCGGCAGCGGCTGCGCATCCACACCCCGCTGATCCAGCTCACCAAGGCCGAGACCATCCGCAGGGGCCTGGAGCTGGGCGTCGACTACGCCTGGACGCACAGCTGCTACGACCCGGTCGACGGCCGCGCCTGCGGCAGCTGCGACTCCTGCCTGCTGCGGGGACGGGGTTTCGCCGAACTCGGGCTGACCGACCCCGCCCTGTCCGCCACCGGATGACCGACGTGTACCGCATCAAGGAGATCTTCTACACCCTCCAGGGCGAGGGCACGCACGCCGGCCGGCCCGCCGTCTTCTGCCGCTTCACCAGTTGCAACCTGTGGACCGGGCGGGAGGAGGAGCGGCACCGGGCGATCTGCCGGTTCTGCGACACCGACTTCGTCGGCACCGACGGCCCCGGTGGGGGCCGCTTCGGGACCGCCGCCGAGCTGGCCGCCGCCGTCGCCGCCGCCTGGCAGGGGCAGGCCCACCCACGCAGTCGCCCGTACGTGGTGTGCACCGGCGGCGAGCCGCTGCTGCAACTCGACGAGGCGGCCGTGTCCGCCCTGCACGACGCGGGCTTCGAGGTCGCGGTGGAGACCAACGGCACCCGGCCGGCGCCCCCCGGCATCGACTGGACCTGCGTCAGCCCCAAGGCCGGCGCGGAGGTGGTGCTCACCCGGGGCGACGACCTCAAGCTCGTCTACCCGCAGCCGGGGGCGGAGCCGGCCCGTTTCGAGCACCTCGACTTCACCCACTTCATGCTCCAGCCGATGGACGGCCCGGACCGGGTCGCCAACACCGAGGCCGCCGTGCGGTACTGCCTGGAGCACCCGCAGTGGCGACTGAGCCTGCAGACCCACAAGTACATTGGAATCGCCTGATGGAGATCTTCCGGGAGTTCACCTTCGAGGCCGCCCACCGGCTGCCGAACGTGCCCGAGGGGCACAAGTGCGCCCGGCTGCACGGTCACTCGTACCGGGTGGCCGTGCACGTCAGCGGCGACGTCGACCCGCAGGCCGGCTGGGTGATGGACTTCGGGGACCTCAAGCGGGCGTTCGAGCCGGTGCGGGACCAACTCGACCACCACTACCTCAACGAGGTGCCGGGGCTGGAGAACCCGACCAGCGAGACGCTCGCCCGCTGGATCTGGGACCGGTTGGCCGACCGGCTGCCGCTCTCGGCGGTGTCGGTGCGGGAGACCTGCACCTCCGGCTGCGTGTACCGGGGGGACTGACCCACCGGGCGGTGTTCCGTCCCGCTACGTACGCCGAAGGGCCGGACCACCGTGGTGGCCCGGCCCTCCTGACGGGTGTCACATCCGGGATTCGCTGACCCGGTCCCCCTCGCCGGCCATCGGGGTCTCCCCCTCGGCCGTCGCCATCGGGGCGTCCTGACCCGTCATCGGGGTTGTGGACGCGTCCGCCATCATCATCGGTTCATCCATCTGCTCCGTGCGCAGCTCGGGCGGCAGCGAGTGCAGCGGATGCAGGCCGAGGAGCTGCAGGCGGCCCGGGAACACGTTCAGCCGACCGAAGTCGTCCAACCGGTTGCTGGTCTTGACGATGGACCGGCGGTGCTGCCGGGTCTCCTCCAGGATCTTCTCCCGGGCAACCGGGTCGAGCTGCTCCCCGGTCTGCGGATCGGTGCCCGCCTTGACGTGCCCCGGTTGGGCGAAGTCCGGCTCGCTGACACGCAACCAGGCGGCGGTGTCCTCCCGGATGCTGTCGGCGAGCTGGCGCACGGCCGTCTCGTGGGGGGTCCCCTCGTCCCGGTCCTGCCAGTAGCGGTAGACCCGGGCGGCGTGCCCGATAATGCCGGTCGTGGAGCCCCGGCTGAGCAGGAAACTGCCGTTGCCGAAGGAGTCGCCGGCGACCACGCAGTTCGCCGCGACCAGCGCGTCCCGCCCGATCCGTTCCACGTTGCTGACCAGCTTCGGGGTGGCGAGGCTGAGGGTACGGACGAGTTCCCGGCGCGGGATCTCGGTGAGCAGCGACACCTGGTCGAGGAAGTAGTCCCGGATCAGGTACCGGTGCGCGCCGAAGTACTCGACGGAGTCCCGCCGGGTGCCCGCCGGCACCATGCCGGCCTGGATCGGGTCGAAGGTCCGGTAGTCCGGCACCTCCAGGATCGTCCAGCCGGTCTCACTGAACCCGTCGTGTCCGAGCGTCATCTGCCGGACCCAGTACTCGTTGCCCTGCTTGTCGAACGCGGAGGCGATGCGCTGGCGGGAGTTCGCCGCGACGTTGACGGCGATCAGTCCGACGATGTAGTCGGCCTGCGCCAGGAGCGGACCACGACCGTCCTGGTGGTCGATCATGACGCGGTCCTGGGTGAACCCGAGCCGCTTGGCGTCGGTGCTCTCCACCCCCTCGGCAACCATGATCAGTCCGGGCGTGCCCAGGTCGACCAGTTCGGTGCCCCGGGCCCGGATCCGCCGGTAGGTGCCCTTCTCGTCGATCTCCCGGATCGCCTCGATCCGGACCCGCAGCCGGCCGTCCGCGCCCCGGACGAGGCCGTACTCCTGCGGCGCTTCCCGACGCGTCCAGCGCTGCCAGCCGGTCGGCCGGCTCGGCTCGGCCACCCGGTGGTACGTGAAGAGCCGACAGCGTGGTTCCCGACCGGCGTCGAGGTCCATCCGCTCCATCTCCTCCAGGTACCGGCGGAGCAGGATCAGCAGATCCTCCGCGTTGACCTGGAAGGCGGGGGCCTCGGCGAAGACGTCCTCCATGCTGCGGCCGACGGTCTCCGGCCCGTGCTCCATGGACGGCGCCTGCGGGTGCGTCACGGTGACCGCCCGGTGCGGCTTGCCGTCCACCCATCGGTCGTCGACGAACTCCGCCGTCCGGACGAGCCCACCGACGCACGAGTCGGCCCACCCGTAGAGGATCTCGTCGGTCCGGGCCTCGGCGCCGTCCTCGGCGTCGGTCCGGTAGAAGACCTCGTGCAGGATGAACGGCTTGCCGTCGATCCGGCGGGGGATGCCCTCCTCGCCGTACCGCTCCACCATCATCCGGTCGATGACCGCCAGGTGGTGGTAGATGTCGGCACTGATCTTCCACTGCATCAGCGTGAGGTACGGGTCGCCCCGCAACTCGACGCCGACCGCGCGCCGGCCCATGGCGATCGACCAGAGCATCGCCATCATGTTGGTGCCACCGAGGCCCACCGCGAGGAAGTCCGGATCGGCCGCGCCGGTCGGGTCGACCTGCCGGTTCGGCGACGTCGAGGACGTCTCGTCCAGCGAGTCGGGCGCGGTCTTGGGCACCTCGCTCTCCACCGCGAAGGCGGCGAGCAGCATGGCGGCCACCATCGTGCCGAAGCCGACCAGGAACGCCATCTGGAAGCCGTCGGTCAGGGCCGCCGCCGTCGTCTCGCCCCGGGAGAGGGCGGACTCGGTGACGTTGGCCGCCACCGGGGCCAGCACCGCCAGGCCGATCGCCGAGCCGAGCTGCTGGGTGGTGTTCAGCAGGCCGGACCGGATGCCGCTGTCCTTCAGCGTGGCCTCGGCCAGGGCGATCCGCAGCACCGGAGGTGTCGCGAGCCCGGAACCGGTGCCGATCAGCAGCACGGCCGGCAGCACGTCGATCCAGTAGTTGCCGTCGGCCGGGATCCGGGCGAGCAGCAGCAGTCCGACGGCCATCAGCCCCATCGCGGGGAGGAGCAGCGTCTTGGCGTCCCGCTTGCGGGCCAGCCGGGGGGCGACCTTCAGCGAGCCGACCCCGATCGCGACCGCGGCCGGCACGAACGCGAAGCCCAGCTCCATCACGGTGAAGCCGAGGACGTTCTGCAGGTAGAGCGCGCAGAGGAAGAACATCGCGGTCGGACCGGCGACCATCAGCGCCAGGACGATGTTCGACCAGGCGACGTTCCGCGCGCGGAGCACCTCGCCCGGCACCAGCGGGTTACGGGCCCGCCGCTGCCAGAGGACGAAGCCGGCCATCAGCAGCAGCGCCAGACCGCCGAACAGCGCCGTCCGGGCCCCACCGGCGTCGGCCTGCACGATGGCGTAGACCGTCAGCATCAGCGAACCGACCAGGGCAAGCGCCCCGATCCAGTCGATGCCCGCACCGGCCGAGGCGTCCCGGACGTTGTCCAGCAGCCGGACGGCCGCCACGATGGTGACCAGCCCGATCGGGACGTTGACGAAGAAGATCCAGTGCCAGCTGAGCGACGCGGTCAGCGCCGCGCCGGCGAGCTGGCCGAGCGCGGCTCCCGACGCCGCCACGAAGGCGTAGAAGCCGAGCGCCCGGGCCTGCTCGCGGGGCTTCGGGAACATGGTGACGATCATGCTGAGCACGACCGCGGTGGTGAACGCGCCACCCACACCCTGCACGAACCGGGCCCCGACCAGCACCGCCTGGTCGGTGGCCAGGCCACAGACGACCGAGGCGGCCGTGAACAGACCGAGCCCGCTGAGGAAGACGCGCTTGGTGCCGATCAGGTCGCCGAGCCGGCCGGCGAAGAGCAGCAGCCCGCCGAACGGGATGAGGTAGGCGTTCACCACCCAGGCCAGGTCGGCCTGGGAGAACCCCAGGCCTTCCTGGATGGACGGTAGGGCGACGTACACGGCGGAGCCGTCGACGACGGAGATCAGGACGCCCACGCAGAGCACGATCAGCGCGAGCTGACGCTCCCGCAGGCTGCGCAACGGCTGCGCGGTGTCGCGCAGGACGACCGTCTCTCCCCCGCCGCCGTACGAGTCACCCCGGGGTTGGTTGAGCTTGGTCACGACGCCGAACCGGCCCCGGCAGCGACGGTCTCCCGCATGTCGTCACCCATTCCGGACATGTCGTCGGGCATCATCTGCCGTTCGGCCGGGTGGGTCGTCATGAGCGGCGGCAGTTCGCTGCTGTGCAGCCGGCCACTACGCACCGAGAGTCGCCGCCAGTCCGACGGGTCGAGCGGCACGAGCGAGTGCCGGTGCCGCCGGGTCGCGTCGATCGTGTTCGCCCGCTCGCCGGAGGAACGTCCGGTCTGCTTCTCGATCTCCTTGATCCGCTCCTCACCGAAGTTGATCGGCACGGCCTGGCTGAACTCCTGCGCGCTGACCTGGAGCCAGCCGAGGGTGTCCACCTTGATCTGGTCGGCCAGCTCGCGGATCGCCTGCTGCTGGCTGACCCCCGCGTCGCGGGCCTGCCAGTAGCGGAGCACCCGGGAACTGTGGCCCACCATGCCGGTGATCGCGCCACCGCTGGTCATGAAGTGGCCGTTGCCGAAGGAGTCCCCGGCCACCACGCCGTTCGCGGCGACCAGCGCGTCCGCGCCGATCCGCTCGATCAGGCTGAACAGCTTCGGGCCGTACGGGGCCTGGACCTTCTCCAGATCGGAGACGGGGATCTCGGTGATCAGCGAGACCTGCTCCAGGTAGAACTCGCGCAGCAGCTGCTGGTACGCGTTCAGGTACTCCTTGGACCGCTTCGGCGTGCCCGGCGGGACCAGCCCGGCCAGGATCGGGTCGAAGGTCTTGAAGTCCGGCACCTGGACCAGGATCCACCCCACCTCGGGGTCGTCCTCGTGGCCCACCGCGATCTGGCGGACCCAGTACTCGTTGCCCTCGCGGTCGAACTCGGAGGCGATCCGGCGACGGAGCCGGGCGCCGACGTGCAGTTCGAGGTAGCCCGCGAGGTAGTCGGCCTGGGCCACGACCGCTCCACGGCCGTCGTGGTGGTCGACCGCGACGTCCTCCTGGCGGAAGCCGAGCCGGTCCGCGTCGCTGCTGTCGAAGCCCTGCGCGATCATGAACAGCTCGGGGACGCCCAGGTCGATCAGCGGGGTCCCGGGCTTGCGGATCCGGCGGTACCGGCCCCGGTAGTCGAGTTCCTGGACCTCCTCGATGATGAGGCGCTTGCGCCCGTCCGGGAGGCTGACGAAGCCGTCCTCCTGCCGCATCCACTTGAGGAAGCCGTCACCGTCTCCCTCGTCGCCGACGGCGACCCGGTGCGACAGGAAGAGCCGGACCCGCGGCGTCACGCCGGCGGCGATGTCCATCTCCTCGATCAGCTCGAGGTAGCGGCGCAGCATGATCAGCACCTCGGAGGCGCCGGCCTGGAACGTGGACGGACCGTCGAGGACGGTGACCATGTCCCGGCCGACCTTCTCGGGGTCGTGCTCGGCCGGCGGCTTGGCCGGCTGGAGGACGGTGAGCACCCGCTTCGGCGTGCCGTCCGTCCACCGGTCGTCGATGAACTCGGTGTGGTGGATCAGGCCCGATACGTGCGACTCCTCACCACCGGAGATGATCTCGTCGGCGTACACGTCGCCCGGCTCGGTGACCGCGCTGTAGAAGGTCTCGCGGAGCTTGAAGAGCCGGCCGTCACCCTTGCGGGGGATGCCCTCCTCGCCGTACCGCTCGAGCATGAGCTGGTCGATCAGACCGAGGTGGTGCCAGAAGTCCTCACGGATGTTCCAGTGGACACCGAGCGAGGGGTCACCACGCAGTTCGACGCCGACGCAGCGGCGACCGTTGGCCACCGACCACAGCATCGCCATCATGCTGGTCCCGCCCAGCCCGAGTGCGACGAAGTCGGGATTGTGGATACCCGTCCAGTCGATCTCGGTCTTCGTCCCACGCGATGCCCGGGACCGCTCCGTCGGGTCGAGCGCGCTCGGCGCGCTCCCACGCGACATGCGCTCGACCAGGGAAGCTAATCGCAGATTCTTCATGACCTTTCCTCGACTCTTGAGGTTACGGACAAATACCAAGCAGTCGACCGCCGAATGCGGCGAGAATGGCCGCCATTCGACTAGTTCAATGCTAATTAAACTGTCAAGCGGGTTGCCGCTTGATCAGCCCCAGATCGGGTGCATTCACGGAGGCCTGAACCAACAGTCGCGGATCTACGCGCGTCCTGGCGCGCTGGGCGCGATTGGTGTGGCCGACCCCGGCCGCGTGCACGTCAACAGCCAGCTCGCTCGCCGCTGGCCGGTCGCATCGCTGCCGGTCTATCGCATCGCCACCTAACATCCGAGGCAACACCGGCCTCCGACTTTAACAGCGGGATCGTAGACCGTCCACATGGGCGGCCATGGCCGACCGGTCGGTCCGGAATTGGCGATCTGCCCGGCCGGGATACGCGGACGCGTCGGACACTTCCCCTATTCCCGACGCCTCCGACATTTTCCCAGTTCTATAATGACGGATGGTGACGGCACACAATCGATACGTTACCGCAGTCCCGCCCGGGAGTCGCTATCCGCTCTTCCGGTCACCGGCACGGCCAGCCCCGGCAGACCGCTCCGCAGCGCCCGCGTCCCACTGCTGCACCGCCAGGCGCACCTGCTCGTAGACCCAGTTCCGGGGCAGCCCGGTCACCTCCCGGACCACCTCGCGGACGAGCCGGGAGTCGGCGCCGTGGCGCACCAGCGTCTCGGTGAGCCGGTGGGCCAGCGCGTGCTCCTCGTCCGCGGGCTGGTCACCGGCACCGGCGACGACCACGGTGAACTGCCCCCGGACCACCTCTTCCGCGTCGAGACGGGCGACGAGTTCGGAGAGTGGACCACGGAGGAACTCCTCGTCGTCCTTGGTCAGGTTGCGGGCCAGTGCCGCCGGACGGTCGCCGAGCACCGCGCGGACGTCCTCGAGCATCGCGACGATCCGGTGCGGCGCCTCGAAGAAGACCAGGGTGGCCACGCTCGACCGGAGCGAGGTCAGGGCGGTCCGCCGCGCCGCCTCCTTCCGAGGCAGGAACCCGACATAGTGGAACTGGTGGTTCGGCAGCCCGGAACCGATCAGCGCGGTCACCGAGGCGGTCGCGCCGGGCAGCGGGCGGACCGGCACATCGGCCTCGATGGCCGCCACGACCAGCCGGTAGCCCGGGTCGTTGACCAGCGGCGTACCCGCGTCGGAGACGAGAGCGACGTCCGTGCCCTCCCGGAGCAGCCCGAGCAGCTGCTGGCTGCGCGACTCCTCGTTGTGGTCGTGGTAACTCAGCAGGCGGGTGTCGATCTCCAGGGACTGGAGCAGGCGGCGGGTGTGCCGGGTGTCCTCCGAGGCGACGACACCGACCCGGCCGAGGACCTCGATCGCCCGCAGGGTGATGTCGCCGGGGTGGCCGATCGGGGTGGGCACCAGGTAGAGGGTGCCGACGTCGGCAGCACCCGACCGTCGCGTTCCGTCCGCCTCTGCCACCTGTCACCCTCCGTGCCGTCGGCGCCAACTGTATCGCCAGTCACCGGCCGCCAGCCGCCGGCCTACGGACCATGCGGGGTTTTCCGGGCCCACCGGTCATTTTCCCGGCCCGGGACCGGGCCACGGCGGGTAATCGGAACCGGACGGTACGGACGCGGAATCAGCGGGCCACCCAACCTCGCCATTCCGGCTACACATTGTCACCAATGGAATACTTGACACCCTATCGACGCATACTTAAGATCGAACTCCGTCGGGACCTCCCGATACCTCTTGGCGAATACCGTCCACGACAATTATCCGAAACAGATCCCGTCTTGCTTCCGCCACAATCGCTCGAAAGGGCGTCGAATGCCTGACCAGGATCACTCGACGATAACGGACATCGTCGTTTCGCCACATTTCGACGACGGCGCCCTCTCGCTCGCGTCGGTGCTGCGCGCGGGGCAATCGGTGCTCCTGGTGACCGTCTGCGGTGGAACGCCGACCGAAGGTGACGACGAGTGGGACCGCCTGTGCGGTTTCGAGTCCGGCCCGGCCGCCGCCGTGGGACGCGCGGCGGAGGACCGCGCCGCCGCCGCCCTCGCCGGCAACCGGGTGACCCACCTCCCCGTGCCGGACTCGCCGTACCGGGCCGACTTCCCGTCCGAGACGGTGGTGGCGGCGCTGGCTCCCCTGTTCCGGCCCGGCGTACGGGTCTGGGCCCCGGTCGGCATCGGCGACCACCCGGACCACGTCGGCACCCGGGACGCGGTGCTGACCGCGGCGGCCGGGACCGGCTGCCAGCTGACCTTCTACGCCGACTGTCCGTACGCCTTCGGCTCCGGATGGGATGCCACCGACCGGGAGCGGCCCCCCGCCGACCGGTGGGAACCGCAGCTCGCCGCCCTGGCCCACCTCGTGGACGTGACCAGCCCCCGGATCAGCCGACTGGACGACTCCACGATGCGGTTGAAGATCGCTATGCTTCGCTGTCACGCCTCGCAACTGGCCGGTCTCTCCGTGGACCACCCCCACTTCATGGCCTGGGAGGGGCCGTTGCGCCAGGAGGTCTTCTGGCCGGCGTCCGTCCCGATCCCCAGCCTGGAACCGACTCTCGGGAGTAGCGCATGATCGTCGGAGGCTCGACCATCCAGCCGGAGCGCGTCGACGCGGCGGCACTTCGACAGCTCGGCGACGCCATGCGGAAGGTGGTCGGCTCGGCCGACCCCACCCCGCTCGCCGACCTGCTTTCCGGCACGCCGGTCGACCCGGACGAGCTGACCCGGGAGGTCGGCGTGGACGGCCGGCAGGCGCTGCTCGACAGCGGCATGGCCGTCGACGACGGGACGACCTTCTCCTCGCCGCTGCGTGGCCACCAACTGCACGGCGTCGTGGTGCTCAGCGACCCGGACGTCGAGGAGGAGGTGCAGCACCGTTGGTACGTCGACCCGCTCTGGGAGGCGGACCTGCTGATCCGGCTGATGCTCCGGCGCGGCGGCGCGCGCGCCCTGGACATGGGGTGCGGCTCCGGGGTGCTCTCGCTGGTGCTCGCCGACCGGTACGAGTCGGTCCTCGGGGTGGACGTCAACCCGCGTGCGGTGGCGCTGTCCCGCCTCAACGCCGCCCTCAACGGCCTGACGAACGTCACTTTCCGTGAGGGCGACATGTTCGAACCGGCCGAGGGCCGGTTCTCCCGGATCGTCTTCAACTCGCCGACGAACGAGGAGGGCAACGAGTTCGTCGACCTGCTCGAGGCCGGCGAGCCGATCCTGGAGACGTTCTTCCGCAACGTGCCCCGCAAGCTGGAGTCCGGTGGCATCGTCGAGGTCAACCTCGCCATGAACGACTACCCCGGTGACCCCTTCCGGGAGCGGCTCGCCGACTGGCTCGGGCTGACCGAGAACGGGCTGCGGGTGCAGATCTTCACCTCGCAGCGACGGGCGACCGAGAGCGGGGGCGAGTGGAAGCGGGGCTGGCTGGTGGTCGCCCCCGGCCCGGTGGGGCTCACCGAGGTCGAGTGGCCGTACCACGACCGGTACGAGGAGGACCCGGACGCCCTGCTCGACGGGACCGACCGGCTTCTGCGGGGCTGACCCCTCGGCCCTGCCACAGGTTGGCCCGGTCGGTAGGGGCCCGAAGGACATGCGTATCGGCCCCGCTCCCGTCGAGGGAGGCGGGGCCGATGCGGCTCACCAGGAAGGCGGCGGAGGTCCGGCGACGGGGCACGCCGTCGGAGCCGGGCCGGTCGGCCCGGTCAGTCGGGCCTGGTCAGTCGGGCCTGGTCAGTCGGGCCTGGTCAGTCGTCGTCCCGGTCGTCGTCGTCATCGTCGTCCCGGTCGTCGCGGTCGTCATCGTCGTCGCGGTCGTCGTCATCGTCGTCGTCGACCGGCTCCTTCTCGGCCTTGACCACGCTGCCGTCAGCCCGGTCCACGTCGACCTCGTGCTCGGTCGAGCCGTTGACGATCTCCACGCTCCACACGTCGCGGCCGTGCTCCTTCTCGGCCTCCACCTCGACGACCCGGCCGCCGCCGGCCTTGGCCAACGCGATCTCCTCGGCGCGCTTCCGGTCCACCTTGTCACCGGTTGCTGGGGACGTGGTGCCGGACGGCGAGCTGGGGACGCTGGTCGCCGACGGAGCCGTGGGGGTGACGGTGCCACCGTCCGGGGTGGTCGTCGGGGTGGCCGGCGACGTCGGGGCGGTGGTCGCGGCGGCCAGGGTGGTCCGACCGGCCCGTTGCTCCCCGGCGGCGGCGGTACCGATCGCCACTCCGGTCAGTGCCAGCACCGCCGCACCACCGACGGATGCCATGATCAGGGGCTTGCGCTTCATCTCGACGCACCTTTCCTCGGGTTCTGCCTACGAGGATCGGCCGGAACGGGATAGCGGCGCGCTGTATCGGGGCTAAGGCCCGGTTAAGACCTGTTCCGGCTCACCCGACCGGTGCTCAGGAGCCGGTCGGGGCCGCCGGTGCGGCGAGCCGGAGCAGCACCTCGGCACCGCCGTGCGGGCCGGTCCGCAGTTCCAGCCGTCCGCCACCGGCCTCCGCCGCCCGGCGGGCGATGTCCAGCCCCAGACCGGTCGACCCGGCCGTGCTGGCGCCCCGGCGGACCGTGTCCGGCGGCATACCCGGGCCCTCGTCGGCGACGCTGAGCAGCACCTCCCCACGCGACCCGGCGACCGCTGCGCGCGCCGCCGGAACACCGGCGAGCCGCACGGTGAACGGGGTGCCGTCCGGGGTGTGCGCGAACACGTTGCCGAGCAGCGCGTCGACCGCCGCCGCCAGGTCGTCGGCGGACACCGCGACCGGCAACGGTCCGGACGCCAGTTCCCGGTGGACCGTCCGTCCGGTGTCCTCGGCCAGCACCGACCAGAACTCCACCCGGTCGGCGACCACCGCCGCCGCGTCGCACCCCGTCGGACCGGTCACCGGCCGCTGCCTGCGGGCCTGGCGGATCAGGCCGGTCACGGCCCGTTCCAGACCGTCCACGGCAGCGGTGATCCGGACCGCGTCCTGCGGGTCGCCCAGCGACTCGGCTTCCAGCCGCAATGCGGTCAGCGGGGTACGCAGCCGGTGCGACAGGTCGGCCACCTGCTCGCGTTCCTGGGACAGCAGTTCCTGGATCCGGCCGGCCAGATGGTTGAGCGCGCCGGCCACCTCGCGCAGTTCGGTCGGACCGGCGGGGGTCACCCGGGCGTCCAACTCGGCGTTGGCGAGCCGGTGCGACACCGCGGACAACTCACTGATCGGCCGGACCAGGGTGCGGGCCAGCCGGTCCGCCACCACCAGCCCGATCACCACCAGGAGCACGCCGAGCAGGGCGAGCACCAGCCAGGCGCGGCCCACCCCGGCGGTCAGCTCCGCGCCCGGCACCACAGTGCGGATCACGCCGGTGCCGTCCGGTCGGCCCTGCACCGCGATCACCACCTCGCGTCCCTCCGCCGACTCGGCGGTGAGGCTCTGGCCGCGCGCCGCCAGCTCCACCGCCGGGGTACGCGGCGCCGAGGTGCCGAGCACGGTGCCGTCGGGCAGGAAGACGCTGACGGGCCGGTCGGAGTCGGCGGCGAGCTGCTCGACGGTCAGCCGGATCGTCGCCGGGTCGGCGGTGCCCACCACCGGGACCAGGCTCTGCGCGTCAGCGGTGGCCCGCACGGTGGCCCGGTCCTCGGCGACGGTACGGACCAGCAGCGCGAGCGGCACCAGGAAGGCGACCAGGGTGAGCACGCTGACCGCGGCGGCCAGCAGGGCCAGTCGCGCCCTCACCCGACCTCCTCCGGCGCGGCCAGGCGTACCCCCACCCCTCGGACGGTGTGCAGGTAGCGGGGCTGCTGGGCGTTCTCACCCAGCTTCCGGCGCAGCCACGACAGGTGCACGTCGACGGTCTTGTCCGCGCCGCCGTACGGGATCTGCCACACCTCGGTCAACAGCTCGCGCTTGGTGACCACCTCGCCGGGACGGGCGGCCAGGTGGTGCAGCAGGTCGAACTCGCGTGGGGTCAGTTCGACCGGCGCACCGTCCAGGGTCACCTGGCGGGAGCGCGGGTCGACCCGCAGTCCGCCCACGACCAACGCCGAATCGTCGGCCCCGGCGACCGAGGCGGCACGCCGCAGCACCGCCCGGACCCGCGCGTCGAGCTGGGCGGCGGTGAACGGCTTCACCACGTAGTCGTCCGCTCCCGCGTCGAGGACCCGGACGATCTCGGTCTCGTCGTCCCGCGCGGTCGCCACGATCACCGGCACCGGGCTGACCGCACGCAGCATCCGTAGCAACTCCCGACCGTCGAGATCGGGCAGGCCGAGATCGAGTACGACCAGGTCCGGCCGGTTGTCGAGGGCGTCCCGCAGCCCGTCCATCGCGGTCGAGGCGGCCGCCACGGCGTGGCCCCGGTCCCGCAGTGCCCGGACCAGCGGGGTCCGGATGGTCAGATCGTCCTCGATGAGCAGCAGGCGGGGCACACCAGGCAGGCTAGCCGCCCGGAACGGCACCGGCCCGCTCGTTAACCCTCCCTTATCGTCGTCCGGTGCTCGCCCCAACCCGCGATCGGGGATAGTCGGGGCATGCGCCGTCCGTTCCTCGCCGTCGCCGGGTGGTTGGTCACCGCCGTGCTGGTCACCCTGGTCGGGGTGGCCGCGATCCGCCTGGTCGGGGAGAGCATCGCCGGCACCCCGGGCGGGGTCCGCAGCCAGGAGGAGGTCCGGCGGGCGCTGTCCGCCCCGGAGCCGACCACGCCCGGACCGGTCCCCTCGGTCTCGCCGCCGGGCTCCGAACCGCCGCCGTCGACCGGCCCGTCCGCCCCGCCGCCCACCACCCCCACGGCGGTACGGCGGGTGTTCGCGACCACCGGCGGCAGTGCGGTGGCCGAGTGCGGCCCGGACGGGGCACGGCTGGTCTCCTGGGCACCTGCGCAGAACTACCGGGTCGGCGAGGAGGACCGGGGGCCCGACGACGATGTCGAGGTCAGCTTCGTCGGGCCGTCCGGCGAACACGAACTGAAAATACGCTGCGTCAACGGCGAGCCGGTCGTCGAGAACGACGACGACTAGCGGGGCCTCTCGGATCGGCGTGCCGTGGGGTGGCCCTCGCTGTCCACCCTGGCACGGTCCAGCGCTGCTACGTCAGCAGACCCGGCCGGTAGACCTGGACCGCCTCGAACAGGTTGTTCGTCGTGTCGCTCACGAAGGTCGTGTAAGACGAGCCGACGTTGCCCGGGAAGTCGAAATTTCGCCATCTGACAACACGCCCGGACTCGGTAGGTATTTTTCTTCGTCGATCCGGCTCGGTAAGGGTGTCCGCCCGGACCGGCCCCCGCCGGCCCCGGCACCCCACCACCGGGAGGAAACCCGTGACCACACGTCTGACGCCACGCGTCCGTCGATCCGTCCTCACCCTGGTCACCGGAGCCGCGACGGCGTTGCTGCTCTCGGTCACCTCGGCCACGGCGGCGCCGCTCGACCAGCCGGACGACAGCGGCATCCTCGCCGAACCCGTCGACGTCTACATGAAGGACCACCCGTCGGACTCGGGGATGCAGCCGCACAGCTTCGGCCCGCTCCACGAGAGCCCGGACATCAAGGTTTGCCCCACCGCCGAGGAATGCGCGACGAGTCAGAACCCGATCGTCGGCCAGCGGAACTACATCTTCGTCACGCTCCGCAACCCCGGTCCGTACGGCACCGGCGCGACGGAGACGGGCCGGATCGAGGTCTACCGGAGCACCCCGGGCGGCAGCGCGGCCTGGCGGAGCGACTGGACCCAGATCGGCTGGATGCAGGTGCCTGTCTCCGCGGGCTCGACCACGGTCACCATTCCGTGGGACAACGTGCCCGGCCCCGGGCATTTCTGCCTCGCCACCCGCTGGGTCTCCCCCAACGACCCGATGACCTTCGAGGCTCCGGAGATCAGCGTCTCTGCCCTGCACAACAACAACATCGCCTGGCGTAACGTCGACTCGGTGGAGCTGGTCGCCGGTGGGCAGGCCCAGATCCGGCCGTACAGCATCCGTAACGCGCTGACCTGGGCGAACCGCAATAGCCTGGTGTTCAGCCAGGTCGGAGCGCCGCTGAACACCGCCGGTGGACGGCTCGTCGCCGACCTCGGGCCGACGCTGTACCAGCGCTGGCTCCAGGGAGGCAAGGCCGGCAAGGGCATCCGTGACGTGGGCCGCAACCAGATCGAGATCGTCGAGCCGGGGCAGGCCAGCCTGGACAACCTGATGCTCAACGCGAACGAGAAGCTGGCCCTGTCGCTCAGCTTCACCGCCACCACGGTGACGAAGGAGCCGATCGCGGTGCGGGTGACCCAGTTCGGTCCGAACAGCCTCGGTGCCGAACGGGCCGACCTGGGTGGGGTCCGCTACGACGTGAAGGTGGCCGCCCGGTAAGCCGCAGGGGCGAGGGGGCGGAACGGAGGTCGCGGCCGGGACCCGCGACCTCCGTTCCGGCGTGTCGGGACGGGACTGCTCCGCCTGCTCCGCGCGCGGCGGCGCCTCGGTGGGTCTCCCTGCGCTGATCCGATCCGGGTCAGCGGTGCGGCTGGGCCCGAAGGGATCAGCGCAGGGAGACCCAGGAGGTCCGGACGGCGTACCCGGTGGTGCTGGCGCGGAACTGCACCGGGCCGGACGGTGGCACCCCCATCGAGAAGAAGCCGACCGCGTCCACCGGCGCGTCCTCGTACTGACCGGTCGCGGTCCGGGCGCTGACCCGGCCGGGGCGGGCCGGGGAGAGCTGCCCGACGATGCCCGTGGCGGTCACCTCCAGCTCGACGACCACCGTCCCGCTGCGGAAGGTCAACGTCCGTTCCGCACCGGCGGAACGGGTCAGTCCGGCCGGCTCCCGGTCGCAGGCCGAGTCGAAGGTCAGCTCGGCCAGCGCCAGCTCGGCGTCGACCGTACGCCAGCTGAAGGCCGCCAGCGCGGCGTCCAGGAACTCCTCGGAGACCGGCCCCGGGTCGCGCAGGGCGGCGCCCAGCTCGACCAGCAGCGCGTCGTCACCGGCGGGCGGCCACTGCTCCATCACGTTCACCTCCGGTCCCCTCCGCCCCGCCCGGGGACAGTCGGACGTACGGGGCGAGGGCCGGGCAGTCCCGCAGCCTCGCCAGACAACGGGCCTGCGTCGGCCCGACACTGCCCACCGGCATGCCGAGCCGCTCCCCGATCTCCCGGTAGCTGGCCGGTGGATCCCCGGCCAGCAGGGCGAGCAGTTCCCGACAGCGGGGCGACAGCTGCGCGAACGCGTCCCGCAGGGCCTGCCGGCGCTCGGCCCGCAGCAGGTCCTCGTCCGGGGCGGCCGAATCGACCAGCAGGAAGACCCCGACGTGCCCGTCGACCGAGTCGTCGTACGGGTCGAAGGGTTGGGTACGCCGGCCGAGCCGCAGCAGCCGGTGACACTCCCGCCGGGTGGTGGTGACCAGCCAGGCGGGCAACGCGTGCGAGTCACGCAGTCGGCCCAACTGTTCCACCAGGCGCAGCCAGACGGTCTGGTTCACGTCGGCGGAGTCGGCCCGGTCCAGTCCGTGGCTGCGGATCACCGTCGCCACCAGGGGCGTGTAGCGGCGGACCAGCTCCGCCCAGGCCGACTCGTCCCCGGCCGTGGCGGCGGAGACCAGGGCGGGCGTGCCGCGCCCGGTGTCGTCGGAGGTGTTCATTCGACCAGCACGCCGTAGCCGGGCTGCCAGGTCGGGCCGGCGACGAGGAGCGCTGCGGCGGCCGCCGCGTCCAGCCCGGTGGCCGTCATCAGGGCGGCGATCCGTCCGGAGACGTGCGCGGTGGCGAACGAGGTGCCGATCCAGGTGGCGAAGCCGTGGAACACCTGGGCCGGTTGGCCGGGCAGGTACAGCTCGCCGTCGACGTAGGTGCTGCGCCGGTCGCCCCGGGCGGAGGCGTCCACCCAGGTGCCGCGACCGCTGTAGTCGGCCGGCACCGGACCGGTCGGCCCGGCGCTCGCCGCCGCCACGGCCACCACCGGGTCCAACGCGGCCGGCCAGGATTTCCGGGTGGTGCCGGCGTTGCCCGCGGCGGCGACCACGGCCACCGTGGCGGGCAGCGCGGCGAGGGTGTTCGCCACCGGCAGGGGTGGCTGGTCGTCCTGGGTGAAGTAGCCCAGGGACAGGTTGACCACCGCCACCTCCGGGCGGAGCCGCCGGATCGCGGCGACCAGGCTCTCCTCGTCGCCGATCCCGGTCGGAGCGAGCGCGGCCTCCGGGTCGAGCCGGACGCCCGGGGCGGCCTGCCGGACCACTCCGGCGACGAAGGTGCCGTGTCCACCCTGGAGGGCGAGCTGGGTGCCGCCGAGGTAGAGCGGATCCTCGTCGTCGGCCTCGGGGAGGTAGCTGCCGCCGAGCCACTGCGGGTGGACGGTGCCGGCCCGACGCCAGATGCCCGTGTCGCAGACCCCCACGGTCACCCCGGCGCCCTCACCGATCCGGGCCGGATCGGGGGCCGGCAGGGCGGCGCCGACCCGGGGCGGTCCGCCGGGATTGCCCATGATGTTGCCGAACCCGAGCAGCACGTGGTGCGGCTGCACCAGCGGGACCGGCTGTCCCGGCCACTGTTGGGGGTCGCGCAGCTTCGTCACCACGCCGGGGATGTCGGTCTCCTGCTGGAAGAGCAGCCGGCGCACTCCGCCGAAACCGGTCACCTCGGTCACCTGGTGGCCCCAGCTCCGTAGCCGGTTCAGCACCCGCGTGAGGTCCTGCGGGGCGGCCAGCAACTGCCGGGGACGGTAGAGGAACTCACGACCGACGGTGGTGTGCCGGCGGACGGCCGGATCGGCGGTCACGGCCTCCAGGAACGCCCGCTGGTAGGCCTGGTCGAGGGCGTCCGCGGCCCGGGCCGGACCCGGCCGCCCGAGCGCGCCGAGCGGCACCGCGGCGGCGGCCAGCATGGTCCAGCCCACCAACCGCCGGCGGGAGACCCGACCGGGGGGAAACGGCACGATTCGGTGGTCGGGCGACACCGGACCTCCAGGCGGGTGGAAGATGCGTGGCCGAGGACGGGCGGGGCGGCCGGAAGTGCTCTCCGAGCAGCACGATTATTTCAAAATATTGCCCTGTGTCAATTGTTGATCACGAGCCGGCCGGCCGGTGTCGTTGACCGGAGCGCGTCGTTCGGGGATTCTTCTCCGCATGGCCGACCGCACCGTTCCCGGTGCCGTCGCGGCGCAGGCCGCCCTGGACGCGGTCCAGCGTTACCCGCACGAGGCGATCGCGACCGCCCGGCGGGTGCTCGCCGGCCCGGCGGACGCCGGTGAGCGCTCGACCGCCGAACGTGCCATCGGTCTGGCCCTGCGGGAACTCAACGACCTCCCCGGCGCGCTGCGCCACCTGCGCCGCGCGGTCCGGGTCACCGACGACCCCCGGCTCCGCGCGCTGGCCCGGATGAGCCTCGGGTACGTGCTAGCCAACGCCGGGCGGACCACCGCCGCCCTGCGCGCGGTGACCCTCGCCCTCCCCCTGCTCACCGGAGCCGACGCCGGACGGGCCCGGATGCAACGGGGCGTCGTGCTGCACTACCGGGGTCGGTTCGACGAGGCGGTCCGGGACTACGCCGTGGCCGTGGAGATCGCCCAGCGCGAGGGCGACCTGCTGCTGGAGGCCCGGGCCCGCAACAACCGGGGACTGCTCAACGCCCACCGGGGCTCCGGTCGGGGCCCGGACGACGACCTGCACCGGGCCGCCGCCGCGTTCAGCCGGCTCGGGCTGGACCTGGCCGCCGCCGACGCCCAGTGGAACAGCGGCATCGCCACCGGGCAGCGCGGTGACGTGGCCGGCGCGCTGCGCTGCTTCGCGGCGGTCGACGCCGAGTACCGGCGGCTCGCGGTACCCCGCCCGGCCCTGCTGCTGGACCGGTTCGAACTGCTGCTGTCCGTACCGCTGATCGACGAGGCGGTCGAGGTGGCCGCCACCGCCGTGACCGAGCTGCGCCGCCAGGGAATGGCCTCGGACCTGGCCGAGGCGTTGCTGGCCCGGGCCCGGGCGGCGCTGCTCGCCGGTGATCTCGTGACCGCCACCGAAGCCGCGGCGGCTGCCCGCAGCCGGTTCCGCCGGCAGGGCCGCCGCACCTGGGCCACCTTCGCCCGACACGTCGAGCTGCGGGCCGGGTACGCCCAGGGCGTCCGGTCGCCGGCCCTGCTCGCCGCGATGGTGCGGACCGCCGACCAGCTCGACGCGACCGGCTGGCCCGGCCCGGCGTTGACCACCCGGATCGAGGCCGCCCGGCTCGCCACCGCGCTCGGGCGTACCGGCCGGGCCGCCGGGTTGCTGGCGACGGCTGCGGACTCCCGTCGCCGGGGGACCGCGTCCCGCCGCGCCCAGGGGTGGTACGCGCTGGCCCTGCGGCACCGGCTGGCTCGCGACGAGTCCGGGGCGGCCCGGGCGCTGCGCCGGGGACTGGCGGTGCTGGACGGGCACCGGGCGTCGCTCGGCGCGACGGAACTGCGCGCGCACAGCGGGGCATACGGGCAGGAGCTGGCCGCCGAGGGGCTGGACATCGCCGTCCGGCGGGGCACCGCGACCCGGGTGCTGGCCTGGGCGGAACGGTGGCGGGCCAACGCGTTGCGGATGCGTCCGGTCTCCCCACCGGGAGACCCGGACCTGGCCACCGCCCTGACCGAGCTGCGGATGGTCAGCACGGCGTTGGAGGACGCCCTGCTCACCGGGCACCCGGTGCAGGCGCTGCGGCGCAGCCAGGCCCGGTTGGAGCAGCGCATCCGGGAACTGGCCCGGGGTGTGGACGGCGGGGGCGAACTGCTCCGGCCGCCCGGCGTGCGGGCGCTCGCTCCGGCGCTCGGGGACGCCGTCCTGCTGGAGCTGGTCGCGCACCGGGACCGGTTGCGCGCGGTGCTGGTCCGGGACGGCCGGGCGACCCTGCACGACCTGGGACCGGTCGCCGAGGCGGTACGGGTCGCCCGGCTGCACCGCTTCGGGCTACGCCGGCTGGTCACCACCGGCGACGGTGCGGACGCCCGGGCCGGGGTGGCGCACACTGCCGCCACGCTGGACCGGCAACTGTTCGACCCGGTACGCCGTCGACTCGGGGACCGTCCACTGGTGATCGTCCCGATCGGCGCGCTGCACGCCGTACCGTGGTCGGGTCTGCCGACCTGTGCGGGCCGCGCGGTGACCGTGGCGCCCTCGGCGACGGCCTGGTTGCGGGCCGCCGGCCGGGTCGGGCCGGCCGGGCCGCCGGTGCTGGTGGCCGGGCCCCGGCTACCCGCCGCCGAGGACGAGGTGCGCCAACTCGGCACGGTGTTGCCCGGTTCCCGCCCGCTGACCGGAGCCGCGGCCACCGCCGACGCGGTCACCGACGCGCTGAACGGGGCCGGGCTGGCGCACATCGCCGCGCACGGCCGGTTCCGGGCGGACAATCCGCTCTTCTCGACTCTCGAACTGGCCGACGGGCCGTTGACCGCCTACGAGTTGGAGCGGCTGACCAGCCCGCCCGGGTGCGTGGTGCTCTCGGCGTGCGACTCCGGGCGGGCCGCCGTCCGGCCGGGTGACGAGGTCATGGGCTTCACCGCGGTGCTGCTGGCGCTCGGCACCCGTAGCCTCGTGGCGACCGTCCTGCCGGTGCCCGCCGATCTCACCACCGCGCTGATGCTGGACCTGCACCGGCGGATGCGGGCCGGTGCCGGCCCGGCGGTGGCGCTGGCCGGGGCCCAGCGGGCGTTCGGGACCGGCGAGGGGGCCGCGCACGCCACCGCCGCCGCCTTCGTCTGCTTCGGCGCGGGGTGACCGACGCGGTCGAACCCGCCGGGTGGGTGGACGTGTGGCGCACGACCGGGCCGGCACCGGTGACCGGTGCCGGCCGGCGTACAGCGGATCAGCAGCCGCAGGTGTAGAACAGGATGTCCCAGTGGCTGCCTTCCTTGGTGTAGAGGTTGCCGGAGGGCGCCCGGTACTGGTATCCGAAGCCGGAGATGTACCCGACATAGGTGTAGTGCGCCGAGATGTAGTTCTGGACGCAGGTGGTCAGGCCGATGTCGACCTTGTAGCCGTTCCAGTGGCTGTAGGTGCCGCCGGCGTGGCCGGTCTCGGTGCCGGCGGTGATGGTGATGGCGCAGCCGCTGGCCCGCTTGAACGTGATGATCCCGTCGATGGTCGCCTGACGGATGCCGTCGAAGGAGGTACAGGTCGGGTTGTTCCGGTCGCTGCATCCGCCGCTGGATGTCCAGGAGATCCCGGCGGCGCGCAGCTGCGAGGTCGCGCTGGAGTGGCTGATGGCGAAGGCCGGGCTGGCCAGGCCGAGGGCGGTGGTCACGGCGGCGACGGTGGCGACCAGCAGGGTGAGCAGGCGACGACGTGGACCGGATCGGGTGGGGGACATGGCGCTCCCGTTCGTTCGCGAGGGGGGGTGGAATTCTGCGAGTTGACAAGCCGGCTTGCAGGATTCCTACCAGATATCGATGATGATAACTATGTGGAGATCCCACATGGCGCGGGATCACCCTGTTCGCAGACGTCGACCGGCAGCGGCCGCCGGGTTGTCGACGAGCAGGAAAGCCCCCGAAAGAGGACGCCTTACATTGACATTCGTCATACTCTGGCTCGACACTCGTCCGCAGTCGGCGTTCTCACCGGCACGCTGCGGGCGCCACCGCGCTCCGGCACCCGGAAGACCGTCGGTCGACGAGTCGGTGGCGGACCGGAAGGACGAGTCATGGGAATGAAGCGCCGATCACTGCTCGGCCGGATCGCCGTGGTGGGTGCGGCCGGCGTGGCCGGGTCCGCCCTGACGCTGCCCGGGACGGCCCAGGCCGCCGCCTGGAAGAAACGGCTGACCGGCGCGGACCTGGACACCAACAGCCGCTGGCGGGTGGCCGGCACCGACCTGGGCATCCCGTACGTGCTGGAGAACGGCTCCATCGGCTACCTCTTCGGCGACACCTTCGACACGCCGTGGCCGGAGGGGCCGCCGCTGCCGAACGACTGGCGCTCACCGGTGATGCTGCGCTCGGCCGTCCACCCGGGCGCGGCGGGTGGGGTGGTCTTCGACAGCGCGGCGCGGGTGGCCGGCAACGGCCGGGCCCCGGAGGTGATGCACAACGGCCACAACGGCATCGGCATCGACGGCCTGTGGGAGGTCACCGTCATCCCCAACGACGGCATCAGCTTCCCGGAGACCGGTCGGCAGCTCATCTCGTACATGAGCATCGAGAACTGGAACTCCGCCGGCCCCGCCGGGCCGCACTGGAAGTCGCGGTACGCCGGGATCGCCTACTCCGACAACGGCAACGACTTCATCCGCACGCCGTTGAAGTGGTTCAACACGCCGGACAACAAGGACCCGTTCCAGATGTGGACCATGCAACGCGACGGCGACTGGGTCTACGTCTTCTCGGTGCGGTCGGGACGGCAGGACGGCCCGATGATGCTGCGCCGGGTCCGCTGGGACCGGCTCTTCTACCCCGAGTCGTACGAGGGGTGGGGCTGGAACGGCTCGAACTGGGGCTGGGGCCGGCCGTGCAGCCCGATCCTCAACGGCCGGTTCGGCGAGCCGTCCGTGCGCCGGCTGGCCGACGGCACGTGGGTGATGTCGTACCTGAACTGCGCGACGGGCAACATCGTCACCCGCACCGCCACCGGCCCGGACCAGGCGTGGACGCCGGAGAAGATCCAGGTCACCAGTTGGCAGGAACCGGGGCTGTACGGCGGCTTCATCCACCCCTGGTCCAGCCGGAAGGCCAACGACCTGCACCTGCTGGTCTCCAAGTGGACCCGGACCCCGGACGGCCGCAGCACCGCGTACCACGTCAGCCAGTTCGTCGGCACGGTCTGACCGCCGGACACACCTCCCCCCGGACCCGGCGGCCACTCGTACTGCCGGACCGCCCAGGCCTGCCCGCTGGGACCGCCGGCCAGGACGAGAGCCACCGCAGCAAAGTCATGACATTTTCGCGTTTCGCGATTCCTTCTTTTGGTATTGACTGTTGTAGATGTCACTGACGATGGAAGGACGACAGATGCGCAAGCCTCTCGCCGCGATCGGGATCGCCTCCGCGCTCACCGGCCTGCTGGCCCTCGCCACGCCGGCCAGCGCCGCCCCGGGTGGCACGACCAGTGGGCAGCCGGGCGGGGCCCCGATCACCGCCGCCACCTGCGAATGGGTGGTCACCTGGCCGTCGGCGGGTGTGTACGAGCTGCCGACCCGGATGGATCCGGCGCTGAAGGTCAAGAACTCCGGTGACCGGGTCGGCGGCGGCTACTGCATGGAGCACTACAACACCAGCGAGCTGGAGTGGTACGTGTCCGTGTCGTGCAGCTGCGCCAGCGACGGGATCGGCTGGATGCGCCGCAACGCGCTCCGCCCGGCCTGATCCGGCACGCGGTCCGGCCCCGCCCCTCCCCGGGCACCGGGGCCGGACCGCGCCATGTCCGGGTGCGATGTGTCCGGCGCGAGGCGTTCGGCGCGAGGCGTTCGGCGCGAGGCGTGGAGGCCGGGCGGGCCGGACGACGTCAGGGGCCCCGGTGCGGGCCACGCCTCACCGGGGCGGCATCGGTGCCGGCCCGGCGTCGCCCATCCGCTCCGGGCTCCAGTAGGAGTCGTCCGGGGACGGCAGCCGGGTGCTCGCGCCGAGGTGACCGTCCACGTGGAACCGGCGCACCGGCGCCTCGGGATCCCGGAAACCGGTCCAGTCCAGGCCGACGAGGCCCGGCTCGACGGCGAACCGGCGCAGCATGTGCAGATCCTGCGCGACCAGCGGCCGCAGGCGGATGGGTCCTCCGTGTTTCGCGTCGATGCGTGCAGACCCTACCGGCATCCCCGACCACTGGAGGGCCGCGACCACGGTGGGTGGTCGGAGGATCACGACGGCATCGCCCGCCGGGCCGGACGACTGAGCAAACACTCAGCACGCACGGATGGTCGACGCTCTGGTTCCCCCCTGCTCACCACATGTGTCGACGCACCCCGTCCGGTCTCCTTCGGCCCGCCCGATCCCCTTGGCGGATCTCCATCGACAGGTAAGATCACGCGGGTCGACAGGTCCCCCTCCCCCCGCACCCTGTGGCGATCCGCATCGCTTCGGAAGGGCTGTCCCGATGAGACACGATCCAGCGACAGACGTGGCGATGATTCCCGGATCCACCGCCGCCTCCCGGCGGGCCGTCGAACCGGGTCGCCGGGTGACCCTCCCCTCGGGCCGGTGGGCTGCCTGGAACCAGGTGATCCTGCGGGCGCCGGGCTTCCCCGCCGCCGGGCTGGCCGCGCTCGCCTCCCCCGAGATCGGACGCGCGGCCGACGCCGCGCTCGACGCGCCGGCCGGCGGTGAGCAGGACCAGACGTACCGGGCGGTGTTCCAACGGGAGATCCTCCGCGTGGGGGCCGCGCTCCAGGACGTCGCCCGGAGCGACCGGTTCCGGCTCGCCCTCGGCTGGCAGAACCACCGCGCTCTGGCGACGGCGGTCGAGCCGCTGCTGCGTCGCCGGCTCGGAACCGACCGGCGACACAGCAACCACCGTCAGCACGAGGAGCTGGTGGCCGGCTACTGGCAGCGCTACTGCCTCAAGAACGACACCATCGGGTTCTTCGGCCCGGTGGGCTGGACCCGGCTGGATCCCGACCGGCCCGCCACCACCCTGACCGCCGGGCCGGGCCTGGTCGACCGCTTCGAGGTGTTCTTCGAGTCCTGGGCCATGGACCGCCTGGCGACGGTGATCGCCGCCGAGCCCGGCATGCCGGCCTGGCTGCCCCCGCGCCGGATGCCGTACGTGCGGCTCGACAGCAACACCGCCCGGCTCCCCGGCCGGCCACCGATCCCGCTGACCGACCTGGAGGCGTCGATCCTCCGCCACTGCGACGGGGTGACCCCGGCGGTGGAGCTGGCCGCCGTGGTCCGCGCCGAGGTGCCCGGCCGGCCCGACGACGCCGAGGTGTTCGACACCCTAAACCGGCTGTGCCGGCGACGGCTGGCGAGCTGGAAGCTGGAGCTGCCGCTCACCCCATGGCCGGAGCGCTACCTGGAGCGGGCCCTGCGACGGATCGGCGACCCGGAACTGGCCCGGACCCAGTCCGGACGGCTGGAGCGACTGCTCGCCGCCCGCGAGGCGGTCCGGGCGGCGACCGCCGACGCCGCCCCGGATCGCCTGGTCACCGCGCTGCGCGAGCTGGATCGGAGGTTCGTCGAGGAGACCGGCACCGCCGCCACCCGGCACGAGGGCAAGGCGTACGCGGGCCGCACGCTCGTCTACCACGACGCCCGCCGCGCGGTCGACCTGGTGCTCGGCGCCGAGGTGTTCGACGCGCTGCGCCCCATCGAGCTGCTGCTGACCAGCGCGCGGTGGCTGACCTACAAGGTCGGGCGGGGGGTCACCGAGGTGCTGCGCGGGATCGCCTCGGCCGCGATCGAGCGCGGTGGCGGAACGCTGGACCTCAGCACCTTCTGGTTCGACTGCATGGCCCGGCTGCACCAGGAGTCGGCGCGGGTCGCCGACGGGGTGCAGGCGGAGTTCCAGCGCCGCTGGGACACCCTGCTCGACCACTCGGGGGACCGGGCCACCGTCACGTACGCCGGCTCGGAGCTGGCCGACCGGGTCGCCGAGGTGTTCGCGGCCCCCCGGTCGGGCTGGGGCGGGGCCCGCTACTGCAGCCCGGACGTGATGATCGCCGCGCCCGACCTGGCCGCGCTCAACCGGGGCGAGTTCACCCTGGTCCTCGGCGAGATGCACCTGAGCCTGAACTCCTGCCGACACCACTGCTTCGTCACCCAGCACCCGGCGGCCGAGCAGCTCTTCGACTGCCTCACCGAGGACTTCCCCACGCCCCGCCTGCTGCCGGCGCTGCCGAAGGAGAACGTGGGCCGGCTCTCGGTCCGCACCCACTCGGCGCTGACCCGCGAGGACGACTACGTGGTGGTGCTCGCCCACCACACGGTGGACGCGGCCCGTCCCCGTACCCTCCCGGCGGTCGACCTGACCGTCGAGGTGGAACCGGACCGGGTGGTCGCGGTGCTGCCCGACGGCAGCGCGCGGTTCGACGTGCTCGACCTCTTCTCGGAGATCCTCACCGACGTCGTGCTGGACCGGTTCCGGATCCTGCCCGAACGGGCCCACACTCCCCGGGTCACCGTCGACCGGATGGTGATCGCGCGGGAGACCTGGCGGTTCGACCCGCACGACCTGGCCTTCGCCACCGTCAAGGACGAGGCCGGGCTGTTCCTGGCGGCCCGCCGCTGGTGGCGTTCGACGGGCCTGCCGCAGCGGGTGTTCGTCAAGGTGCCCGGTGAGGACAAGCCGTTCCACGTGGACTTCGACAGCCCCACCTCGGTGCGGATGCTGGCCCGGTCGCTGCGCCGGCTCCGCACCGCCGAGCCGGACGACAAGGCCCTGATCACCGTCAGCGAGATGCTGCCGGACCCGGGCCAGCTCTGGCTGACCGACGCCGACGGCAACCGCTACACCTCGGAACTGCGCATCGCCATGGTCGACCTGACACCGACCGATCCGGTGCCGCCCGGAGCAGTGTCGTGACCGGCGACCGGCCGGAGTCGGCCGAGCCCGACCGCCTGCCGGTCGCCGACGGGCGTCGGGTGTGGTGGACGCACCTCGTCGTCCGCAGTGCCGGCTTCCCGGCCTCCGGGTTGTCGCGGTTGACGCAGCCCGCCCTGGCCGCCGCCGTCGACGCGGCGAACGGCGACACGCCCGCCCGGGGGACGGCTCCGGCCGACGGCGGACTCGACGCCCTGTGGGCGGCGGCCACCCGGCGCGAACGGGTCGCGATCCGGGAGATCGCCGCCGACGAGCGCTTCCGGGCGGCGGTCACCTGGCAGAACCCGGGGGTGCTGGACACCGCGTTCACCCCGCTGCTGGCCCAACCGCTCGACGACGACCGGGCCGCAGCCAAGCGGCGGTCCCGGGAACGGCTGGTGACCAGCTACTGGCAGCGGTACTGCGCCAAGAACGACTCGATCGGCTTCTTCGGACCGGCCGTCTGGGGCCGGCTGTCCGACGACGGCCCGACCGCCGTCCGGTTCCGGCACGGCCCGGCCCTGACCGACCGGCAGTGGACCGACGTGGAGCCCTGGGCGGTCGACCTGCTCGCCCGTGAGCTGAACCGGGACCGCCGCCTGGCGCCCTGGCTGGCCCCTCGCCGGGCACCCGTCCTGTGGTGGGACGGCGCGCAGGCGGCCCTGCCCGGTCGACGACCGGAACCGGTCGACCCGGTGGCCCGTGCCCTGCTCGCGCACTGCGACGGACGACGTACGGCGCACGCGGTGGTCGCCCTGGCCGGCGCGGAGCTGGGCCGCCCGGCGGAGGAGTTGCTCCCGGTCCTGGACGGGCTACGCCGACGGCGCTGGGTGCTGTGGGACGTGGACACCAGTGGCGACCTGGACTCGCTCGACCAGCTCCGCGCCCTGGTCGAGACGATCGACGATCCGGCCGTGCGTGGACCGGCGTCCGACGCCGTGGCCCGCCTCGACCGGGCCCGGCGGGAGATCGACCGGAACGGGGACGCGGACTCGCTCCGGTCCGCGCTCGACCGCGCCGCAGACACCTTCACCACGTTGACCGGCGCCGCGCCGGTCCGGCGGGCCGGTCAGACGTACGGCGGCCGGACGCTGGTCGTGCAGGACTGCCGGCGGGACCTGCGACTCACCGTCGGTACCGACCTGCTCGCCGCGCTCAGCCCGGTCGACCTGCTGCTCCAGGCGGGCAGGTGGCTGAGCTGGCAGGTGCGGACCAGGCTGCTGGAGCGGGTACGCGAACCGTACGAGCGGGTCCGCCAGCGCGGCGGCGGACGTCCGGTCGACCTGGCCTCGCTGTGGCTGGAGTGCATCCCACTGCTCGGTTCCGCGCTCGACGACCTGGTCGAGGAGGTTTCCGCCGAGGCGCGACGGCGCTGGCGGGAGATCCTCGCGTGGCCGACCGGCGCGCGTCGGTTCGACGTCGATCCCGACCTGCTGCGCCCGGAGGTCGAGCGGGTCTTCGTCGCCCCGGCGAGCGGCTGGGGCGAGGGGCGGTACGCCAGCCCCGACTTCATGATCGCCGCGTCCGACGCGGACGCCGTCGTCCGGGGCGATTTCACCCCGGTCCTCGGCGAGCTGCACCTGGGCGTCAACTCGCTGGACTACGCCTACTTCGCCCGGCTGCATCCGCACCGCGACGACCTGCTGCGCGAGGTCGACCTGGACTTCCCCCGGCCACGACTGCTGGTCATGGCCCCGATGGAGGCCGGCGCGAACCTCGTGCCACGGACCCAACGGGCGCTGGTCCGTCCGCAGGACCACCTGGTGGCGCTGACCAGTCGGGTCCCGTTCCCGACCCGGGGACGACCGCTGAACGGCGCCGACCTGACCGTCGCCGAGCAGCCCGACGGTTGGGAGATCCGGGTGCCCGGCGGGGAGCGGTTCGATCTCATGGAGATCTTCGCGCAACCGTTGAAGACCGCGCTGATGGCCCGGGTGTCCTTCTTCCGTGACGAGCACCTGCCCCGGATCAGGTTCGGCCGGCTGGTCGTGGTGCGGGAACAGTGGCGGATCGCCGCCGACGAGCTCACCTTCGCCGCCGTCCGCGACACGCGGGACCGGTACGTCCACGCCCGCCGCTGGTGGCGACGCCGCGACCTGCCCACCCGGGTCTTCGTCAAGTCGCCCCTGGAACGTAAGCCGTTCCACGTCGACGCCGACAGTCCCGCCCTGGTGGAACTGCTCTGCGCCGCGGTGCGCCGGCTGGACACCGACCGTCCCGGTCACCGCCTGACCATCAGCGAGATGCTGCCGGCCACGGACGAGTGTTGGCTCACCGACCAGGGTGGTCAGCGGTACACCGCCGAACTCCGGCTGGTCGCGGTGGACCGGGCCGGCTGACGCCAGTGAAGGAGAAACACGTGGCCCGTCCGGTGGTGGAGGTGTCGGGGCTCTCCCGTACGTTCACGGTCCGCAAGGAGACCGTGAGCGCGTTGCGCGACGTCACGTTCACGCTGCACGAGGGGGAGGTCGTCGGGCTGCTCGGCTCGAACGGCGCGGGGAAGACCACGCTGACCAAGATCCTGAGTGCGCTGCTGCTGCCGACCGGCGGGTCGGCGCGGATCCTCGGCCACGACGTGGTCCGCCATCCCCGGCAGGTGCGCGAGCGGATCGGCGTCATCTTCGGGGGCGAGACGGGGCTCTACGACCGTCTGACCGGCCGGGAGAACATCCGGTTCTTCGCCATGCTCAACGGCGTACGGCGACGGCAGATCACCGAGCGGATCGCGGCGGCGCTCGACGAGGTGGGGCTGACCGGGGCCGCCGATCGACCGGTGGAGACCTACTCCAAGGGCATGCGGCAACGCCTGCACATCGCCATCGGCACCGTGCACCGGCCCCGCGTCCTGCTCCTGGACGAACCGACCATCGGACTCGACCCGATCGAGGCGGAACGGCTGCGTACGGCGATCGGCCGGCTCCGTGACGACGGGGTCTCCGTCCTGCTGACCAGTCACTACCTGCTGGACGTGGAACGGCTGGCGGACCGGGTGCTGGTCCTGGCCGACGGCACCATCAGCGGGAACATGACGACCGGCGAGTTCGCGCGGGCCGCCGGCTACCGGGCGGTGGTGACGGTGCGCGCCCGAGGCAAGGTGCCGTCCGAGCTGACCGACGGCGGTGTCGGCGTGCTGGTCGACGGGATCGTCGAGGACGACGACGTGTGGTCCGCGCGGCTTCGGGTGCAGGACTGGGGACCGACCTCGTTCGCCCACCTCAGCCGGGTGTTGAGCGACGCCGACGTGCTGGACGTCGACGTGGCGCCGGTCCGGCTGGAGGACGTGTACGCGACCCTGGACCTCGGCGGTCGGCGGTGAGCCGGGCCGCCGCCGCGGTCCGGCCGGACGACCACGCCGGGTCCCCCGGGCCGGATCGGGAGTGGCTCTGGGTGCTGTTCTCCTCGCTCCGGTTGCAGACCCGCCTGATGCGGGGCAGCCCGTTCGCCGTGTTGCTGGGGATCGTGCAGCCGGTCGTCCTGCTCGCGGTCACCGTCGGCGCGAACGACCAGCTCACCGCAGAGGCCACCACCCGGTTCACCGTCGGCGTGGTGATGATGGCGTTCTGGGGCGCCACGATCTGGACCGCCGGCGGCATCCTCCAGTTCGAGGTGCACGCCGGCACCCTGCGCGCCAACGTGACCAGCACCCGGTCGCCGCAGGTGATCCTGCTCGGCAAGTGTCTGGGCGCCAGCCTGTACACGCTGCCGATGATCGTGGTGACGACGATCGTCACCGTCGGACTGCTGGGCGCGCCGCTGCGGGCGGAGCGGCCGGGTCTGTTGCTGCTCGGCCTGCTGCTGGTCGCGGTCTCGGGCACCGGGCTGGGGATGCTGCTGTCCTGCCTGTTCCTGCTGACCCGGCACGGCAACCACTGGTCGAGCGCGCTGATGTACCCGATCTACATCCTCGGTGGCTTCATGATCCCCATCGACCTGCTGCCCGAGGGCCTCCGGTGGATCTCGACGGTGGTCAGCCTGCGGTGGGCGACAGACTTCCTCACCGCCGCCGCGGCCGGTCGCTTCGCCGCCGGCTCGCTGGCCGTCATGGTGGCGCTGACCGTCGGCTACTTCGCACTCGGCTGGTACGCGCTCCGGCAGATCATCCGCCGGGCCAAGCGGGAGGCACTCCTTGACCGTCGCTGAGCACCTGGGCCGGTCGGCCGAGACCGTACGGTTCGGCGTACGGGAGTTCTACGCCGAGAACCCGCCGCACATCGTGGTCACCGTCCTGATCCCCCGGGCGGTGCTCCAGGCGCTCTTCATGACGCTGCTCGGCGGCGTGATCGGCGGCCCCGAGTTGCGGGAGTACGCGTTCGTCGGGTCGCTCGCGGTGATCCTGCCGCTCGCCGGGGTGATCGCGGTCGGGGAGATCCCGGGCAACGACAAGTGGAACGGGACCTTCTACCGGGTCCGCAGCGGACGGATGCACCCGTTCGTGATCTTCTTCCTGCGGGCTCTGCCGTACGTCCTGCTCGGCGTCGTCTTCAGCGCGGTGTCCCTGCTCGTGGTCGGCGCGCTCACCGGCATGGGCGGGCTGATCCTGCGGCTCGTCCCGCTCCTGCCCCTGTACGTCCTGATGTCGGTGACCGTGACGGCCGCCGGGCTGGCCGCGGCGGCCTTCGCGGTCGGCCGGCGGGCCGACGTGCTGATCGGCAACCTGCTGTCGTACCTGATCCTGTTCGCCGGGGGGATCCTGGTGCCACCGGGCCGGCTCGCGGTGGCCGATCTGCTCGGTGCCGTGCTGCCGGTCCGGCACGGCCTCCAGGCGGTGCACGCGGCGCTGGCCGGCGAGCCCTGGCTCGGCCACGCGGCGCTGGAGGTCGTGGTGGGCGCGGGCTGGGCGGCGGTGGCCCTGCTGGTGGTGACGCTCCAGGTCCGCCGGGCCCACCGGCACGGTCACGACGACTTCACCTGACCCCGCCGCCGGGCGTGGCCGGGCCCGGCGTCAACGCGACCGGAACAGCTCCGTGTCCAGGTCGGCGTCCGCTCCGGCGATGGCCGTCAGCACCTGTACGTAGCGGTCCACGAACCGGTCCGCCCAGGACTGTTCGTACTCGCTGGGCCAGCAGAGCAGCACCACCGCCAGCTCGTCCTCGCTGGCGTGCACGGACAGCTCGAACGGGAAGGGGGTGTCGAGGACGTCCGCGTCGTCCTCGAACTCCAGCCCCGCCACCTCGTTGTCGCCGTGCAGCCGGTTCATCAGCTGGAAGACCATCATCCGCCGGAACCCGTCGCCGCTGACCCCCAACTCCTCGCGTACGTCGTCGGGGTACTGGTGCAGGTACAGCTCCTGGTGGGCGAAGGCACCGACGAACGTGCGATGGGTGTCGCGGACGAACTGCGCCGCGTCCCGGGTGTCGGGCACCCGGCAACGCAGCGGCACCAGGTGGGCGAACGGCCCGACCGTCTCGTTGACCTCCGGCCGGCCCCGGTTGGCGAACAGCGAGAAGATGGTCAGGTCGTCCTGACCGCTGGCCCGGTGCAGCTCGGCGGCGAACGCGGTGAGCAGGAGCGGGAAGAGCGTGGTGCGGTGCCGCCGGGCGAGGCCGCGCAACCGGCCGGCAAGCTCTCCGGGTAGGTGGCGGGTGACGGCGACCCGTTCCGGCCAGGGCGAGGTCGGGGCGCCCCGGTCGGGCAGCGCCGGCAGGCGGGCCCCGTCCAGTTGCTTCGACCAGTAGTCCCGCATGCGGCGGAGGCCGTCCCCGGTCGACCACTGCCCGGCCCAGGACGTCCAGTCGGAGAACTGCCACGCGACCGCCGGCAGCTCGACCCGTTCACCCGTCCGGCGGCGGTAGAGCGCCTTCAGGTCCCGGGCGATGATCTCGCAGGACCAGTCGTCGGCCAGCAGCGCGTGCAGGTTGAGACGGATCTGGTGGTCGGTGGGCCCGAACCGCTGCACCGTCAGCCACACCGGCGGCCGGCTCGACGGGTCGATGTCGGCGGCCTTGTGGGTGGTCGAGCGGTCCCGCCGGGCCTCCTCGGACAGGTCGAGTTCGGTGAGGTTGACCAGGTCGTACCGGAGCGGTGCCGGCTCGTGGAGACGCTGCCGGAGCGTCCCGTCACGGAACTCGAACGTGGTCCGGAGGATCTCGTGACGGGTCACCAGGTCCTCGACCGCACCGGCCAACGCGTCGAGATCCAGTGCGCCCCGGATCCGGAAGCGGATCGACGAGTCGAGCACCTCCGCGCCGTCGCGCTGGTACGCGGACCACAGTTGACACTGGCCGACGGACGCTTCGATCTCAGAAGTCACGACAGCTCCACTCGCGAAAAGTCCGGGCACCGACGGGGACTGACGCTGCGCCTGAGCATCGGACACTGTCGGTGACCAATCTGCTCGCCCATCCACATCCGGGTCTCGCCACGAATCGTAGCCGGTTGACGTCCACTGTTGAAGGTCACCAGGACGATACCCAGCGACTTCCAGGCTGCGCGGCTGCGGTGCACCCGCGCCGGCCGATGCCTGTCGGCAACGCTGCCGACTGCGCGCCGCACCGCCAACCACTACGGAACGTCACACCTGACGGAGATCCACTGCCGGCCCGTCCGTCAGCAGCCCGACGCTGTGGCAGGCGGGCACGCCCGCGGCTCGTCAGGCCGACAGCGAGGAAAGCGCCTCGGCGAGTTCCTCGGCCGTCGGGTAGATGAACATCTGGGCGATCGGCACCGCCACACCGGTCTGCTGGTTGATCATGGCAGCCGCGTCGACCGCGGCGGTCGAGTCGCCGCCGCTCTCGAAGAAGTCGTCCTCTGCGGACATCGACGGGTTCTTCAGCACGACCCGGAAGACGGCCAGGATCTGGTCGCTGAGCTGAGCAGTCATGTCCGGATCCTAGCGTTGAGCTGTGCATATGAACGCAACTCACCTATTGCCGAATCAGTTTGATCGACTACCGTACCTGCACGGAGCGCCCCACCGCACCAGACGGTGAAGCCGGCCTCCGGCGGCCGTGATCCTCTCCGGCCCCGGTCGATCCCGCCCACGCGACTGAGGCCCCGACGGACGCCACCGACAACCCCTACAGTCACCGTCAACACCGACGGCGACTCGGCACAACCACGCGAAATGTGGGGAGAAGTCATGTCATCAGGTCATCACTCGATCTTCGTCGAACCACACCGGTCGGCGGACGGTGCGCGACGGCTGACCGAGGACCAACTCGACCACGCGCGGAACCTGCTGCGGGTCGAGGGGGCAGTGATCCTGCCGGGAATCGTGCCGGCGGAACTGGTGGCGCGGCTCCGCGACACGATGCTGGCGGATCTCGCCCGGCGCGAGCATCCACTGCCCACCAACTTCGTCACCGGTCACATCCAGCAGGACCCGCCGCCGGTGCCCGAGCTGCTCTTCCCCGAGGTCCTGCTGAACGAGTCGGTCTACCGGGTGACCACCGCCCTGCTCGGCCCGGACGCCAAGAACGCGGTCTACAGCGGCAACATCAACCTGCCGGGCAGTCTGGAGCAGCCGGTGCACCTCGACGAGGGGCACCTCTGGCCCGGGCCGACCGAGCACCCCCCGTACGCGCTGGAGGTCGACATCCCGTTGGTCGACTTCACCGCGCACAACGGCAGCACCGAGTACTGGCTCGGCACCCACCAGCTCAACCCGGAGGGCTGGTACGACGACTCGGGCCGGGTCGAGACGGCCGCACTGGAGCAGCGCCGCGCGGTCCGGCCGCCCCAGCAGTTCGCCATTCCCGCCGGGTCGGCGGTCATCCGGGACGCCCGGTTGTGGCACCGGGGCACGGTCAACCACTCCTCCTCGCCCCGCCCGATGGTGGCCATGACCCACTACTGCGACTGGTTCGAGACACCGCCGATCGTCCTGCCGAGCGCGGTACGGCCGTGGATCGAGTCCTCGCCGTACCGGACGAGTGCGACGTTCACCGACGAGCCGATCGACCACTTGACGTCGGAGCATGCCTTCGCGATCCAATGAGCGCAGATCGCCCGGCGGTCGGACCCGGCCAGCGGGTGACCGGGCGGATGCGGAAAGGGAGTCACTGGTGAAGACATTGGTCGTCGGGGGAACCGGCACGGTCGGGCCGGGGGTGGTCCGTGGACTGGTCGACGCCGGACACGACGTGGTGGTCGCCCACCGGGGCGAGACCGTCGCCGAACTGCCCGTCGGCGTGTCGGTCGCCCGGGTCGACCGGCACCTCGACGGGGCGCTGGCGGAGCTGGTGTCGACCGTACGCCCGGATGCGGTGGTGGATCTGACCTGCGACGACGCGGACGACGGCCGGCTCACCGTGGCCGCCTGCCGGGGAGTCGACCGGCTGCTGGTCGTCTCCTCCGTCAACGCTGCCGGCGGCCCGCTGCCGACGCCGGTGCACGAGCGGGTGACACCCGCCCCGGTGTCCGACTACGGTCGCGACAAGCTCGGCCTGGAGCAGGCCGTCCGGGACAGCTGGGCGACCGGGGACTCCCGCGCGCTCGTGGTCCGGCTCGGACCGGTGTACCGACCGGGCAGCGGGCTCGACGGTCAGCTCGCCGAGGACACGTACTGGCTCGGGCAGGCGCTGGCCGGTGAGCCGGCGGTCCTGGCCGACGAGGGCGAGCGGTACTGGAACCTGCTGCACGCCGAGGACGCCGGACGCGCCTTCGCCGCCCTCCTGGCCAACCCGGCCGCCGAGCGGGAACTGGTGCTGGTCGCGTCCCGCCGCCCGATCCGCTGGCGTGACCTGTACCGGACCGTCCACTCCGGGCTCGGCCTGTCGACGCGGACCGTGTCCGCCCCGGCCCAGTGGCTCGTCGAACAGCTCAGCGACGACGAGTGGCTCCAGGAGACGTCCCTGTGGGACCAGGTCTACGACCTGAGCCTGCTGGACCGGCTGGCCCCGGACTACCAGGAGCTCGCCGGCGACAAGGACCTGGTGGCGACGGCCGCGTGGCTGGTCGACCAGGGCGAGACCGGGGACCCGGAGCTGATCGCGGAGATCTCCGGCCTCGGCCGGACGTGGGCGGCCCGCGACGGGTCGCCGACGGACGCGTAGCCGCCCGTTCCCCGGGCGGTCCCATCGGGTCCGCCCGGGGCCGGCGGGTCGTCAGTCGGTCGGACCCTCGGTCGGGCCGGGCTTGCGGCCGACGGCGACGTAGAAGGTGAGGATGCCACCCGGGGCGATGGCGACGGTGTCGTCGTGCGGACGCCAGTCGGGATACTCCACGACGCCCGGCTCGACCAGTTCGTACCCGTCGAACAGGGCGACGATCTCGTCGCGCGACCTCGGGGTCAGCTCCGCGCCCACCTCGGTGTTGTACTTGTCCTGCATCTGGGCCATGTCCGGAATCGCCGTCGACCACGAACTGTGGGAGAGCACCAGGAAGCTCCCCGGCGCCGTGGCGTCCCGCAGCCGACCGACGATCCCGCCGGGCTGGGCGCTGTCCGGGATGTAGTGCAGCAATCCCAGCAGGAGGACACCGACCGGTTCACTCAGATCGATCAGGGCACGCAGGGCCGGGTCGGACAGGATCTTGTCCGGGTCGCGGACGTCGGCCTGGATCACCGCCACCCGGTCGTTGCCGGCGAGGATCTCGCGGCTGTGCGCGACGGCCACCGGATCGACGTCCACGTAGACCACCCGGGCGTCGGGCGCCGCGTTCTGGGCGACCTCGTGGGTGTTGTTGAAGGTGGGGATGCCCGAGCCGATGTCGACGAACTGCCGGACGCCCTGCGCCACCAGAAGGCGGACGGCCCGGACCAGGAACTCCCGGTTGGCCCTGACCAGTTGGGGGAACTGCGGCTCGGTGGTGAGCATGAACTCGCCGAGCTGGCGGTCCGCGGCGACGTTGTGGCTGCCGCCGAGGAAGTAGTCGTACACCCGGGCGATGCTCGGTTGGTGGAGATCGACGCCCTCGGGCGCCCAGTTCGGTCGGTCCACGCACGCCTCCTGTGGGTCTGTGCCGTTCGACGGTTGGTCGGGGTGTTCTTCGAAGCGGGTCAGCCGAAGCGGAGGGGAAGCATCTCGGGGCCGTAGATCCCGATGGGGGGCCGCCAGGTGACGGGGCCGGCGATCGACGGAGGCCCCAGGCGCCGGGCGAGCACGAGCAGCGCCTCGCCGAGTTCGGCACGGGCCAGTGCGGCCCCCAGACAGGTGTGCGGTCCCCCGCCGAACTGGAGTGGAGGGGTCTGCCGGGGGACCGTGATGTCGAAGGAGTCGGGGTTCCGGTACGCCCGGGGGTCCCGGTGGGTCGCGGGCGTCATGACGATCACCGTCTCGCCCTTCGTGATGTGCAGGCCGTGGTAGTCGAAGTCCTCCTCGGCCCACCGCAGGACGGTCCGCGCCGACGGGGACCAGCGCATCACCTCCTCCACCGCCTGCGCCGCCAGCTCGGGTCGCCGACCCAGCAGCCGCCACTGATCGGGGTGTTGGGAGAACGTCACCATGGCGTTGGCGAGCTGGTGACGTGTCGCGTCGTGGGCGGCGAACATCAGGGTCACGATCAGGTTGAGGACCTCGTCCCTGCTCACCCGGCCCTCGTCCCGTTGGGCGGCCAGCAGGGCGGAGATGAGGTCGTTGCCCGGCTCGGCCGACTTCCGGTCCATCAGGGCACCGACGTAGTCGTACAGGCCGACGACGGCGGCCTCGACCCGCGCCGGAACGTCACCGCCGTGCGCGAAGCTGAGGACCAGGCCGATGTCCATCGTCCAGTTCTTGAACGTGGCGTAGTCCTCGCCGGGCACGCCGAGGAGCTGGCACATCGCCGCGAGGGGCAGCGGGTTGCCGAAGTCGTCGACGAACTCGCACACGTCCACCGACTCGATGTGGTCGGTCAGGCGCTCGGCCTGTGCCCGGATGAAGGGCCGCAGATCATTGATCATGCGTACGGTGAACGCCTTCGTGACCAGGCTGCGCAGCCGACGGTGCTCCTCCCCGTCGAAGGTGACGATCATCGAGACGTACCAGTCGTAGACCGGCCCCTCGGTGATGCCCTGCATGTCGATCAGACGAGTGCCGCCGTGGCCGAGTCTCGGGTCACGCAGAAGCTCCTGTCCCTCGGCGTACCGCAGCACGACGGGACCCACCGGGCTTTCCGCGTACCAGCTTTTCGCCTGTGCCGACGCCACGGCGGAGGAATTGAAGTCGAAGTTCGGGTCGGCGATATCGAGGAAGGGCACGTCGTCGGTTACCGGCTCTGGGCTTGCGGTCGATGTCATGCTTCACTCCCGTGGAGCAGGATCCCGCTCCGGCGCATCCGGCCGCGCCGGAAGACTAATGACAGGGAGTATGCCACGGCGCCACTCCGGATGGGAGCGCTTCATCGCATCTGGCGACACATTTATTCGACTGCCCAGAATAGGCGGTCAGCGGGATTCCCAGCGCCCGTGAATGGGTGCGGACAAAAAGACCATCGGGGCCACCTGAATCGCGGTTCAGCACGGATCATTCGCCGGCCCGGACCGATCAGAAAGGGAACGTCGCCATTCGGGTGAATGGACCATTCGGGGCGAGGCGCGCCTCGACCTTCCTGGTGGGCGCGGACTGTCAGCGATCGGTGACCGGATCGGCCGGACGACGTACGTGATCGTTCGCGGGCGCACCGCCCGCACGCCCGGTCGACCCGAAGCCCAACCAGCCCGTGTGGAGCCATTCGGCGAGATCGGGAGGCGCGAGTTCCGCCAGACGGTCCTGGTAGCGCCGGACGTCGGACGGACCCAGCAGCGCGCGCCACTGCCCACTGGTGCCGGAATGGAAGAACTCGCGGTTGCTGCGCCAGAGCTTTGCGCTGACGCCGGGCGCCAGCTCGTCGGCACGCTCCCGCATGCGCGCGAAGGTGGCCGCGGCGGCGAGCTCCTCGACCCGCCGGTCGCTGACGTCGACCGCCAGCACGGTGGCCAGACGTCGGAGCTGGCCCGGCAGATCCGTCAGGAGATCGTTGTAGTGGAACAGCGCCACCCCCGGCTCGTGCCGCCGCTCCCAGAACGTCCGCACGTGGTGGACCAGGTTGGCCAGGGTCACGCCCGGGCCGGTCGGGTCGTCGACGAACTCCCCGTCCGCCCACAGCCAGAACCGTTCGAGCGGGTCGGCCGGCGGAGCCGGGACCTTCCGCGGGTCGATGCCGGCCCTGGCAGCCTCGGCGACCCTGACCGCAGGATTGATGTTGGCGCTGGCCGCGTCGAAGGACATCGCGACATCGCGCGGATCCCGGCCCTGACCGACATAGGTGACCCGCTCGTCGAAGGGAAGTCCGTCGAGCGGGGTGTGGGTCTTGATGAAGCGACGGTGCTGTTGGGCTTCGAGCGTCGCAAAGGTGACGGCGAGGTCGTGGTTCACGGCATCGAGCCACGGGGAGATCTCGGTCAGCGGCCCGGGGAACTCGGGCGATTCGAAGATCAGCAGAGCGCACAGCATCTGCATCCAACTCGTCCCGCATTTCGGCGGCGTGCTGATCACCACGTCACCGTCCCGCAGCGGGAAACCCGCCCACCGAGCACTGTCGGACACCCTGGTTCGGTACCGTCGGACCTCCGCCATAGCCACAGACCCTTCCGCGCCGTCGACCCGACCCGCCTTTTCCAGCCTCGCAGTCTAGCAAGTCACCAGCCCGGGAATGGGGATCTTGAATACGCGACGCCGATGCGAACTGATCCATTGCTGGGAGTTTTCGCGAATCGTGGAACGTCCCGGCCGACGCACGCCGCCAACCCTTCCGAGAGGTGCCACAAAGGTGGCCGCTGGCCGTTTTCATCACCCTGTTCGCATTGGTCCGATCGGTCGTTGACCGCACGACCCTCGCGCACACGACGGCTCGATCGCCTCGCGCGGCGCGCGCTCCGTCTCGGTCGTACCCGCCGGACCGGCCGGCGGACGTTCGGGAACCTCACCGGCGCACGGTTCCACGACGCCGCCGGACCGGTGACGATCTCGGCGCACGGTTCCACGCCGCCGCCAAACCGGTGACGATCTCGGCGCACCCGCCGGCAGTGGGACCGCCGGCAGCGGGACGTCCGGCAGTGGGACCGCTGGCGGTTGCGTCGACGGCGACCGGTGGCAGCGGGCCGGTCGGGCCCTGCTGCCCGACGGACGGAAGTCGCACCGCGAACGGCGCCGGACCCAACCTCACTGATATCGCGCAAACCCGCAGTCATCAGCGAACAGGACCGCTTTTCACCTTATCGGCGGCCACCGTCGACGCATCCACAGTGGATTGCTGACAGGAGTTTCGGGCGCTAGTACGCTGTGGACACTTGAGATCGACATCAAGCTATTCAGCCCAGTCGTCCGCCGTGCGACCGCCTGCCCCGTGACGGGCGGCGCTCGCGGGTGCCCACACACCGACGTCCGTGATCCCGTCACGGCGCACGGACCACCGGGCCGATGCACGTCGATATATCGGCGCGGGCGCACCGCGTCGAAAGAGAGGGAAAAGGATGCACCGGGTCAGAAAGTCTCGCTGGCGGCTCCTGTCCGCCGTCGTCGTTCTCGGGGTCCTGCCGGCTCTTGCCGCCACCCCGTCCGCGGCGGCGGGACTGTTGCCGTCCACGCCCCCGACCTTCCAGCACGAACTGCTCGCCAAGGCCACCCCCGACGAGTGCTTCGACGGGATCGGCCAGCCCTACCCGGCCGGCCCCCCGTGCGCGCAGGGCCAGGCCAAGGTCAACCAGGCCTACGTGTGGTCGCTCGCCCGGGCAAACAACCGCCTCTGGTTCGGCACCGGGGCGAACGTCAACTGCATCGTCGGCGGTACGACCCTCTCCCGGCCGAACCCCCGGCTCAACGACGACTACGTGTGCGAGTACGCCGAGAGCCAGGTCGTGAGGCAGAACCCGACCATGCCGACCAACGTCGGCGACCACCGCCATCCCCGGGCCTACGTCTACGACCAGTCCTCCCGAGTACTGACCGAGAAGACGGACGACATCAAGAACGCCTCCGCCGACGACACCTCCCGGCTGCGGCGGACCCTGGGGCTGCGGGCCGGCGCGACGCACCAGGGAGTCGTCATCCTGGCCGGGCCCGCCCTCGGGCAGTCGGTCAACATGTTCGCGTTCGACACGGCGACCGGGCAGTACCTCGGCTCGACGAGCTTCGCCAAGTACGGCAACATCCGCAACTTCGTGGTCGCCGACAACGTGCTCTACGCCGGTGTGGGGGTCGGCGCGAACGGCCGCGAGGGCGGGTACGTCCTGCGGTGGGCCGGGGACCGCACGAACCCGTTCAACTTCGTCGAGGTCGGGCAACTGGCCGCCCAGGTGGCCGACCTGGCCGTGCACGAGGGGCGGATCTTCGTCAGCACCTGGTCGGCGGCGAGCGGTGGTGCCCTCGCCGCCGGTTCGACGGCCCGTGGTTCCGGCCTGATCGGAAACCTCACCGGGTCGCTGCTCGGCCTCGTCGGCATCAAGCCGGTCGAGGAGGCGGATCCCGGAGTCGCCGGGGTGTGGATGAGCCCACCGCTGGCAGAGGGAGAGCCCGGCCTGACGGCGGGCGACACCGGACGCTGGAAGCTGGTGTGGAGCGCGTCCTCCTACGAGCCGGACCCGATCATCGCCGGCACGTACGGCCTCGGTGCCCTCATGTCGTACGACGGGTACCTCTACTGGGGCACGATGCACGTCCCGATGAAGTCGACGAGCAAGGTCGCCGAGGTGTACCCGCCGGGGGACGAGGTCGAGGCGCGGGCGCTGTTGGAGAACTCCCAGCGCGCGGTGAGCATCTTCCGGGGCAAGCGGTTCGGCACCCTCCTCGAAGACGTGGACCTGCTCTACGGCGAGGCGAAACTGCCGGCGTACGACGCGACCGCGAACAACGGCGCGGGCGCCTGGGAGTACGTCTCCACCGGACACCGCGCGCTCCACGGCCGCATCGGCTTCGGCAACATCTACACCAACTACACCTGGACCATGGAGGTGGCCGGCGGACGACTGTTCATCGGCACCATGGACTGGAGTTACCTCGCGAAGGACCTGCTGCCCGACGCCGCGGCGCAGATGGGCTTCCGCGACGCGGCCAAGGGGCTCAGCAGCGAACTGGATCCGATCGTGATCGACCCGGCGCTCTACGGCGGCGATCTGTGGATGTACGAGTCGAGCCTGCGGCCCGCCACGGCGGTGGACACCAAGGGGCTGGGCAACCACCTGAACTACGGCTTCCGCACGATGCTTCCGGACGGTGCGAACCTGTACCTCGGTACGGCCAACCCGATGAACCTGCGGACCGACCCGACCGACGGCGTCCCGGAGGGCGGTTGGGAGTTGCTCAAGCTGACTCCGGCAGGCTGAGCGACCACCCTGCCTGACGGGGCGCTCGCCGACCCCTCGGTTCCTGCGCCCCTGGAGGCGGCAGCCGGGTGACGGACGACGTCATCCGGCTGCCGCCGCACGGTGGCCGGCGACGACCTGCGCAGGCGCGGAACGAATCGTCAGGCGGCGGCCCCGTTGACGTACAACACCTGGCCGTTGATCCAGCGGGCGGCCGGGCTGGCGAGGAAGGCCACCAGGTCGGCGGTTTCGGTGGGGTCGCCGAGCCGGTTCATCGGCGACATCGCCGCCATCCGGGCAATGGTCTGCTCGTCCTTGCCCCTGAGGAAGAGGGCGGTGGCGGTGGCGCCGGGTGCGACAGCATTCACGGTGACGTCGCGTTCCCCCAACTCACGGGCCAGGATCAGGGTGATCGCGTCCACTGCGGCCTTGCTCGCCGCATAGGCGGCGTAGCCGGGCAGGGACAGCCGGGGCGTCGTGCTGGAGATGTTGATGATCGCGCCCCCGGGCCGGACCCGGCGGGCCGCCTGTTGGTCGACCACGAAGGTCCCGCGGATGTTCGTACGGTGCACCCGGTCCAGATCCGCGAGGTCCAGCTCGGCCATGGGGGCATGGACCACGATCCCGGCCGAGTTCACCACGACGTCGATCCCGCCGTACGTCCGCTCCGCGGTGTCGAAGAGCCTGGCCACCGCGAACTCGTCGGCGACGTCGGCCTGCACCGCGATGGCGTTCCCACCGGCGGCGACGATCTCGGCCACCGTCTGCTCCGCCTCGACCTTGCTGGTGGCGAAGTTCAGCACCACCGCGTAGCCGTCCACCGCCAACCGCTTGACGACCTGGCGGCCGATGCCCTGGGAGCCTCCGGTGACGATCGCGACACGCTGCGGGACGGCCATGATGAGCTCTCCTTGATCCTGACCCCGTCGCGGTGAAGGTGCTCCAGCGAGCGGATTAGATCAAAGAAAGAGGCCGACGGCTGCCCCCAGCTGCCCGTTCGGCACAGTCGGACCGCCGGATCAGCCCTGTCGGCGGATGGGCTCGCACGGTACCGGCGGATCCGGACGGTTGCTAGGCTGGCAGGGCGGCGGAGACCGCAACGAGGAAACCAGGGAGCAGATCACATGGTGACGGGGGACGACGACATCTCGGGGTGAGCGGCCCCACCGCCCGCCGGCCGGTGCCGGGGCGGCCTGTCTCGTCATGCTCCTGTCTGCCCGACCGGGGCGCCTGTCGCGTTCCCGGCTTCTCCCCGAGGTCTTTCCATGTCCGACGCCTGCGTCATCTGCACGAACCTGTCCTTTTCCTGGCCGGACGACACCCCGGTCTTCTCCGACCTCTCCTTCACCGTGCCGCCGGGCCGCACCGGTCTGGTGGCGCCGAACGGTGCCGGCAAGACCACCCTGCTCCGCCTGATCGCCGGCAACCTCACCCCGACCGGGGGCGCCGTGACGGTCGACGGCGTGCTCGGCTACCTACCGCAGAACCTTCCCCTCGCCGGTGACCTGACCGTCGCCGAGGTGCTCGGTGTCGACGCGACACTCGCGGCGCTGCGGGCCATCGAGGCGGGCGACGCGGCGGAGGAACACTTCACCGCCGTCGGGGACGACTGGGACGTCGAGGAGCGCAGCCGGGCCGAACTCGACCGGCTCGGCCTCGGTGACGTGACCTTGGAGCGACGCCTGCACACGCTCAGCGGCGGGCAGGTGGTCTCCCTCGGCCTGGCGGCCCAACTGCTCAAGCGTCCGGACGTGCTGCTGCTGGACGAGCCGACCAACAACCTCGACATCGACGCCCGGCACCGGCTGTACGCGGTACTGGCGGACTGGCCCGGGTGCCTGCTGCTGGTCAGCCACGACCGGCTCCTGCTGGACCGGATGGACCGGATCGCCGAACTCGACCGTGGCGAGGTGCACCTGTTCGGCGGGAACTTCACCGCGTACGAGGAAGCGGCGCGGACGGCACGCGAAGCGGCCGAGCGCACCGTACGCAGCGCCGAGCAGGAGGTGAAGCGGGAGAAGCGGGAGATGCAACAGGCCCGGGAGCGGGCCGACCGGCGGGCCAGCAACGCCGCCCGCAACCTCGGCAACGCGGGCCTGGCCCGGATCGTCGCCGGCGGGCTCAAGCGCAGCGCCCAGGAGTCGGCCGGCCGGGCACGGCAGGCCCACGCCAACCGGGTCAGCGAGGCCCAGAGCCGGCTCGACGAAGCCAGCCGGTCGCTGCGCGACGAGCAGGTTCTCACCCTGGAGCTGCCCGACACCACCGTTCCCGCCGGACGCACCGTCGTGGCGGCGGAACGGATGCAGCTCCATCACGGCGGCCGGCCGGTCTTCGCCGACGACGGTGTCGACCTGACCATCCGGGGTCCGGAACGGATCGCGCTGACCGGGCCCAACGGCGCCGGCAAGTCCACCCTGCTACGGCTGCTGCACGGTGATCTCGAACCGGACGCCGGGCAGGTACGCCGCGCCGAGGGCCGCGTCGCCTACCTCTCCCAGCGCCTGGACCTGCTGGATCCGGACCGGACGGTCGCGGAGAACTTCACCGCGTACGCCCCCGACCGGCCGGAGGCCGAGCGGATGAACCTGCTGGCCCGCTTCCTGTTCCGCGGCGCCCGGGCGCACCTCCCGGTCGGCGCGCTCTCCGGTGGCGAACGGCTGCGCGCCACTCTCGCCTGCGTCCTCTACGCGCAGCCGGCGCCTCATCTGCTGCTGCTCGACGAGCCCACGAACAACCTCGACCTGGTCAGCGTGGGCCAATTGGAGAGCGCCCTCACCGCGTACCGGGGTGCGTCCGTGGTGGTCAGCCACGACGAACGGTTCCTCGCCGACATCGGCGTGCAGCGGTGGCTGCGCCTCGACGGCGGCCGACTACGCGAGATCCCCGCGCCTGACGGCGCGTGACCACCGACGAGAGCGACCCCACGGCGTCACCGTGGCCTGTTCCGGAGGCCGGGCAGCCTCCGGAACAGGCCACGGGACCCGTCGTCAGCGGGTGGTCGCGTCCTGTACCTCGCCGACGAGTTCCTCGATGATGTCCTCAAGGAAGATGACGCCGGTCACCTCTGCCCGCTCGTCGAGGACCTGGGCGATGTGGGTACCGCTCCTACGGAGCGTCGCCAGGGCGTCTTCGAGCTCGCTGCTGCGGGGTACGGCAGCGAGCTTGCGGACGCGTCTGCCCGGAACGGCAGCGGTGTAGGCGTTGCCGGTCAGGTCCATGACGTCCTTGATGTGCAGGTACCCGCTGGGTCCACCGTTGTCGGTGAGCAGGTAGCGGGAGTATCCGTGCACGGCTACCGCCTGCTGGATCTCCGCCGGAGTCACGGACATCGGTAGAACGACCAGGTTCCCGAGGGGGACCTCCACGTCGCCGACGGTCTTCGCGGTGAACTCGAAGGCTGCGGTCAGCGTCCCCGAACCGTCGACGAGCACGCCCTCACGGGTCGACTGCTTCACGATGGTCGCCACCTCGTCCAGGTTGTAGGTGCTGGTGGCCTCGTCCTTGGGCGTCACCCGGAAGAGTCGGAGGATGCCGTTGGCGACCCCGTTCAGGCTCCAGATGATCGGCTTGAAGATTCGGGCGACGAACACCAGCGGCGGGGCGAGGACGAGTGCCGCCCGGGTCGGCACGGAGAACGAGATGTTCTTCGGGACCATCTCGCCGAACACCACGTGCAGGAAGGTGACCAGCACGAGCGCGACGGCGAAGGCGAGAACGGTGACCGCCTCGGGTGAGAGCGGAGTGTTGGCGAGCGGGATCTCCAGCAGGTGGTGGATGGCCGGCTCGGAGACGTTCAGGATGAGCAGCGAACAGACGGTGATGCCGAGCTGACTGGTCGCCAGCATCAGGGTGGCGTGCTCCATGGCCCAGAGCGTCGTCTTGGCGGCCCGGCTTCCGGCCAGGGCCTTGGGCTCGATCTGGGAGCGCCGCGCGGAGATCACCGCGAACTCCGCGCCCACGAAGAACGCGTTGACCACCAGCAGGACGACGAGCCAGACGATGCCGGGCAGGTACTCGCTCATCGGATCTTCTCTCCCGTACGGCCCGCGTTGTGCCCGACCTCGGCCGGCGTCCCCGTGGGGAGGAACCTCAGTCGGTCGACCTGAACACCGTGGAGGTGCTCCACGCGCAGGACCCCGCCCTCGATGGCCACCTCGTCGCCGACCTCGGGGAACCGGTTGAGGCGAGCGGTGACGAAGCCGGCCACCGTGTCGTAGTCGTCGTCCTCCGGGACCGTGATCCTGGTCCGTTCGAACAGTTCGTCGGGGCGGAGCGAGGCGTCGAACACGATCGACTCGCCGCGCCGCAGCACGACGGTGCGGGCGCGGTCGTGTTCGTCCTCCAGGTCACCGATGATCTCCTCGACCAGGTCCTCGAGGGTGACGATGCCGGCGGTGCCGCCGTGCTCGTCGTAGACGACCGCGAACTGGAGTCCCCCACTCCGCAGGGCGGGCAGCAGCCCGTCGAGGTCCATCGTCTCGGGTACCCGCAGCGGCTCGACCATCAGGTCACGGGCGCGGACGCCGTCCCGTTCGGCGGCCGGGACGGCGAAGGCGTGCTTGACGTGCAGCACCCCGATGAGGTCGTCGATGTCCCGGCCGATGACCGGGAATCGCGACAGACCGGTGGTCACGGACCGGGAGATGATCTCGCTGGCGGTCGTGGTGGCGTCGACTGCCGTCATCCGGACCCGAGGGGTCATGACGTCCGAGGCGTCCCGGTCGGAGAAGCGCAGCGTGCGGTCCAGCAGTGTCGCGTGTTCCGGGTCGAGCACACCGGCTCGGGCGGAGTGCCGCAGCAGCGCGCTCAGTTCCTCGGCGGTTCGTGCGGCGGACAACTCCTCCTTCGGTTCGATGCCGAAGGCACGGATCACCGCGTTGGCGGTGTTGTTGAAGAGCACGATCACGGGTTTCAGGACGGTGGTGAACAGTGCCTGGAACGGCACCACGACCTTCGCCGTCTGGCGGGGTACCGCAAGCGCGAAGTTCTTCGGCACGAGTTCACCGATCACCATGGAGAAGAGCGTCGCCAGGAGGATGCCGACGACCGCTCCGACCGCAGGAACCGCCGTTTCCGGCACACCGGCCGCCCCGAGCGGGTCGGCGAGCAGCGCGCTGACCGCCGGCTCGAAGGTGTACCCGGTGAGCAGGGTGGTCAGGGAGATACCGAGCTGGGCGCTCGACAGATGCGTCGACGTGATCTTCAACGCCGCGATCGTCGGGCCCAGCCGGCGCTCACCACGTGCCTGGCGTGCCTCGAGGTCACCCCGGTCGAGGTTGACCAGGGCGAACTCGGAGGCGACGAAGAGACCGGTGCCGAAGGTGAGCAGCAGCCCGATCCCCAGCAGGATCCACTCGTTCATCGATCAGCCCCTGCCGCTTGGGCCGCTACTGCGGCGGCCTCGACGATCAGGGGCCAGGGACTATGGGAAGGAAGATCGTTCATAAGACGCCCGAGGTTAGCCCGCCGGGCTGGGAACAAGCTGTGCAGCACCGTCCGCGATCCGGTGACCGTCGCGTGGGCCGATCGGAGACTTCGGCCGGGCTGCTCAGCCCTCCTCGTCGCCGCCCTCGTCGTCGCCGAAGGAGTCGAAGACCTCGTCGGCGACCATGCCGCCGGCGAAGCCAAGGGCCGCGCCACCGACCACGCCGGCGGCGACCGCGCCCACGCCGGGTGGGGCGTAGCCGTGGCCGGCGTGCAGGCTCTGGTAGCCGTCCAGGGCGTCGCGGCGGGAAACCAACAACGCCACCTGACGAGAAGCTGAGTACGGTCGGACGGTCAGGTAAGCCTGTCCTCGTCGGCCTCGTGATCCTGCGTGGGCGGGACACGCAGGCGTACGCCGGTGATGGCCCGGCCCGTCACCTCCACCACCTCGGCCGTCAGACGGGGCAGCTCCACCACCTCACCCGGCGTCCTCGGGATGTGGCCGAGCTGCGCCAGGACCAGCCCCGCCACCGTCGTGTAGTCGCCCGGCTCAAGGGTGTCCTCGTCGAGGTCGATGCCCACGTCCGGCAGGTCGTGCAGCGGAAAACCACCCGGTAGCAGCAGCGAACCGTCCGTGTCCCGGACGGCGGACTGCACGTCCCGGTCGGTCTCGTCGTAGATCTCGCCGACGATCTCCTCGACCAGGTCCTCCATCGTGACGATCCCGTCGATCGCCCCCCGCTCGTCCACGACGAGGGCGAACTGCTGCCGCTGCGAACGCATCTCCCGGATCGCCTCGGTCACCCGCAACGTCTCCGGCAGGTACAGCGGCGGACTGGCGTGCTCGACGACCGGGCCGTCCTGGTCGAGCAGGTCCCGCATGTGCACCACTCCGAGCGTGTCGTCCAGGCCGCCACGGCCCACCACCGGGGCCCGGGTCTGCCCCGACCGGCCGAGCTCCCGCAGCGCCTGCGGCGCGGAGAGCGACGCCGACAGGGTGACCACGTCCCGGCGAGGGACGAGGATCTCCCGCAGGATCCGCTCGGCAACCTCGAACGCCCCTGAAATGATCATCCGGTGCTCGGGGGTGAGGTTTCGCTGCGCGGCGACCATGTCCCGCAGTTCCTCGGTGGTGACCTCCTCCCGCCGGGCGCCGGGGTCACCGCCGGTCAGCCGGACCACGGCGTCGCTGGCCTTGCTCAGCAGCCACACCGCCGGACGGGAGAACGCCGACAACGCGTCCAGCGGACGGGCGACCAGCAGTGCCCAGCCCTCCGCGCGCTGCATCGCGATCCGCTTCGGCGCCAGCTCGCCGAAGACCAGGGTGACGAAGGTCAGCAGGATCGTCACGATCACGATCGCCACCGGCTCCGCCGCCGATCCCAGGAACCCCAGCGGGCCCACGAGGGGTGCCGCGAGGGACACCGCCGCAGCCGCCGAGGCGAGGAAACCCGCCAGCGTGATGCCGATCTGGATGGTGGCCAGGAACCGGTTCGGGTCCCGGGCCAGCTTCGCCAGCACCCGGCCGCCCCGGGAGGTCCGCTCCAGGCGCTGGAGCTGGCTTTCCCGCAGCGACACCAGCGCCATCTCACTGCCCGCGAAGACTGCGTTCACCAGGACCAGTACGAGCACCAGCGTGACCTGCACGCCATAGCCGCCCACGGCTTGTTCGACGCCTCCCTTTCCCGGACCCTCCGGAAGCACCAACGGTAGCGACTGACGCGCCACCGCCACGGCGAGGCCGAGGAAAGCTGGCATAAATGGTGTCATTCCGGGAACAGGCGGCAGGTGCCGGACCTTACGGCCCTGCCCTGGCCCCTGCCCTGGAGCATCGGCGTGTTCGTCGCCGCCGGAGCAATCACCGTCGCAGGCAGCATCCGCCTGGCAGGACTCGGTGACGCCCTCGCCGACCGCACCGGGTGGGGCGAGGCCCTGTTCGGCGTGCTGTTCTTCGGGGTCGTCACGGGCCTGTCCGGCATCGTCATGACCATCGTCGCAGCCGGTAGCGGCGAGGCGGGCCTGGCCTACGGCAACGCCGTCGGCGGGATCGCCGCGCAGACCACCGCCGTCGCCGTGGCCGACGCCTTCCACCGGCGCGCCAACCTCGAACACGCCGCCGCGTCGCTGTCGAACCTGCTGTCCGGAACCCTGCTCATCGCTCTCCTCGCCCTCGCCCTGCTCGCCAGCTACACCCCCGAGACCACCGTCGCCGGTGTCAACCCCATGTCAGGCGTCCTCGTCGCCGCGTACCTGGGCGGGCTCACGCTGATCCGCCGTGCCGGCGCGCAACCCATGTGGCAGGCCATCGCCACCGACGAGACCCGACCCGACATCCCGCACACCGACAGCCCGCTCAACCAGCGTCCACTGCCCTGGCTGTGGACCCAGTTCGCGATCGTCGGCGCCACCGTCGCCGGGGGCGGGTGGCTCGTCGCCCGCGCCGCCGAGAGCCTCGTCGAGGTCACCGGGCTTACTGCGGGATTCGTCGGCGGCGTGCTCATGGGAATCGTCAACGCCCTGCCCGAAACCGTCACCGCCATCGCCGCGGTGCGCCGCGGCGCCGTCACCCTCGCCATCGCCGCCGTGATCGGCGGGAACCTCCTCGACGTGCTCACCCTCGTCGCCGGCGACATCGCCTACCGCCACGGGTCGATCTACCACACCGCCGGCAGTGACGAGTTGCTGGCGACCACCACCAGCCTGTTCATGACCGCCACCCTGCTCGGCGGGCTGCTCATCCGGCAGACGTGCGGCTGGGGCCGCCTCGGCTTCGAAGGCGTCCTGCTCCTGGCCAGCTACGCCGCCATGACCGCCGTCCTCGCCCTGTAGCGACAACGCCGCCCCCTCACGCCCGGTTCGTGAGGGTGCTCAGGTGGCTCCTCATGTGGTGGTCGGGCGACCGATGGTCAGGCCTCGACGAAAGCGGTCCCGGTGAGCCGCTCGGAGACCTGCCAGACGCGCTGGGCCTCGTCGGTGCTGCGCAGTGGCGGGTACATCCGCTGCTCGGAGGGCGGGCCGCCAAGGTTGCCGGGGCCGCTGGGCCCGTAGAGGACGCCCGCCTTGGCGCTGGGGTCGGTCGCGGCCACGAGCGCGGGCAGCTTCGCGCTCTCGACGGTGCCGAGCAGGATGCCGCGAGCGGACAGGGCCCGGATCAGGCGGATCTGGGGGACGTCCTGGCTGCGGCCGAGCTCGGGGCGGGCGGCCAGGAGGCTGGTGGGGGCCACCCCGGGGTGGGAGAGGTTGCTGGTGATGCCCCAACCGTGCGCCTTGCTACGGCGGTCCAGTTCCAGGCCGAACAGCCCGAACGCGATCTTCGACTGGCTGTAGGCACGCATGCCGTCGTACGAGCGGTCCCAGTTCAGGTCGTCCCAGTTGATCCGGCCACGACGCGCGGCGATGCTGACCTGCGAGGTCACCCGGGCACCGCCGGCGCGCAGCAGCGGGAGGAGCCGGGCGACCAGCGCGAAGTGGCCGAGGTGGTTGGTGCCGAACTGCAGCTCGAACCCGTCGGCCGTGGTCTGCCGGTTCGGCGGTCGCATCACGCCCGCGTTGTTGATCAGAATGTGGATCGGGTGGCCCTCCTCGCGCAGGGCGTCGCCCAGGGCCGCGACCGACTCCAGCGAGGACAGGTCGAGGCTGCGCAACGAGATCTTCGCCCCGGGGGCGACCTGCCGGATGGTGGTGACCGCGGCCTCGCCCTTGCGCGGATTGCGGACGGGCAGGATCACCTCGGCGCCGGCCGCGGCCAGTCGTGCGGCGATCCCCAAGCCCATCCCGTCGCTCGCGCCGGTGACGACGGCGCGCTTCCCGGACAGGTCGGGGACGATGATGTCGATCGATTTACGTGGCACTGGCTCTGCTCCCTCTACTGGTGGTTCGGGTTGTCGTGGATCCGCCGTCGAGCCCGGTCGAGCTCGTGCCCCGCGGTCACGTCATCGATCGTCGGCCGAAAACCGAGCGGTAACCACGGCCTGCCGATCCCAGGCTCACCAGGTCACCCCTTCGGCAGATGGGGGGATCGGCGGGCCGTGGCTACCTCTTCCCGCGGGCGATACAAACGAGGCAATACTCGAAGGGGGAGCGTTGTGATCGATCGCACCGGGCTGGCGGAGTTCCTCCGCAATCGGCGTGAGGCACTGCAACCAGAGGACGTCGGCCTGCCGCGTGGGCAGCGCCGCCGGACGAACGGGCTACGCCGCGAGGAAGTCGCCTCGTTGTGCCACATGTCGGCCGACTACTACTCCCGGCTCGAGCGGGAACGCGGCCCGCAGCCGTCGCACCGGATGCTCGCCGCGATCGCCCAGGGCCTGCACCTGTCGATCGACGAGCGCGACCACCTGTTCCGTCTCGCCGGCCACAACCCGCCTCCCAGGGGCGTCTCCAACGACCACATCAGTCCCGGTCTGCTGCGGGTGCTCGACCGTCTGGACGACACCCCCGCCGAGATCGTCACCGAACTGGGCGAGACCCTGCGGCAGTCCCCGATGGGCGTCGCGCTCACCGGGGACACGACGCGGTACGCCGGACCGGCCCGTAGTGCGGGGTACCGGTGGTTCACCGACCCCGCCGCCCGGAGGCTCTACGCGCCCGAGGAGCATGCGTTCCTGACCCGGATGTACGCCTCGGGGCTGCGCGAACTGGTCACCCTCCGGGGCCCTGACTCCCGGGCAGCGCGCCTGGCCGAGCTGCTGTTGGCCCGTAGTGAGGAGTTCCGGCGGGTGTGGGACGACCACGAGATCGGGATACGTCCGCACGAGGTCAAGCACTTCGTCCACCCCGAGGTCGGCGCGCTGGAGCTGAACTGCCAGCGGCTGGTGGACCCCGGCCAGGCCCACTCGCTGCTGGTCTACACCGCCGTACCCGGCAGCGAGAGCTACGAGAAACTACAGATGCTGTCCGTCATCGGCCCGCAGACGCTTCGCTGAGACCCATCCGCTACCCCTGCGTGGCAACGGCCCGCCGGTGGGCCGCGCTGCCCTCGCGATAGAACAGGTAGCCGCCGTGGTGCAGGACATCGCCTTCGAAGCGGCCGTCGGCGGTGAACCCGCTGTCGTCCCAGTAGTCGATGTGGTCGCCGGTCACCTCGTACCGGCCGGTGTAGGCACTGTCCCGTTGGCCGCGCGCCTCGTCGTACCGCCGTTGGCCAGCAGTTCCTGCCGCACCGGTGCCGTCGGCGCCGTCGCGCGGCCAGGAGGCGGCGACCGGCAGATGAGCCTGGCGCGGTCACCACGCTGACCGGTGCCGGGCGCCGGCGCTGGTGCCGGGCGCCGGCGCCGGACCGGGTCGCACCGGCTCCCCGCCGTCGCGCCGGCGGGAGCGGGCCCGTCGGGGCGGTCACGCCGGGCGACACCGGATGGTGCGAGGCTGGAGGCGGTCGCCGTCGCCGGAGGCGGCGCCCGCAGCGGAGGGTGCGATGGCCGAGCCACCGACCGGGGCCTCGTCGGGCAGCGCGCAGGCGCACGGCCGGCGCGCCAACCGGCATAGCTACCACGACGGCGTCCAGGTCAACGGGTACGTCGACGACCCGTACCACCGGATCCGCCGGGCGGTCGCGGCCCGACTGATGGTCGACGACGTCCTCGGCGGAGGGCCGGTGCTGGAACTGGGCTGCGGCCCGCGCAGCATGGTCGACCCGGCGGAGTTGCCTGTGCCGCTCGTGGTGGCGGACATGGCCGAGGCGGCGTTAAGTGCGGCCCGCCAGGCCACCGCCGGTCGGGCGCTGCCGGTCTGTCTGGACGCCACCCGCGGCCTGCCGTTTCGCGCCGGCAGCTTCGCCGGGCTGCTGACCGGTGAGCTGATCGAGCACGTCTACGACCCGGTGGCGCTGCTGCGGGAGTGTCACCGGGTCCTCGCCCCGGGTGGGCTGCTGGTGCTCACCACCCCGAACCTGGCGACCGTCCAGGACCGGCTGGCGTTCCTCGCCGGCCGCGCGCCCCGCCAGGTGGATCCGCTGCACCCGTACCTCTGGTTGCACATCCGGCCGTTCACCGCGTCGCTGCTGAGGCGGGTGCTGCGCCGGGCCGGCTTCGCACCGCTGGCGCTGCGTTCCAACCACGTCGGGTGGCGGCTGCCCGGCGGGCGCTGGATCACCTCCCGGCTGCTTGCCCGGGTCGCGCCCGCGCTCGGCGGGTCGCTGATCTGCGCCGCCCGGCGACTGGGCGAACCACCGTCGCCCCAGGACACGGAACTCCGCGACAACCTGTGATCATGACATTGACAAAGGGCTATCATGGAGGTTCCGTCGTCGACCGGGGGATGTCATGGCCGCCCTCTTCGCCTGGGTCGTCAAGAATCTCGACGCGTTCATCGGGCTGATCCTGGCCCTGACCGTCGCGGTCCTCGGGCTCAACAACGGCGTCAGCCAGGACGTGGTGAACAGCGCCATCCTGCTCGTCCTCGGCCTGCTCGCCCAGGCGCTGCTGCGCGACCGGCTGCGCCGGGAGACCGCCGAGCGCGAGGTGCGGCAGGTGGTCCGGGACACCCGCGACCGGCTCGCCGAACTGGTGCCGCAGATGCAGGAGATCATCGGCCCGGAGGGGGCGCTGAACCGGGCCCGGGAGGCGATCGACAGCGTCTCCATGGTCCGCGTCCTGCACGGCAGCGAGGTCGGGCAGGCCCTGGCCGAGGCCCGCCGGCACACCGATCGGTGGAACTTCAAGGGCGGCACCGGCACCTACACCCGGGCGGTCACCCTGCCCGAGTGCCTGGAGCACGCCCGTCGGCGTAACGCCACCCTGCACTTCGCCATCGAGATCATCGACCCGACCGACGAGGAGGTCTGCGAGCGGTACGCACGGTTCCGGCGCAGCCTCGCCCCGGACGCGCCAGGCGAGCGGTGGACCGTCGACCGCACCCGCAAGGAGTCCTACGCGACCGTGCTGGCCGCCTGCTGGCACCGGCAGCGCTCCGGGCTGCTCACCATCGACGTCCGGGTCTCCGCGCAGATGACCACCTTCCGCTACGACCTCTCCTCTAGCTGCGTCATCATCACGCAGGAGAATCCGCAGACCCCGGCGTTGAGGATCGACCGCAAGGAGCTCTACTACAACCGCTACAACATCGAGATGCAGTACAGCCGTGAGCAGAGCCGACAGGTGCCGATCGAGGCTGCTGGGCAGGTCAGGCTCGACGACGAGCCCTCCGTGGAGCAGGTCCGCCGGCTGTTCGCCGCGCTCGGGCTGCCACTACCCCGGTCCTTCGGCGACCGCGAGGTCGCCGACATCGTGAGCCGGGCCATCCAGGCGAGGAACCCGTACGCATGATGAGCTACGCCGACCTCGAACGCGAGATCGACCGGGGTACCCGGCCGGAGCTGCTCCGCGACTGGGTACTGGACGTCCTCGACGACATCGCCGAGCGGCGGCGGCCGTTGCTGGCCGTACGGCACCCGCTCGGCTTCACCTGTCTGCCGGTGAGCCGCACCGGCCCCGACGGGATCTGCGTACACGCCTGGCCGGCCGAGCCACCGGCCGTCCAGCCGACCACATCGACCATGCACTCGCACAGCTGGGACCTGCTCAGTCACGTACTGCACGGGCGGGTCCGCAACGAGTTGATCGAGGTGACCGAGGCACCCGCCGACCCCGCCTGGCGGGTGTACGAGGTGCACAGCCGGGGCGACGTCGACGAGATGGCGGCCACCGATCGGCTGGTGACGGCGGCGACCGCCACCGTGGAGACGCACTCGGCCGGCAACTCGTACGCGCTGCGCGCCGGTGGCTTCCACACCTCCGAGGTGGACCCGGGGCAGCCGGCGGTGACCGTGGCGCTCGGCCGGGCCACGCCCGGCTTGTGCGACCTGAGCCTCGGCGCGGTGAACGGGCGCAGCCACCGGATACGCCGGGACCGCTGCGACAGCACGGAGACAGCTCGGATGGCGCGGCAGATCGCTCGACTGGTGGCACGGGGCTGAGGGCTGGAGGAGGCATGGACGTGGAGCCGGGCAGATGCGGGCCAGACCTACGTGACGCACACCGGTTCGCGGTGGAGGCCGCCCAGGCCGCCGGGCGGCTGTTGCGTCCCGGCACCCGGGGCGAGCTGCACGCCTGGACCAAGAACGACTCCGGCGACCTGGTCACCGACCTGGACCTGGCCGCCGAACGGCTGATCGTCGACCGGATCCGGGCCCGCTGGCCGGAGCACGGCGTGATCGCCGAGGAGGGCGGCGAGTACGCCACCGCCGACTCCTGGACGTGGCTGGTGGACCCGCTCGACGGCACCAACAACGTGGCGATCGGACTGCCCGCGTACGTGGTCGGGATCGCGCTCTGCGACCGCGGCTCGCCGGTGCTCGGGGTGGTGCACGACCCGGTCGCCGGCCGTACCTGGTCGGCCGTCCGCGGCCAGGGCGCTTTCGTGCACGTCGACGGCCCGGCCGGCCAGCCGCTGCGCACGCCGCACCGGCCGGTGCCGGCCGCGCCGGTGCTGGCCTGGACCCAGGGATACGAGGTACGCCGGGACGACAGCACCGCCCGCGCCCTCAAGGTGGTCCTCGACTCCACCGCCCGGCGCGTGCTGCAACTGTGGGCGCCGCTGCTGTCCTGGGTGATGCTGGCCCGGGGCGACATCGACGGCATTGTCGGCTACCGCCCGGAGGCGGTCGACCTGCCGGCCGGGATGCTGCTGGCTGCCGAGGCCGGCATGGTGGTCCGGGCCTTCGACGGTGGCTGCTTCGACGACCGGTACGGGTGTCCGGCCGACCGGCGCAGCTTCGTCGCCGGCCCGCCGGAGACGATCGACCGGCTGGTCAAGCTGGTGACCGCGGCCCAGTGGATCGAGCCGCAGGTCCGCCACTTCACGCCGATCAGCCTGACCACCGTCGGTTGGTGAACGCCGGCGGTGGACGCTGGCCGGTCAGGTCGACGGGGTGACCAGCAGGGCGGCGACGCTGGCGATGGTGCCCAGGGCGGCGAGGACGGTGCTGGTGGCCACGAACCGACCCAGCGGGACCGTGACTCCGGCGGCCCGGCAGCGCTCGTACCAGATCAGCGTGGCCAGTGACGCCCACGGGGTGGCGAGCGGGCCGACGTTGGTGCCCACCAGCAGGGCCAGCAACTGGGTGTGGTGGTCAGCGGCGATGACCGCCTCCCCGGCCACGTACGCGGGCAGGTTGTTGACCACGTTGGCGAAGAGCGCGCCAACCGCACCGGCCCGCAGAGCTCCCTCGGCACCCGGGTCGCTGCCGATCAACGCGCCCATCACGGTGTCCAGCCCGTACCGGCCGATGGTCTGCACCACCAGGAACAGCCCGGTGACGAAGACCAGCAACCGCCAGGGGATCAGCTGGAGTCTCAGGCTGCCCCGGGCGCGGACCGCGAAGCCGGTGACCAGGATCGCGGCGGCCACTCCGGAGGCGAGCCCGATCTCGACCCCGGCGAGGATCCCGGCGACGAACAGCAGGCAGGCCACGAGCGCGGTGCGGTAGAGCACGGGGTCGGGCGGCACGTGTGGCGGCGGTGGCACGAACGGGTCGGCGTCGGCCCGCGCCGGCCGCCAGTACCACCACCAGAGCAGCAGCATGGTGATCGCGATGGCGACCAGTTGCGGCCACCACATCCGGCCCGCCCACGGCACCGGGGCCAGCCCGATCCGGTCGCTGGCCAGGATGTTGGTCAGGTTGGAGACGGGCAGCAGCAGGCTCGCCGTGTTGGCCAGCCAGACCGTGGTCATCGCCAGCGGGATCGGCGGCACGCCGAGCTTGCGGGCCAGGGCGATCATCACCGGGGTGAGCAGGACAGCGGTGGTGTCCAGGTTGAGCGCGATCGTGGTCACCGAGGCGAACCCGACGCACAGCCAGAACAGCGCGGCGAAGTTGCCTCGCGCGACGATCGCCACCCGGGCGGCGAGCGCGTCGAAGACCCCGGCCACCGCGGTCAGCTCGGCCAGCACCACCACGGTGCCGAGGAAGATCAGGATCGGCAGGATCCGGTGTACGGTGGCCTCGGCGTCCGCGCGGGGGAGGAGTCCGCTGAGGACGCAGAGGACGCCGCCGGCGAACAGCCCGAGCGCGATCCAGTCCAGGACGTGAAGCCGGCCCCAGCGGGATCGGTCCGGTGCGTCCGACGGTGGCTCGCCGGTGGTCTCCACAAGGCACGATCCTCGCACACGGCTGCTTCGTCGACCGGGCCGGACGCGACGGGGCCGACAGCCCAGGGTGGCGACGGATTGACGGTGGGTGGCCATAATGGCCAGGTGGCTGTAGGCGTGCAACCGACCCGGTCCGACCGCCCGATCGACTTCTTCATCAGCTACTCGCCCGCCGACGAGCGCTGGGCGACGTGGCTGGCGTGGGAGTTCGAGGCCGCCGGCTACCGCACCATGCTCCAGGCGTGGGACTTCGTGGCCGGCACCAACTTCATCGACTTCATGGATCGAGGGGTCCGGGAAGCCGCGGTCGTGGTGGCCGTGCTGTCCGAACGCTACCTGCACTCCACGTACGGCAAGCTCGAGTGGCAGGCCGCGCTGCGCGCCGACCCGGACGGCACCGGCAACAAGCTGGTCACCGTCCGGGTGGAGGACTGCCCGATCGACGGCCTGCTCGCCACCATCACGTACGTCGACCTGGTCGGGGTAACCGACCCCGACCAGGCGCGTTCCCGGGTGCTGGACCGGATCCGGGAAGCACTCGACGGCCGCGCGAAGCCCGTCCGGCAACCTGCCTTCCCGCACCATCCGGCCGACCCGGCCGGGGTGCTCTCCGCGCCCGTCGTCGGCCCGCCCGCGCCGCGCCGGGCCCGCCGTACGCCGATCAACCCGCCGCCGTTCCCGCCCGCCTCGGCGGCCGTGCCGACCGCGCGGACGGCGCTGACCGTGCTCCAGGTGGCCGGACCGCGGTTCGGTCGGGGCGTGATCGAGCCGGGTGCCCCGGTCACCCCCGGAGAGCTCCAGGAACATCTGATGGGTGACCTCACCCTGCTGATGAACGACGGGGTTCCCCGACCCGACCTGCTGGTGGTGGCGGGGAACCTGACCGAGTCCGGCAGTCCCCGCGAGTTCTCCGACGCGCTGAGTTTCCTCACCGGGCTGCGGGTGCTGCTCGGGTTGGAGCCGCACCGTCTGGTCGTGGTGCCCGGCCCGCGCGACGTGACCATGGCCGCGAGCCGCGCGTACTTCGCCACCTGCGAGGCGGACGACGTCGACCCGCAACCTCCGTACTGGCCGAAGTGGCGGCACTACGCGCGGCTCTTCGACGACCTCTACCAGGGTCTCGAGGACCGGATCTTCGACAGCGAGCAACCCTGGACGCTGTTCCCGGTGCCGGACCTGCGGCTGGTGGTGGCCGGGTTGAACTCCACCATTGCCGTCACCCACCGTGAGGAGGACCGGTACGGCTTCCTCGGCGAGGCCCAGTCCACCTGGTTCGCCCAGCGGCTGCGCCACTACCAGCAGTCCGGCTGGCTGCGGCTGGGGGCGATGGCGCACGTCCCCGGCCCGCGCACCCCGTACGCCGACGAGGTGGCGGTCCCGGACGGGGTGACGCTGCGCGACCGGGGATCGTTCAACCGTCTGCTCGGGCCGATGCTCAACCTGCTGCTCTCCGACGCCGCGCCGACCGGCGCCCGGGTCGATCCGGTGGTGCCGCTGGCCACCGCCTCCCGTGACGGCCGGGCGCAGGTGCTCCGGCTTGCCGCCGACGGGATGACCCGCTGGGTGCTCGGCCGCGACGACCGGCACGAGGTGGGCGAGCCGACGGCGGTGAGCTGGCCGAAGGCGGCGGCGACGTTCGGGGCTGCCGGGCCGGCGCAGGTGCCCGACCCGCGGCTGCCCACCGCCGTCGAGGGGCCTGTCCAGGATGCGCCGGTCACCACGCCGGCCGTGGTCCCGGCGGCGCCGCTGGACCGACTGCTCGACCGGCTGGCCGAGGTCTGCGAGGCGCGCCACGACCGGGTGCTGGTCCGTCGGGTGGCGGCCGAGCCGCCGCACCTGTTCGTCACCTACCGCGCCGACGGGGTGGTTCGGCAGCAGCGGGTCGGGGCGTACGTCGGCACCCCGACTGCCTCGGACCTCGACCACTTCGCCCGGCGGGTGCACGCCACCGACCCGGACATCCCGTCCGAGCTGGTCTACGACGGCGACCGGGTGCCACGCGGGCTGGCCGAGGAGGCGCAGCGGCGCGGCGTACGGGTGCTGCACCTGACCGAGTTCCAGGGGCTGCTCGACCTGCGCGAGTACGTCGCCGCACAGACCGCCCGGCTGCAGGCCGACCGGCTCTACCCGCCCGGCCAGTACGTGCCGCAGCGCTACCGCCACCTGGTCGGCGCCGACCAGCAGGTCCGCGAGGACGTGGTGGACGAACTGCTTGAGCTGGCCTCCGCGCCGGACGGCCGGTTCGTGCTCGTGCTCGGCGACTTCGGCCGGGGTAAGACGTTCGCGTTGCGCGAGGTGGCCCGCCGGCTGCCGACGGCCGCGCCCGACCTGATCCCGATCCTGGTGGAGCTGCGTGCGCTGGACAAGGCACACTCGGTCGACGGGCTGGTCGCCGCGCACCTGGCCAACCACGGCGAGCAGGTGATCGACCTCAAGGCGTTCCGCTACATGCTCCGGCAGGGGCGGATCGTGCTGCTCTTCGACGGCTTCGACGAGTTGGTGGCCCGGGTCACCTACGACCGGGCGGCGGACCACCTGGAGACGTTGCTCCAGGCGGCCGAGGGCAACGCCAAGATCGTGGTGAGCAGCCGCACCCAGCACTTCAAGACCAACTCGCAGGTGCTCACCGCCCTCGGCGAGCGGGTGGGCATGCTGCCGCACCGGCGGGTGCTGGCCATCGAGGACTTCACCCCCGTGCAGATCGAGACCTTCCTGCGGCACCGTTACGGCGGGGACGAGCGGGCCGCCCGGGAGCGGATGAACCTGCTCGGCGGGGTGAAGGACCTGCTCGGCCTCTCCCGCAACCCGCGCATGCTCGGCTTCATCGCCAACCTTGACGAGGGACGGCTGACCGCCGTGGCCGGTGCGGGCGGCACGTTCAGCGCGGCCGCGCTCTACCGGGAGATCCTGGAGTCCTGGCTGGACTTCGAGGAGCGGCGTACCCAGGGGGTGCCGGGCGCACCGGTCAGCCTGCGTCGCCCCGAGCTGTGGCACGCGGTGAGCCGGTTGGCGTTCCAGCTCTGGGAGAGCGGGGAGTCGTACCTGCGCCTGGCCGAGCTGGCCGAAACCGCCGGGCAGCTCGCCGGGCTGGCAGAGTCCCGGCTCTCCGGACCGCAGGCGACACACGCGGTGGGCGCGGGCAGCCTGCTGGTCCGCACCGACGACGGTCTGTTCGGGTTCATCCACGCCTCCGTGATGGAGTGGCTGGTCGCGGCGGGGATCGCCGCCCAGCTCAACCAGGGCGAGGAACCGTCGGCCCTGGCGGCGCGCCCACTGTCGGCGCTGGCCGTGGAGTTCCTCGGCGACCTCGCCGACCCGGCTCGCTGCACCGCCTGGACGTCGCGGGTGCTCGGCGACGAGACGGCCGGCGAGACGGTTCGGGCCAACGCGTTGCGGCTCAGCGCCCGGCTGCGGTTGCCCGACCGGGCCGACCTGCGTGGCGCGGTGCTGCGTGGTGAGGACCTGTCCCACCGGGAGCTGGCCGAGGCGGATCTGACCGGCGCGGACCTGACCGACACCCGCCTGGTCGCCACCAACCTGACCGGGGCTCGGCTGGTCCACGCCCGGTTACGCGGCGCCCGCCTGGACCAGACCCGCCTCGTCGGGGCCGACCTACGCGCGGCCGAACTGGCCGGGGCCCGACTGTTCCGGGCCGATCTGCGTGACACGCGAGTCGCCGGCAGCAGTTGGCGCCGGGCCGCGCTGATCGACGTGAACGCCGACGCGGCGCTGCTGCGCGCGCCGGAGCTGCGCGGCGCGGTGGTCGCACCGGGCCGTCCGGTGATACCGGGCCTGGCCCCACCCGCTGTCGGCGTCTCGTACGGCTTCGAGGTGGGCCGGCTGCCGGTGCCGGCGGCGTACAGCCCGGACGGCACGGTGCTCGCCGTGGGCAGCGACGACGGGGGTGTGCTGATCTGCGACACGGCCACCGGTCTGCCGGTGCGGACCCTGCAGGGTCACCGGGGCCGGGTCTACGCGGTCCGCTTCGACGCCGCCTCGCACCACCTGGTCACCGGCGCGGCCGATCTCACCGTACGGCTGTGGGACGCCGACCACGGCGACGTGCGGCACGTGATCGAGGATGTCTTCGCCGGCTGGGTGTGGCCGCTGCTCACCGACGGCGCGCGGGGCCGGCTGGTGGTGGGCGACGCGGCCGGCGTGGTCCGGCTCTACGACACCCGCACGGCCCGGCTGCGCCAGGAATGGCCCGGGCACGCCGCCCCCATCTGGGGCACCTCGTTCAGCCCGGACGGTCAGCGGGTCGTGGTGGTGGACAGCGCCGGCGTGGTCCGCGGCTGGGAGATCGCCTCGGGCAACCTCGCGTTCGAGGTGCGGGAGCCGGAGGTGGTCTACCGGGTGGTGCACACCCCGGACGGCCGGTCGCTGGTCGCCGTCGGTCAGCACGGCCGGGTGTGGATCCGCCGGGCCACCGACGGGGCTCTCCTGCGCCAGCCGCGCGGCCACGAGGCCGACGTGTACGCCCTCGACGTGCACCCCGACGGCGGGTTGATGGCCACCGGCGACACGCATGGCGCGCTGCGACTGTGGGACGTGGAGACCGGCCGTTCGGTCCGGGTGCTGGGCCGGCAGCGCGGCGCGATCTACAGCGTCCGGTTCAACGCCGACGGCACCATGCTCGCCACGGCCGCCAGCGACGGCGCGATCCAGCTCTGGGACACCGCCGACGGCCAGCTCCGGCACGAGCTGACCCGGCACCGCGGCTCGGTCTGGCCGGTGGTCTGGCGGCCGGACCAGGCCCAGGTGGCGACCAGCAGCAACGACGGGACCACCCGACTCTGGGACGTACGGACCGGGCAGCTTCAGCACACCCTGCGCGGACACGGGCGGCGGGTCACCTCGCTGTCCTTCCGGGACGACGGCGAGATGCTGGCCGCCTGCGGCAACGACGGCGTGGTGCGGCTGTGGGAGCCGCGCACCGGGCGGCTGGTCCGGCAGCTCGCCAGTCCGGCCGACCGGCTGCTCTCCGCCGTGTTCTGTCCGGGCGAACCGCTGGTCGCCGCACCGAGCGGCGACGGCGGGGTGCACCTGTGGAACACCGACACCGGGGTCGACGAACGTGAACTGAACGTGGACACCGACCATGTCTGGTCGGCCGCGTTCAGCCCGGACGGCGACGCGCTGGCCACCGCCAACGACGACGACACGGTCCGACTGTGGTACCGCCGTACCGGCCGCCACTTCGCCACCCTGACCCCACACCGGGGCCGGGTCCGGGCGGTGGCGTTCAGCCCGGACGGCGAGGCCATCGCCACCGGTTGCGACGACCATCTCGTCCGGCTCTGGGACGCGGCCACCGCGACCTGCCGCCGCACCCTGGAGCAGCACACCGACCGGGTGTACGCGGTGTGCTTCAACAGCGAGGGGACGCTGCTCGCCAGCGCCAGCAACGACGGCACCGCGGTGGTGTGGGACGCGCTCACCGGCGAGCGGCGTACGGTGCTCACCGAGCACACCGGCAGGCTGTGGTCCTGCGCGTTCAGCCCGAACGGCGCGCTGCTCGCCACCGCCGGGGACGACCTGGTCATCCGGCTGTGGGATCCGGGCACCGGCCGGTTGCACGGCACCCTGGCCGCGCACACCCGGCGGGTATGGTCGGTGGCGTTCAGCCCGGACAGCAGCATGCTCGCCAGCGCCGGTGACGACGGCACCGTCCGGCTGTGGGACGTCGCGGACCCGGAGCACGGGCAGCTACGCGCCACTCTGATCGGCCTGCCGGACGGCTGGGCCGCGGTCAGCCCGGACGGCCGGTACAAGCTGGACGGTGATCCGGGCGGCCAGTTCTGGCACGTCATCGGCACCTGCCGGTTCGAGGTGGGAGAGCTGGACCCGTACCTGACGCAGGTGCGCCGGCTCTCGGTGGACGCCCCGTTCTGATGGCTGGCCGGGGCCGCGATGGTGTCGGGTGCGGTGAGACGGCCGGCGGCCTCGGCGGAGCGGACGCACGCCCGCACCGTCGTCGACGTCCACACCTACCGGGTGATCGTCGGCGACGCGCCGGTGCTGGTGCGCAACAACGACGGCGACGTCAATGAGCTTTCAGGCGGGAATGACCACGACCAATATGTTCGAACCGGCCCGGGTCAGGGGGAAAAAGGTTCGCGAGGCGGGTGGAGCGGATGGCAGGGTGCGGCGCATGGCACCCCAGTACCAGATCCGCGCTGACTACGATGCGCAGACCATCGTGGTCTACCAGGCGTACTCGCCTGCCATCGCCGACGCGGCGCTGCGAGCGGGCCGCTTCGTTGCGCCGTTCTCCTTCCACAGGATGACATGGATCAAGCCCTCCTTCCTGTGGCTGATGCACCGCAGCAACTGGGCCCGCAAACCCGGTCAGGAGCGTGTTCTCGCCGTGCGGATGACCCGGCAGGGCTGGGAGGAAGCGCTGTCCCAGGCGGTGCTCACGACGGCCGACCCGGCGACCGTGGCCGAGGCAGCCGTACATGTCCAGTGGGATCCGGAACGCTCGCCCCGCGGCGCGGCCCTGAACCACTACAGCATCCAGGTCGGCATCGGCCGCCGGCTGATCCGCACGTTCACCGACGACTGGATCGTCAGTCTCACCGACCTCACCCCCCAGGTTCGCAAGGCCGCGGCACTGACACAAACCGGGCATGCCGCCAAGGCCCAGCGGCTGTTCCCCCCAGAGCGCGTCTACCCACTGCCACGGGCACTGGAAGGTCTCCTTTCCCCGGGTAGATGACAGCCGACTGTCCGACGACCAAGGCGTTCCGGCAAACTCACGATCGCGCGTAGCAAGCGGCCACCGGGGCGTTGAGGCTGCCAGACCGAACGAGGGACCGTTCGGGGGTGCTACGGCGTGCCGGGAAGCCGGACCGTGACGCGGAGACCTCCGTTGGGTTTGGGGACGAGGTCGAGGGTCCCAGCGTGGGCGCGGACGATGCTGTGCACGATGGCGAGGCCGAGGCCGACGCCGGCGTGTTCGTCGGTGCGTACGCGTTCCGTTCCGCGCTGAAAGGGTTCGGTGAAGGTCGGTACCAGTTCGGGTGGGAGCCGACGACCCGTGTTCTCGATCCGCAGCACGCTCGTGTCGCCGTGCGCCTCGGTGTGAACCGCCACGGAGCCGCCGGCGGGGAGGTTGTGGACGATGGCGTTCTGGACGAGGTTCGTCACCATCCGCAGCAGGAGTTCGGCGGAGCCGCTGGTTCGGGCCGCCCCGCCGGAGACGTCCAGCGTGATCCGACGCCGTTCAGCGAGGGAAAGCAGCGTTTCGGCGGCTTCTTCGGCGACGAGGGAGAGGTCGACGCTTTCGCGGGTGAAGTTTCTGCGGTCGCCGCGGCTGAGCAGCAGGAGGGCCTCGGTGAGGTCGATCGCCCGCTGGTTGATGGTGTGCAGTCGTTCGATGAGTTCGCCCCGCCCCTGCGTGGGATCCTTGCGGGCGACGTCGAGGAGCGTCCGCGAGATCGCGAGCGGGGTGCGCAGTTCGTGGGAGGCGTTCGCGGCGAACCTCTGCTGCTCGGCGACGTGGGACTCGAGTTGTTCGAGCATCGAGTCGAACGCGTCGGAGAGTTCACGGAATTCGTCCCTGCGGCCCTCCAGGCGGATCCGGTGGGACAGTGATCCGTCTGCGGCCACGCGTGTGGCATTGGTGATGCGGGTCAGCGGCGCGAGCATCCGGCCGGCGAGGATCCATCCGCCCAGCAGGCCGAAGACCAGCAGGAAGGCCAGCACTGCGACTGCTCTCGGAGCGAAGGCGCGGAGCAGGTCGGAGCGGTTCGGTACGAACATCACGGGGGCGGGGAGACGGGAGCGGTTGGGTGCTGGTGCGGGCACCTGGGCGTTGTCGATCACCTCGGGTACGTAACGCAGCAGGAACACCCACACGGTGACGAGAAGCAAGCCACCTGCCAGCATGACGAACCCGGCATAGCTGAGGGTCAGTTTGAGGCGGACGCTCAAACCGGGCTCCCTATCCACGCTCCTCTCCCTCACGCCCGGTGCCGGGGGCGGTGTCGATGCGGTAGCCGACGCCGGGCACCGTGGCGATGATCCATGGTTCGCCGAGCCGTTTGCGCAGTGCGGAGACGGTGATGCGCACGGCGTTGGTGAAGGGGTTGGCGTTCTCGTCCCAGGCCCGCTCCAGCAGCTCTTCGGCGCTGACGACCCCGCCCTCGGCGGCGACGAGGACTTCCAGCACCGCGAACTGCTTGCGGGTGAGCGCGACGTGGCGTCCGTTGCGGAAGACCTCCCGGCGGAACGGGTCGAGCCGCAGGCCCGCGATCTCGCGGACCGGGGGCCGGGCGTACCCACGTCTGCGGTCGAGCGCCCTCAGCCGCAGGACGAGCTCCCGCAGGTCGAACGGTTTGGTGAGGTAGTCGTCGGCGCCCAGCTCGAACCCGGAGGCCTTGTCGTCGATCCGGTCGGCAGCGGTCAGCATGAGGATGGGGATGCCGCTGCCGGAGGCGACGATGCGACGCGCGACCTCGTCGCCGGAGGGGCCGGGGATGTCGCGGTCGAGGACCGCGAGGTCGTAGGAGTTGACGCTGAGCAGTTCCAGGGCGGAGTCGCCGTCGGCGGCGATGTCGGCGGCGATCGCCTCCAGCCGCAGGCCGTCCCGGACAGCTTCGGCCAGGTAGGGCTCGTCCTCCACGATCAGTACGCGCATGCCGGGACCCTATGACCACGCTGGTATTTCATGCTGGACACGGCTCAGCCTGCCGGTACCGGCGCGGGGCGAGGCCGGTCCGACGGCGCCTCCGCCGCAGTGCGCCACCAGTGGCGCGACGCCAGCGCGGCCAGCACGGCACCGGTGGCGTTGACCAGTACGTCATCCACGGAGGACACCCGGTCCAGCCGCAGGACGTACTGGGCGGTTTCGACCAGGACCGAGCAACCTGCCCCGAGCGCCAGGATCCGCGGCACCGACGCCAGCGCCGCGAACCGCATCGGGGCGAAGAACCCCAGCGCCGCGAAGATCAGCAGGTTGCCGCCGATCCGACCGGCCCCATCGTGACCAGGTCCCGCAGCGGGACCAGACTCACCCGGCCGGGGACGATGCCCGCCCCCGGCCCCGGCATCAAGGTCATCCACACGAACGGCACCGTCCCGTAGACCATGCCCACCTCGGCCAGCGACATCCGCCACCCCCGTGTGACGCCGGCAGCACGCCGGAGGCGCGCCAGAGCCCACACCGCCAGAGCCGCCAACGGCAGCCCCACCAGCATCATGAGCAGCACGCCGTTGAACGTGTCGTAGCAGCCGTGCCAGTGCCCGGCCAGGCACCTCGGCGCGGACATCATGAGCGGCCGCCGCACGGCGAACGCCGCGCTCGCCAACCCGAGGACAGCCAGGCTGGCGAGCACGATCCGGCGCGTACGGCGGGACGGTGCGGACGGGGACGCGCTGTGGTTCATGCCCCCATCGAAGCCGGAGGGCCGTTGCGGTGCCGTATGCGATTTTCCATACGTCCGCGATACACACAGTGCCCGGCGCCACTCAGCCGCCACCCCCGCCGCCGGGTGGGCCGACTGGCCCGCCGGTGACGGCCTCAGCCTCCCGCAGGCAGATGCCCAGCATCGGCACGCCGTCGTGGTTGCTGAGGACGACGCCGACCCAACCGGTGTCCGGGTAGATGCTCCAGTTGGCGCCGATGCCACCGCCCCCGCCGCCGCGCCCGATCACCCACTGACCGTTGACGATGCTGACCGGCATCGTGTACGCCTCGTACGATGTGGGCTCCGGACCGGGGAGCTTGGGCCCGGCGAACAGGTCGGCGTAGGGCCGGTCGAGCACCGTGCCGTCGCGCAGCGCTTCCGCGAACCGGACCAGGTCCGGCGCGGTGGCGAAGCCGTCACCCGAGGCGTAACCGATGAAGCTGCGGCCTGGATTTCTGCCTCGTATGTTCGGATCCAGGCTGCCCTTGTCCAGGTTGCGGACGGCGTCCACCAGGCTGCCGTCGGCTTGCCGCATGTACGGATGCGCGATGTGCTCGTCGGTGAGCCACTGGTCCCTGGTGTAGAACGCCGAGCCGCTCATGCCGGAGCGCTCGAAGACATGCTCGTGCACGTAGTCCCAGAACGTCACGCCGGACACGGCCTCCACGATCTGCGCGGCCATGGCCAGGCCGACGCCGCCGCCGGGACGGTGGCCATTGGACCCCGTGCCGGGAACCCCCACCAGCGTCGCCTGCCGGGCCCACTGCTCGTGGTACTCGTGCACCTCCTCCCGGCTGTGGAAGACGCGTTGCCAGTCCGGCATCGGGGCGTCCAGCCCGGAAGTGCTGGTGAGCAGGTGGTGGATGGTCACCTGCTCGGCGATCTCTCTGGCGAAGCCCGCCAGGTGGGTGCCCACCGTGTCCGACAGCGTCAGCCTGCCCTGCTGCACCAACTGCAGGACGGCCACCGACAGGAAGGGCTGGCTCCCCGAGGAGAGGTTGAACGCGACGCCCTCGTGGTTGCGGATCCTCTTCTCCTCGTCGGCCATGCCGTAGCTGCGCGACAGCACCGTCCGGCCCCGGTACGACAGCAGCACCACGCCGGAGAACCTGCCCTCGGCGGCCAGCCGCGCCACATACCGGTCGTAGGCTCCGCCGGGCCGGGTATCCGGCGGGATCCGGTCGCGCCCGGACGAGCCGGTGGGGGCCGAGTCGGCGTGGCCGATCCTGGCGCCTACCAGCGGCCCGCCCGCCGCCACCATCCCGGCGGCGGCCGCCCCACCCCATGTGACCAGCCGCCTCCGGTCGATACCGCGTGCGGTGTCCGGATCCATGATCACGCTCCTTTCCCGGTCGACGAACCGTGCGCTGACAGTGATGCGCTCTGGTTCATTCCTGCACCCAAGACGCACGACCGTTGCGGCGGCATATGCGTTTTTCGATACGCCCGCGATACCGCAACATGTCCTCCTGGCGCTCGCCTTCGCCATCAGCACATGGGCCTTCGTCGACCCACACGAAGGCGAGGCGGACAGCGAGCACCCCAACGGTTCGGACCGAGGTCAGGCACGTCGCCATGCTGCCGACGCCCTGCCCCGCATCCAGGCTCCTCATCTGACAGGGCCATGGGGACACCCCCACCCGCGAACGACAGGCGCTGGTACGGGTCTCTGTGCCTAGCGAGCCATTGACATCAACTCAGGCGGCCTCCACGATACTGGCCTAGGCCGGTATATGGTCGCGCCGCGGACATCGACGGCCGACCCCGAAGGGAGCTCGCCATGCGTATCCCGCCCATCCTCCGCAGCCAAGCCCACGCGGCCTCGTTCGCAGTGCTTGCCACCCTCGCACTCGTCGTGCCGGCCGCGCCGGTCGTGGCAGGCCCGAGTGCCGTCACCGCCGTACCCGAAGGCCCCAGAAAGCTCATCGCACAGGGGTTCGCCGACCCGGACGTGGTCCGCGTCGGCCAGACGTGGTACGCCTATGCCACCAACGACTTCAGGCACCTCCCGGTGGCCAGCGCGCCCACCATCGACGGGCCGTGGCAGGTCCTCGGTGACGCGATGCCGGGTGGGCCCGGCAGCTGGGCCGTCGCCGGCAGAACCTGGGCTCCCGACGTGCAGCCCAACCCTGACGGCAGTCTGACCCTCACCTACACGGCCCAGGACGCCGCCTCTGGTCGTCAGTGCATCGGCGTCGCGATCGCGACCTCGCCGCTCGGGGGGTTCGTGCCCTACGGATCGGGGCCGCTCATCTGCCCCCTCAGCCAGGGCGGCGCGATCGATGCGAACACCTTCGTCGACCGGAACGGAACCCGCTACCTCACCTGGAAGAACGACGGCAACGCCATCAACCGGCCGTCCACGCTCTGGGTCAGCCAGGTCACCAACAACGGCACCACCCTGGTCGGTCCGACGACCGCGATGCTGACCGTTGCCGCAGGTCAGATCATCGAGGCGCCGGACCTGGTCCAGCGTGACGACAAGATGGTGCTGTTCTACTCCGGTGGGTCCTTCGCCAGCTGCGGCTACTACACGTCGTACGCCACGGCGCCGGCGGTCACCGGCCCCTGGACACCGGCGCCGGAGGCCTTCATGACCCAGGCCAACACGGGACTCTGTGGTCCAGGCGGCGCGGACGTCGTGACGGCCCAGGATGGGCTGGGCGGCGGCGACAAGGTCGTGATGCACGCCGCGGTCGCGGACGGCAGCAGGCACATGTACTCGATCAACCTCCGCTGGGTCAACGGTCTACCGGTTCAGGGCGGCAGCCGGAAATCCTCGCTCGACGGCAACGGCCGCGCCGAGATCGCCCTGATCCAGACCGACGGCCAGATCAAGGCCTGGCACAACTACAAGGGCTTCGACACCATGCCGTACGGCGCCGCCGCGGTCATCGGGACCTCCTTCACCGACCCGGCCCGGGTGCGCTTCGCCGACCTCGACGACGACGGAAAGTCCGAGCTGATCCACATCCAGGCGGACGGCCAGATCAAGGCCTGGCACAACGACCTCGGCTTCGCCACCTCGCCATACGGGAACTCCGTCGTCATCGCGACCGGATTCACCGACCCGGCCCGGGTGCGCTTCACCGACCTCGACAACGACGGAAAGTCCGAGCTGATCCACATCCAGGCGGACGGCCAGATCAAGGCCTGGCACAACGACCTCGGCTTCGCCGCCTCGCCATACGGCAACTCCGTCGTCATCGCGACCGGATTCACCGACCCGGCCCGGACCGTGTTCACCGACCTGGACGATGACGGCCGCGCCGAGATCGCCCTGATCCAGACCGACGGCCAGATCAAGGCCTGGCACAACGACCTCGGCTTCGCCGCCTCGCCGTACGGCTACACCGTCATCCTCGCGACTGGATTCACCGACCCCGCGAGGGTGCGGTTCATGGATCTCAACGACGACGGCCGCGCCGAGATCGCCCTGATCCAAACCGACGGCCAGATCAAGGCCTGGCACAACTACAAGGGCTTCGACACCATGCCGTACGGCGCCGCCCAGATCATCGCGACCGACTTCCTCGACCCGGCCCGCACGATCTTCATCTGATCCGGGCTCGGGTGACCAGCACCGCAAGTAGGTCCTTCCGCGCGCCGGCTACACAGCTGTGCAGCTACCCCTCGACGGCGGGGGCGGCGAGGTGGTCGCTCGCACGAGCGCGGTGGTGACGCAACGCCGATGGTCGGCCGGGCCGGAAGTGATCTCTCGGCCTCGCCGACCGGGTGTTGCTGGTGGCCGTGTCCTGGCGCACGAACCTGACGATGCGCCAGACCGGCCCGCTGTTCGGGGTGTCGCACTCCGCCGCGCACCGGGTCGTCGACGCCCTCGGCCCCCTACTCGCTCTGACGCCGGGGCGCCGGCGTCGGGTCGACCAGATCACCATCGTCGACGTGAGCCGCAGCGACTGGATGAAGACGTGCACGGTCGGCACCAGCACCGACAGCAGATCGGGGAGTGTCCGCTCGACGCGGACCGCCACCGTGCGATCTCCCCGGTGACCACGACCTCGATCCCAGCGCTTCCGCCACCACGGCCACGTCGACGAGCGGGCAGCAGCACCCCGACGCCGAGCCCCTCCCCTTCGTGGTCGAGCGTGCGCCTACCGCATGATCGCGCTGATGACAGCCGGCGCGGCGACTCCGAACAGCAACGGGATCAGGCAGCCGACGACCGCGGTTCCACGCGGCGCCCTCGTCCTCTCGAACAGCCCTGCTCGGCGCGATCGACGCGCTTCGTCCGCGACTCGCGTCCCCGGCACGGCAGAACCGCCCTGTCGGTCCAGTTGCTCGTCCACCAGCGCGGCGAGGTCCTCGATCCACTCCCAGAATGCGGGAGTTGTGTTCGGCAGCGCCCGACGGGCGATGAAGAAGACCCGGCCGTCGACGATCTCGACGTCGCAGTTTCCCGCGAGCTCGACGAGCGTCTCCTGCACCGCAGGGGTGAGCAGCCTCCGGACGGCGTCGTCATCCCGCGGTGCGCAGTGAACCTGGAAATGCGCGTCGAACGAGCCGCCTATCACCAACGGCCGGTGCGATGGCGGCACCTTCCACGCGCACGACGGGATATCTCGCGCGGCGGTCACCAGCGTCATCGGCGGCAACGTTGTCCGCAGGGTGAACATGGCGTAGCAGGCCGTATGCGGCATGCGCGTCCGTGCCGTCCATGTGTCATAGGCGTAGTTCGCGACCTCGAACGGACGATGTGCAGTCGCGGTCACCAGATCGCCCGCGACACGCGACGATCCGACGCGGAACAACGCCGCCGGTCGGACCGGATCCTTCTCGATGGCTGTGTAGGACATTCCGTTCGCCTCGGTGAAGCGCCTCAGTCGGTACCAGCCGACCTCCGCGGCCCGACGCCCCCGGACGGCACCCCGGATCTGCATCACGGCGAGCGGAGCCACCATGAGACCTGCGATCACCACCGTCGTGGCATCGGCGCCGGGCGCCCCGAACATGAGCTGCACCGTTAGCACGTACAGGGCGGCCAACACCCCCGCACCGACCACAAGTACGGCAGCCCGGAACACGATCCGACCTCCGGCTGCGGCCTCGCCGAAACGTCCGCCCTCGTGACGTATCAGTTCGCGACCCTCCGCACGGGCGAGCGCAGGATCGACGGGGACGCGAAGCGCGACGTCATCGAAGCGCGACGTCATCAGAACACCTCCGCCACGGGTCCACGGCAAGATCCGTCGAGCTGCGTCAGCGATCCGGCTGCCGTGACCCTCCTTCGACCAACGGCGACTGCACGGTGACCTGCCGCCCCGCCTGCTTGAATTCGCCGATCCACGCGTCCGGCTTCGACTCCGCCCCGGTGGGGCACGAGTTCAGCGTCCCAGTCGGTGCCAACCGTTTGGTGAGCCATGTGACTCCTATTCACCTGAGGCATGAGCACTTCCAGCATGCCTGTACGGCGCTAGACCCGCGCACATCGCGTGAGCTGCGCAAGCGAGGCACAGACGAGCGTCCGGCGCAGTCCGCGACGACCTCGCGTACGCGAGCCGGCCGATGCGCCGTGTGGCCGCGTTCAGATCCTCGGCGTACGCCGCGAGTAGGCCGGTGGCTTCTCGGACGTACCGCCGGGCTGTCGTGACGCTGACTGCGGTGCCGCAGGCCAGACGGGTGATGGTGTCACCGTTACGGAGTAGCGTCGTGATTCTGGTGCTCAAGAGGCCGCCTGGTCAGAACAGCCATCGTCGCGATGCCCCGCAGAGACGTACCTGCCATATGGTCTGCGGGTGCGTGGACGAATCGAGCATTGGACACATCGGACGCCGGTCGGGGTCGCTGCCGGATTGACGCTGGCATGGCACATCGTGTTGTTCGCCCTGGCAGATCTCGTTGGGGGCTTGTCCGTCTCCTGGTTCCCGGATCTGGGTCCCGCGCTGGTCAACGCCGGCACCGCAGCCGGGGTCCTCGTGCTGGCCGCCTGGATGGGTTGGTGGCGCCGTGCCGCTCTGGGCTGGCGGAGCCCTGACCGCTCGTGGTGGTGGTGCCTGCCGATCGTGGCCGTCATCTTGTCGTACACGGCCCCGGGCCTCACCGGTTCGGTCACCGTGCTGATCAGTACTGCCGTGACCATGCTGGCCGTCGGTGTCGCCGAGGAGTCCCTCAGCCGTGGGGTCAACCAGCATGTGCTCGCCCGCCTCGGCCCGACGCGCGCTGCCGTCTGGGTGGGTGTGCTGTTCGGACTCGGCCACGCCTTGAGCGCCCTGTGGTTCGGACGTCCTTGGGACGACACGGTCGCACAGGTGATCAGCACCACCGCGTACGGATTCGGGCTGGCGGCGTTGCGCTGGCATCTCGGCACGATCTGGCCACTGGTCGTGCTGCACGCGTCAGACAATTTCGTGCAGCTCCGCAGCCCGGGCGCAGCCCCGCTGTGGTGGCAGGCGGTGATCGCTCTGCTGTTCGTCGGGTACGGCTGGTGGCTGATTCGACGTCTGCCCGAACGGCTGAGCCCGCCGTCGAGCGACCTCGACCCACGGTAGGGGTCGCCTCGGCTACGGCAGCTACTACGGCGTCCTCAGCAGTCGGTGACGGTCCACCCGTTCGTGCGGTCCAACCCGGAGACCAGCCCACACAGGTACTACGGCGCCCGCCGACGCGGCTGCACCCGACGAAACCGCACCCCGACCCGGCCATGAAGCCGGTCCAGCTCCGCCTGCCAACGTTCAACATCAACGCCCGCCACAGGTTGACCAACGAACACGAGCAACACTCGACACGCTCAGCGCCGTTGCAGTATCAGTCCGGCGCCGTTCAGCTAGGCGGTGGTGTACGTGCCGCGCGCCGACCCCAAGTGCTCATTCCGCCGGCGTGCCGACCCTTAGCCGGTTGCCGTCGAGATCGCATAGTTCAACCTCACGCGCCCAAGGGGCCTCCTTCACCGGCGCACCGAACTCAGCGGCCACGGCATCGACATCACGAACACGGAGGTAAATCAACGTGTCGGGACGGGCATCGCCCTTGTGCTCCGACAGGAACAACCGCACCCCGCCCCGGGCGACTTCGACGAAAGCGGGAAGCCCCGGTTCGAACCGGTGCTCCCACCGCTTAGCGAAGCCAAGGCGCTCGTACCACCCAACCGCCGCCGCAGCGTCCTCAACGCGAAGAATGGGGATTACTTCCTCGTTCATATAGAACATCGTCGCAGAACGCCCAGCAGAGCAAAACGGCACCTGATGTGGCACTAGTCCTGCCCTGAACCCAACGGCCGTTTCAAGCCCTTGACGAGTGCGTTGAGTTGTCGGCTCTGGACCCCTTCGTGGGGTGCTTCCCACGGGATGTCCGCCCTTCATGTTGACCGAGGCCCACTGAGGTGCCGCACCGGAGAGGCCGCTCAAGCTGGCGCTCGCGTCGCGCAATCCGACGGTCAGCGGCGTGCCGATCGAAGCGCGCTCCGCACCGCCGCCTTCGGATCCTCCGCGCGCAGCAGGGCTTCCCCCGGCATCAGCAAGGCCACTTCCATCGGCTCCGAGCGCGCGCGTGCGGCCAGATCGGCGCGTTCCCAAAGCAGGACGACCTCCAGCAGTAGCCGGAACACGGTGGCGTCCGGCTCGTGGGTCGGACGCCAGAGCCACTTGTTCAGGCGCACCTGGGCGAACTCGGCGAGCATGCCGCCCAGTTCGCTCTCGGCGCGCCGCGGGAAGGCGTCGTCGAGGTTGGTCGTGAACGAGTATGCGAAAAACTCTGCAGCGAGCTCCACCCGATCGGCCGCGAGCAGTGCGGCGAGGGCGGATGCCGAGTCTTGCGCTTTGCGGGGCATGGCCCGCACTGTCGTGCATCCCGGTGACCGGCCGGTTGTCGGGAGGTGACGGATGCTCGTCGGTCTCAGCCGGCCGCCCTCACTTCTCTCAAGATCGTCTCCGGCGCGTCGGCCACCCAGCCCGCCATCGCCTTACAGCCGATCATCCCCGCCGCCCTCGGCGCCGAGAGGGCTAGGACCGCTACGCCCGGATGATCCCGCCCTGCGACGACCGGCCATCCGACACCCCGACCGAAAGCCTCGGGCGGGCACCGAGAAAATCTGGCCTCCGGCGACTAGACATTCTCGGTGGGGCTGGGTAGTGTTGCCTCCGTTGACGACAGAGATCGGTAAGAACGCCGACGGAACAGGCCGAGCGCCCAAATAGAGCCCGGAACCTTTCGTGGCTCGCTCGGCACTGCGGTGGAACCGCATCACCGCACAAGCAAGACAAGGTAAGTGCACGTGAAGACCTTGACGTAACTCCAGGTCAGGGCAGCCGCAGGCAGGGCCGATGCAGGTTCGGGGCTCCGCCTGATGCAGGAAAGATCCGCCGCACGTGTGCGGGGCCGTGAAGTTGCGTGGGCTCCGACACCGGCGGGCAGCACCACTGGCAATGGAAGTAGAGGAAAGGGAGGGCTGGACGCCGTTGGATCGCCCGCCGTCAGGACGTAGTCCGAGTCCTGCGGTGGACACCGTAGTCCCACCGAATGTGAGGTGGTATCCGGTCACGCTTACGCGATCCTCGCACCCCATGTCGCTGATAGCGGCACGGTGCGGAAACGAGAACCCGACGAACCTGTCGGTAAATGGTGTATTCAACCCGTAACCCCGGGCCCCGGCGCTTCCTGCGCCGGGGCCCTCGTCACGGAGAGGTATGTATGGCCCAACCCGACGACATGCTCAACGACGACGACTACCCCGCCTACACCATGGGCCGCGCCGCAGAGATCGTGGGCACCTCGCAGGACTTCCTGCGCCGCCTCGACGAGGCGAAACTCATCACCCCGTTCCGCTCCGCCGGCGGACACCGCCGCTACTCCCGCTACCAACTACGCCTGGCCGCACGAGCCCGGGAGATGGTCGACCACGGCACCGCCCTCGAAGCCGCCTGCCGGATCATCATCCTCGAAGACCAGCTCGAAGAAGCCCTCCAGCACAACCGGAACCCCCAGCGCCGCCAGCAAGCCGGCACCGCCTGACCCACGCCTCACGGTCCTTCTCCACCTTTGAGAGGGACCGTTTGTCGTATCCGGCTCCCCCGCCGGCCCGCAAGGAAGGAGTTTCCTGACAGCCCATCGAGGCGGGCACGCGACGCGGTGCTGACACAGCACACACCCGTGGCCAGCACACCGGACAACGCCGGCCGGGCCGATGAGCCGCAGCGGGATTCCGGGCGTCGGGCTGATGCTGTGACAGGGACCACGCACCAGGGTGCTGACCCGCACTGCCATATTCTGTGCTACGGTTACCCAGTTGCAGTTTTGATTTCCGTAGACGTTTCCGGCGCCTGATGGGGTTATCTGAAACCCATCCAGGCGCTTTTTCGTTTGGCGTGTCGGTTCCGGCGCGGGGTGATCAACGCGGCGGCGGAAGGGTCCGCGCAGTGCGGCCTCTAACAGCCTCCAAAGGAGCAGACATGGCTACAGGCACCGTGAAGTGGTTCAACGGCGACAAGGGCTTCGGTTTCATCACCCAGGACGGCGGCGGCGCCGACGTCTTCGCCCACTTCTCCGCGATCTCGGCGAGCGGTTTCCGCAGCCTCGATGAGAACCAGCGGGTGGAGTTCGACATCACCCAGGGCCAGAAGGGCCTGCAGGCGGAGAACATCCGCTCGCTCTGATACGCAGTTTTGCGAACGGCGGCCCGACTGGTTCAGCGAGCCGCCGTTCGGCGTTCTCCTACGCCACCGGGACCTGCACACCGCTGGAAGCCACGGCAAGGCCTCTCACCGCCGACCACTGGCATCGGCGAACCTACGGTTGAGTAACATCGCTCAACGCCGACGGCTTCCGGCCGTGTGGATCCGTCAGCACCGTCCATGGCTGTAGAGGGGCAGGCCCAGCAGGACGGTGTCGGCCTGCTTCACCTCGGCCATTAGCTGCTCGGTCAGCCGCCAGAATCGACGCTGGTCGGGGGTGTGCTGGTCGGCCGGCACCATCCGGGCCAGGCCGCCTGCCTCGTTGAGGTGCGGCACGGGTCGATCAAGATGGAGCGCCGCTCCGGCGCACTGCTGGAGTACCTGGCCCGGCGGATGCGCCTGCGGTCGGAGTCGGTGCTGGCGCCGCTCGGCCTGCGCCTGCGGCATCTGGTCGCGCTCACCGTGCTGCGGGATGCGGGCGCTCGGCGGCATCTTGATGATCGAGGCGTATCCGGGATCGCTGTCTGCGGCCGGAGGCGGCTCACCGCGGGCTGGTCGGCGATGGACAGGTGCTCCCGGCGTAGGCAAAGAGGGAGTCCGCCACATCCGCCCGGATCGATCTGCGCCGAAACATCGAGTCGGCGTTGACGATCGGGGCCGAGGACAACGGGTCCGGGTACACCGGGCAGGCGTTGATGTGGTCGAGTAGCCACACCCGTTGCCCGCTCGGGCCGGTGCCGTGGCTGAAGGACAGGCTCAGGGCGGTAGTGCCGATGTACCGCGGCACCGGGGCCTCCCCCGGTGTCCGGGTCAGGCAGGACGGGGTCGTCTCGACCACCCGGACGTCGATCACCGTGACGCCGCCCGACGCGGCGCTCACCCGCACCGTCGAGCGTTGCGGAAGCACCTCGATGCGCTGCGGGTCGTCCCAGAAGCCCAGCGGTGGCCCGGAAGCTTCCGGCGTGGGCGTGGGCGTGGCGGTCGGCAGCACCGCCTGGCAGGACCGGACCGCCCGGTTCGCCGCGCGGAGAGCGGCGGCGTGGTCGTCGTCCCGGTGCAGCGCGCTGAGGTACGGCCCGACATCCCCACCGGGCACCTGGGCACCGAGCAGGACGAACAGCCGGTCCAGGTAGGCGTCGACCAACGCCGGGCCCGGGCGAACCTCGTCGGCCGGTATCGAGAGCAGGTGCCGCAGCCCCACCGGACAACGGCTGGCGAAGGCCGGCATGTTGATCACCATGGCCGCGGCGGAAACCGGGTCGTTGCACGCTCGTTCGAACAGGGCCCGCTCGTCCTGGCGCCGCTGCTGCTCCAGCGAATCGGACCGCCGCTCGATGTACCAGGTGGCCGTCGATGCCAGAAGGAGGAGGGCCGCCGTAAGCATGGCGGTGACCGAGCGGGCGGGCCGGCCTAGCGGCCGATCGCCGCGGGGACCGGGCGGGGCGTCTCCGGCGTCGGCCGTGCGGCCTGTGTCATCCATGCCCCGGCACCCCCTCACGACTGCGCCCAGAGTAGCCGGGGCCCGCGACCGGGGCCGCTGCCCAGCGAGCCCCGGCCATCCACGTCGGATCTCACAGCGTGACGCCGACGCCGTCTCCAGCGGCAGCCAGGAGGGCCTCGCCGTCCATCCCACGGCGCAGAGCGTGTACCGCAGGGCAGTACTCGCGTGGTCCGTGCGCGCCGGCGCCGGCCGAGAGCCGGCACCAGGCCCGAGCAGGTAGGGCGACGATCATCTGGTCGGCTCGGGCAGTGCCCATGGTGGTGGTGATCATGCCGTCGTTGCGGCGGGCCGCGACCACATACGCCGCCTCCCGGTGCTCCAGCCAGACCGGCAGGGACTTCGACTGCCCGTAGGCCTCGTCCATGGTCAACCACCCGGCCGGCACCCCCGCGTCGAGGGCGCGGGCGAGCATGGTGCGGGCCATCTGCACCTTCGTGGCGAACTTCACCTCCTTCGGGCTCCCGGCGGTCCGGCACCGGTCCCGGAGCACTGGCGCTGCAACCCGGCCGACCGTGGTGCCCTCCTTCAAGAAACCGGTGTCATCGACGATCAGCACCTCGGCTGGGTCGCCGAGATGCTCGACCACATGTTCACGCACGGGGGGTCCTACAGTTTGCCGGCACCGGCGCCGGCGGTCACCAGGGCTGGGACGTCCTGGCAGGGCTGCAGTTGGTAGGTGTAGGGGACGGGTTTGACGCTGCCGCCCGTCTGCGGCGTGCCGGAGTTGGCAAAGCAGTTGTTGCGGGACACGAGGTTGCCGGTGGTACCGCCGCCTCCGCTGAGCTGGAACGGTACGGGGACGTCTTGGAAGTAGTTGCCTTCCACAAGGATGCCGGCGTCAGAGGTGGATCGGACGCCGTACTTGCTGATGTTGCGGTAGTAGTTGTTGTAGACGTGCACCGGGTTGCCGAAGCGTACCCACGGGTTGCGTTCGACGGTGCCGTCGAAGAAGTTGTGGTGGTAGGTGATGTTCAACCGGCCGCTGTCCTGCGCACCGTTTTCGGCGCTGGCGCCTGCCAGCATGTTCTTGCCGTGGGTGCTGTGGTTCCACGAGACGGTGACGAACGACGAGCCGCGCTTGACGTCGGCCGCACCGTCGAAGCCGCCGACGAAGGTGTTGTGGTCGATCCACACGTGGTGGGAGAACATCTGGACGTTGACCGCGTCGTCGGCCCAGTCGTCGAACGTCAGGTTCTGGATGATGACGTTGTGGACCCGGTTGGCCGGCGGCGAGGTGACATCGTCGTTCGCTCCCAGCCCGATGTTCAGCCCGCCACCGGTGAATCCGGAGTGGGCGCCGAGCCCGACGATGGTCTTGTCCGAGGTCACGTTGTGCATCGGACCGGGCAACGCAATCATGCCGTCGACTTTGATGATCAGCGGACCGGTCCGCGCGATCGCGGCGAGGAACTCACTCGCGGTGTTCACCGTCACCGTCGGGCCGCCGGCGCCACCGGTGGTGCCGTTCTGGCCCCAGCCCGACACGGCGGCGAAGCCGGTCGGCGTACCCACTGCGCCTGTCGTCTGCGGCGTCGCGGTCCCTGCCGCGGAACGCGGGATAGGCGTCGCGCCCACGGCCGGAGCGAGAGGCACGATCGCCGCGACGATCAGCGCGGCCGCCCCGATGGACAGTGCGCGCCGCGGTCGTCGGCCGTTCACCCTCGGGTGTCTCATTGATGATCCTCCTCCGTGGTGCGGAATCCTGCCCGGGAAGAAGCCAGGGACCTGCGGAAGCGCCCACCAGCCCGGTGCCGGGCTGCTAGGTAAGCGCTTTCCTATGGAAGCATGGATGCTCCTGCCACTCAACACCATCGATAGAGCGGGGTCACCCGGCCGAGTCGATGCCCCCTGGGCGCCATCGGCCTCAACCGCGACCCAGCCGGCGGGGAACCCCTCGGTCAAGGCGCCGGACGTCGCTGCAGCAAACGTCACCGGCGGCAACGCTGCCACTCGCTGGGGCTCCGAGTACTCAGACCCGCAGTGGATCAGAGTGGATCTCGGCGGTACCGGCCAACCCCCCGATACGGCTATTCGCTGTGGTCTGTCGAGGTGCATTCGGCCTGAGAACGAGCACTCGGCTACCGCCGCCGAAAAGATTTCCCTTCATGAAAGTTTCCTAACTATTGACTTGTGCAAGTACTTTTGGAGAGAGTGCCGTCTATGCTCACCCGTAGAGCCCTGCTTGCTCTGGCCGGTGCCGCCGGCGGCGCCCTTGCCCTGCCCGTTCCCGCATCCGCCCTGGACGTGAGTCTGGCCGCGGACCCGGTCGCGGACGAGTATCACCGCCTGCTGCTCGTGCACACCCGGTGGGTGCAGCAGCAGTGGGACCCGGCGATCGGCGCGTACCGGGCCGCGGATTTCCGGTTCGCTGCCGTCCTCGGCAACGCCGTGCTGCTCACCACCGACGGCTACGACGCCGGTCTGGCCGGTGTCGACGCGGCCGTCCTGCGCGGGCAAACGCTCGCCACGATCACCCGGTTCGCCGCGACGAACCGGCTCGCCGGTGGCACCGAATGGGGCCGACGGCTGTTCTGGGACTCGACGTTCGAGTTGTACTTCGTGCTCGCCGCCCGGCTGCTGTGGGCGGAGCTAGACGCCGCCACCCGGTCGAACGTCGACGCGATCGCACGCGGGCAGGCCGCCTACGCGTACGGGCTGGGCACCGGCAACGACCCGCTCAGCGGCTCCTGGACCCCGAACGGCAGCGCCGGCGGGTACCGCGGCGACACCAAACTCGAGGAGATGGGCGTCTACGCGCAGGCCATCGCGCCCGGCCTGGCGTGGGCTCCGGCCGGTGACGCCGAGGCGAGCCGCTGGCAGGAGCGGTTCGTGTTCTGGGCGGCCAACGCCAGCGGGCTGCCCGCCGCCGACCGCGCCAACCCGGCCGTGATCGACGGCCGCCCGGTCAGCGCCTGGAACGTCGCGCACAACCTGCACGACACGTTCGTGGTGGAGAACCACGAGTCGGTGAACCCGCACTACCAGGCCGAACTGTGGCGCACCGCCGGGCGGGCCGCCGCGCACTTCCTCGCCGCCGGCCGGCCGTTGCCCCAGGTGCTGACCCGCCAGCCCAACGGGCGGGAACTGTGGGCAACCCTGCGGCTGTTGGCCAGCGACGCCGGCGAGCCGGTCATGCCGATGATCGCCGACCGCTACCACCTGTACGGCCGGGATGTGCTACCTCTGGCGTTCCTCGCCCAGGTCCAGGGCGACCGGCACGCCGCCCGCGCCGAGGCGGACCTGGCGGCGCGGCTGATGCCCTACCTGCGGTACGCGCCGGAAAACCGGCTCACGAAGTTCAGCGGCGAGGAGAAGTACGAGCCGGAGGCCCGCGCCGAGCTTGCCATCGCGTACCTGTTCCACCGCTGGCGGACAACGCCGGTACAGCCGGTGACCAGCGCCGAGTTCTTCGCCGCCGCCGCCGGAACCCGGTTCTTCGGCACAGCCGTCGGCCTGACCGCGCACCAGAGCACCACCGGCTTCGCCGCCGCCGTCACCAAACCCGGTCAGGTCCGGTTCCTGTGGCAGCCCGGCCACGACAACTGGCTGATCGACACCCGGGCACCCGCATTCCTGCCCGCACAGACCGCGCCGCCGATGCGGCAGTGGACGGCCGCCTACACCGCCGCCCGCGACGGCGTCGACTCCACCGCCACCGTGCTGCAGACCGCCGCCGGGTGGGCCGGATACGCCACCCTCCCGACCGGCACCGTCGTCTACAGCGGCCCCGGCCCGTCGTCGCTGACCCTGTTCAACCTGACCATGCCCGGCGTCCCCGGCCTCGACGGCTCCCGGACCTTCACCGGCCCGGCAGGCACCGTGACACCCCCTGCCGGGCTCGGTGACGGCGGCACCGACAGGATCACCTTCACCGCCCGCAGCGCCAGACACGTCCGGTTCCTCGGCCAGTCCGCGTCCGGGCAGTACGGCTACTCCCTGTTCGCCTTCGAGGCGTTCGACGCCACCGGCACCGACCGGGCTCGCGGCCGTGCCGTCACCGCGTCGTCGGCCGACCCGGCCTATCCGGCCACGAACGCTGTAGACGGCAACGCCACCACTCGCTGGGCGGTCTCCCGCGACGAGCGCAGCCGCACCGACAGCTGGCTCGCCGTCGACCTCGGCGCTACCGTCCAGCTCACCGGCGTCACTCTCACCTGGGAGGCCGCGTACGCCACCTCGTACCTCGTGCAGACCTCGACCAACGGCACCACCTGGACCACCGCGGTCGCCGCGCCCTCGACCGCGACACTGGGCGCCTGGGCCAGCGTCGACGGCCGCGCCGGCCTTGTCACGCACGGCGCCACCGGCCCGATCACTGCGTCACCGACGCGGATCACCATCCCGCCCGCCACCCTCATCGAGGGCTACAGCGATGCCGGAACGGACCTGGCCGCCGCGGCGGCCAGGCGGCTACCCACCGGCGGGCCGGCCACCCTGCGCGTCAGCGACGCCGACGGGTACCTCACCTTGCTCAACCTTTCCCCCACTGCCGTCAACGGCGCGGTCCTGACCCTGCCGCGCGGCGACCGGCTCTACCGCGGGGTGTCCGTTGCCCGCGCCGACGGCGGCCTGGACCTGACCGCTTCGGTACCCGCCGGCGGCGGCGCCGTACGGCCCGCCCGGTTCACCGTGACCGGCCGCGCACCGACCGGCGCCCGATTCTCGGTCGCCGATTCGCACAACGTCACGGTCACCGCACCGGCAGGTGCCGCCATCGACGTTCGCCTGACCGCCGGGTCCTGGTCGGCGCAGGCGCAGGTACCCGCAGGCGCGACCCGGAGTTTCACCAAGCCGGTCAACGGGCCGGTCACCCCCACCACCGACCTGGCTCGCGGCCGCACCACCTTCCCCACCTCGCCGCTACCCGCAGGCATGGGCGAACCGTCGCACGCCGTCGACGGCAACCCTGGTACCTCCTGGCGCCCCGGCCCGAACGGGCGGATGGTCGTGGATCTGGGCGCGTCACGCGCCGTCGCGGCCGTGTCGCTGGCCTGGACCAGCGGCACCCGCCGTGCCGTGCGCGTCGAGACTTCGACCGACGGCGCCACCTACAGCATCTTCAGCGGGCCGTTGTCCGCGCGGTACATCGCGGTGGCTGTGCCCGGCTGGACCACCGGCGACGCGGAGATCGTCGAGTTGTCCGTCACCGCGTAGCCCGCATCCCCCCGAGCCTTCATGACAGCACGAGCACCCGTCACGCACGAAAGGAACCCATAAGAAAGCGTCTCCTGGCGGCCGACGCGGCCACGAGCGTCGCCACGGCCGCCATGATCGCGGCCGTCACCCCCGTGACGACCGACGGCGCGCCCGCCGCCGCATGCCAGCCGGCGTACGTTGCCGGCGCAATCAACGCCGCCAGCGTCAAGGCCTCGTACGGTGGTGATGGTGGCGTAGTCGGGATGCTCGCGGAACGCCTGGGTGCTCGTGTCGGCGAGGTCGTCGACGTCGGTGGCTGCGGCGTTGAACCACCGCTAGGAGTGCGAGGAGCGAGACGGCCCCTTCGGGCCCAGCCGACGATAGCGGCCTTGCCTAATTTCGCGGTCACATACGGGCAAAGGGCCCCACGAGCAACCGATAGCGCACCGAACGTGCCGATCGTCCGCTTCGCGTTAGCAGCTGGCCGGCCTGTAACGGCTACGCGAGCGGTTCGCCGCCTACCACCCCCAGGGTGGCGGCGTACCCCGACAGCGGCAACCCGTGGCGCAGCGAATCCGCAATGGTCGACGACCAGCAGTTGATCTGGACGAACACCAGCCCAGGCCGGCGGACCCAGCCGGACCCGCCAGGACGGACAGAATTTCGTCTCACGAGCACCCACCGAGCACCCAAACGTCCACGAGGGACGGAAAAGCAAAGGGGCCCGACCCGCGTCTCGCACTCTGCTAGCCAAAAGGGATAGCCCTGCGCCGAGATCGCTCCGCCCGGCCGGCAGGATGCCAAGTCAGGAGATGTCCGGCCTCAGGGGGTCACTTCAACGTACAGCTAGTTCGGATGTCACTCGCGGTTATGGTCCGGGCGATCAATCGTCTGCGAAGTGTGCATCGGCGAGGAGTTGTGCCGTGCGTTCCATGCAGCGTTTCCGGGCGGAAGACAAGTCGTAGGGCATCTTGGTGACTGATTCGAAGGCGCTCATTTGGGTATCCTTCTCTTCTGTCAAGTCGGCGTCGTAGATCTCGAAGAGCTTCTCCTCGGCCGCGTCCAGCCCGGCTGCCTCGACTGCCCGCTCGAGGGCCATTTGGTGGGCGCATCGCTGTACGGCGAGTTCTTCCACGCGCGGGTCCTCGGGCTCCACTCTGTCGTCCAGAGCCGCCTCGGCCGCGTCAAGACGGTCCTGCTCCGCCCGCAGGTCAGGGTGGGTGGCAAGCACGATGAACACGCTGGCCTGGATCGCGGCGCCCAGCGGGCCGAAGACGCGTTCCGTGACCAGCAGCGCGTCCAGGTCGGCGGTGCGTAGTGTGCCCGGGGGCAGGTGGCCGAGCCGGTCTGTGACCAGTTCGGAGAGCAGTCCCAGCGGGCTGCCCACGGCTTGGAGACGCTGGATGGCCGCGCGTTGGCGTTTGATACCGGCCTCCTGGGCAGCCAGGGTCTCCTCCAATCGGCCCAGCACCTCCCCGATGTCCCGGGTTTCCTCGAAGGCGGCCCGCATGTCGTCAAGGCTGATGCCGGCCTCCGCCATCTTGCGGATCCACAGCAGGCGGATCATGTCGTCGTAGCCATAGCGGCGGCGACCGTCCACGCCCCGCTCGGGCTCCGGCAGCAGACCGATCTGGTGGTAGTGGCGAATGGCGCGCGGCGTGGTCCCAACGAAGACGGCGGCATCACCGATCTTGACCTGCCGGGGAGGCATGACGGAGGAGTACGTCACAGGCGGAGCCTTTCGTGCTGGGGTGCCTTCGAGGAGACCACATGCCGCTACGGCAGGTGCAACAACACCACCCGGAGCTCACGAACAACCGGGCATCGACCACCGTCGAGGCGTATCAAGAGCGACCCCCGCCTCCGGCAGCACAGCGCAACTATCGACCGCCAGACAGCTCCACTATGACTTCGGCGCCGGCCAGGTCCTGCCGACGCCAGGTGCGGTAATCGTTGGTTCACTGCGGGCTCAGCCTTGTGTTGGCCGCCCGTGGCAGGCCCGGCGGACGAGCCCAGCAACTGCTGCGACGCCGGCACGAAGTCACCGGCAGGCCGCAGGTACAGCAGCGGAAGCACCCCGGCCACGACCACTGCTCTCACGTCCAGCCCTCCCCGTTGCCCGCTCCCACCCACGCCGGCCGGGTGACTGCGTTCTCACCACCTGAACCGACACCCTGATGACGAGCGTCGGTGACGAGGGGAGCGAGACGATGAGCAGCGCAGGGGTGGTCTTCAAGCGGTGCGGGTGCCGGGACGCCAGCCGACGGCGACTTGAGCAGTCGTGTCCCCGGCTGGCCGAGCGGGGGCATGGCAGCTGGTACTTCCACTGCTCCGCCACGAACCTGCTCGGCCGTCGGGAACGCGTCCGCCGTGGCGGCTACGCCACCACCCGCTTCCGCAAACTCGTCCAACGCACCGAACTACCACCCGTACGGCTGCACGACCTGCGCCACGGCGCCGCGTCCCTCGCCCATCAAGCCGGCGCGGACCTGAAAACCCTGCAAGACCTGCTCGGCCACTCCAGCATCGTGATCACCGCCGACACCTACACCAGCGTCCTGCCCCAGGTACAGCGACACTGCGCCGGCGCCACCGCACACCTCGTCCTCACCGCAGCCCGCCGCACCCGCAAGAAGATCAAGACCAAGGCCCGGAAGAACCGCTCCACCCGCCGGCCAAAACAGCTGCCCCCGCCCCGGCCGCTCCAGCCGCAGCCCTAAACCAGCAGGTCAGAGCATCAAGACGCGGAGAAAACACATCAAAGACGGCGGCACCCACATCGCACCCACGTGACACCCACCGTCCACACCGCCCAGACAACACAAGGGGTCCAACCCGCGTTTCCGCAGGTCAGACCCCTTGTGATCTTGCGCGCCCGAAGGGACTCGAACCCCTAACCTTCTGATCCGTAGTCAGCCGTCCGGAGAGCACACGTCTCCTTAAATCACTTTACCCAAGCTCGTCCGATTGTCTATCCGCAAATCCGGGCTGGTCCGGCTGTATACCGGCAGGTCCTAGCCCAGTGCAGGCGCCGGGAGGCGCGGTGGCATCCCTGACCAAAGCCGCCTACGGCCCGAATTCCGGAGGGGTCCCCAGGTGTCCGGGTCGATACACCGACGTCCGAGCACCCACGGAGCACCACCCCTGCGGCAGACGGAGCGCCCCGTCGCCCGGGTTCGACCTGCCCGCCGAACTCGGGCGGCACGCTCACACTTAGGTCCGCGTCGACGGATCGTAGTCATCGCAGCCGTTGCGGCACGGATGCAGCTTGCCCTTGGCCGCTGTGGCCGGACGTACCACCGGATCATCGGCCCCCTGGTTGATTCTGCTGGCGGATCTCTGCGATAGGAGCGCGACTGCAAGCGGTGTCTGGCTGTAGAGCACTTCACGGCCGCGGCGTCTGGCGGTGACGAGGCCGGCGTCACGGAGAACGGCGAGGTGTTGCGAGACGGTTGCCGGGGCGAGGCCCACCCGTTGGGCCAAGCCGCCGGTTGTGCTGGGGATGAGGGTTTCGGCCAGCACGGATACGCGCCCAGCGCCGAGGAGTCGCACGATCGCGGGTGGCTGTGTGGCGGGCTCCCAGAGCTGCGCTGCGCCGAGCATCGGATACACCAGCGCCGGGACAGTCACGGAACTGTCGTCGGTGGGGCCGATCCCGAGATTCGGCCACCCGAAAACGGTCGGGACGAGAACGAGGCCGCGGCTGCGCAGATCCACGGCTCCCCGCCGGAAGCCGGTGAGGTGCAGCTCGTCGTTCCTCCACGTTGCCCGCGGGTGCAGATCCGCGAACAGCCGCTCCAGGCCGCCATCGGCCAGCTGCCGAGACCGGGCGGTGATGTCCGCGTCGAGCAGGCCGCGCATCCGGCGCCAGAGCGGCGCGACCAGCGCCTGCCAGGCGAGTCGCTGTTGCGCGACCAGCATGTCCCGGGCGATGACGGGGTCGCCGGTGAGTGCGCGGTAGACGTCGGCGGGCACGGTGCGGGGGTCGAGGCGACGAGCGTGCTCGGCGAGCTCCGCGGCGACGACGCGGGGATCGGTCGCCCGAACCTGGGCGAGATCGTCCTCAATGGTTGTGCGCGGGCCGGTCGGGCTCGGCCACAGGAAGTCGGGCCCGTGGCCGCGGCTCGGCGCGGCGACGTTCAGCAGAGCCAGGTCGAGCCCGGCGACAACGTGCCGGACATCGCGCAGCCACGTCAGGTACCAACCATGGCGACCCGGACTCTTCAACATCAGCAGTGCCGTCATCGTTTCCAGCAGCGGCGAGACCGCAAACCGGCACCGAGCTGCGTCACTGCGGCCGAACCTCAACACCAGCGTCATATCGCGGATGACCATACGCCCGGATTCGGCGTACGCCGAATCTCAGCGAGCCAGGGTCCACTGGCCGCACTCTGACGGCCATGGTCGAATCGCCGCCGTCAACCGTCGGACCCACGTCCCGGACTAGCCTCCTGCGCGGCAACCCGGCATTCCGCTCGCTGTGCGCATCACGGGCGGTGTCGCTCATCGGTGACGGGATCGCCACGACGGCGCTCGTTCTGCTCGTCGCTCCACGAGACGGGGCGGCGGGGGTGGGTGTCCTGCTCCTCGCGAACGCGCTGCCCAAACTCGGCGGACCGCTGGCCGGAGCCCACGCCGACCGGGTCCAGACGCGACGGCTGCTCATCGGCTGTGACCTGGCCTCGGCGCTGGTGATCGGACTGATCGCGGTCGCCCTGCCGCCCCTGCCGGTGCTGGTCGCACTCGTCGCAGTCGCCGGGATCCTGGCCACCATCCGAAACCCGGCCGGTCGCAGCCTGGTCCCGGTCCTGGTCGAGCTACCCGACCGCGCGCCGGCCAACGCCGTGTTTGGGCTCACCCGAACCCTTACCCTCACTGTCGGCCCGGGGTTGGCCGGCATACTGGCGGCCGCTCCGGGCGGTTTCCACACGGCGCTGGCCGTCGACGCCGCGACCTTCGTCGTATCAGCCCTGCTGCACACCGGACTCCCCGCGATCGCACCGGTCCGCGACCCCGCAGCGGTCACCGGAATATGGGCCGAGACAATCGAGGGACTGCGCTATATAACGGCGCACCGGCAGATCCTAGTGCTGGTACTCAGCCTCTTCCTGCTCGTGGCCTTCGCTGCGGTGGATAACGTGGCGCTGGTCTTCCTCACCGGCGATGTCCTCCACACCGGCCCGACCGGCTATGGCCTGGCATCCAGCGCGTTCGGCGTTGGGATGCTGCTAGCCTCGCTCGCCAGTGTCCGGCTGGCCCGCGGGCGCTCACCTATCGCGTTGTTGATCGTCGCCGTCGTGGCCACCGGAGCGGGCACCGTCGTCAACGGCCTGGCACCAGTACTTGCCGTCGTCGTCGCGGCACAGCTGATCGCCGGCGCCGGCAATGCCGTGGAGAACATCGGTTACGACACCATCGTCCAAAATCTCGTGCCGCGCCCGTTCATCGGCCGGGTGTTCGGCACCATGGGGACTGCCGCACAGCTGGGAGCCGCTTTCGCCTACGCGGCTGGCAGCTTCCTGGTTGGCCTGATCGGCGCCCGTGCCACCTTTCTCGTGGCCGGTGTGGGGACGTTCGCGGTCCTGCTCCTGCTCGTGCCCGTGCTCGGCCGCCAGCCCCGTGGCGATACGCCTACATGAGCTCCCGTCGCTGGTGTGACCGGACTGGGTCCGGTCACACCAGCCAGGAGGTCGGAGCACCCACGGAGCAACCCCGAGCAGCCCGATCAGGGGCACGGACGAAGCATGGCCTTCGGGCACATGTCGCCCCAATACTTCCCGGGCGAGTCCGCTGGCGATACCCATGCACCCGGCCCGACAACGCCGCACCTGCCGCCCCCGCCCCAGTCGTCGCGGAATTGGCCTTGGAGCCTGCTGGCCTTGGCTATCCGACTGTCAGACGCGCGACCGATCAAGCGAGGGCGCGCAGGCCCGCGATAGCCTCCATACATGAAGAATCATCGATCGTTTGTCCACCGGTCGTTCGGCATGGCCGCCGTGACGGCGGCCGTCGCGGCCGGCGCCCTGGTCCCCGCCCCGGCGTCGGCTGCGGTGCCACCGCGCATCTGCGAGGTCGTCGTCACCGCGGCCGGTGACGGCCAGGCGGTCCGCAGCGCGCCAGGGTTCGCCAGCGCGCCGCTCTACACGATGAGCACCGGGAACAGCTTTTCGCTCTGGGGCACCGGCATAACCTTGGACAACGTGAACTGGAAGCCTCTGACTTACAACGGCTCCACCCCGGTCCAGGAGTGGGTACCCGTCATCAACGTCATCACCGGCCTGCGATACGTCGACAACATCTTCTGCGACCGGGGCGTCTGACCGCACCCGGCCACCGCCCGGCGGCGCCCGCGCCGCCGGACGTGCCCGCTGTCAACGGCGTCGACAAGGACCACCCCACCCGTTCCGCATCATCGGGGCATCGGTGCGTACTCGGCGACCAGGTACGACCGGTAGGAGATCACTGCGGGGATCGTCACGTTCAGTTTCCCCGCCGTTGTGGTCAGCATTTCCTCGTATCCCAGCAGCGCACCGGAGTGTGGATCGACGATCACCGTGTACTGGGCAGGCAGGCCGTGAGCGCTCGACGTAATCGAGAACGCCTCTCCGACGCGTCCGGCCCGGTCAGTGACGGTCCCCGTCGCCGTAATGCCCGGTAGGTCGGCCAGCAGTCTGAGCACCGCCGCACGCTGCGCCGGGTTCAGCAGCCGCACGCCCGCGAGCTCGGCGACATCCTCCAGATACTGCACCGGCGCCTCGTGCGCGGACGCACCTGCGGTCAGCCATCCGCGCAGTTCGGCGACGTCCGTGGGCACCGCGCCCTGGAAGCGGCTGTAGAACCCGCCAGCCGCGAAGTCCCGCGTCTCCTGCGATGAGTCGACCCGGCTGCCCCGCCGCTGCCACTCACGCCGGTCAGCGTCCGACCGGAACGTCGGGGGCAGTTCCTTCTTAACCATGCGGCCGGCGCCGTCGTCGCTGCGCCAGGAGCGCCACTCCTGCGGTACGACAGCCGATGTCGCCCGACCGCCCGAGATTGACGAGTTCAGGAACCAGTTCGCCGACTCCAGGTGCTCCACCGTCCCTGCCGGTCGATCGAGCGCCGGCTGTGCCGCCGCCACAGCGGCCAGACGCCGCAACCTGGAGCCGGCCGGTTCCGCGTTCGCCGATTGCCTGTAGGTGAGGAGCGCGGGGGTGGCCGCGTACGCGGGCTGCGGCTCTCGAAGCGTCTCCACCGCTACCCCGCCAGCAGCCACCATCAGGACCGCCGCTGCGGCGACCCCCCACACGAGGCGCCGCCGCGAACCTGCCTGCCTGGCAGCACGCAGGGACTGGTCGGAGGCGAGGATGCGGGCCAGGTCCCGCGCGCGCCGCTCGTCATCCGCAGGCTGGATGCCCTGCGCCGGATCCAGACCGCTCAACAGTTGACGCACCTCGTTGACGGCGTTCATCTCTATCCACCCCAATCCGACATCGACGGAACCGTCCGCGGCACCCGCTGCGTACCTTCACCAGCCGCCCCTAGTTGTGCCCGAAGCCGTCGCCGGGCCCGCATCAGCCGCATCGCGCAGGTCGCCCGCGACTGTCCGAGGACGACCGCAGCCTCGGCAGCGGTCAGCCGTTCCCAGGCCACCAGGCGTAGAACCTCCTGGTCGGCGTCAGGTAGCCGGCTGAACGCGACCGCGATGTCATGCTGGCTGACCACCTCGTCCGCGTGATCCACCGTCACCGACCGGTCCGGCTCCGCCGCGACCCGCAGCGTCAACTCCTGCCATCGCCGTCGGCCTCTGGCCTCGTTCGCCAGCACCAGCCGGGCCACCCCGTACAACCATGGCAATGCCGACCCGGACGGAACATCACTCAGACGTCGCCACGCCACCAGGAAGACCTCAGCGACGACATCGCCGACGTCAGACCCGACGACCCGCCGAGCCACGTACCGCCACACGTCCCCGTGATGGCGTCCGTACAGCTCGGTGAACTGCTTCTCCGCGACGTCCATGGCACCTCCTACCGTGCTTATGTCCGGCACGACCCCGACCGTCACACCCAGCAACGAACAAATCACCCGAAAGTGCGGCCGGGTCACACCGACGCTCGCAGGAGGTACCTGGCACAGGCGTGGCTGGGAAGCGTCCGCAGGCTCCGTGTCACTGCTTGCAGAACCCGACGTCCCTTCCGACCCGGTCCCGGACCAAGGTCCAATCCCGGACCACGGGGCCGGACCGAAGCCTTTTATTCGCACCGAATGACTCGTAGTCGGCCGAATACGTGAACCGGCGCGGAAAACGATTTTTACCCAGACTCCCTGCGTCAGGGTGTGACCACCATCGACAAAGGGAGAAAAGCGATGAGAAGCTACGGCGCGATCGTGAAGCGGTGCGGCTGCCTGGACCCGGTAACCCGCCGAACGCTGGGCAAGACCTGTGCGAAGTTGCCGGAGCGTGACCATGGAAGTTGGTACTTTCACTGCTCCACGCGGAATCTGCTCGGACAGGCGGAACGGGTACGCCGAGGTGGCTACGCGTCGGAAGCGGCGGCGCGGGAGGCTCGGGACGAACTCCTGCTCCTTTCACGCGAGCAGCAGGCCGGCCGGTCGTGGACGACCGCCCGGTGGTTGCGGTACTGGCTGTCGACCAGGACCCGGATCCGACCGACGACGAAGATGCACTACACGTTCCTCGCCCGGCGCGGTGGCCGGACGCAGCGGGTGGGTCCGTACTCCATGGGTACCTCCAGGTACGACGTTGCGATCCTCGCCCGGCGCGGTGGCCGGGCGCAGCATCGGGCCGGGCATCGCGCCCGGTCAGGTGATGTAGCCGTTGCGATCCTCGCCCGGCGCGGTGGCCGGGCGCAGCAGCTCCGGCGACGCGACCAGGTCCACCGTCACCGCACTGTTGCGATCCTCGCCCGGCGCGGTGGCCGGGCGCAGCACGCGATTGGGTCGTCGCCCTCGCCGTACGACTGCTCGCCGTTGCGATCCTCGCCCGGCGCGGTGGCCGGGCGCAGCACGGTCGGGTCATCGCCGGGCCGGTAGCGAATGACAGCGTTGCGATCCTCGCCCGGCGCGGTGGCCGGGCGCAGCGTGCGCTCCACGATCGGCGGCGTGGTCTGCATGGGCGTGTTGCGATCCTCGCCCGGCGCGGTGGCCGGGCGCAGCCCGTTCCGGTCCGGCTTCAACGCCATTGCCCGCCTGTGGTTGCGATCCTCGCCCGGCGCGGTGGCCGGGCGCAGCCTTCATCGTCCACCTGAACGGCCCCAGCTCCAGGGGGTTGCGATCCTCGCCCGGCGCGGTGGCCGGGCGCAGCGTCCAACTTCGCCGGCGGACTCACGTTCGGGCTGGAGTTGCGATCCTCGCCCGGCGCGGTGGCCGGGCGCAGCTGCTCGTCGACGGCCCCCCGCCCGGCCCGACGCCCGAGGTTGCGATCCTCGCCCGGCGCGGTGGCCGGGCGCAGCCCGGACTTCGCCGCCGACCTGGTCGCCACGGCGGCGTTGCGATCCTCGCCCGGCGCGGTGGCCGGGCGCAGCGTTGAAGGAGTCGAGCAGCCACGGCACCGCCATGTAGTTGCGATCCTCGCCCGGCGCGGTGGCCGGGCGCAGCGCGTAGACGGTCACCGCGACGATGGGGGCGTCGACGTGTTGCGATCCTCGCCCGGCGCGGTGGCCGGGCGCAGCGTGTGGATGTGTCGCGCCACGCCGGCGGCAACCGAGTTGCGATCCTCGCCCGGTGTCCTACGCCGGTTGATGCTTGACACGGCGGCCTCGGTTGACGTTTGACACCTGGTCGGCCTGGTGCTCGTTGCGTCTGTAACTCAGGCGGGAGGAGCACCGGGTGAGGCTTGCGGAGTTAAGCGTTATGGAGCAGCGGTTTCACGCCGTGATGGAGTGCTTGGGTGGGACGCCGAAGACGGAGGTCGCCGCCCGGTATGGGGTGTCGCGGCAGACGATTCACAACTGGCTGGCCCGGTATGCCGCCGAGGGCGTCAAGGGCTTGGAGGACCGGTCGCATCGTCCGCATGTCTGCCCGCACCGGGTTGACGCCGCGACGGAGGCGTTGGTGTGTGAGCTGCGGCGGGATCATCCGCGGTGGGGTCCGCGGCGGTTGCGGTTCGAGGCGGGTCGTCGCGGGGTGACTCCACCACCGGCTCGGGCGACGGTGTATCGGATCCTGCGGCGCAATAACCTGGTGCTGGCGGTGCCTCGTAAGCGTCGGCGGGAGGACTATCGACGGTGGGAACGGCCGGAGCCGATGGAGTTGTGGCAGATGGACATCGTCGGTGGTGTCCTGCTCGCTGACGGCACCGAGGCGAAGGTGGTCACTGGTCTGGATGACCACTCCCGCTATTGCGTGATCGCCACGGTGGTGCGTCGGGCCACCGGCCGGGCCGTGTGTGCCGCGTTCGCTGCTGCTCTGGCCCGGTTCGGGGTGCCGGGTGAGGTGCTGACCGACAACGGCAAGCAGTTCACCGGCCGGTTCACCAAGCCCCGTCCGGGTGAGGTGTTGTTCGAGCGGATGTGCCGGGAGAACGGCATCGTGGCCCGCAACACCAAGCCTCGTTCCCCGACTACCACGGGGAAGGTGGAACGGTTTCACCAGAGCCTGCAGGGTGAATGCCTGGACGGGCGGGTGTTCGCCACCCTGGAGGAGGCCCAGGCCGCGGTGGACGCGTTCGTCGCCGAATACAACCACGACCGGCCGCACCAGGGCATCGATGACGCCTTCCCCGCCGACCGGTTTCATCGCCCCACCGGCGAACTGGTGCGCTCCGCCGCAGAGGGCCTGCCGCTGCGTTTGCCGGCCGGGCTGCTACCCGCCGTGCCGCCGGCTCAGAGAACGCCACCCGCCGTCGTGGTCGACGCCGCATCGGTGACCGTGTCCACCGCTCGTCCGCAGCCGGTGCAGTTGGTTCGGGTCGTGCCGCCGTCGGGGAACCTGACCGTCGCTCAGCAGCAGGTGTGGCTCGGCCCCGGCCTCGCCGGCACCCCGGTGACGATCTGGGTCGACACCGACCGGCTGCACGTCCTGACCGCCGACGGCGCCCGCATCAAGTCCAGCCCGTCCCGACTGTCCCAACGTGACCTGACCCGGTTGCTGGCCGACGGCGGTATCCCCGCCGGTCTACCGCCACTACCGCCGGCTGAGACGCAGACCACCGCCGTCGAAGTCGACCGGGTCGTTAACGCCTGCGGCGGCATCAGCATCAGCGGCCGACAGATCAGCGTCGGCATGCCGCTTGCCGGTCAACGCGTCCGGGTCCGCCTCGACGGCATCCTCCTGCACGTCATCGACAACGCCGGGCAACTGCGCCGCACCCTGCGCTGCCCACTCCCGCCCACCGCCTGCGCCCGCATCCGCGACGCCCGCCCAGCATCCGCAATCCCGCCACCAGCGGCCACCCCGAGCGCGGAACGAGTCGTATCCATCAACGGCAGCATCCAAGTCGCCGGACAGAGAATCCAAGTCGGCAAGGTCCATGCCCGCAAGGTGGTCTCCGTCGTTCTCGACGAGCACACCGTCACCGTCTACGACGCCACCAGCCCGATCAACGCCGTCCCTCGGCGCAGCACCACCGGTCTGACCCGCACCAAAGCCCACCACCACATCAGGGCCTCGGACACCCACCGGGCGGCTCCAGGGATTCACCCCGGCGTGCCCGATCCCACTCGGCCTGGTACTCGGCGGGCAGATCACTGATCGGTACCCAGGACAACGCCCACCGCGTCAGCTTGAGCAGCTCGGCGGAGCTCACGTCCGGCAACGCGGCGAAGTCACCGGGGAGCACGTCGAGGGGGAAGTGCTCCACGCTGCCATCCAGGCGGTGCGCGAGAACAAGGGTGCGGTAGCAGGGCTGCGGGCTGGGCTCGAACAGGATCGCCCGCATGATCGCCGCACGGCTGTGCTCGACGTGCTCGGTGATCCAGTCGGCGCGCCGACCGACGCCGAGATGCAGGTCCCTCGCCCGCTGCGCGAGTGCGACCAGCTCAGCCTTACCCAGCCTCTTGATCTCGCGTGGCAGATCTCGGGTCACGCCGGGAGGCTAACCCCTACGATCGATCCCAGCACCAGGGCACGGCCTAATCGATCACGACCAGGCGTCAAGCATCCTCCGACGCCGTTCCGTCAAGCATCATGCGGGACCAGACACGGCGACGCCGGCATTTGGTTCGGCTGTGGATGGGCTACCTCTCGGTCTGCTCGCCATCACCACGCTCAGCGAACAGAAGCCCCAGGTTGAAAACCGCCCCGGTGTCGCCGGCGTCGGCAGCCCGCCGGAACCACTGCTCCGCCTCCTCGCCATCACCACGCTTCGCAAGCAGAACCCCCAGGTTGCTCATCGCCCCGGTGTCGCCGGCATCGATGGCCCGCCGGTACCACTGCTCCGCCTCCTCCTGGCGACCACGCCCGGCGAACAGAACCCCCAAGTTGAACATCGCCCCGATGTGGCCGGCGTCGGCAGCCCGCCGGTACCACTGCTCCGCCTCCTCCTGGCGACCACGCCCGGCGAACAGAACCCCCAAGTTGAACATCGCCTCGGTGTCGCCGGCGTCGGCAGCCCGCCAGAACCACTGCTCCGCCTCCTCGCCCTCACCACGCTCAACGAACAGAAGCCCCAGGTTGAAAACCGCCCCGGTGTGGCCGGCGTCGGCAGCCTGCCGGTACCACTGCTCCGCCTCCTCGCCATCACCACGCTCAGCAAGCAGAACCCCCAGGTTGCTCATCGCCTCGGTGTCGCCGGCGTCGGCAGCCCGCCAGAACCACTGCTCCGCCTCCTCGCCATCACCACGCTCAGCAAGCAGAACCCCCAGGTTGAACATCGCCCCGATGTGGCCGGCATCGATGGCCCGCCGGTACCACTGCTCCGCCTCCTTCTGGCGACCACGCCCGGCGAACAGAACCCCCAGGTTGAACACCGCCCCGATGTGGCCGGCATCGATGGCCCGCCGGAACCACTGCTCCGCCTCCTCACCATCACCACGCTCGGCAAGCAGAACCCCCAGGTTGAACATCGCGGTGTCGGGTCTGTGGATCTAACGGTGTTTCCGGCCTGACCCATCGGGCGTTGTGCCTGGTGAGGAGGGTGCCGTGATGACCGCGACATCGAACGATGTAAGCCCGAGGAAGGCTAAGGCTGATCAGTCGGCCGAGGCGAAGGCCGCTGCCGACCTGGTGCGAGCCGCGAAGGAGCAAGGGCTGTCGCTGACCGGCCCGGACGGCCTGTTGAAGCAGTTGACGAAGACGGTTCTGGAGACCGCGCTCAACGAGGAGATGACCGAGCACCTCGGTTACGAGAAGCATGACTCGGCCGGTGCGGGGTCGGGCAACATCCGCAACGGCAGCCGGCCGAAGACGGTGCTGACCGACGCCAGCGGGCCGGTGGAGATCAACGTGCCACGGGATCGGGCCGGCACGTTCGAGCCCCGGATCGTGCGGAAGCGGCAGCGGCGCCTGTCAGGGGTCGACGAGGTCGTGTTGTCGTTGTATGCCAAGGGTTTGACGACCGGGGAGATCTCGGCGCACTTTGCGGAGATCTATGGGGCGTCGGTGTCGAAGGAGACGATCTCCCGGATCACCGACAAGGTCATCGAGGAGATGGTCGACTGGTCCCACCGGCCGTTGGACGAGATCTACGCGGCGGTGTTCATCGACGCGATCGTGGTCAAGGTGCGTGACGGGCAGGTCGCGAACCGGCCGTTCTACGCCGCGATCGGGGTCACCCTTGACGGCGAGAAGGACATCCTCGGCCTGTGGGCGGGCACGGGCGGTGAGGGCGCGAAGTTCTGGATGAGCGTGCTGACCGACCTGCGTAACCGGGGTGTGAAGGACGTGTTCTTTCTGGTCTGCGACGGCCTCAAGGGCCTGCCCGAGGTCGTGACGAACGTGTGGCCCCGCACGGTGGTGCAGACCTGCGTGATCCATCTGATCCGCAACACGTTCCGGTTGACCTCCCGCAGGTACTGGGACGAACTGAAGCGTGACATCAAACCGATTTACACGGCGGTCAACGCCACTGCCGCGAGGGCGGCGTTCGACGACCTGGCGGAGAAGTGGGGCGGCCGGTATCCGGCGGTGATCCGGTTGTGGGACAACGCCTGGGCCGAGTTCATCCCGTTCCTCGACTACGACCTGGAGATCCGCAAGGTCATCTGCTCGACCAACGCGATCGAGTCGTTGAACGCCCGCTACCGGCGGGCCGTGAAGGCCCGCGGCCACTTCCCGAACGAGCAGGCCGCGTTGAAGTGTCTGTACCTGGTGACCCGGTCCCTGGATCCCACCGGAGCCGGCAGGACCCGATGGACGATGCGTTGGAAACCCGCGTTGAACGCCTTCGCCATCACCTTCAGCGACCGCTTCCCGGCCGCTGAAACCTACTAACCAAGATCGCCGGAAACACCGTTGGCGAGACAGCCCCCCGGTGTCGCCGGCGTCGGCTGCAGTGCGCCATGCGTGGTCGGCGATGTCTGCCCGTTGGGTGTCATAGGCCCGCGTGCCGATGGCGGCGGCTTGGCGGGGGGTGGCGATGGCGAGCAGGGTGGTCCAGACCTGGTCGGGGACCTGGGTGGTGGCGAGGGGGCCTTGGCCAGTGGCGGTGCGGTCGAGCAGGTAGTCGGAAACGGTGTAGGTGTCGTTGTCGTTGGGCAGGAGGCAGGAACTGGCACTCAGAACACGTTCGCACGCCCATTCGAGTCCTTGAGTGACGGCGGGTAGGTCGGCGCGGTGTCTCCAGGCGGGCGACAGGTAGGGGCGGTAGAGCTTGGCCAGGATGTCGCGGGGGACGGGGGCGGTGTAGCCGGCGCGGCGGCACTCCACCCCTGCACTGATAAGGGCCTGTCCGACCTCGAACAGGGGGCCGTCTCCAACGGACCAGCGGCGCATCATCGCCGGCCCGGCGGCAAGGTATTCGGCGAACCCGACTCCGGCGGTCAGCGCAGCGGTGATCCGGTCGTCGCCGGTGGCCTCGGCGTCGGCGCGTTCGGAGTCGGTGAGGTGCTGGCCGACGGGGATGCGGCGGCGGCCACGGATCTGGGCCACCAGTTTCGCGGCGGCCTCGTCCACGCCGGCCGTGGTGAGTTCGGTGCCGTCGCGGCCTCGGGTGGCGGCGTGGTCGAGGCGAGAGAGTTCCTCGTCGCGGATAGTGGCTACTACCACCACATCAGCCCGACCCGTGGGGCACAGGCGTTGGAGCAGCGCTTGGTCGACGCCTCCGGGTGTGAGGAAGCGTTCCAGGTCGTCGAGCCACACGACGGCGTTGCTGATTGGGTAACCGGAGTCGATCAGTTCCCGCAGTGCGCCGGGGTGCGCCGGGATGAGTAGCTGGTGGTAAAGGCGTAGTTCGCGGATGGCCTCAAACGCGCTGCGGCTCTTACCGGCGGCTGCCTTACCGTGCAGCAGCACGATCCCGCCTTCGGCGATGGCCCATCGCAGGTCGTCGTCACCGGTGCGGGAGACGTAGGAAGGAAGGTCGCGGTCGTGGCCATCGATGGTGTCGATGGCGGGTTTGACGCCCAGATCCAGCGGATCGACCTGCTTCACCAGCGGCGGCTGTCCGTTGTCGCGAAGGTGCAACAGGCACCCAGGAGGCACTGAGTCGGCCGGACGAATCGTGTCGGGTTTCCTGCCTGGTCGTGTCGTGCGCCAGCTGGCTATCAGCCCGGCCGCTCCAAGGAGTCCGAAACTGATGCTGGTGATCTTCTCGGCCCGGTCCAGACCTTGTTTCACCAGGAAGTACACCACCGGCACGGCTACCGCGACCGCTGAGACCACCACCACGACCCAGCGACCCCATCGCCGCACCGACATGAAAGCCACACGTCATTCTGAAGGCGACCGGCAAGAAACGGCGCTGCCCGGGGCGTCTGATGGGCCGCTACCCGGCTCGTGGCACCTGGTGCCGGTGTTCTCACCCCCGCCTGTCAGGGCCGTTCAGAGCCGCCGTGACAGATCGGTGTGAGCCGGCCGGACAGCCAGACACCCTCCAGGTCGGGAGGGCTCCTCGTCTCCCCTGGGGGCGCACCGGCCGACCCGGAACCGTCCGGATTTCGGCAGCCTTCCCTGGAGTCACGGGGGCCGCAGAGTTGTCACGTCTTGTGGGTCGTCAAACGCCCCGTCAGACCCCGACACCCGCGCGCGTTTGGCCGGTGTTCGGACCACATACGGCAGTGCAGCGTTCCGGCGGCGTACTTCAGTCCCCGGTTCCTCGGGCGTCCGCGCGCAGGGGCCGCTACGGAAACTCCGGAAATCCCGGTCCCAAAGTTTTCTAACCCGTACGGACAGCGGCACCCCGACCTTCCCGGTGGCCGCCGGAGCACCCGGGGAGGGGACCGGCCCCCGGGGTCCGTGAGCACCAGGCCCTCGCGCACGCGCGCGTAAGCCCCTCGCGAAACTCGCGAAACTCCGTCCACGGTGCCCGATCAGGGCGGGTGTCAGCGGTCCGATCACGAGACCGATCAGCGGGTGCCCGAGGTCGTGTCGTGGTGACACGTCAGCCGGTTCCCGGCCCGTCGGGGAGAGAAAACGAGGGCTGCCTTCCCTGGGGCCTCCCGCCGTCTCCCCACGGACTTCACCCCCGGGGTGCCGGTCGCCCCGTTTCCTCGAGCGGGCCGCCGTGGCGGCCGACGTACCCAGGAGGACGAGCTGCCCCCGCGCGCACGCGTTTTGCGGTTCGACCGGTCGCACCGGGGCCGCGGTGGCGGCGGCCAGCCCGGTCGCGCGCGCGTTTTTGTGGTCTGAACGTTCACACCGCAGGTCACGGCCTCGCGCGCGTGCGCGTAGGCGTGTCTCGAATGTCTCGGAACTCGACCGGCGGGTGCTCCCGGGTGGCCACCGGGAAGCGGGTTTCGTACAGGGGCCGAGGCGCTAACCCTCGCCGCTCCAGCAGCCCGGGGCAGGAGCGCTCCCCCACCCCGGGCCGCCTGCGGACTACGTGGTCGGTGCTCCCGAGGAAATCCATTCTGAGATCCGGTGCGCGCTGCTACCGCCGACGGTGCCGCCCGCGCACCACAGCGGGATCCGGACTTCCCTTCAGGGTCTACTGGCCGGCGTCTGGCTGCGCGTCGGCCAGGGCGCGCACCTCGTCGACGGGCACGCCGGTGAGGGTGGAGATCTCCGCGCTCGTCAGGGTGGCGACGAGCCGGCCGGGGTCGAGCAGGCCGCTCGGGTGTCCCGAGGCGGGCTGGGGGGCGAGCATCCGGGCGCGGTGCGCGGCCAAGCGGGCGGGGTCGGTCATCAGATCCAGCGCGGCAGCCACGTCCGGGGGTGGAGCGGGAAGCCGAGAGGCGATCCGGGCGACCAGGACGGCGGTGTGCCGGTAGGCGTCATTCATGCCCCACCGGTGCCCGTTGACGGCACCGGCCCGCATCGCGAGTTCGACGCAGTGGCCGGTGCCGCACGGGGAGCTGGTCGACGTCGCGGGGTCGGGGCGGGTGCTCACGGGGCGGCTCCGGTCGATCTCGGCGTGTGAGGGGAAGCGACCATGGTCGACCTCACCACACCCCTTGTCAATCGTTCAGGTGCCGGTCATACAGGGGACAGTTGTCTAGCCTCACGGCGTGGCGGAGAAGCTGTACGGGAAGGCGGAGCTGGTCGACCGGCTCGGCGTCGCCGTCAGCGGGTCGCGCAGATCGTCCGGCACCCGTCGTTCCCGCCGCCGTTCGACAAGCTGCGCGCCGGGTGGGTGTGGTTGCAGACCGACGTCGAGGCGTGGATCCGCAAGCACCGTCCCGCCCTGGTCGACCAGGAACCCGACACGCAGCCGCCCGACTGAGCGGCCTCCTGGCCGTCACCGCGTGAGCGCCGCCCAGACCTGACCGGCGCCGACCGGGTCGATGGCGCGCAGGTTCACCGGCACGCCGAGCACGACCAGGTGCGCGCGTTCGGGGCTGCCCGCCGCTGGAGCGATCAGGCCGTGCACGGCGGTCTCGTAAGCGCCGTCGTCGCCGGCACCGGGTTCCGGTACGCCCAGCAGCCTCGCGGCGACCTCGGCTGGGAACGGCCCGCCCTGCCACTCGATCTCCCAGGTCCGCCCGCCCTTGCCCTGCCACCAGTCGAGATGGGCGGCGCCGCTGAGCGCGCTGGTCTCGCGGAGGGCGGACATGACCCGCCCCAACGCCTCGAAGTACCGCTGCGGATTGGTCACCAGGTGGTGCGTCTGATCTATCATGGCCTGCTCAACGACCCGAGCTGGGGGTCAGGTCCGCCCTGACCCGGTGATCCCGGCGGTGACCGTACGGATCACCGGCTGATCGGTGCGGTCGATCCTGGCCAGCCCCTGTGGCCTGGGGAGATTTTTCTGTCGCCTCGGCGAGGGGTCGACGTGCGGTCGTGGCTTAAAAACCCTGGTCACGCCCATTGACCCGGCGACCACCGGATACGGCGGGTGTCGAAACTCGTCAGCGCGAGAGCAGGCTTACCGCAGCGTTTCGAGCCCCCTGGCCGGCAGAGATCCGACCCGCCCCTCCCTCTGCTCGCAGACGGCTTCGCCGGGTGGACCTGCGCACGGACCTGCGCCGTCCCCGCCCCGTCCCGGGAGACCCCGGCACCTGGGTACCGACGCGGGTCCTGGTCGTAGGTCAGCGGCCATGACCACCACACCGGACCTACATCCGGACCTACGTCGGGACCTGGGTCCGACCTGTGCTCGGACCTGAGTCCGGACCTAGATCCGACGCAGGTCTGGCGCAGGTCCAGATCCGGGTCCCCGGCTCCGGAGCGGGCGCGGCCGGGACCGTCGGGAGAGGCCGCAGGAGCGGAAGACCACGATGCCCGCCCCGACCCAGTAGGGACCCTCTCCGGCGGTGATTCGTGATCGCCGCGTCGGTGATCGGCCCGGTTCGGGACGCGATCGGGACGCCGTTGGTCGTCTCCGATCACGATCGGACCGCGATCGGATCACCGACGTGTTCGTGAACCGATCAGTGATCCGATCACCAACATGTTTTTGATTCGTCAGTGATTCGTCAGTGATTCGTCGGTGATCGGTCGGTGATTGCTCGCTGATCCGATCGGCCGGCTGAGCTGCGCTGACGCGGCGATCACATGAGGCAAGGGCGGCTCCAGAGGGCTGGTACGGGCGCGTGATCCGGCTGGTCGACGGGTCGCACGGGACAGAGGTGCTCGGCGGCCTGGGTGGCCATTCGCGCGGGTTCCGGCTGGTGGCCGGGTCGCGCTGAGCGGTGCTGCTGCGGGCCTGCTGGCCGGCGGGGGTGCGGTGCGGTATCCGGCTGGCGGCCGGGTCGCGGAGCGCGGGATCTGGCTGGCTGCCAGGTCGCGCTGTGGGGGGTGCCTGGCTGGCTGCCGGGTCGCCCTGGTCGCGGTATCCGGCTGGCGGCCGGGTCGCGGAAGGTGGTGCTGGGCGGATCATGCACCCTCCCGGCCGGTCAGGACAACCCCGCTGTCCACACGGCTCCCGACCCGACCCGTTCCCGTCCCGGGGATCCGAATCCCGCAGTTAGGCGATTGAACCGGATTGGCCAATGCGAGGTTTCCGCTGGTGGAGCCCATGTTGAACGGCCAGCGGAGTGAAGGTTGGAGAGAACACCCGTCCCGTCCCGACCCGGGGATCTGGATCCTGGATGCCTCGGATCTGCCGGACCTGCAGATCGGACCTGGATGCCGAGCACCACAGGGGTGGGGTGCCCGACCCGACCCGGCCCGTCCCGGGCTCCTGGCTTCCGGAGGCTTCCGTCCTACCGATCCGGCCGGACGCCGGCCGGTTCCTACCGAGTCCGGCCGGACCGATTCCCGGGAATCGGCGGCGGCCCGCCTCGTCAGGGGTTCCGGGCGGCGGTGACAGCAAGCAGACACCCCGGTTGACCCTAAGGCACCCGACAACTACTAAGAGTAGACGTCTATCCCTTGTGGAGGTGGTCGGCTTGACCAGAGCCCACACGATCCGGCGCGCACGACGGACGCTGGCGCTCGCCTGCTGCGTGGTGCTGGCATCCCTCGGCGTGGCACCCGCCAGCGCGGGAGCGGCGGCGCCTGCGTCAGCGCCCGGTACGTCTTCCGGCTACTGGGCTCCCTACCCTGGCGGTGACGCCGCCCCGATGGGCGAGTCCGGCAACATCGTCGCCGGTTCCTGCACGTACCGGCAGGCCAACGACGACCCGCATCTGTCGAGCGGTGACGCCTCCGTCCATGGCTTCTGGCTGTACATCGCCGGCACGTGTCCCAGCAAGGCGAACGTGGACGTCTACTTGCAGGCGTTCTGGTGCGATCCCTTCGGATGCGGATGGGTCACCGTTGACTCAGGCTCGGGCGACTACGCCCCGGGAAGCGGTTCCGGCACCCGAGCTAATGCGAGGATCAACTGCTCAAGCAGCACGGAGGTCGGCTGGAGGGGCGTCACCGACGTCGACCTGCCCGGCATCGCCGACCCTCCTGGGATGTACTACGGGACTCCCAAGGACCTCCCGTGTAGCCCCTGATCACCAGCCGCCGCTGTCCTGGCGACGCCGTAACCGGTGATCAGATGGCATGGTTTGTTCAGGTATCAGCAGCAGCCATCGTGGGAACGTCGGGAGTGGCACAGTGAGCAGCGAGGAAGCCGGCTGGCGCCCGTACCCGGGCGCTTACCGGGCTCCCAGAGATCTCCCCCGGGTCGAGCCCGGCCGGGTGGTTGGCCTGGGTGCCACCTGCGATCTCAGAGGGGAGTACCCCGACGACGCGTGCACCCGAAGTTTCCTTGTCAGTGAGTTCGCGATGCTGGAGGACGGTCGGCGCGTGCTCCTGCACGCGGACCGTGGGTTCACTGTCACCGCACGGTCAACCGGCGCCCCAGGTGATGGCACCATTCCGCTGCACGAGACTCGGGACAGCCTCACCCAGCAGGTTCTGATCGTCGTGCTTCCCGACGACGAGGAGTCCGGGGAGGAACATCCCTGGTCATGGCTGGCCGAGCTGGCCCAGGCTCGCGGCCTGGAGGTGACCGCGGACGACCTACGCGGGCTTCCGTACGAGGTGGTCTTCACCGACGCGGTCTCCCGCTGGCTCACGCCCGACTGAGACCCAGGCGGGGGCAAGGCGGCCTTGCCCCCGCCTCCGGGCCGTCAACCCGTGAGGTAGCCGGCGAGGGTGTAGGCCGGGGACCGGTCGAGGCGGGCACCGCCGTGGTCGTAGCGGCGGGTGGTGCGGACATCGGCGTGACCGAGCTGGTCCTGGATGTCCTCCAGGCGGGCTCCGGCGTCGCGGGAGAGGGTCGCGCAGGTGTGCCGCAGCACGTGCGGGCTCATGGTGACTGCGATCCCGGCGGTCTTCGCCAGCCGCTTGAGCAGCCGCCATACCGCGCCCCGGTCGAGCCGGCCGCCGCTGGCGGTGGCCACCAGCGGTCGGCGTGGCCGGGCACCTGGTGTCTGGGTCGGAAGGCGGTCGTCGGCCAGGTCGACGCGGTCGGCGAGGTAGGCGTCCAGGCGGCGGGTCACCGGCGGCGGGAGCACCACCAGGTGCGGCTGGTCGCCCTTGGCGGTGAACCGCAGCACCCGGTGGCCACGGGCCTCGCCGAGCTGCTCCCGGTCGGCGCCGACGAGCTCTCCGACCCGCAAACCGGTGTAGAGCAGCAGCGCGACGATCGCCGCGGTGCGCAGCGCCTGGGGGCCGGTGTCGGCGTCGGCCGCCGCGAGCAGCGCGTCGGCCTGGCCCCGGGTCAGTCCGGCCGTCGTCGACCGGTCCGGGTTCACCCGAGGTTTGCGTTTCGGGTCGATCGCGGCCGGGTTCGCCCGGTCGGTGTGGTCCTCGGCGATCATCCACGTGTAGAACGCGGACACGGCGGCGAGCCGGCGGGCCCGGGTCGCCGTGGCCGCACCAGAGGCTTCCTGGGCGCGCAGCCAGGCGTGGGTGTGCACCCGGCGGGCCTCGGTGAGCGGATCGACCCCGGAGGCGGCCAGGAAGGCCAGCCAGTGCGCGACGTCGCGCCGGTACGCCGCCCGGGTGTTCGCCGACTGGTAGCCGATCAGCCACTCCCGCAGCAGCGCCTCCAGTGCGTCACCGCCCCCGGCTTCCGCCGTGGTGGCGGGCGACCGGGCGGCGGGCAGCAGCTCTCCGGACAGGGCAGGCACCGACTCACCCCTCCTTCCGCCACGCGGACCGGTCCCCGGCGGCAGTGGCGGCCAGGACCCAGGCGAACCGCGTCGGGACATCCCCGGTCGGCGCGGCCGTAGCCTGCACGCTTGCCCTCACTGTGGGTTCCCCTGCTCGTCGACGCGCCGGTCGTACTTGTCTTGGTCCTCGCGTAGCTGGGCGGCTTCCCGGTCGGCGAGGTCGCGGCGCAGGTTGGCCAGCCGGTCGGCGCTGTAGCCCCAGCGGATCGCCTCGATGCCGAGCCGGGCCCGGATCCCGGCGTCGTCGATCCACTGCGCCACGGTCTCCGGTGTGCCGTCGGGTCCGGTCGGGGCGTCGGGCAGCAGGTCAGCGATTCGCCGCAGCAGTTCCATCAGCGCGGTCAGGGTGGTGTCGATGTCGCCGACGCTGAGGGCGTCCAAGGCCCGCTCGTACGGCTGGTAGGCCACTGTCTTCTCCGGCACCGGCTGGCCCTCGGCGACAATGACCGCGCCCAGCTCCACACCCGGCGTCATCCGCCCGTACTCCCGGACGGTGCCGTCGTCCTCGACAACGTCGACCAGGTCCGGCTCCAGCAGGTTGACCGCCCGGGTGGTGGCCGCAGTAACCGTCGGCACGCCGTCGGGCAGGTCCGGGTCGACGTGCACGGTCCAGGCCACGCTGACCGGGGTGACGGCCGGCAGCGCCGTCATCAGCGCGGCCAGTTCCCCGGCCGTGGTGAACTCGCGCGACCAGCGGGCCAACACGCCGGTGACCGCGCGGGCCGCCGCCGTCTGCTGGTCGGAGAAGGTCTTCCTGTCGATGGGCATACCCCTAAGTCCTTCTGTCGGAGTAGTCGTGCCTGATGGGCTAACGGGTGAGTCACCTTCCGTCGTGCCGGAGGTGACGCAGGACTTCCTCGTGGATCCGGGCGTCGAGAGCGGCGTCGTTGGACGAGTCCTCGACAGCGATCCGAACGACCGGGACTCCGCAGCGCTGCCACTGCAAGTCTCGGTTGCGGTCGTCGACGTATCGACGGGGGTTGCGGTGGTGGGGGCCGTCGATCTCCATGACCAAGGCGCGGCCCCGGCCGGTGACCAGGACGTCCGGGCTCCAGGTATGGCCGGCGCGGAGACGAACGCCAGGCAGGGGTGCGATGGCGATGGTGTCGTGCTCCGGGAACCGCGCCTGCAGGCGCTTGAGCGCGCGGTAGACGCTCAGCTCCTCATCGCTGCCGAAGGTCAGCCCGTCCTCGACGGGGTGCTCCGGTCGTCCCGCCTCCCGGCGGGCCTGGTTGGTCGGGCGTTCCTGGGTCAAGCGGCTGGAGTAGGTGGTGCGCCAGTCGCCGCTCACATCGGGCAGCGCGGGCCTCGCCCGGACTCCGTCGACGTTCTCGTAGCCGTTCCGTTCGGCGACGTAGGTCAAGGTCGCTGCGATGCGCTGGCACACCTCGTCGGTGAACCGGGGAAGGATGTGGTCCTCGACGTCGAAGACGGCAACCCGGCGGTAGGTCGTCTTCTCCAGGGAGCCCTCGATCCACTCGTCGTAGATGCGCTCGACCCGTATCACCTCGTCGGTCCTGGCGATGCTCATGGCGCTCACGTCGACCAGCAGCGCGACGGCTTGTTCGTCTCCGCGCTGGGCGAGCAGGCCGGTGGTTTGTCCAAGGACGCGGTCGAGTTCCTCGTCCTGCTCGTACTCCCACAGGTCCCGTCCCACCTTGCTGTCCTCCACAGGTTGAGGGGTTGCCGTCGGGCGTCTGCCCGCGAGCCCCTGAGAGTACGGAGCCGGGCCGACAATCCACGCCTCGATAAGATCAGTTATGGAGGCATCAGCCAGGCAGGCCGGACCGGAGGCAATTCCGGGGAATTACCCCCGGCCCAGCCGGAGACGGAGTGCTGCTGGCGGCCGGAAGCCGAACGGCAACCGGGCCGTCAGCAGCGTTAGTCCCTCCTCAGCGAGGGGCCGAGGGTCCTACTCGTCGTCCTCCGGCCAGCCTCCGCAGGGTCGGGTCCCACCGGACAATCACCGCCGGGGGTGACGACCTCGATGACAGTGCAGCGCGCCCGCCGGTCTGCGTGGCGCCTCACGGCTGGGCAGTGGGTGTCTGGGTTGTCACGGCTTCGGTGCGGCGACGTCCGCAGGCGGTGTCAAGGAAGCCGCCGCAGCGGCGGACTGCTCGGATTTGCGGGCGCAGTGCCGGCAGCGCCGTGGGCAGGGCGTCTGGGGTGTCGCGCTGGTGAGGCCGCTGGTGTGCAGGATCGTGGTGACGGTCTGTTCGAAGGTGCTGTCCTCGCCGATGACGGTCTCACCCGGGATGCCGAGCAGGTCGCGGTGGGTGTACCAGGCGCGCATCTCGTCGGGGGTGACGGGAATAGGCTCGTCCCGGTTGAGGTGGCGGCGGACGGTCTCGTCGAAGGACACATCCAGGTAGAACACGGCGGCCGGTCCGGGATGGTTGTCGATGAGCTGGTGCAGGACGGGGGCGTACCGTTCGGTGTGCAGGATGCCTTCGAGGATGACGTGGTAGCCGAGGTCGAGGGCGGTGCGGGCGGTCGCGGTGATGAACGCCGGAGCGACCGGGTGGATATGTGAGCTGTCGTGTTCGCGCAGCACGATCCGACGCAGGTGGTCCTGTTCCAGGAGTGCGATCCCACGGCCGTAGCGTCGGCGGGCCTCCCGGGCGGCGGTCGTCTTCCCGCTACCGGAGTTTCCGCGAACGACGACGAGTGTCGGCTCGGTGGTGGTCACCGGTGATCTCCGGCGGTCCAGGTGATCGCGGTGGTGGTGTGGTGGCGGGGAACGAGCAGTTGTGGTCGGTCGGTGGGCGGGATGGCGACGCCGGCGGGATACACCCTGATGTCCGGGCCAGGCTGGTTGCGGTGGTCCCGGTCCCAGTCGATGATGAGGTCGACAACGTGCCGGGTTAGCGGTGCGGCGTCGGGTCCGTAGCCACGGGCACCGAACTCCCAGGTGGTGTCGTCGAGCTGGCGAATGGTGAGGTAGGCGATGCTGTCGCCTTTGAGAAGTGCGGGGCAGGAAACCCAGTTCTGCGGGTCCATGTCCGCAGCACGGTCGCGGTCGACGGCGAGGAGGCCGTAGGGGTGGGGTTGGCTGGCCAGCCAGAGGTGCAGTGACTCGAACGGCGTCGCGGGTGGGATGGTCACCCTGGACCAGGCATCGACCCGGGGACCGTCCAGCGCGGGGGTCAGGGCGTCGAGGTTGAGGAATCGAGTCTCGGGGTCGTCGATGCGCAGGGTCACGTCGTCGCCGCGCAGCGACCGCCGGGTCACGGGGTCGGCGCCGGCGCCTTGCATGGGCACGAAGCCGCAGAGGATCGCGTCGGTGGCGGTGAGGTGGTCGCCGTCGCGGGTGAGGGTGAGGCATCGGGTGTTGCCGCGCATCCTCAGAGGCCGGTTCGAGGGCTTTTGATTTGATCTATGCTTTGCGTCCGGTTGAGGGTCCTTCAGCGGGTTCGCCACGGATAGCGGTCTCTCGATGTCGGGGAATGTGAATCCTGGTCGTGACCGTCGGGCGGTAGTGGCGTTAGGCCGTTCATGGGTGATCGGAAGCCGTACCCCAGCGATGTCACCGACGCGCAGTGGGCGTTGATCGGGCCGTTCCTGCGGGCGTGGAAGGCCAAGCGGGTCTCGGTCTCGGGGCATCAGGGTGACTACGACCTGCGGGAGATCGTGAACGCGATCCTCTACCAGAACCGGACCGGCTGTCAGTGGGCGTACCTGCCGCACGACCTGCCGCCGAAGTCCGCGACCTACTACTACTTCGCCCTGTGGCGGGACGACGGCACCGACCAGGCGATCCATGATCTGCTGCGCTGCCAGGCCAGGGAGAAGGCCGGCCGGACCGAGGATCCGACCGCGGTCGTGTTGGACAGCCAGTCGGTCCGGGCGGCGAACCATGTCCCGGCCGCCACGACCGGCAAGGACGCCGGCAAGAAGGTGTCCGGCCGCAAGCGCGCCCTGGCCGTGGACACCCTCGGTCTGGTCATCGCGGTCGTGGTGACCGCCGCCTCGGTCACCGACAACGCCATCGGCATCCGACTGCTCGACACAGTCGTCGAGCGCGCCCCGACGGTCACCCGGGCGTGGGTCGACGCCGGGTTCAAGCAGGACCTCGCGCTGCACGGCTCCGTCCTCGGGGTCGACGTCGAGGTCGTCAAACGATCCGACACCCGACCCGGGTTCGTGCCAGTACGCAAGCGGTGGATCGTCGAGCAGACCTACGGCACGTTGATGCTGCACCGCCGGCTCGTGCGCGAGTACGAGAGCCGCCCAGAATCGGCCGTGTCACGAACGTTGTGGGCGTCGATGGTCACCATCGTGCGCCGGCTGACCGGCACCAGCACACCGTCCTGGCGACACCGGTGAACCTCGCCGTAATCCTCGACCTGATCACCGCACGCGAAGCCACCGCCGATCAGGCCGCCGACCGGCTACGCGAGCAGATCACC